>DATJOM010000001.1:0-53634 GCA_035507095.1 Candidatus Acidiferrum sp.
GGATCGTTGCCGGCGATCTGCAGAAGCTGCACTAGGCTGAGCGGTGGGATCGTCATGCCGAGCCCTCCGCTCGCCGCCGGTGTGTCCGCCGTAGCAATGAAGTCATTCGCAATGATCGCGTAGCCCGCATTCGACGGATGCAAGCCGTCCCAGCTTACTAGTCCGCCGCCATACTGCAGGGTCAGCGGCGCAGGTAATCCCGGAAGCGTTGAACCCCCGCCGCTCGAGGCTTGCTGGAAGAGTGCGTTGATGTTCACGAGTGCAACTTGTCCCGGCGCTGCCGAAGCGAACTGTTTAGCGACGCCGTCGATGGCCTGATTGTATGCGGCGTTGACCGCTTGCACTTGCGCGACGAACGCGGGCGGGAGGTATTCGTTACCTAGGCCGCTCCCGGCACCACTCGGGTCGAGGTTCGGCGTAACGCACATTGCCGCGGTCTTCGGATTCTCGCACGTGGCGAAGATCGTGAACATTGCGCTCACGGTGATATAGCCGCCGGTAGTGACCCCATACTTCGTACCGACGTATGCAGTGATCGCGTCAGCGGCTGCTGCCGGAAGGCCCAGCGCCTGGAGATCGGCCGAGATCTTTGCTTGGGGGAAGAAGTACGGCACCGACGTTCCGGTCGTCGGCATCATCGTTGGCAGATCGGCGATCAGGACTTTGGACCCCTTCGCTGTCAACGCTTTGACGATTTGCGTGAGATCGGTCGCCATCTGCGTCGGTGTATCGCTCGACGGGGCTGTGCCGGCCGAGAAGATGTACTTTAACAGATCGTTGGCGCCGAGCCACACCGTGGTGAGCTTGGGCGACATCCCGGTCGCGACGTTGAGCTCCGTAAGGCTGCTACCATACGCAGGATAGAACTCACCGAGGACCGGCAAGAACAATTGGTTTTCACTTTGGACGAGCGATTGCAAGCCGCCCGAAGTTGGATCGTTCGGCAACGTTGCATAACCGCAGCCGCTCGTCGATTGTGTCGGCGGTCCTTCGTACGGTCCGTTCATGGCAACCGCTTCGTGCATCGTAAGGCCGGGAATGCCGAGGTCAGCGATGCCTGCAGTCGCATTGAGGCGCGTGCCTTCCCACGTTGACGCACCATATGCGGCGAGGTTAAACGGCTCGCAGCCGGTCTGCAACGTGCCGAGGGTCGGGTTCGGCGGCGCGGTGATGATGATCTCGTTGCCGAGCCCCGGGCCGCCGATCAACGGGAGTACATTGTTGACGAGCGACGCGTTGGCCGGCAGCGTGGGATTGAGGATACTGTACGGCACGTGGTTACATGTCGCCGTGGTCGATGTAACGCAATCATACATGACTGCAAAGAATCCACTCGGCTGCCCCGGTGGAACGTAGCCCAAAGCGGTCCCGGGGTTGGGCGTCGGCGCGCCGAGCATCATGTCGGCTTGTTCGCCGAAGGTCAAACTATCGCCGACGCCGACAAGCACGGCGCCACCTTGCGGTGTTGGAGCCGTCGCGGCGCCGGTACCTTTGACGAGTTGCGGCACGTTGCCGCCGCCGCCGTTACCGCACGCCGCGAGCGACGCGACGGCGATAAACGTAAGTAGTGCGAGATATTTTTTCATCATGGCGCCTGTCCTTAAAACGGCAGAACGGCGGGTGAACCGACGCCGAATTGCAGCTGGAATTGCGTGGCTTTGAGGCCGCCGATCGCCGGTACGGTATTCGTACCGCACGGCAACGCGTAGCATTGGAAGTACTTCACCCCATAGGGGCTGTAATTCGTCGGTCCGCCGCTGTTGAGCACGAACTGTACGTATGCGGTCTTGCCAAGACGCTCGGTTGCGCCGAGGAAATACGCCACGAGGTGCTGCGCGTACGGATCGGTCGGGAGATAGTCGCGCGAGCTCTGCGGCTCGTAGAACAGCCGGAGATTCTTGTTGACGCTGTATTCGAGGTAAAGAATCTGGTAGAGCTGCGCCGTGTTCTGCAGATTGACCCCGTTGACGTGGTTTAGCCACGTCGGCGCCAGCGTGAACGTGCCGAAGAACTTCGGCGACTTCAGGAACGGCAGCGTGAATGCGACTGACCAGTACTGCGCGCTGCGCGTCGGCACACCGGTGACCGGCAATCCGTTGTTCGGATTGACGAACGGCACAACGTCACTACCGGGTTGTCCGGATGCGTTGATCTGCGACCAGCGCGAAACGTAGGTCGGCGATATCACGAGCGGAACGATATGGTTGTCGATCACGCCAACCAGCAGCTTTTCATAGCTAAGCAGCATGAACGAATCTTTGGTGGTCAGATCGAGATTCTGTGCACCGCAACCGTTGGCCGTAGTGCCGTTGAGATTGACGCAGCCGGCCGCGGGGAATCCTGCCGGTAAATAGAGCGGAACGGTTCCACTGTTGAAGCCGTACGGATAGTGTTGCAGCTGATAAAAGGATGCAACGACGCGCGACGTCGGATTGAATCCGTACCCGATCATGCCATCCATGCCGCCCTGCGACCACTTGCCTTGGGCGGTTCCGATATTTCCGAACGGATATGCTATTGAAAGGTCATAGAAATAAGTGAGCCCGGTCGGGAGACCCAATTGCTCGGGACCTCCGACGGGTAGCTGACTGACGGGAGGCACTTGCGCGACCGTTGGCTGCAGATTGTCCTGTTGTTGCGTCTGCGGCGTCGGTTGCGGTTGTGCTTTCTTGGCATCCATGGCGTTGCGAATCGCGGTATTAGCGCCGCTCACAACGCCGGTGGCGAGCGCTTGGCTTTGGTCGGCCGCTGCCGGCACGACGGAAAGACCGAACGAGACAGCAATAAGCAGTGCTGCGCTCGCCCGGGTGAGGCTTTTGAGCATAGACGTCTCCAAACTCGAGGTCCGGACTATTAAAAGTATCAGCTTCCGGCTGGCGTCCACTTCGGGGTTTGGAAGCTTAAACCTAGTCTCCGGCGACGGGCGATGGCATTTTTGCTGTGTCTACAACATCGCCGCGTAGTTTGCCATCTGTTCGAATGTGTCCGCGCATCTCGAGGCCTTTAATGATCACGTACAGGACCGGCGTAATCGCCAGATTCAGGAACGTCGAGAGCAGCATGCCGCCAAAGACGACGGTGCCCAGCGAATGCCGCGCCGCGCTGCCGGCGCCGCTGGCAAGAACGAGCGGTATAACGGCGATAATGAAGGCGATCGAGGTCATGAGGATCGGCCGCAGTCGCACTTGTGCCGCGCGCAACGCGGCCGTCACGACATCTGCGCCCGCACGAATCTGCTGATTGGCAAATTCGACGATCAAAATGGCGCTCTTACTCGCAAGGCCGATCAACATGACGTAGCCGACTTGCGCATAGACGTCCTGCGCTACGTTTGCATAGAGTAACGGAAGCGGTAGATGTCGCAGGTTGATGAAGGCGAGCGCACCGAGCAGCGCCGCCGGCACCGCGAGAAGTACGATCAGAGGATCGATCCAGCTCTCGTACTGCGCGGAGAGCACGAGATAGACGAAGATCAAGCCCAGCATGAAGATCAGCGCGCTCTGCGCACCAGCCGCGATTTCGTCGAGCTGGAGGCCGCTCCACTCGTAGGTGATACCCTTCGGTAGCACCTTCGCTGCGATCTGCTGCGTTGCGTCGATTGCTTCGCCCGAGCCGTGGCCGGGTGCGGCGTTACCGTTGATCTCAATGTTGCGATAGAGGTTGTAGTGCGTGATGACCGGCGCGGTCAACGTCATCTTCTCGTTGACCATCGCACTCAGGGGTGTCAGCCCCGCCCCTGCGGCGTTGGTGTTCGAGGTAGGACTGATCGGCGTACCAGTCGTGGCCGAGCGCACCGAAAGGTACTGCAGCGCCGCCGGATCGTTGCGATACGGCGCATCGGCTTGGACGATCACTTGCCACGAGCGGTTGAGATACGTGAAGTTGTTCACGTAGAGCGACCCTAGATCAACCTCCATCGTATTGAATACGTCGCTCAGACTTGCGCCATACGACTTGACTTTGTCGCGGTCGACGTCGACTTCGAGCTGCGGCGAGTTGATGCGGAACTGCGTGAAGACCTGGCTGAGCCGTGGATCTTTGGCCGCCGCGCCCATGATGGCGTAGGCCGACCCGGCAAGCGCAGGTAGCCCAAGATTGGCGCGATCTTCAAGCTCGAATTGATAGCCACCAAAACTGCCGACGCCGTTGATCGCCGGCGGATTCAGCGCGAAGATCTGTGCCTCGGGAATCTTCATGTAGAATGCGCCGTTGAGGCGGCGCAACAACGCGGGGAGCGAGTGCTGGAAGCCTTTGCGATCGCCCCAGGGTTTGAGTAGCGTAAATATGATGCCGCGGTTCGACGCAGATCCCGTGAAGCTGAATCCGGTCACGTTGAAGACGTGGAGCACTTCGGGCTGCGCACGGATGAGTTGCTCGGCTTTGATGGCGATCAGCTGAGTCGCGGCAAGGGATGTGCCCTCCGGCGCCTGGACGAGCGTAATGAAATAGCCTTGATCTTCATCCGGAATAAAAGCCGTGGGCGTCGTTCTGAACAGGAATGCCGTCAACCCGAGGGCGAGGAGAAACACGCCGAAAACCAGCCAGCGCCGGCGGAAGAGCTTCGGCAACGTCCGCGCGTACCAATCGCGGAAGTTGTGCAGCCCCAAGTTGAACCAGCGGAAGAAGCCCCAGTTTGATTCGGTATCACCCGTGAGTAAACGCGCAGCCAATGCCGGCGCAAGCGTCAGCGCCTGAAAAAGCGAGATCACGATAGCCGCGGTGATGGTCAGCGCAAACTGCTTGTAGAGCTGGCCGGTCGTGCCGGGGAAGAACGCAACCGGGAAAAAGACCGAGAAAAGCACGAGCGACGAGGCAACGATTGCGCTTTGAATCTCGCGCATCGCCGATTGCGTCGGCGCCGGACCGGATGTCTTATCGGCTTCCATATGTCGCGCGATATTCTCGATCACGACGATCGCGTCGTCGACGACGAGCCCGGCGGCAAGAGTCAGGCCAAAGAGCGTGACGGTGTTGATGGAAAATCCGAAGATCTTCATGACGAAGAACGCGCCGATCAACGAAACCGGAATTGTCGCCGCCGGAATCAGCGTGGCCTTGGGATCCTGTAAGAACAGGAAGATCACCAAAATCACCAGGATGACCGAAAGGACGAGTGTGGTCACGACTTCCTTGATCGACTCGCGCACGAATGAAGTCGTGTCGAACGCGACCTGCCAGGTCACGCCCTCGGGGAAGTTGGGCGCAAGCTGCGCCATCTTCTGCTTTACTAAATCGGCGGTCTGCAGCGCGTTGGCATCGGGATACTGCAGCACGCCCATGCCGACGACATCTTCTTTGCCGTCAAAGCGTAAATCGGCCGAGTAGTCCTGAGCACCAAGCTGTACGCGCGCAACGTCGCCCAGGCGGGTGAAACCGCCGTCCGGATTTGCGCGCAGGATGATGTTTGCGAATTGTTCGGGCGTTGAGAGCTGGGTGAGCGCGTCGACTGCGTAGGTGTACTGCTGATTGGGTGCGCTTGGCGCCGCGCCCACGCTGCCGGCGGCGACCTCGACGTTCTGCTCTTCGAGCGCGCTAACGACGTCGGTTGTGGCTAATCCTTGACCGGCCAGTTTCTGCGGATTCAGCCAGATGCGCATCGCGTATTGGCGTTGCCCGAAGGTGCGCACTTGCGAGACACCGGGGATGCGTGAGAGATCGTTGACGATGTTGAGCTGGGCGTAGTTGCTGAGGAAGATTTTGTCGTACTTGGGGTTGTTCGATTCGAGCGCGATGCCCATGACGAACGCCCCGGAGTTCTTCGAAACGGTCACGCCGACTTGCTGCACGGTTGGCGGTAGCAGCCCGACCGCCGACTGCACGAGGTTCTGCACGTCGGCAGCGGCGATATCGAGATTGGTCCCCAAGTTAAAGGTCGCAGTGATCGTCGAAACGCCTTGTGCGCTGGTCGAGCTGATGTAGCGAAGACCTTGCGCCGAGTTTACCGCGGTTTCGAGCGGGTTGGTGACTTGCGCCTCAACGGCTTGCGGGCTTGCGCCGACGTACGATGCGGTCACCGTTACAACCGGCGGCGCGATCTGCGGGTACTGGTCGATCGCAAGCGTCGGCAGCACGACCAGTCCGGCGATGAGCACGATGATCGAACAGACCGCGGCAAAGATGGGGCGGAAAATGAAGAAGCTGCTCATTACCGGTTGCTTATTATCCTTCGAATGCTTGCTCGGCGTGATACGAACTGCGCGAGAGCGGGCTTGAGACCACTTGGTGGAAGCCCTTGCTCTGTGCGAGCGAACCGAGGCGGCTGAATTTCTCCGGAGGTACGAACTCCACAACGCGAAGGTGCTTCTTCGTCGGTTGCAGGTATTGCCCGAGGGTAAAGATGTCGACGCCTACCTCGCGCGCATCATCCATGACGCGTTCGATTTCATCTTCGGTTTCGCCGAGCCCGATCATCAACGACGTCTTCGTGAAGCGTTCCGGCGCGCGTGACTTCGCGTGCGCGAGGATACGCAGTGATTGATCGTACGTTGCGCGTTTGTCGCGCACCGTCGGCGTGAGCCGCCGCACGGTCTCGAGATTGTGCGCAAAAACATCCGGGCGCGCGTCCATCACGATGTCGAGCGCACGCAGGTCACCGCGGTAGTCGCCGCTGAGAATCTCGACCTTCGAACCGGCGACACGCTCGTGGATCGCCCGTACGGTGTTGGCGAAAATCAACGCTCCGCCGTCGGCGAGGTCGTCACGGTCCACCGCCGTGAGCACGAGATACTTCCAACCCAGATCGCGCACCGCGTCGGCAACGCGAATCGGCTCCATCCAGTCGACGACGCCCCTGGGATTACCGGTCTTCACATTGCAAAAGCGGCAACCGCGCGTGCAGGTCTCGCCGAGAATCATGATCGTCGCGGTGCCCGCGCCCCAGCATTCCGCGATGTTCGGACAGGCGGCTTCCTTACACACGGTGTTGAGCGCAAGCGTGTTGACCTTGGCGCGAACCCGGTCGTAGTCGTCACCCGACGGCAGCGCCACGCGCAGCCACGCGGGCTTGCGCACGCGAGCCGGCTTGTCGTCGTCGATCAGATTGATTTCGATTGCCATTGAAATCTATGCAGCTTGGCGAAAGGTGATCCCGAAGGTCCTTTCCAGCTCCTCAACCAGGACGGGTTTAACCTCGTCGACTGTGACATCGCGGCCGGTCTCGTGCGCGACCGACGTAATTCCGCGGTCTAGTAACCCACAGGGGTTAATTAGCCGGTCGTAGTCGAGCGCCGTGGAGACGTTGAGCGCGATGCCGTGCAACGATACCATCTTTTGCACTGCAAGGCCAATCGCGCAGATCTGGTTGCGCCCAACCCACACGCCGGCGTGCTCGGTCCAGCGGTCCGCCGCGATCCCGTACCGGTCGACTGCCGCGATGACGGCACCCTCGAGCGCGCGTACCAGGGGCACGATCTCGCGGAAGCGCTCGAGCTTGCGAATCGGATAGACGACCAGCTGCCCCGGACCATGGTAGGTCACGTCGCCGCCACGCTCGATCTCCACTAGATCGACGCCGCGGGTCGCCAGCACTTCGGGCGAGAGCAACACGTTATCGCGCTTGGCCTGGCGCCCGAGCGTGATCACCGGCGTATGCTCGACCAGAATCCAGGTGTCGGGCTCGCGCCCTTCACGCACCGCTTCGTGCAGCGCGTGCTGGATATCCCAAACCTCGCGATATGGCCGCGTCCCCAGATCGAGCAGCCTAGCAGCGGAACCCATTGAGCCCTATGACTACTTTGCTCCCACCGGAGTTTTCGGTTTGGGGTTGAGAATGTGGATTGCTTTGCCGTGCGCGGCCTCGGCGGCGTCCATGATCGATTCGGTGAGCGTCGGATGCGGGTGAATCGAAAGGCCGATGTCTTCGAGTGTGGCGCCCATCTCGAGCGCCATGACGCCTTCGCCGATCAGCGACTCGGCCTGTGGCGCGACGATGTGCATGCCGAGCAGCAAATCGGTCTTGGCGTCGCCCACGAGCTTGATTAGTCCGTCGGTCTCGTTCATCGTGCGCGCGCGGCCGCTCGCGGCCAATGGGAACTTACCGATGCGTACCTCGTAGCCTTTGGCCTTGGCCTCCTCTTCGGAAAAGCCGATCGTGGCAACCTCGGGATCGGTGTAGACACAGTTCGGAATCGCGACCGGATCGAAGGCCGCCGACTTGTCGCCCGAAATCACTTCCGCAGCGACGACACCCTGTTTCATCGCGCGATGCGCGAGTAACGGTTGGCCGGTGACGTCACCGATGGCGAAAATGTTCGATACTTTCGTACGGCACTGCGCGTCGACGGCGATGAACCCCTTATCGTCGCCGGCAAGGCCCGCTGCCGCTAGGTTCAGCGTGTCGGTAACGGGACGCCGTCCGACCGCGACCAGCACCATGTCGAACTCGCGCGTTTCGTCTTTACCGTTCGTGCCTTCACCGTTGAACGTGGCTTTGACGGTCTTGCCGGCTTTCTCGATCTTACCGACCTTCGTGTCGAGCATGATCTCGACGCCTTGCTTCTTTAGAATGCGTCCGAGCGTCTTGGATATCTCGAGATCGGTGCCGGTGAGAATCTGCGGCAGTGCTTCGATTACGAGGACCTTCGCGCCGAGGCGCGTGTAGACGGTCGCGAACTCGAGGCCGATCACACCGCCACCGACGATCAGCATGGTCTTCGGAATGCGCTTCACCGTGACCGCATCATCGGAGTTGATAATGTATTCTCCGTCGTGCGGCCACGCTTTGACGTCGATCGGTGCAGAACCGGTCGCAATCACCACGTTCTGCGTTTTGATCGTATCGCTGCCGCCTTCTTTGTTCTTGACGACGATCGTCTTCGAGTCTTTGAAGCTCGCGTCGCCGTAGAGAAATTGGACGCCGTTACCTTTAAACAGTGTCTTGACGCCGCCGACGTTCGCATTGACGACGTCGGTCTTGAACTTGGCCACGCCTTCGCGGTCGACTTGGGCCTTGGGTACCTTCAAGCCGATGGCGTCGGCGTGATCGATGTGCCGGATCACCTCGCCCACATGGAGCAGGGCTTTGGTCGGGATGCAGCCCCAGTTCAGGCAGACGCCCCCGACCTCGTCGCGATCGATACAGATAACACTCTTGCCGAGTTGGGCGAGCCGGATCGCGGCGTGATATCCGCCCGGTCCCGCGCCGACGACGACCGCGTCAACTTGGTGTTCAGCCACTGCACTATGCTCCTGAATCGTGAGGATGGGAGGGAAAGCCCGCCCACTATACCAGGTTTTCGCCGGAGCGTGCGCCGACCTATCCCGCGCTCAGCAGGCCGGTAAGGGTGGAGCAGATGCGCACGAGATCGAGCGTCGCCGCATGTCGGGCGGCATCCGCGAGCTCCTTGGGCTCTAGCTGTTGCGCGAGCGCGGCCTCGTCTGCACTGACCTCCGCTGCGAAGATTCCGAACGAGACCAGCGCGCGCTCGCTGCGGTAGCGACGGGCGGCGGCAAGCGCCAGCGCGGCTCCGCGCGCGTCCGCGCCGCGCAGAAGACGGCGGCCGGTGACTTCGGCCAGTCGTGCAATGTAGAGCGGTTGCGGCAAGCGGCGCAACAGGTCGCTGGCCACGAGCAATTGTTTGCTTGCGCCTTCGAGATCGCCGCGCGCAAGTGCGATGCGGGCCAGCGTTTCATGCATCCATGCGATCATCGGGGGGCTCGCGTTTTCTTCGAAGCGTTCGATCGCTTCGTGTGCGTGCCCGACAGCCGCATCGTACTCCCCCATCGCATACTCGACTTCGGCGACGTCGCCGAGTGCGATGCCGCACAGCGCCGGCGGTCCTTCGCGTTCGAGCGTGGCGACGGCCTTGTGCAAGATCTCGAGCGCACGCGCGTGCTCGCCGAAGCCTTCGTAGAGCACGTTGGCCTGATTGATCTGCGCGGTTGCGATGCCGCGGTCATGGCCGACTTGTTGATAAAAGCGTATCGACGTCTCAACGTACATCGTCGCGTCTTCGAAGCGGCCGGTATTGAGCGACGCGACAGCGAGCGCATTATATGCGCGCGCGAGTCCAAGCTGGTCGCCCGCGATCGTGAACGCGGAGATCGTCAGCGGTCCCGTCTCGACCATGCGATGGTAGTCCGAGGCGGCGTTCATGACGCACAGGCCCAAGAAGTAGATGCGCCCGCGAAGTTGCGCGCTCAGGCGCTGTGCAACTGATTCAAATCGCTCGATCCAACGCAGGCCTTCGCTAAAGCGACCGCCTTCAGCCCAGATCTGCATCATCACGGTCAGCACATCGTCGATCGATGCCAGACGGTCTTGCGGACGTTTGAGCGCCCATGCAAGCGTCGCGCAGAGGTCGGCGTAGCGTAGCTGGAGGCGTGCGACCGCACCGCCGGCATTTCCGGTACGAATCTGCGCCCACAGCGAGGATGCGACGGCGTTCATGCGCAGTGCGAACGCATCGTCCAAGGCCTTGCGATTGCGCAGGGCGGCGAGCATTCGTGCCGCAACCGCGCGAATCGGCAGAAGCATGCGATAGCCGAATTCCGTCGTCATGACCAGCGAGTTGAGCACCAACTCGTCGAGTGCAGCCCGCACTTCTTCGCGCGTAAGGTCACCAAGCGCGCACAGGTCGTCTTCATCAAATTCGTCGGCGTAAAGAGAGGCCTGCGCAAAGGCGCGCTTCGCGACGTCGGTAAGCTGCGAGTGACTCCATGCAATGACGTGCCCGATCGTGCGGTGACGTGGATCTAGTCCACGCGTTGAGCGCAATTGATACGGGCGCAGTTCGCCCAGCTCGTCGGCGAGTAGCTCGAGCGAAAGCGACGCTAGCCGCGCCGCGGCGAGATCGAGCGCGACCGCAAGGCTGTCGACGCGCTCGACGATCGACGTGACCGTAGCGAGCGTGTCGTCGGTAATGCCGGCCGGGTCGAGGCCCGCGCGCGCGAGGAAAAATGCGACACCGTCGTCGTTCGAAAACGGCTCGACGTCAAAAACGGTTTCGTCGGCGTAGTCGAGCCGGCGTTGGCTGGTAGCAATGACCGTGATGTGCGGGATCGAGCGAATCACATCGATCAGCGCGGACGTTTCGTCCGGCGCATGTTCGCAATTGTCGAGCGCGATCACAGCGTGCCGATCACGCAGGCGATCCGCTAAGGTTTCATGCGGCGAACGTCCGGGCTCTTGCGAGATACCGAGTTGACTCATTACCGTGCCGACAACGGCTTCGGGCATGACGCCGGCGAGCGGCACGAAGACGCATTCTGTCGCGCTCTCGCGCGCAAAGCGCGTCACCGCTTCGTGGGCAAGGCGTGACTTACCGACGCCGCCGGGCCCGACGAGCGTGAGTGCGCCACCGCGCTTCAAGAAAGCAAGAAGCGCGCGAAGTTCGTACGCGCGTCCCACAAAGGGTACGCGCGTGTCGACCGCGTGATAATCGAGCACCGTACTATCGTTTTCGGCAAGCCTTGACCGGGGGTTCATCGAAAATGGACCCCATCAATGCCGAACATTGGATGGTCCGGCGTCCTGCCCGAACTCGACCGGGACTCGATCGTGCCGCTGTACCGGCAGATTTACGAGCATCTGCGCGAGGCGATCCTCGCGGGAACGCTACCGGAGTCGACACGCTTACCTCCCGAGCGCACGATGGCCGAGCGGCTGAATGTTAACCGTAGTACCGTCGTCCATGCGTACCGGGAATTGGTTGGCGATGGGCTCATCGAGCAACGCGTGGGATCGGGTTCGCGGGTCGTACCGCAGCTGCGGGGCGGCCAACCGGAACGCGCGGCCGGGGTACCCTGGTGGATCACCTTACCGCCGTGGCGCGTTGGCGAGTTCCCCAACATCCTCGGAGAGCTAGCAGCAAAGCAGGAGGCGGGCCGGATCTCCTTCGTGCAGGGTGTCGCCCCCGACGAACCCTCTCCGCTCGGCGAGCTCGCGAAGTCGTTTGAACGCGTCGCGCGCGATCCGCGCTTCGTGCTCTCGTACGGCGACTCCGAAGGCTACGAACCGCTGCGCGCGGCGATTGCCGCGCGAATGAATGCGCGCGGCGCGAGCACGATCGTCCCCAAGAACGTGATCGTGCTGACCGGCTCGACCCAGGGCATCATGGTCGTTGCGCAATCGCTGGCGGAGCCGGGCGACGAGATCATTGTCGAGTCACCGTCGTATCCCGGGGCGTTGCAGATTTTCCAGATCAACGGTCTCCGCGCAATCCCCGTGCCCGTTGACGAAGAGGGGATGCGCGTCGATCACGTCGAGGCGATCCTTCGTACGCGGCGCCCGCGTTTTATTTACACGATGCCGTCGTTGCACAACCCGACCAACGCAACGATGAACGCCGATCGGCGCGAGCGGCTTGCGACCATTGCGCGGCGTGCCGGTGTACCAATCGTTGAGGACGATCCGTACGGCCCGCTCTCGACGCAGGGGTTGCCGCCGCTCGTCAGTCTCGCGCCCGACCACGTCGTGTATCTTTCGACCTTCTCGAAGACGATCGCGCCGAGCTTGCGTGTCGGTTGGCTCGCCGCTCCGCGCATGATTCTCGAGCGCCTGTTGCTGCGCAAGCAGGCCTACGACATGGCGACGAGCCTCTACGTGCAAGCCGCGATCGTCGACTATCTGGAACGCGGCTACGATGCGCACGTCGCGCAACTGCGCGAAGAGTTATTGCTGCGCCGGGGTCTTGCCGACGAGGCGATCGCCAAACATTGGCCGCATAGCATGCGGGTGAGCAGTGCAGCCGGCGGTTTTTATCTGTGGGCGACGACGCCGCGCGAGTTGCGAGCTCGAGCCCTGCTCGACGTTGCGGAGCGTTTGGGCGCATCGTTCCTGTTCGGAGAGGCGTTTTTTGCCGATTCCGGCGGCGACCATCACTTCCGGTTGGCGCTTACCGCGGTGGCGCGCAAGCAAATCGGTGAGGGCATTCGCCGTATCGGCGAAGCGATGGCTACGCTGCGTGCGTGAGGAATTGCTTGCGTGGTACGCGCGGCACGGACGCACAAAACTGCCGTGGCGCACCGCACGTAATCCGTACTACACGCTGGTTAGCGAGTTCATGCTGCAGCAGACGCAGGTCGACCGGGTCGTGCCGAAGTTCGAAGCGTTCGTCGCGCGGTTTCCGGATTTCGCGGTGCTTGCTGCAGCGAGTCCCAGCGACGTTGTCCGCGAGTGGCAGGGCCTGGGCTATAACATGCGTGCGCTTCGCCTGCACGAAACGGCGTGCGTGGTTATGGAACGCTTCGGCGGGGTGATGCCGTCTGAGCCGCATCTCCTGCGGCAGCTGCCGGGCGTCGGGCCCTATACGTCCGCGGCGATCCGTGCATTCGGCTTCGATCTCGATGACGCTCCGCTCGACGTAAACATCCGCCGTATCGTGCACCGTCTCTTTTACGGCGTCGAACATCCGCGCAAAGCTGCGACGCAAGCGCTGGATGAACGAGCGCGGACGATGGCGGCGCCGCAAAACGCGCACGATTGGAACTCCGCCATGATGGATTTGGGCGCGACGCTGTGCACGGCGCGCGCACCGAAGTGCTTGATCTGCCCGCTACGCGATGCGTGCGCGGCCGCGCCGATCGATGCCGTCGCGCTCGAGAATGCGCGCCGCGAGCATGCCAAACCGGCGTCACCGCAAAACGCGATTCCGTGGGAGCGCACGACGCGCTTTGCTCGCGGACGCATCGTCGACCGTCTGCGCGCATTGCCGCCGGGAGAGCGTATTTCGTTGCTCGACTTACATGCTGATCTGCAGTCGTTGATTCCTGATCGCTCGCTGGAGGATGTACGCAATCTCGTCGCAATACTGGAGCAGGACGGCCTTATTGCAAGCGACGGCGAGGCAATCGCCTTGCGCGATTAGTGTCACGACACTAGAGGGGACCACGATGCGTCTGATCAGCGCGCTTCTCTGCTTTGCGGTCTGCGCGGCCGCAGTACCGGCGGCGGCCTTTGATTTTTCCGATGCGCGGCACGTCGTTGCACTCAGCAGTCCGCAACTTTCGCCCGACGGCACGCGTATCGTGTACGTTCGCGGCGTGCCGGACTTTAAAGCCGATCGAACCGACCGGCAGCTCTGGCTGCTCGACGTACGAACGCGCGCAAAGCGACAGCTCACGTGGGATCGTAAAGGCGTCTCGGACCCGTTTTGGTCGCACGACGGCGATGCGATCGCCTTCACCGCATCTGATAACGATGCGAAAAATCCGCAGGATCAAGTTTTCGTCCTGCGGATGGACGGCGGCGACGCTCAACAGATCACGCATGCGAAGAACGGCGTCGACAGCTATGCCTGGAGTCCGGATGGCCGGCACTTCGCCTACACCATGCAAGACGACGATCCGAATAAAGCCGATGCCGACAAGCACCTCGACGCATTTCAAGTCGAGGACAACGACTATTTGCACCGCAGCGCGACGCCGCCGGTGCACGTATGGATCTGTGACGCCGACGGGAAGAACGCGCGGCAATTGACCAGCGGGTCGTGGAGCGCCGGCGACGTCAATCCGGGGGACGGCGGAAGCCTCTCGTGGTCACCCGATTCCAAGACGATCGCGATCGAGCATTTCCCGACACCGTTCGTGGGTGACTCGCTCGGCACGTATATCGAACTGCTCGATGCGAGCAACGGATCGCTGCGACGGCTAACCGCGGGGGAAGCGTTGCAGCGCGAACCGCGCTTTGCCCCGCACGCCGATCTACTCGCCTACGCGCGCAACACCAACGGCGACTACACGCAGGGCGTCGATCTTTACGTCGCCGACGCCTCCGGCAAACGTGTCGCCGACCTGCGTTCGCAACTCGATCGCGACGTCAACGGCGCGGCGTGGGACGGGCGTGGTGACGCACTGTGGGTCGCAACGCCGGATAAAACGCGCGGGGCACTGTGGTATTGGCCGCTACACGGACATCTCACGCGTATCGACCTTGGTGCCGCGCAACCGGCCGGTCTCGGCAACAGCAGCAAGAACGGCGCATTCGTGTTCACCGCGTCATCGGCAAGCCACCCGGCCGAGATCTACTACGCTGCGTCGCCGACGAGTAGGCCGATTGCGCTAACCGACGAGAACGGTTTTGTTGCAAAAACCGGTGTCGCGCGCGCGGTCGGCGTCGACTGGCATTCGACGAAGGGTGATTTCGCCGAGGACGGCGTGCTGGTGTACCCGCTGCACTACAACGGTGGAAAGGCGCCATTGATTTTGCTGACTCACGGGGGACCGCAAGGCGCATCGACGCTTGGATGGAGCAGTCAGGCGCAGATTTTTGCGGCGCACGGTTTCTTCGTGTTTTCGCCCAACTACCGCGGCAGCACGAATCTGGGTGACGCTTACGAACATGCGATCACCGACGACGCAGGCGACGGTCCGGGCAAAGACGTGATGGCTGGACTCGCGACGGTCGAAAAGGATTATCCGATCGACACCTCGCGTATCGGCGTTTCAGGCTGGTCGTACGGCGGCTACATGACCTCGTGGTTGATCGGCCACTATCACGTATGGAAGGCAGCCGTCAGCGGTGCGTCGCTCGACGATTGGCTGGACGATTACAACATCGCGTTCTACTACGACACGGACGTGCCGTTCTTCAAGGGTAAGCCATGGAATCCGAGCAACACATCTGAGTGGCGTGAGCAGTCGCCGATCGCCGACGCGCCGCAGGCGACGACGCCGACGCTGATTATGGGCGACATCGGCGACAACAATGTTACGATTACCAACTCGTTCAAGCTCTATCACGCGCTCAAGGACAACGGAACGACGGTGAAGTTCATCGCGTATCCGGTGGCCGGACATTTCCCGTCGGATCCGGTGCGTGCCGAAGACATCCAAAAACACTGGCTCGACTGGCTCGAACAGTATCTGAAGTAGGAGAGGATGATGATCAAGCAACTCGTTACTTCGCTACTGCTCGCGGGCTCGCTCGGCGTCAATGCCACGGCAGCCTCCAGCACGTTTGCACTGGATGACATTCCCAAGCTTGTCAATATCTCGAATGTCGCGATCTCGCCGGACGGCAAGCAGATTGCGTTTATCGTTTCGCGGCAGAACCTCAAGACCGACAAGAACGACCCGACCCTCGAACTCTACGACGTCGCAACGAAGATGACGCGTCCGCTTACGTTCGAGCGCGTGGGACTTTCGTCGCCCGCGTGGTCGCCCGACGGCACGAAGATCGCGTTTCTCGCAGACTATGGCAGCGGCACCGACTTGAACCAGCAAATCTGGATCATGGACCTGCGCGGCGGCGATCCAATTGCAGTTACGAAGGCGCCTGCAGGCGTCGAAGAGTTCTCGTGGCGCCCCGACGGCGGCGCGATCGCGTTCGTCGCTCCCGACGAACCTGCAAATAAGAAGGACATCGAGAAACATCTCGATTCGTTCGTTGTCGGCGATCAAGCCTACAACGATCGCTCGGCGCCAACGAGCAATCACATTTGGCTCCTCACGCTGAACGCCGACGGCACGGGCGATGCCAAACGCTTGACGAGCGGCACCTGGAGTCTTCCTTCCGCGCAGCCACCCAGTTCGCCGGGGCCACCGGTCTCGTGGTCGCCCGACGGAAAGTCGATCGTCTTCACCAAGATGCCGAACGCCTATGACGCCGATTCGGATTTCGCGGTCATCTGCAGACTCGACGTCGCAAGCGGTTCGATCACGCCACTGACGACGCACGGCAAATATGAAGGCTTTGGTGAGTATTCGCCTGACGGCTCGCACGTCGCTTACTGGTATCCGCAGAACGGCGACAACTCGGCGGTCAACGAGATCTATGTTGCGCGGGCGAGCGGAGGCGACGGCACCGACGTGACCTCGGACGTAATCGACACCAATGTGCAGCGCTTCATCTGGATGCCGGATTCGAAGAGCCTCTTGATCTCGGGTCACAAAGATACCGATGCTGCGCTCTGGATCAAACCGCTTGACGGCAAAGCTACGCGGATCGAGCTGCACGGGGCGCAGCCAAGCCAAGGCTTTTGGCTCGATGCGTCGGTTTCCAAGACCGGCGCGATCGCGTTCGCTGGAAGCGAGCCCAATCATCCGACCGAGCTGTATTACATGAGTTCGGCGACGAGCGCACCGCAACGGGTGACCGGATACAACGATGCAATTGCCGCATACAACCTCGGTGCGGTGCGCGCAATCCAATGGCAGAACGATGGCTTCTCCGAGGACGGCGTGGTGACGCTTCCGCCGGGCTACGACGCTTCGAAGTCGTACCCACTCGTGCTGGTGATCCACGGCGGCCCGAACTCCGCGTCGATCACGTCGTTCAACGCATTCAATCAAGTGCTCGCGGCGCGCGGGTATATCGTCTTTAATCCCAATTACCGCGGTAGTGATAATCTGGGCGCGAAGTATTGGTATGGCATCATCAACGACTCGGGCGCGGGCCCCGGTCGCGATGTGATGTCCGGAATAGCAGCCGTCGAGCAGGCGTACAAGATCGACACGTCGCGCATCGCCGTCTCCGGCTGGTCGTACGGCGGCTATATGACGTCGTGGATGATCGGCCACTACCATATTTGGAAGGCGGCGGTCTCGGGCGCGGCGGTCAACGACCTGATCGATGAGTACGCACTCGCAGACAACGGCGTCGGCGACCGCTATCAGATGGGCGGGTACTCCCCATATGTCAAGGACCAGACGAAAAACTACATCGCGCAGTCGCCGATCAGCGCAGCGTGGGATGTGACGACGCCGACGCTGATTCTAAGCGACGTCGGCGATCAACGCGTGCCGATCACGCAGTCGTACAAGTTCTACCACGCGCTCAAAGATCGCGGAACGACGGTGGAGTTCTGGGCTTATCCGGTCTCAGGACACTTTCCGGGCGACCCCGTCCGGCAGCTCGACGTGTTCCGGCGCTGGTCCGGCTGGATCGAGAACTATCTGAAGTGATTGTCATCCCGAGCGTAGCGCAGCGGAGTCGAGGGAGTGCCACACCACACTAGCTTTATCAGGATCGTGCCGCACGCGAAACCGCTCCTGCTGCGCGAGTTTTGCGCCACGGCCAAAGGAAGTTCGCGTCCTGCGAACGGCGCAAAACTTCGAGCCTTCGCTTGGCGGCACGATCCTGACGCAGCCAGTGTTGGTAATCCGTAGGACGATTGCTCCACCGTACAATTCTTGGTGGAGTGTGGGCAAGGACGCGGCGCTCAGCCGCGTAGAGAACCACGGCTGCGCGGGGTGGCTACGATGCGTGTTCGAGTGATTCTTGTTCTAAAAGTGCTCGAACAATCTCGGTCGCATGTTTGCGGATCTCGTTGACGGCGGTGGTCTCGTACCACAGTCCGCGCAGCAGTGGGCCGATTGCAAAGAGATGCGGTTGCGCCTCACCGGTCCCGTCGAGCACGCGGTAGTCGTTTGTAACGTCGACGCCGAGCGCAAGGGAATCCGCGCGCATGACGCCGCGTGCGAGCGCGTTGCGCACGAAAGGATGCACAACCGTGCGCAGGTCGGCGTTGGGCCCGGTGCAGTTCACAACGTACGACGCGCGCAGTTCGAGCGAGGCGTCCGAAGCGGCGATCTGTAAGGTGATGCCGCGCGCATTTGCCGCGCCGCCGCGAACGCGGCCGCGATGGATGGTGACGCGCCCCTCGGCATTCATGCGCTCGAACGCGGCGTAAGTCGCGGGTGGCACGCGATAGCGGTGAATTGCCCACATCGATTGCAAATGCCGCAGGAATCGCTTGCGCTCGCGCACGTTCCAGCCGCTCCAGGTCGCCGGAGTGATCGGACGCAGCGATTCCACGATTGCCCGCCAGTCGCCGGCGAAGTTCGCAGCCGCGCGGCGCAGCGAGCGCAGCATCGTGTACGGCGTGCGCGGGTCGAGTTCAAGCGTGGCCGGATCGACACCGCGAATGCTCGTATCTTCGACCAGTGGCAGGAGGCCGTGCCGCGATACGATGTGTACGCGTCCTCGAAACGCGCACTCGTCGAGCAGCGCAATTGTGTCCATCGCGGTAAGGCGGCTGCCGATCACGATGACCTCCGCCGCGGGATCGAAGTGCGCAATGTCCGCCGTCCACGGATCGCCGGCATATCCCGGGTGGCGGCGTACGCTCTCGGGGAGAAAACGGTCGTCGGGAGGCAGATTGCCGAGCGCAAGCACGACTGCGCGAGTGTCGTAGCGCCGGGCCGCGTCATCGGTGAGGCGATAGCCGATTTCGGTGCGCTCGATGTCGACGATCTCGGCGCGTTCGTGCGTCATGCCGGGATGTTGCGCGAGCGCATTCGCGCTCGTCGCGCGCAGATACGCGCCGTAGCGCGCGCGACAGATCAATGCGTCACTGGCTTCGTCGACGAGATAGCGCGCGAGATGACGGTCGTCGCCGGGGACCGCCGACATCGCGCGAATCGGTCCGTTCATCAACAGGCTCGCCGACTGCGGCGCGTACGCCGTACCCGGGCCGAGGTCGCTGCGGTTGAAAAACGCGATGCTTCGCAAACCGCTTGCTTGCTCTGCGAGTGCGCAGGCGAGGGCGGTCGCGGAGAGCCCGCCGCCAATCACGGCGACGTCGAGCGAACGGGGCGCGGACATGGTTCTTTAGGTATCGGCGGCTGCGGTCAGGCTCCTGACTTGCGCTGGTCGAGCATTTTCTCGACGGCGCGGTAGATACGCGGCACGTACTTCTGCTTGTACGGATAAAGGTCGACGGGATCGCTCGTATGCACCAGCATCGCCGCGTCGGCCTCGAAGACGAGCACGTTACCGTCGCGGTCGATGCCGCAATCGATGCCGAAGTACTCGAGCCCGACGGCCTTGCCGATTTTCACGAGCGTCGAAAACCGAGCCGTGTCAAATGCGCCGCGCGGATCTTCGAGAAAGGCCGCCTCTTCGTCGCGCATCCATTGATGTTCGGCCATCGGCGCATTGTAATAGTGGATCATCCAGTTTGGCGAGATCGCGAGATGCACGGGGTACGGAACGCCGTCGACATAGACGAGGCGATACTTGCGAAAGTATCCGTCGGAGCTTGCATAGTCAATGAAGGGACTTACGAAGTAGCGGTCGGCGGGATGCCGGACGATGTAGCTCGTGCACGCCTCCGCGGTATCGAGCCGCTCGAGCCCGTGCCCGGCGTGCGAGCCGAGCGGTCGCGCGATTACGGGGAATGCGAACGGCAACGCCGCGCTGCCCAGCGTGTCGCGTTCGAGTATCGAGACGGGCGCTACGCGGGCGCCGGTATTTGCAAGCGTCCTCTCGAGGAGCGGCCGCGCGGTGCCAATGACGTGTGCCGGCGAATTGAGCGCGGGCCTATGTTGCGCGTGCATAAAGTGATTGGCGAATGCCAGGTATTGTACCGCCTCGGGCGATTCGGCGATCGTATTCCAGACCACATCGTAGCTAGGGACGACGTCGGTCACCGTGTGCTCCTCGTCGATGAGATAGAGCTTGTGCACCGTGGTCGTTTCGCGATCGAAGAGAAAATCGACCGGTACGTTGGTCTGCCAATCGCCGGGCGCGCAGAGGCACAGCACGCTGCGAACCGGATTTGTTGCGTAATATGAAAAAAGACGTTGCGTGCGAAGCGCCGCGAGCTGATGTGCGAGCGCATCCTCGCGTGCACCGGTCATCTGGAGGAGTTCGTAGAGCGCCATGTGCGAGGCCACGCTTTCTTCGGTCGCGAGCGCGGCGCGGTGCTCGGCGATCGCCCCCGCGACCTCGCCGGTTTCGTAGAGCGTCTGCGCGAGATTCTGACGCAACACGACAATATTCGGAAATTGCGTGACGCCGGCGCGTAGCGCCGCGACGGCCTCAGGCAGCTTGCCCTGCGCACGTAGCTCGATTGCGGTCGCGTTGACCTCCGAGGGGCTTGAAAACGTCATGCGGCATGGATTCGAACCGTGGGCGCAAAAACGCCTCTAGCCATGGCCAAGATTCCGTTTCCGAAGAAGGTTGTCGCGCGCGAGATTGCAGAGCAAGAGCTCGCGATTTTGGAGCGGACCTACCCGCACGCAGTGACCGCGCTGCACTACACCAATCCCTACGAATTGCTGGTCTCGGTCATCCTCTCGGCGCAGACAACGGACGCGCGCGTCAATCTCACGACACCGGAACTGTTTGCAAAATATCCGACGGCACAGGCGCTGGCCAAAGCGAAGGTGAGCGATGTCGAGCGCATCATCAAATCGACCGGGTTCTTTCGGATGAAGGCCAAGAACATCGTGAGCATGGCGCATGATCTCGTCGAAAAATTCGGCGGCGACGTTCCGAACGATCGGGAGGCGCTCGAATCGCTTGCCGGTGTCGGCCGCAAGACCGCATCGGTCGTGATGTCGGTCGCATTTGGGGACGCGGCGCTTGCCGTGGATACACACGTCTTTCGCGTCGCCCATCGTTTGGGATTGACGATCGCAACCACGCCGCTCGGCGTCGAAGAAGACGTCACCGCACTCGTACCGCGCGAGAAGTGGCGCTTTGCGTCGCACTGGCTGATCCTTCATGGGCGCGCGATCTGCAAGGCGCCGACGCCGCTCTGCGCGCAGTGTCCGGTAAACCGGATCTGTCCCACGCCACCGATTATCGCGAAACTGCGGACTATAACTGCAGCGGGCCGGATCCGTCGAGGTGCGAAGGCCGCGGCAACTCGGCGTCCTGCGCGAGCAGCTTCAACAAAGAAGAAGCGGTAAGCGCCTCGCCGTAGCCGGCTTCGGTCGAGATCTTCGAGATGTTGATCAGCGCCGGCGTCGCCGCGCCCGGGTCGAATTGGTACTCGCCGTCGAGCCCGGCGCCGGCGATGCGCACGAGTTGGTGCACGCCGTCGAGGTCAAGGCTCACGCGCTTCTCA
Organism: Candidatus Acidiferrum sp.; assembly: GCA_035507095.1. Lineage (GTDB taxonomy): Bacteria > Vulcanimicrobiota > Vulcanimicrobiia > Vulcanimicrobiales > Vulcanimicrobiaceae > Aquilonibacter. The sequence goes on from DATJOM010000001.1 coordinate 21,735, forward strand.
CCGAAACGCACCCGTACGCGCAGCGGTTTCTCGAGCCGCACGATTTTCACCGCGCCTTTGCCGAGAATCGCGTCGAGGCGCTTGGCGCCCTCGAGCAAGCGGCGATGAAAGAGCTGCAAGGATTCTTCTGCATCCTCGGGCGTGCGCGCAGGCGCTTCGCCGCCCGCGTCGATTGCGCGTCCGATGTCGCGGCGCGCGCGCAACCGGGTCGCAGCTTCCACGATCGGATTCTGGGCGGTGAACTCGGGTTTCATCGGGTCGGCCATTCCACTACTAGGCTACCAAAAACCGACGGCGCAGTCGTATGACTGCGCCGCTATGGAATGAATAAAAACGAGGGTTACGGTTTCTTGGTCGGCTTTGCGCTCGGTTTCGCGCTCGGCTTGGGAGTCGGCTTCTTTGTCGCCTTGGGGGTCGGCTTGGCCGACGACTTGGTCATCGGCTTCGCGGTGGACTTGGCCGAGGACTTCATGGAACTCGAGCTCTTCATGCCGCCCGCCTTCGGGGATGCCGACGGCTTGGCTGAAGACGCGGCGAAGGCCGGGGCGGTCATGAGGAACGCCGCGGCGAGAAACGATGCGAGGGTCTTCTTCATATGTGAACCTCCTTCCGTAGCAAAATACGGGAACATTGCGGCGTAAAAACGCCGTTGCGCTGCTCCGTTATATCCTAAAAACGCAACAACGGCTCAGGAAGTTCGCAGCAAGCCAAGCGCTCCCTCCACGGGCTCGGCGCGCGGGTCTATTTGCCTTTGCCGACCATCGCGCGCGAGATCACCAAACGCTGAATCTGCTGCGTGCCCTCGTAAATCTGCGTGATTTTAGCGTCGCGCATCATGCGTTCGACCGGGTACTCGGTGGAGTAGCCGAAGCCGCCGAGAACTTGTACCGCGTCGGTCGAGACCGACATTGCTACATCGCCGCACTTGAGCTTTGCCATCGACGCCCAGAGCGAGACGTCGGGTGCGCCCTCGTCGCATTTCCGCGCTGCTTCATACAGAAGAAGGCGCGCCGACTCGACCTCGGTCTTCATGTCCGCGAGCATGAAGCCGACGCCCTGATGTTGCCCGATCGGTTTACCGAATGCGACCCGCTCTTTTGCATAATTTGTCGCGTAGTCGAGCGCGCCGGCGGCAATGCCAAGTGCTTGCGCCGCGATCCCGGGGCGCGATTTGTCGAGCACCTTCATCGCGATCTTGAAGCCCTCGCCTTCTTCGCCCAAGCGATTCGCGGCGGGGACGGCGCAGTCGTCGAACGCCAGCTCCACGGTGGGTGATCCGCGGATCCCCATCTTTTTCTCTTTCTTGCCGACGATGAAGCCCTTCATGCCTTTCTCGACGACGAACGCCGAGACGCCGCGCGAGCCCGCGTTCGGATCGGTGACCGCGAAAACGCAGACGACGTCGGCGACGCTGCCGTTCGTGATCCAAATCTTCTGCCCGTTGAGCAGGTAGGTGTCACCCTTACGCTCGGCGCGCGTGCGCATCGAACCGAGTGCGTCGGAACCACTCGACGCTTCGGTGAGCGCGTAGGCGGCGATCTTCTTGCCCGATGCTATGTCGGGAAGGAAGCGCTTCTTCTGCTCTTCGCTTCCGCCGATCAGAATTGGCAGCATGCCGAGCTCTTGTACCGCGACGATCAGCGAACTCGAGGCACACGCTTTTGCGATCTCTTCGACGACCTTGACGTAGGTTACGAAGGAACCGCCGAGCCCGCCGTATTCGGTAGGGATCGGAATGCCGAGCAGATCGTTCTGCGCGAAAAGCTCTTTGATATCGGTTGGGAACTCGCCGCTCTCATCGATCGCCGCGGCGCGCGGTGCGACTTTTTCCGCAACCAGTTCGCGCACCATGTTGATGATCATGGCCTCTTCGTCGGCATCGACGGCCGCAGGAGGTGCAATACTCATGTGTCAGCTTTCCACGGGGGAGGGAGCCGTTCCGTCCATCGGCGCAATAGCCGGGTATGGAAAAAGTGTTCCCAACGTGCGAAGATGCGGTGGCGGATATCCGCAGCGGTGCTTCGCTCGCGGTGGGCGGCTTCGGCCTGAACGGCATCCCGCACAACCTGATTGCGGCGCTCCTGGAACAGGGAGCAACCGACCTCGTTTCGGTGTCGAACAACTGCGGCGTCGACGGCTGGGGGCTGGGTGTGTTGCTCGACCACAAACGCATCCAGCGCACGACGAGTTCGTATGTGGGCGAGAATAAGGAGTTCGAGCGGCAGTACCTCAGCGGCGAACTCGAGGTTGAGCTCGTTCCGCAGGGAACGCTCGCCGAACGTCTGCGCGCAGGCGGCTGTGGGATTCCCGCATTTTACACGCCGGCCGGTGTTGGAACGCTTGTCGCCGACGGCGGGCTGCCGTGGAAGTACAACGCCGACGGCTCGATCGCGATTCCTTCACCGAAGAAAGAGACGCGCTCGTTCGATGGCCGCGATTATGTCATGGAGCACGGCATCATTTGCGATTTCGCGCTCGTACGCGCGTCGGTGACCGACACTGCCGGTAACGTCATCTTTCACAAAGCGACGCGCCAGTTCAACCCGCTGTGCGCAATGGCCGGAAAGATTACGATCGTGGAAACCGAGGAACTGGTCGAAGCGGGAAAGATCGACCCTGAACAAGTGCATTTGCCGGGCATCTTCGTCCAACGCATCGTGAAGGTCGGATCAGCGGGCAAACGTATCGAACGCGTCACCACGAGGAAGCGATAATGCCTCTTTCGAGAACTCAGCTCGCTGCGCGTGTGGCACTGGAATTGCGCGACGGACAATACGTGAACCTCGGCATCGGGTTGCCGACGTTGATTCCTAACTACGTCCCGCGCGGCGTCACCGTGACGCTCCAGAGTGAGAACGGCATCCTCGGCATGGGACCGTATCCCTACGAAGGCGACGAAGATCCCGACTTGATCAACGCCGGGAAAGAGACCGTGACGGTATTGCCGGGGGCGTCGTTCTTCGATTCGGCGTTATCATTTGGAATGATTCGTGGCGGACACATCGATCTTGCGGTGCTGGGCGCAATGCAGGTCTCGGAGCACGGCGATCTCGCAAACTGGATGATTCCGGGCAAGATGGTCAAGGGCATGGGTGGCGCAATGGATCTCGTGCACGGCGCCAAGCGTGTGATCGTGATGATGGAACACGTCGCCAAGGGTAACGTACACAAGATTCTCGACCGTTGCGAGTTGCCGCTTACGGGCAAGGGCGTGGTCAATAAGATCATTACCGACTACGCGACGATCGACATCGAACCGCAGGGTTTGGTGTTGCGCGAAGTTGCGCCCGGCATGACGGTTGACGAGGTGCAGGCTGCAACCGGTGCTAGGTTACACGTGCCGCATCCACCAGCCGAGATGAAAATCCCGGCTGGGGTGTCGTAGAACTGAACCCCCGTGCAACCGCAGGTGGGTTCTTAGTTACATGGACCAACGAAAAGTTTCTCTTGTGCTACCGGCACAGGATTTTGAAGAGGGCGGCGGTTTTCTCGTGCATCGGCCGTTCCCGGTGCAGGGCGTGCTCCAGGTCGATCCGTTCTTGTTGATCGACGAACTGGGGCCGGTGGAATACGCGCCGGGGGAGGCGATCGGCGCGCCCGATCATCCGCACCGCGGTTTCGAGACCGTCACCTACGTCATCGAAGGCGAGAATCAACATGCCGATTCAGCCGGCCATCGCGGCGAGATTCGAGCCGGCGATGTGCAGTGGATGACCGCCGGCGCGGGCGTGGTGCACGCCGAGATGCCCTCAGCACGCATGCTGCGCGAGGGCGGCCGGCAACATGGCTTTCAGATATGGATCAACCTACCGAAGGCCGATAAGTTCGTGCGGCCGCGCTATCAAGACGTGCGCGCCGAAGCGATTCCGGTCTGGCGCAGCAGCGATCGGCGCGCCTGGGCGCGCGTCATTGCCGGAGAAGCGCAAGGCGTTCGCGGTGCCGCGCAGACACGGATTCCGATAGGGTTTGTCCACTACCATCTCGAGCCCGGCGCGCGCATCGAGCACGCGGTCGACGATGGGCAAACGGCTATTGTCTACCTGATGTCGGGCGAGGCGCGTTTCGGCGCTGAACGTAAGTATGCGGCGCGTGCCGCGATCGTCTTCGATCGTCATGGCGACGTGATTCCGGTCGAGAACGCAGGCGACGAGACGCTCGAGTTCCTGATGCTGACCGGCAAGCCCATTGAAGAGCCGATGGTGCGCTACGGACCGTTCGTAATGAATACCGTGGATGAATTGGAAACGGCGTTCGCCGACTTTCAATCCGGCAAGATGGGCGCGATCGAGCCGCTTTATTCCTAGAAATTAATCGTGCCAAACAAAGAGTTCGAGTAGAACGAAACCTATTACCGCTGCGATGAGGATTGCAACGGTCCAGACCACCATTTTTCGGGTGTAAACGATTGGTTTTACCGGGTTGATCGCGAACTCGGCGCGATGCTTGAGATAGTAGACGAGTGCGGCCCAATAAAAGGTCGCAACGATCGCGATCGATATACCAAGAATGCGGAAAAACGGCTGGCCGATGCGCTCGAAAAAGAGTACAAACGTAAGCAATGTAGATGACGTAGCCTGCAACCACAGGAACCACGGCGAGCCGCTATAGGTATAGGCAACTCGCCGAAGCGGGTTCTTCGTCATCACGTTGCGATTGCCGTGTCGCGGAACTGCGTGCGGTAAAGGCGCGCGTACGGGCCGTTGCGGGCGAGCAGTACGGCGTGCGATCCGCTCTCAACGATGCGGCCGTGCTCGATCACAAAGATCACGTCGGCGCTGACGATGGTCGAGAGCCGGTGTGCGATGACCAGACTGGTGCGTCCGCGCATCACGACGTCGAGCGCTTCTTGAATCGCCGCTTCGTTGTGCGAGTCGAGCGCACTCGTTGCCTCGTCGAGAATCAAGATGCACGGATTCTTGAGCAGCACGCGCGCGATTGCCAGACGTTGACGCTCGCCGCCGGAGAGCTTGTGCCCGCGCTCGCCGACGACCGTCTCATAGCCTTGCGGCAAGGTGGTGATGAAATCGTGAATGTTGGCGGCGCGCGCCGCGGCGATCAACTCGTCGTCGGTTGCATCGGGCTCGGCATAACGCAGATTTGCGGCGATCGTGTCATGGAAGAGGTACGTTTCTTGCGTGACGATGCCGATGCCGGCACGTAACGACTCGAGCGTGACGGTTTTGACGTCGTGCTCGTCGATCAAGACGCGACCGGACTGCGGATCGTAGAAGCGCGGGACGAGTTGCGTGATCGTCGATTTGCCCGCACCCGACGGCCCGACAAAGGCCGCAACTTGTCCGGGCTTGATTTCGAATGAAAGTTCGTGAAGGATCACGCGGTCGGGATCGTAACCGAACGTTACGCGATCGAAGCGCACGTCGCCCTGGATATCGTTGAGTGCGACTGCTCCCGGCGGATCGTAGTCCTCGGTTTTCATGTCGAGATAGTCGAAGATGCGTTCGAAGACCGCGAGCGCGCTCACGATTTGCACCTGCACGCCGACGAGCGCAGCAGCCGGGCCGTAGAGCCGTCCTTGAATGTAGCCGATGAACGCGACGATCACGCCGACGTCGAGCATACCCTGCACCGCAAGCCATCCGCCGCCGAGCCACACGATTGCCGGCCCCACGATGACCATCGCGGTTACCGAGGCGAGGAACCAGCGACCAACCATTGCGAGACGAACTTCGAGGTTCATCAGCCGCGTGCCGACGTCGTAAAAACGCGCACGCTCGTACGCTTCGCGGGCGAACGACTTAATCAGCGTGATACCCGAGATCGAGAGCGTTTCTTGCGTGATCGATTCGATCGTGTCGCGCTGCTCGCGCGTCTTCTTGCGAATATTATACATGCGGCGGCCGACCGGCCCGAGCGGCAGAATCATGAACGGTACGACCACGAGCGAGATGACCGCCAATCGCCAATTCCAAATGAACATCGCAACAACGGTGGTTAGGATCATTACGACATTGGTGATGATCGTGGTGAGGGTACCGGTCACGACGTTGTCGACATTGTCGACGTCGTTCGAGACGCGGTTCATGATCTCGCCGGTCTTCGTGCCGGTGAAGAACGAGAGGGGCATCCGGTGCAAGTGCGATACGAGGCGCGTGCGAATGTCGCGCATGATGCCCTCGCCGACGATCGAGTTCATCCATCCCTGCGCAACGCCGAAGCCCATTGAGACCAGCGCGGTCGCGAGGATGATGCCGACGTCGATCAGGAGCTCGTGGAAGTTCTTCTGTGGAATCGCGACGTCGATGATGCGCGCCGTCATCAGCCCCGGCACGAGGCCCAGGAGCGCGGCGATCACGATGCAGCCGAAAACCAGCGACTGCTCGCGCCAATACGGACGAAAGAGCGCGAGAACACGCCGCCAATCGACCTTGCGCTGCATTTTCGGCTTATCAGGGGAAAATTGGCTGCCCCACATGAGGCCGTGGCCGGCGAACATGCGTTACCTCGTGGACTGGTGCAGCGTGACCTTGTTACCCTCGGGATCGTTAAACGAGGTAACCTTGCACACGGGAGTGGTGTAGATATCATCGACCTTGACGCCGGCGTCGCGCAGCGATTTGGCTGTCGCATCGATGTCATCGACCTCGAAAGCGACGCCGACGCCGGTCCCCGGCTTGCGGTCGATCCACTCGGAGGTCATGAGCGCAAAGCATGCGGGGCCGACGTTGGCCTCGTTATATTTCTCGACGCCATTCTCTTCAAAGGCGCCGCTGAATTTGAGCCCGAGGTTTTTTTCGTACCATTCGCGCGTCGACTTCACGTTGTTCGACGGATACGCAGTGAACGCAATATCCTTGATCACGGCATGCTCCTTCTAGGCGTTACGAGGTCTTCTTTCCGTTACGCAGACCCGCCAACTCCTTGAAAAGTTTCTTCTCCTTGTCGCTGAGGCTCTGCGGGAGCTGCCCGACCAGCCGCACGTACTGATCGCCTGCGCCTGCGCCTTTGACCTTGGGCATCCCCTTGCCGGAAAGGCGCAGCAGACGATTGTTTTGCGTGCCCTCGGGAATCGTCATAGCGACCTGTCCCGCCATCGTCGGCACCTTTACTTCCCCACCGAGAACGAGGTCGTAGATGCTGACCGGAAGGTCGACGTAGAGATCGTCGCCTTTGCGCTTGTAGGTTGCGTCGTCGAGCAACTTTACGATCAAATATAAGTCGCCGTTCGCGCCGCCATTAATGCCGATACCACCTTGGCTGGCAAGACGAATGCGCTGACTATCGCCGATGCCTTTGGGAATCGAGACTTCGAACTTTTTCGTTACGAGCAGGCGACCGGTGCCGTTACATTGCGGGCAGAGCCGCCCGTTATCGATACCCGTGCCGTGGCAACGCGGACAGAGATCTTCGACTTGCAAGGCTACGGCTTTCTTGCCGCCGTCGAACACGTCACGCAGCGAGAGTTCGATCGTCGTTTCGAGATCTTGACCGCGCTGCGTGAAGTTCGTGCTCGTTGTCGTCTGACGACGCCCGATCCCCGAAAAGAACATGTCGAAGAAGTCGGAGAACCCGCTCGGTCCTGCGCCGCCCGCGGCCGCGCCGCCGTTCCCAAAATCAAAGCCGCTGAAGTCCGTGTCGGTGTAGGTGCGGTGGTACTGCCGCTGTTGCTCGGCTTGTCGCGCAGCGCGCTGCCAATCGGAACCGAGCGCGTCGTACTTTTTGCGCTTTTCGGGATCGCCCAGCACCTCGTAGGCCTCGGAGATCTCTTTAAATTTCTCCTCGGCGGCCTTGGCGTTATCCGGATTTTGGTCGGGATGCCATTTGCGCGCGAGCTTCCGATACGCGGACTTGATGTCTTTTTCGGCCGCGCCCTTTGGAACACCGAGAACCGCGTAATAGTCTTTGTAGTTCATCCGGCGTGCTTGGCGACGAGCACCTTCGCCGGACGCAATAACTCATCGCCGATGGTATAGCCCTTTTCGGCGACTTCCATCACGGTGTCGTCGGGGACACCATACGGTGCGGGCACAGTGCCGATGGCTTCAGCGACCTTCGGGTCGAACGGCTTGTCCTTGACGTCGATCACTTTGACGCCTTCGCCGGCGAGGATCGCTTCGAAACCGCGCAGCGTCTGTTCGATGCCGCCACGTAGCTTGTCGCCACCACCTTGATCGAAGGCAAGTGCGCGCTCCAGGTTGTCGATCACCGGAAGAAAGCGCTCCAGCAGCTTGCGACGGTGCTGCGTCACAATCGAGCTGATGTCGCGCTCCATGCGTTTCTTGTAGTTCTCGAAATCCGCCATCGCCAGAAGAAACTTCTGGTAGTTGTCGTCGGCCTTGGCGTTGGCCGCCTCGAGTTGGGTGCGCAGATCGCCCGGCGATCCAACCGGGTCGTCGAGCGTCGCTTCACCCGCTTCAGTAAATAACTCGTTATCGTTCATCATAAAGTTGTAATAGCAAAGAGAGGGGGCGCACTGCGCCCCCTCTACGAAGCCTTACTTGGCCTCTTTGAACTCGGCGTCGATTACATCGTCCGACTGCGCAGAACCGTTGGTTTGCGCACCCGCGCCGGCGGCGGCACCGTCTTGCGATGCACCGGCGGCTTCGCCGTTCGGCGATGCGGCCTTGTAGAGCAGTTCGGCCATCTTGTAACTAGCCGCTTGCAGCTTCTCAATCGCCGGCTTGATCTCGGCGATCGTGCCGTTCTCGCTGATCCGCTTGAGTTCTTCGAGCGCCGATTCGACCTCGCCGCGCGCACCCACATCGAGACGATCGCCAACCTCTTTGAGCGACTTCTCGGTCGAGTAGATCAGGCTCGATGCGTTATTACGCACTTCAGCCTCTTCGCGCTTGGCTTTATCGGCCGCGCCCTGCAACTCGGCGTCCTTGACCATCCGGTCGACTTCCTCTTTGCTGAGGTTGGTCGATGCGGTGATCGTGATCTGTTGCTCCTTCCCGGTGCCCAGATCCTTAGCGCCGACGTTGACGATGCCGTTTGCGTCGATGTTGAAGGTCACTTCGATCTGCGGCACGCCGCGCGGAGCCGGCGGAATGCCTTCCAGGCGGAAGCGTCCCAAGGTCTTATTGTCCCCGGCCATCGGGCGTTCGCCTTGCAGCACGTGGATGTCGACCGAGGTTTGACCGTCTTCGGCCGTGGTGAAGATCTGCGACTTCTTCGTCGGGATCGTCGTGTTACGCTCGATCAGCGTGGTCATCACGCCACCCAGCGTCTCCAGACCCAGCGACAGCGGAGTCACGTCAAGCAACACCACGTCGCGAACTTCGCCCGCGAGCACGCCGGCCTGAATCGCCGCACCGATCGCCACGACTTCGTCGGGGTTGACGGTGAGATTCGGTTCCTTACCGGTGAGCTTCTTGACGAGATCCTGGATGACCGGCATGCGGGTTGAACCGCCGACCATCACCACTTCGTCGATCTGCGAGATGTCGATCTTCGCATCGGCGATCGCATTCTTGAACGGTGTAACGCAACGATCCGTCAGATCGGACGTCAGCTCCTCGAACTTCGCTCGCGTGAGCGTAATATCGAGGTGCTTAGGACCCTCTTGGTCAGCCGTGATGAACGGCAGATTGATCGTTGTCGTTACGACCGAGCTGAGCTCGATCTTCGCCTTTTCGGCGGCTTCGGTCAGGCGCTGCATCGCTTGCTTGTCTTTGGACAAGTCGATGCCTTGCTCTTTACGAAACTCGCCGACGAGCCAATCGACGACGCGACGATCGTAGTCGTCGCCGCCCAAGTGCGTGTCGCCATTGGTCGACTTGACTTCGAAGACGCCATCGCCGACTTCGAGGATCGACACGTCGTACGTGCCGCCGCCGAGGTCCCATACGAGGATCGTCTCGTTGCCTTTCTTCTCGAGGCCGTAGGCAAGCGCCGCAGCCGTCGGCTCGTTGATGATGCGCAGGACGTCGAGTCCTGCGATCTTGCCGGCGTCTTTAGTCGCCTGACGCTGCGCGTCGTTGAAGTATGCGGGAACGGTGATCACCGCTTTGGTGACGCGTTCGCCTAAATAATTGCTCGCATCATTAACGAGCTTTTGAAGGATCATCGCGCTGATCTCTTGCGGCGTGTAATCTTTGCCGTCGATCTTGACGTGATAATCGCTCTCACCCATGTGCCGTTTAATGGAAGAGATCGTGCGATCGGGATTGGTGATCGCCTGACGCTTCGCAAGTTGGCCCACGAGACGTTCACCGGTCTTCGTAAATGCGACGACCGACGGGGTCGTGCGCGACCCTTCGGAATTTGGAATGACGACGGGCGACGGGCCCTCCATCACGGCGACGACCGAGTTGGTCGTGCCAAGGTCGATACCGACCACTTTAGCCATGAATTCTTACCTCTCGATAAATTGCTGCGCGAACTCTGGACCAGCTTCTCTTGCAATCTCTCGCCGCGACCTTAGCCGATGCGAAGACTGCACCGAGGTAAGTGCAACGATTCGCCTGGATTCGGGGATGCGCTACGGGAGCGAAGATCTGCCTTGCCGCTTATGGGCGCACGCAGTCGTAGTACCCGATTATCATACACGATTACCGGGTCTGCTGTTTCCAACACCAAAGCGAAGAGGCCGGTTGCAGGTCCGGCCTCTTTTTCTTCGGCTAGCGACTTTTGTCTACGGCTGCTGTGGGGCGCCGATTTGCTCGGCCGGCCGCTCCTCCAGCGTGACGGCAACGAACTTTTTGACGCCCTGCGACCAGACGTCGAGGTGCAGGATGTCGCCCGGCTTCTTTGAGGCGATGTACTTGCGCAGCGCGTCCGCGTTGGTAACCGGCTTGCCGTCCGCTTGGAGGATAACGTCGCCCGGTTCGAGCCCAGCCTTGTCGGCCGGGCTACCGGGAACAACCTCGGCCACGGCGATGCCGCCCGGGCCGGTGTAGCCGATCTGGTTACGCGCTCCGGCCGTGAGGTCGGCCGGCGCGAAGCCGGCGAAGCCCGTATCGGTGCCTTGATGGAATCCTGGATTGGCGAGCAGCTGCGGGACGACGGTGCGAACGATATTCGACGGAATCGCGAAGCCGATGCCCTGCGCTGCTTCGTCGGTAAGTTGGTTGACACCGATGACGCTGCCGTCGATATCGATCAGCGGTCCGCCGGAGTTGCCCGGGTTGATCGGGGCCGACGTTTGCAGCAAGCCTTTGAAGTCGTAGTAGGCGTTACTGTTACCTTCCGCACCGACTTTTTCTTCACGGTGGAAGGCCGAAATCACGCCGAGCGTGACCGTGTCTTGCAGCTCGTAAGGCTCGCCGATGGCGATCGCCCACTGGCCTTGTTCGAGTTTATCGGAGTCGGCGAGGTTGAGCGGCGGCGGCAAGTTTTTGTAGTTGTCAACTTTGATTACGGCGAGATCGGCGCCGATGTTGGCGGCGACTACGTGTGCGGGCACTTTGGCGCCGTCCGAGAAGATCACCGTGAGGTTCGAAAGCTTCGCCCCACTGGGCGGGTTGATGACATGCGCATTTGTGACGATGTCGCCTTTGGTGTCGTAGACGAAGCCCGAACCCGACGCCTGACCCTTATAGTGCTGCACGATTCCCGGGCCTTGCTGCCCGAAGAACTGCTGGATCAACGGGTCGATCGGTACGACCTCTTGGCCGTTGACCGTCTCCGTGATGGCGACGACCGACGGCTTGGTCCGCTTGACCGCGCTCACGATCCGGTCCTGGTCGCTCACGCCGGTAAGCGGCGCGGCGGCGACGGCGGGCGGCGTATGGTTGGGGCCGGCCACGTTGGCAAAGTGCGTGCTCGCATAGAGCATCATGACGAAGCTGCCGATGACGGCGCCCATAAGACCCACGATCACCGTGGGGATGACTCGATTTCTCACTATTCTCCCGATCTACCGAAGGATGTTCTCTAGGGTTCCCCCTACCAGAACAAACGCGAGGCGGTTACGCCGCGTTCCTCAAAAACTTGTAAAAGAGGGGCTGGTTGCTACCGGTTGGTCGGCAACGATCCGGCCGTCGAGGAGGCGCACGATGCGCCGGGCGTAGCGCGCGACGTTCTCGTCGTGTGTAACCATGATGATCGTCCGGCCGCCGCCATGCAAGTCATCAAAGAGTCGCATCAGCTCAGCGCTTGTCTTGGTATCGAGGTTCCCCGTCGGCTCATCGGCCAGCAGTACGGCCGGGTCGTTGACCAGCGCGCGGGCGATCGCAACGCGCTGCTGCTGACCGCCGGAGAGTTCACTGGGCTTGTGGTGCGCGCGTTCCGCCAGGCCGACCTCCGTGAGCATCGCCAGCGCTCGCCGCCGGCGTTCTCGGACGTTGATTCCCGCATAAAAGAGCGGAAGCGCGACGTTGTTCGCCGCATCGGTGCGGCCCAGCAGATTGAACCCTTGGAAAACGAACCCCAACTTGCGCAGGCGGATCGCGGCGAGCGCGTTGTCGTCGAGATGCGAAACGTCTTCACCGTCGAGACGATATGTTCCCGACGTTGCGCGATCGAGACAACCGATGATGTTCATCAGCGTTGATTTGCCCGAACCCGATGGTCCCATGATCGCGACATACTCGCCGCGCTCGACGACCAAGTCGACGCCCTGTAGCGCAGGCACTTCGAGCGATCCGGTCTTGTAGGTTTTGCTGATCTGCGCGAGATCGATCGCGCGAGGGTTACTCATATCGCAAAGCCTCGATCGGATCGAGGGACGCCGCGCGATAGGCAGGATACGAACCAAATGCTAAGGTGACGACTGCAACGAAGGCCAGCGTTATCGTGAGCGCCTGCGCGTAGGGAGGCGGCGCAGTGTAGCCGGTGAGCTTGACGATAAAAATGCTGTTGATCGCTGCTCCGGTGATCAAGCCGAGTGCCATCCCGACGAAGCAGCCGAAGCTGCTGAGCAGCGCGGCTTCGATAAAGAATTGCAGCAGGATCTGCCCCCTTCGCGCGCCGATCGCCTTGCGCGTGCCAATCTCGCGCGTGCGTTCGGTGATCGAAACGAGCATGATATTCATCACGCCGATGCCGGCCACCACCAGCGATACCGCGCCGATGAGTGCGACCAGGATCGTCACCGCGCTGAAAACACCGTTGACGCTTCCGGTGAAAGCGCCTTTGTCGAAGGTTTGATATCGTACGTCCTTGCCGACCTTGCGCAGTTCGCGAATGCGGTTGATCACGCCAACCTCGGTTTCCGGAATCGTCGACGCGTCACGAACGGTAAAACGCGCAGCGAAGATGCGATCGCCCCGGACGTATTCGCGCACGTACGTCGTCCACGGAATCGAAATGTCGCCCCCAAAGCTGACGTTGAGTAGACCCTGGCGCGGCTGCCCGAGAACACCGATGACGACGTAACGATGCGTGCCAGCGTAGATACTGGTGCCGCTGGGATCGCCGCCGCCGGGGAAGAGGCGCTGATACGCGCGCCAGCTCAGGATCGCGACGTCGGAGGCGTCCACGATATCGTCGTCACTCAAGTAGCGTCCATACGCCAGCGGAAGGTTCGCAAAGGGCGGGTTCGAGTCGGACGAGAGCGTGAAGCGGCCGACGTTGTGGCCATATCGCACCAGTTCACGCTGTCCTCCTAGCGGGACGGCGGTCGAAACGTTGGGAACCGTCGCGACGATATTGCTCAAGTCCGATAGACGCATCGCTGCACGCGCGAAGTTGCCTTGAAACGAACCAGGAAAGATCACAAACGAATTGTCGGCGAGCGCGCCCAGCGTTTCGCTGATCGATCCGGCCATGCTGTGGCCGAGTACTTCGATACTGATAACGGCGAAGACGCCGATGATCAGGCCGATCGTCGTCAAAAATGTACGCAGCTTGTTAGCAACGAGAACGCGCAGCGCTTCTTCGAAGTACATCATGAGCGTAACGCCTCGATCGGATCGAGCGCGGCTGCCCGGTATGCGGGATAGAGTCCGAAGATCATGCCGACCGCCCCAGAGAAGCCAAGCGCGATCGACACGACCAATAGGTACGGCACGACGAGGTCGCCGAGCTCTTTGCTCAGTGCAAATGCGCCCAGCGCCGTGAAGCCGATTCCCAACAGCATTCCGGTCCCGCCGCCGATCAACGCTAAAACAACGGATTCCATCAGAAACTGCAGGATGATGTCGCTTCGACTTGCCCCGATCGATTTGCGTATGCCGATCTCGCGCGTGCGCTCCGTTACCGTAACGAGCATGATATTCATGATGCCGATGCCGGCAACGATGAGAGCTACGGTGCCTATTGCCGTGAGACTCATTCCGGCGATGTTCAGGACATTCTCGAATCCTTCGAGGAAGGCGGCGGCGTCGACGATTTGATACTGTGCTTGCGGGCCGTGGATGTGCTGCAATGACTGGATGATTTGATCGCGCAGCATGTCGGCGGTGAACCCCGGTGCCGGATAGATCGAGAAATCGTCGGGCGGTTCATTCACCGCGCGATAGAACGTCGAATACGGGATCGCGATGAAGTCATTGCCGCCCAATGCGGTGATAAACGGCGAGGTGATCGGGTTGTAGACACCGATAACCCTGTAGCGGCCACTATTCATCGTGAGCGCCTTGCCTAACGCATCGTGATTCGGAAAGAATCGGTCGGCGACACTTTGCGAAAGCACGACGACGCGCGCGGCCGCGTCAACATCTCGCTGGTCGAGTTTGCGCCCCGCACTCATCGTTAGTGAGTCATTGGCATGTACGCCGGTGCCGCTCACGGAAAAGTGGTCGCTCACCGTCCCATAACTGACTTTCCAGGTGCGCGCAAAGTCGGGCTCAACCGCCAGCACGGCCGAACCCAGATCCGCAGCAAGACGCGTTGCGTCGCCGTAGCGCAATTGCGCGCGCTCGGGATACGTCTGCGACTGATCGACCTGCACGATGATCGGGAACGTGCCGAACGACTTGAAGGTGCCCTCGATGCCGCTGGTTGCGGCCTTGCTGAGCCCGAAGACCGTGATGATCGATGCGCTTCCGATGATCATGCCGAGCATCGTCAGGATCGAGCGCGTGCGATTGCGCCAGAGCGATGCTCCCGCCTCCGCGAGATAGGCGAGGACGCGGCTCATGAAGATCCAGGCGTGCTAGACGGCGACGGGAGCGGCGTGACGCGCGCGCCATCGGTGAGCGCCGGCGTTTTCCCGGCAACGATGACGTCGCCCGGCGATAGGCCCGAGAGCACCTGCGTCGTGCTGTCGCCGGCGCGCCCGAGGGTAATCGTGCGCTTCTTCGCAACGCCGTGTTGGACGACGTACACGAACGAGGCTTTCCCGTTCTTGCCGATCGCGTCGTTCGGAACGACAATGGAGTGCGGAATGTTGCTGGTCAAGATATCGACATCGGCGCTCATGCCATCCTTGAGAAACGGCGGCGATTGATCTAAGGCGATTGTCGTTAGGACCTGCATTGCCGTGCTCGACGTGTCGGTCGACTTCTGGGCGACGGGCTCGATCCGCGCGACGTGTCCCCGAATAACGTGACCGGGGAAATCCTGTCCGGTAATATTCGCCGGCTGGCCGACGTGCACGTTGATGATGTCTTGCTCGTCGACTTGCGCCTTGACGACATACTTGTTGTCGCCTGCGATCGAAAAGAGTCCCTGCCCGGCGGCGACCGCGTCGCCCTGTTGCATAGACCGCAGGGGATTGGTGGTCTGTGCTGCGACCGTTTGCACTGTACCGCTGATCGGCGCGACGATGCGCGTGAACGCGACTTGCTGCTGGTTCTGGGCGTTGATGATTTTCGTCTTTTCAGCGTTCGCCTGCGCGGCTTGTACACTGTCCATGCCGTAGCCGGAGACCGCTCCCAGCTTGAGCTGCTGCAGCGCTTGATCGTAGGCAACTTGCGCTTGATCGAGTTTGGCTTTGTCGGCGTCGACTTGGCTGCGTGCGATGGCCTTTTGCGCCAGGAGCGCGGCATCGGCGTCGTAGACGCGGCGGGCCTCGTCGAGTGCGCTCTTGTTGGTGTCGACTTGCGCCTGATATTGGACGCGCGCGTTCTGTTCCTGGATGCGCGCGGTGGTCACATTGGCAACGGCGTTCGTGTAGTCGGCCTGCGAACTCGACGCGTTGTATTCGAGCGTCGGATTGTCGATGGTGGCGAGCAATTCACCCGCCGTGACGCGACTTCCGGGTTTGACGTAGATTTTGCCGATGTTACCGCCCACGAGCGATGGCACCGTCACTGTATCTGCATCGAGGACGACCCCATTCTCGGGGAGCTTCACCGAAAACGTCGAGTAGCTGACTTTTTGCATCTTCACCGCCGTTGCGGAGCCGCCCCCGCGTTTACCGGCCAGAACGGCGACCACGATGATGACGAGTAGTGCGGCGACGACGATGATAATGTTGCGAGTGCGGTTCATGCGGTTCCTTATTTGCAGATCACTGTAAGTCGGCGACGGCACTCTGCGCCGTATAGGTGCCAAGCGAGACGCGAAGTTTAACGATCGCCTCTACGTACGAGACGCGTGCGGCAACCAGATCGGACTGCGCGGTGACCGATTGTTGTTGCGCGAGGATGACGTCGGAGAGCGCGATCAGGCCACGCTGATATTGGAGTTGCGCGACGCGCGCGGACTCGGCCCCGAGCTGCGATTCATCTTGCGCGTAGCTTAGCTGCGACAGCGCGGTTTGCGCACCGCGGTAGTTCTGTCGAATGTCTATCTGCACTTGCGTGCGCGCGGCGTCGAGCGCGCGCTGCGCCGAAGCGAGTTGCGCGTCGTCGTTGACGCGTTCGGTGTGGCGCTGCCCCCAATCGACGAAGGGCAGCGTGAACGTCGAGGTGGCGTTGACTTGCCAAAAGCCGGGCGTGCCGCGCGGAACGGTTATGGGCGTACCATCAGGGTTGACGCCGACCACCATGCCGGCGAGGGTTGGCGCGAATTCGTTCCCAATCGAGGCATTGACGGCGACGGTTGGGAAGAGTTCGCGATCCCATCCCTTGCGCGTGAACTGCGCTGCGGAGACACCTTCGCGTGCTGCAATAACGTCGGGTCGCGTGTTGAGCGCTATATCTTCTAGCGTGTCAACGGATTGGGTGGGTAACTTCGGCTGCGCGACCTCTTTTGGAAAGATGAACTGTTGATCGAGCGGGGCTTCGATCGTCTGCGCGAGATCTTCGACCGCATTTTCAACGTCTGCGCGGGCGCCGACCAGCGTCGACGCGCTCTTGGCCTGCTGGACTTGCGCGCGAAGCACATCGACGCCCGCCGCCGTGCCGGCGTGTTCTTTGGCTTTAGCGGCGTCGACCAAGACGCCTTGATAGTGCAAGTCCGATGCGTCGACCTGAACGATCGCCTGCTTTTGCACCACGGAATAGTATGCGTTGGTAACCGTGCTTGCGATCTGGTTCTCCGTGTTCGTCAACGTTTCGTTGGCTTGCGCCGCGGAGGCGCGGGCTGACGCCAGCTGCATGAGCGAAAACCCGCCGGTGTCGATCGTCCAGTTGGTGCCGACTTGCGCGGTGTTCTGACTGAAGACTTGCTCCTGGGCCTCCCCGATAACTGCGTACGGGCCGGCGTAGTTCGCGTTCTTCTGCATGAAGTTCTGAAGCGAGCCGTTTACGGTTGGATATGCGGTACCGCGCGCGATCGCGAGCGAATGTTCGGCTGACTGCGCAGCGGCGTATTGCTGCGCCACCGTAGGGCTGTGGTTGAGCGCGTATGATATAGCATCTTGCAACGTCATCGGCGCTGCCGATGCGGCCGCGGGAAAGAGTCCGGCAGCCGCAAGTATTGTAATGGGTAGTAGACGATTCATCGGCCTCAAGAGTTAACGAGCAAAGGCTGCCGCGATCAGTGCCGGCAGTACCAGGGTAAGGATTCCGCCGAGCCACGCCGGCACGCGCGGAACGCGCCCGACGATGGACAGCGCGGCAACTCCTAAGAGCATCCCCCACACCGAGAACGGCGTGAAGACCGAAAGAAATACGTGCAGTTTACCGGTGCCTGGAACGAGCACGCCCAAATTCGGCATTGCCTCCTGGACGGATTGCGCCGTGTTAAAGCTGTCGGCTCCGCGCACGAGAACAATCACGGCGAGCACGAGCGCACCGAGTCCGGCGATTACCGTAATGTTGCACTGCGCGGCCCAATATTTTCCGAACGTACCGTCGCCGCGCCCAAGCGCGTTGAAAATCACCATGATTACCGCGCCGATCAGCGCCCCTATGACGATGAAGATCGGCGTGAAGATCCAAACAAATGAGGTGATTTTTTGGGTGAAGGCGAGAGCGTTTTGCTGCTGCTCGGCCGTCTCGCCGACCAACGTGGGGTTTTTTGCAACCATATTTGGCCAATCGGCAGTGATGCCGTGAACCGCCGCAGGCGCCGTAAGGTACGACGAAACAAGTATCAGCACAACCGCGATCAAAAGCGCCCAACCCCAGGTCGGCGCGACGCGGAGTGATTCGAACGCCTCTTTTGGCGCGACGATCGTGTCCACCACGGTTTTCAGTCCGTTAGCCTTCGGGGGATCGACAGCCATAAATGCCCTCTTTCCGATGAGCGGTGTCGTCGGCTACCAGCAGATGTTTTCATCCTCGCTCCGCGAGGAACGCCGTCCTGGCTTGAAAACAGTCGAGGCATCCCGCCCCGACGTGCTAGTGCCGCTCGCGTGAAAATGTTTCAACTGCCCGCCATTTGGGCCTTGCGGGCATGCGCGAATCCCCGTGGACCGCGCCCATAGTAAATAGGAACTACTATCGCGGCATAGGCCGTTTACCTCTTTCGAGTTAGACTGCTAGATAGGAGGCGACTACCAGCAGTATCAGATGTACTCCGATGCGTACATGACCGCTGTCGCCCTCCTCGTCTTATCGCGTTGCGAGAGACGCAAGCACCGCGGGGAGCAGCAACAAAACGGCCGCCCCCGCCCACGCGAGGACCGGTCGCGTGTTGCCGATAACGCGCAGAGCCAGGGCGTTGAGCGCGCACGCCCAGAGCGTGAACGGCGTGATCGCTGAGAGGAAGACGCCGACCTTCGCGCTCGCCCCCGGAGCGAGCATGATGAGCGACGGAACGAGATGCTGAAGATCCTGCGTGATTTGGAAACTGTCGGTTCCGCGCAGCAACACGATGACGGCCTTTACTGCCGATCCGATCGCGACGACAACTGCGATATTGCACGCGGCCGACCAGTACTTCGCAAAGGTGCCGGCGCCGTCACCGAGCTTGTCGAAAATAAGCAGTATCGCCGCTGCGAAGAGCGCGCCGAGTGGCACGTTCATAACGACGAAGACCCAGGAGTTTTCCGTGCTCTTTTGCTCCATCGCGAGCAAGTGCTGTTGCTGCTCGGGCGTCATCTGCATGAGCACCGGGTCGGTAGCGATTTTATGCGCGAGTGACCCCGCGCTCGCGTGCTGGACGGCAGGTATGATGACGTACGCGCTGACTGCTCCGATGACAATCGCCATCGCGAGCGCCAAAGCCCAGGTCGGCGCAACGCGGATCGATTCGAACGCCCCTTTCGGCATGACGATCGTATCGAGCAGTGTCGTTAGGGCGTTCCCTTTGTGGGCTACGTGCATGAAAATGTTCTTAGTTGCTCCTGGGCTTGGTCCTTGTCGCAACAAGATTGCAGCGGCGCCTGGTACATAAGGACTAGGCCGAAAGGAGCATTTCGCCTTGTCACACAGATAGCGACAGCGTAAAATTACCGTAGGAGGACATTCGCAATGAAAAAGACGTTCATGCTTTTTCTGGCCGTCGCTTTGATCTGTACGACTGGTATCGCGCGAGCCGGCAGTGCGCTTTACGACTACCAGGAGTACCTATTTTATTCGAATCTAGTCAATGAGAATGGAATAGCCGAAGACGAAGGCGGCAACATAACTATCGCCCTCTGGGGACTCGAAGCAGCCTATTGGTACAATCAGTACCTAAACGACGCCGATCCTGGAACCGGTTCGACGTTGTAGCTCGCGGCGACTTGCACACGCTCGGTGCGCAGTTCACGGCTGGCGGCACGTGCTAGCGCTTAGGCCGTGAAGACGGCTCAACTGCCCGGCGGTCAGGGCTTGTCGCACGACTTCCGCATCGTCGGGCAGCGCGAGAAGTTGATCGATGCTTAGTTGACGTTCTATTGCGCTCTGGGCTAGCGCGAGCCGCGCGCGCCGAGCCTCGAGCACCCGCAGCTGAAGCATCGCGCGTACATGGCGCAAGACACGCGGCGAATAGAGAAGCGGCGCGGGCCGGCAGCCCGGCGACGGGGTGGTCGGAGCCGCGACCCCGACCAGCATCGCAAAGGTAAGCGAGGTCACCAGGACCCGGGCGAGGTATCGATTGAGCATGAGCCTCAATCACGCATGCAGCGTCGTGCGGAAAGTCCCAACCATTTGAATCCCGACACCTTAATCGTCCCTGCCCCACCCGACGAACCTTACGTGCGCGTTGTCCCGCTGGGCGGCTGCGGCGAGATCGGGCGGAACATGACCGTGATCGAGACCAATGACGATTTGGTCGTGGTCGATTGCGGGTTGATGTTTCCCGATGAGGAGATGTACGGCGTCGACATCGTTATTAGCGACTTTAGCTACGTGCGCGAGCGAGCGCACAAGTTGCGCGCGGTGCTGGTGACCCACGGCCACGAAGACCATATCGGCGGCATCCCCTATTTCATAAAAGAGTTTCCGCAGACGCCGATCGTGGGCACGGCGCTCACGATGGCGTTGATCAAGGCGAAGTCGCGCGAGCACAAGTTCGGCGAAGTCGATTTTGTGGTTGTCGAGCCGGGAGATCGGGTGCGATATGGCGCGATCGAGACCGAATTCATTCACATCAACCACTCCGTTGCGGGCGCGTGCGCGCTCGCGATCCGCACGCCCGTCGGCACGATCTTTCATACCGGAGATTTTAAGTTCGATCAGACACCGATCGACGGACGCCCGGCCGATTTCGCCCGCATCGCGCGAATCGGTGAAGAGGGTGTGCTATGCATGCTTTCGGACTCGACGAATGCCGAGCGCCCGGGCCACACGCTCTCCGAGCGTATCGTCGGCGAGGCCTTCACCGCGATCTTTCAGCGCGCGAAGGGGCGCATCGTCATCGCTTCATTCGCCTCAAACGTGCCGCGTGTCCAGCAGGCGATCGATCACGCGGTGCGCTTCGGACGCAAGATTGCGTTTTTGGGCCGCTCGATGCAGAACGTCGTGCACTTCTCGGGCGAACTTGGCTACCTGCGTATCCCGCCCGAGACCCGGATCAAGATCGAAGACATCGATAGCTTTCCACCCGAGCAGATCGTGGTGATGACGACGGGGTCGCAAGGTGAACCGATGAGCGGGCTCGCGCGCATGTCGGTTCGCGATCACAAGAACTTTCGCGTTGTCCCGGGCGACACGATCGTTATCAGCGCAACACCGATCCCGGGCAACGAGAAGAGCGTCTACAAGACAATCAACAACCTTTACAAGCTCGGTGCGACCGTCATTCACGGCACCGACGGCCGCGCGCACGTCTCGGGCCACGGCTCGCAAGAAGAATTGTTGCTGATGCTCAACCTCGTGCGCCCGGAGTTCTTCATGCCGGTTCACGGCGAGTACCGGATGCTGGTGCAGCACGGACGTCTCGCGGTCCAGACCGGCGTCGAGGCGGGGAACGTCTTTATTACCGAAGACGGCGACGTGCTCGAATTCACGCGCGAATACGGCGACAAGATCGGCAAGACGTATGGCGGCAACGTGCTCGTGGACGGCTCGGGGATCGGCGACGTGGGCGAGGCAGTCCTGCGCGACCGCAAGGCGCTCTCGAACGACGGCATCGTGATCGTGGTCATCGCGATCGACGCAGAAGAAGCGCGGATCATCGGTGAGCCCGACCTGATCTCGCGGGGCGTCTTCTATCTGCCGGAATCCGATGGCGTGCTCGACGACCTGCGCAGTGAGTTGCGTAACGCGATCGCCGAGGTCTCGGTCGATGCGATCCGCGACGTCAATACCGTCAAGGAGCACATCCGCAGCACGCTCTCGCGCGCGATCAATCAGCGTACGAAGCGGCGCCCGGTGATCATTCCGGTCGTAATGGAAGTCTGACACATCGGTATTGCTCTAAGCTTGATTGCCGCGATAACCTATGGCGCGGCAGATTTTTGCGGTGGCCTCGCGACGCGCCGCGCGAGCATGTTCGCCGTCGCCGTGCTCTCACAAGCCGTTGGCTTTGCGCTGCTGCTCGCCGTGTTGCCGTTCACGCCGGGCCGAACGGTCCCAAGCGATTACGTATTCGGCGCCTTGGCCGGCGTTGGTGGTGCGCTTGGCGTGGCTTTGCTCTACCACGCCTTGTCGATCGGTAAGATGGGCATCGTTTCACCGATCACCGCGGTCTTGGCTGCGTCCATTCCGCTCATCTATGGAACGGTGCGCGGCGACCGGCTCGCGCTCACACAAATGATCGGCCTGGTCGTGGCGCTCATCGCTATCGTCATGATTTCGCTCTCGTTCGAGGACTCGGGCAAACGCGAGATTGCGACGGAAGGCGTGCGCGAAGCGATCCTCGCCGGATTCGGCTTCGGCGCATTTCTCATCTTGCTTTCGAATACGCATCCCGCGGCTGGTTTGCATAACCTCGTTGCAGCCCGTCTCGCATCAATCGCGCTGCTGCTGGTGGTGACGTTCGCAACGCGTACCAGGCTCGCCGCTCCGCGCGCGGATTGGCCGCTGATCGCTGTTTGCGGCGTCTTCGATATGACCGCCAATGTGCTGTATGTGCTGGCGACGTTCTACGGCAGTCTCGCGATTGCGGCGGTCCTTACCGGCCTCTATCCCGCGAGCACGGTGTTCTTAGCGCGGGTCGTGCTCGGCGAGCGGCTTGGACGGACGCAAAAAGCCGGCGTCGCCATTGCGCTCGCCGGCGTTGTGCTGATTTCGCTTCGTTAGATTTAGCTGGCGCGGATCTTCGAAAGCTGGACTGCGTGCGTGTAGCGCGCGATCTCTTCGCGCTGGTAGCCATCGATCTCGATGAACGCGACACCGTAGCACTCGCGCTCGCGCACCGGCTGGAAGCGGGTCACGACGCGTCCGCGCAGCGCCATCTCTTCAAACGGGCGGCGCATGTCGGCGCGACCGATGCGGCGCGGGGCGGCCTGCGTTGTGTCAATAACCGCTGTCTCTTCGGGATAAATGTCGAGCACGCTCGACGGCAACGTCACGCGCAGATCAAGCATCGTGCCGATGGCGATCAACTCTTCGCAGTTCATGCGTACACCGGTCGCCGAGATGTCGCCGACCCTGCCTTCGCTCCACTTGTCGCCTTCGCGGCGGAACCGCGCGGCGAAGGCCGTGAGGGCGCGATAGCTGCCGCGACGGTTGCGATCGGTCGTCGGCAGGTCGTCGAGCGACTTCTGAATCGAGCGCGACGCCGCTGCGCGACGTTCGAGCTCGCGCACCGCTCGTACCAGCGCGTCGATTTGCGCTTCCGCCATCGAGTCGAATGAGAATTGATATTCAAAGCGCGCGCCGGATGCGGCGTTGCGCCGGCCTTCGACGCGACCGCTGATCGTGATCGGCGCGCTGCCGGCCAGACTGAGATCGAATTCGACTTCCGTGCCGCGTTCCATCAACACCAGCGAACGCACGCGTGCGCCTTGCGCGTTGATATCCATGAGCGTACCGTAGACCGGCGCGGGAAGGCGGCGCACGCTCATCACGACCGGCATCTCGAGCGAGACGGAGGTAATGCGCGGCGTCATCAACGATGCCACCGGCATCAAGATTTGCGTCGGCGGGGCGGATGCGGCAGTGGCCTTTTTCGGGATCCAGCTCATGGTGTTGCCCTTTCCTTGGTGGTAGTCTACTCAGACCGAAGTTTTGCGAGTTGGACCGCGTGCGTAAAGCGCGCGACCTCTTCGCGTTGATAGCCATCGATGTCGGTGAACTGAACCCCATAGACTTCCCGGTCGCGGTTAGGGGCAAAGCGTGAAACGATCCGGCCGTGGACGATCATCTCTTCGAACGAGCGCCGGTTGTCGGGAATCCGAATGCGGCGCGGCCCGAAGGGGGTGATCTCGGTGCGGTCTTCGGCAGCCGGATAGACCCAAAGAACGCTATTTGGAAGGGTAAAGCGCAGCTCGACCATCGTCCCTTGTTCGAGCTTGTCGGGCGTGATCAAGCGCAAGCCGCCGGTTGAAACATCGTTCGCCTCGGCGGTCATCGCCGGCCGGCCGGCGATCCGGTAGCGAACCGGAAATCCAACCAACGTGCGGACGCTGCCGCGCCGTTGTTTGGCGCTCGGAGTGGACGCGGTGGTGCCGACGGTCGTCGGCCGCGCGTCCGCTCGCGCCGCAGCCTCGCGACGCTGCATCTCTTGAATTTCTTTGTTGAGGACGGCCTTTTCGGTGTTAGTCAGCTTAAACGTAATGCCGTACTCATAGCCGCCGCCGGACGGCGGCGTCGCGCGTGAGACGACCGTACCGCGCAAATGAACCGCCGCGTGTCCGGGACGCTTGAGTTCAAAGCTCACGTCGCGGTTACGGTCGATCAGAATGAGCGAGCGGATGCGGCAGCCGGTCTCAGAAATGTTGACCAGGGTCCCATACACCGGTGCGGGCAGGCCCGCAATCTCGACGGCGATCGGAAGCTCGATCGACTGTCGATAGGTACCGCGCTGATTGCCCCGTTCAATACTCTGAACGGAGCGACCCTGAGCCAGAAACATCCTTTTGATAAAATCGGCCCCCTCGGCTGCCTGCTTAACCGTAGACTAGCGCACCTCATATCCGTGGTACCGGTTTGTGCAAAACTTTACACTCACTAGAGCGTGGACCAGACGTCGAGTTTCCGTTTTACTCCCTCGATGACGGCGTCGGTAAACTCCGTCGTCGTCGAATGGCCGCCGAGGTCGGCGGTGGCGATGCCTTCGTGGAGCGACTCCAGCGACGCTTCATAGATCGCGCGCGAGGCGTTCACCGCGCGGCGGTCGTCGATGTAGGAAAGCAGCGCGCCGGCTGCGAGGATCATCGCAAGTGGGTTGGCTACGTTTTTTCCGAAGAGCCGCGGTGCCGTTCCGTGCGGCGCTTCGGCCATCACGACGCTCGGCTTGAGGGATTCATCGAAGGCCAGCAGCACCGACTCGGCGCCGGCGATCGAGCCGAAGAGCTGCATCACGAAATCGGAGAGACAGTCGCCGTCGCGATTGAGCGACGGAATGACCAAAGGATAGTCGCCGGCGTCGGAGATGAGCAATGCGTATGTCGCGTCGATCAGTTGTGGATCGTAAGGCACGTCGGAATGACGGGCTGCCGCCGCATCCATCTCTTCTTTCAACATGCCCTCGTACACCGGACTCACCGTGTACTTCGGACCACCAAAAACTTTTGCACCCATCTTCTTCGCGTGCTGGAACGCGTATTCGGAAACGTAACGGCACACACCGCGCGAAATCACTTCGGTGCGGAGCGCAATCTCGTCGAGACCCTCGCCTTCGCGCCACTCCTTTGCGCCGTAGGCATCTCCGACCGCCATGCGCACGATGGAGATTGGCGCGTTGATACCGGCGACCGGACGCACGCGCGGCAGCTTGCGGCCGGTGCGCACGATCACCTTGCCGTCGATCGCTTGGCGCAATATTTGGTTGGGCGAGCCGACGTCGCCAGGTTGTTCCGGCGTGATCGTAGCGGCCTTGAGGCCGAGCCGATGCGTTACCATCGCCGCTGCGGCATCGTGTACGACTTGGTTGTTGGTCGCGCGGCGATTCTCGAGCGAGAGATCGTAGCGCTCCAAGGCGAGCGGAATATCGATGACGGATTCGTCGAGCACGCGTAGCGACTCGTTGAGCAACTCTTCTCCGGTTTGGTCGCCATCGAGGACGACGATCGTGGGGCTCTGCAAGTGATCTCCTAGTTAAACGACGAAGTAGTATTCCCGATGGCACGAGTACGCCGTAAGGCGAGTGCAAGGAAGCTCAATCTCGAGATCGTCGGAATCGCCGCACTCTCCCTGGCGCTGCTGTGCGGAATCGCGCTCGCGGCTCCGGGGGCAACAGGCAACGTCGGCCGCGCTCTGGCGGGCGGGTTGCGCGAACTCTTTGGAGGGGGCGCCGCGCTTTTCCCGGTGCTGGTCGCACTTCTCGGCGCGATCGTCTTCCTGGAGATCAACGTCCCGCGGATGATCGCCACGCTGGGCTCCTCCGCGCTCTCCTACTTCCTTATCCTCGACGCTGCGCTGGGCGCATCGGGGCCGCGCAGCGGCGGCATCGTGGGCGCGGGCATCTGGTCGACGCTGCATGGCTTGCTGGGCACTGCCGGCGCGTGGATCGTGCTCGTCGTGGCGGCGGCAACACTCACGCTCTCGCTAACACAGGTCAGTCTGAAGAAACTGATCGGGCTGTTCCTGGGCGTCCTCGCGCGCGTTCGTCTACCGAAGATCCCGAAAATCTCGCTCGCGCTTCCCGAAGGCCACTCCTCGCTGCGCGAAGCATTTGCGCTTCCAAAGGCGCAACGCGCGCCCGCGTTTGATGTCGAGGCCGCGAAGATCGAGGAAGACGTGGAAGACGAAGCACGGGTGCTCGTTGTACCGCCGGCAGTTATGACGCCACCGCAGCCCGTTGTCGTTACGCCGGCGGTCGTCGGCGACTACGAGTCGGCAGACCTGGTCGCGACGACGCGCTCGTATCGGTTGCCCGATCTCTCGCTCTTCGACGCGCCGCAAGCGCAGGTGGTCGACGATTCGAGCCGGGCCCACGTGCTCGAGGATACGCTCGCGAGCTTCGGTGTCGGTGCAAAGGTGACGCACATCGAACGCGGTCCCTCGATTACGCGCTACGAGTTGCGTCCCGAACGTGGCGTCAAGATTTCCAAGATCGCGTCGCTTGCCGACGACCTCGCGCTCGCGCTCGCGGCAACGAGCGTACGCATCGAGGCGCCGATTCCCGGCAAGTCGGCGGTCGGCATCGAAGTGCCCAACGCCACCGTTTCGGTCGTGGCGATTCGCGAGATTCTCGATGCGATCCCCAATCGCGGTACGATTCCGCCACTGTGGATGGCGCTGGGCAAAGATATTACCGGCCGCCCGGTCTTCGGTGACCTCGGCAAGATGCCGCACTTGCTCGTGGCGGGCGCAACCGGTTCGGGCAAATCGGTCTGCTTGAACACGATCATCGCGTCGTTGCTCGTCTCGGCCACCCCTGACCAAGTGCAGCTGCTGATGGTCGATCCCAAGCGCGTCGAGCTTACCGTGTACAACGGCATTCCGCACCTGATTAAAGAGGTGATCACCGACGCGCGTATGGCCGCGGGCGCGCTCTTCGAGATGACCAAAGAGATGGATGCGCGTTACGAACGCTTCGCCAAAGCCGGCGTGCGCAAGATCGAAGAGTACAACGCCAAGTACCCGGATGAGAAGCTGCCCTTCGTCGTGATCGTCATCGACGAGCTTGCCGACCTCATGCTGGTCGCACCGGCGAAGGTGGAGACCACGATCATGCGCCTGGCGCAACTTGCCCGCGCAACCGGCATCCACCTGATCGTTGCGACGCAGCGCCCATCGGTCGATGTGATCACCGGCTTGATCAAGGCCAATATTCCGTCGCGCGTCTCCTTTGCGGTGAGTTCGCAGGTCGACTCGCGGGTGATTCTCGATATGAATGGCGCGGAGCGGTTGCTGGGCCGCGGCGATATGCTCTATCTGCCGATCGACGCGCCTAAACCGATTCGCGCGCAAGGCGCGTACATTACCGGCCACGAGGTCAACCGGCTCGTCGACTTTTGGGCGAAGCAGGCGCGACCCGAGAATCTGCTCGACGTCGAAGTGACGCCGGTCGGCGACGACGATGCGCAAAACGGCAAAGGCGCCGATCCGCTCTGCTACGAGGCAGCGAAGTTTATCATCGAGACGCAGTACGCGTCGACCGCGCAATTACAGTCGCAGTTCTCGATCGGCCATCCGCGCGCCGTGCGGGTCATGAAGCAGCTTGAAGACTTCAAAGTCGTCGGCCCGCACGAGGGTACGAAGCCGCGCAAGATCTTACTCGGCCTGGGCGAGTTGGAAGTGATCGCCTCGCGCTTGGGTAAGTCGGACGACACGCAGCAAGAACTCTTTTGAGTATCAGGCGGCGCGCGTTCGTATTTGCATGTGCGCCTATTGCGTTCGCGCTCTTTCTCGCGCTCGGTTACGCGGTCGATCACAGGCCCGATCCGGGTTGGTTGATGCAAGCGGAGATCCAGTGGGTCAATCATGCGACGCTGCTCGCATGGATGATAACGTGGTTCGGTTTCTTCCAAGTGCTGCTGCCGGTCGGTGTCGCAACCGCGATCATTGCAATCGCCGTCCCGGCGTGGCGCTCGCGCCTGACATTCGCGATCCTTTCGTTGTTGATCGCGTGGCGCGGAACGGATGCGTGGCAGCACTTTTTCGCGCGGCCGCGGCGTTCGGATTGGGTGATCAAACACGAGCTCTCGTTTTCGTATCCGAGCTCGCATGCCACGATCGCAATTGCGTTCTACATCGTGCTCGCAATATTTGTCGCGCGGGGCGCTCTGCCCGGCAGAGCCTGGCTTGCCCCGCTGCTCGCGCTGCTTGCCCTCGCCATCATGTGGTCGCGCCTCGCGCTCGGGGCGCATTACCTCACCGACATCGTGGGAGGGGTCCTCTGGGGCTGCACGATCGTGGCGACCTTGGCCGCTTGCTGGCCTACCAATGTCTTCGAGGGGCGTACCCACGCATCTTTAGAATAGATGGGTGATGGCTTACCAGATGGATCCCCGGCTCGTCGAGATCGAAGCGAAGGTCGACGCGGGCACGCCGCTCTCGATGGAAGACGGCCTGGCGCTCTACCGCACGCACGACATCCATAATCTCGGCCGCATCGCGCGCAAACAGAAAGAGCGCAAGAGCGGAAAGAAAGTCTTCTACGTTCTCAACCGCTACATCAACTCGACCAATGTCTGCTTTGCGAATTGCAAGTTCTGTTCGTTTGCAGCCGACGAGTTCAAGGAGCCCGAGCGCATCTTTCGCATGACCGCCGATCAGGTGTACGCGAAGGCGCTCGAAACGGGAACCAACTTCAACCAGATCCACATTGTGGGTGGTCACGATCCGCGCCAGCTCTCACTCGACTATTGGCTGCCGTTGATGCGCCGCTTCAGGGAGACGCTGCCGCACGTCCAGCTCTCGCTCTTCACCGCAGCCGAGATCGAGTATATGGCCAAGCGGCATCGGATGAGTTTCCCGGACATCGTGCGCACGCTCAAGGCAGCCGGCCTCGACAACGTCAACGGTGGTGCCGCCGAGATTCTCGGCGAACCGACGCGGTCGAAAATCTGCGCCAACAAGGTCTCCGGAGAGAATTGGCTCGAGATCCACGAGGAGTTGCACCGCCAGGGTGTTGCCTCTAATGCAACCATTCTTTATGGGCACATCGAGTCGCTCGAAGACCGCGTCGATCACTTCATCAAGCTACGCGCGTCGCAAGAGCGCTCGCCGGGCTTCAACGCCTTTATTCCGCTGGCGTTCCATCCCGACGGCAACGAGCTTTCGTACTGCGGCTGGACCACGGGCCTCGACGACTTGCGTACCTTCGCGGTGGCGCGCTTGATGCTCAACAACTTCGATCACATCAAAGCCTACTGGATGATTCAGGGCCTTAAGATTTGCCAGGTCGCGCTGCAATACGGTGCCGACGATATGGACGGCACGCACGGCTCGACCGACGAAGAGATGATCTATCATTCGGCCGGCACGCAGTCGGGACAATATGTCGACGATCGCGAGTTCCGGCGGTTGATCGAAGCCGCAGGCTATACGCCCATTCGCCGCAATAGCACGTATGATGAGTTTCCCTATGATTGGGCGCCGCCGCAGCCGTCCTTCGAGGCGCCTAGCGGCGCACCTCAGGATGACAAGGTGACGGCGTGAGCCTACGCTGTGGACGGATCATCTACACCAACGATCTGCCGATCTATACCGCGTTTGACATGGGTGCGATCGGCTATCCGGGGTCGCTGCACGCCGACGTTCCTTCGAAGCTGAATGCGATGTTGATCGGCGGCGAACTCGATTTGAGCCCAATAAGCGCCTTCGCCTGGGCGCAACACGCGGATGAGCTCGTGCTGTTGCCGGATCTGTGCATCGGTGCGCGCGATGAAGTCGTCTCGGTCGTTCTCGTATCGGAGATACCGCCGGCGTTGCTAGACGGTGTTCCGATCGCGCTCACGAGCGAGTCCGCAACCGGACGCAACCTGCTGCGCGTTGTGCTCGAACGGCGCTACCACGTGCGCCCGCACTATTTCGAATCGGACTGTCCGCTGGATGTCGCGGCGCGAGGTAAGGCCGCACTGTTGATTGGTGACTCCGCGATCGACGCGCTCGAACGTTTTCCGGGCGAGCAGGTCTACGATCTCGGCACCTTGTGGCATGAGTGGACCGGCCAGCAGACCGTCTTCGCGGTGTGGGCCGCGCGCCGCGATGCCTACGAACGCGATCCCGAAGCGATACGCGAGTGCATGCACGCGCTGACCGACAGCTACACCTGGTCGCGCTCGCACATGGGGGCTGTCATCGATGCTGCGCAGGGCGTGCGGCCACGCACGGCCGGCTTCTACGAGGACTATTACGGAAAGCTGAACTTCACGTTCCACTCGGCGGCGCAGAGCGGCCTCGGCGCGTTCTGCCGCGAGCTCTTTGCGATCGGCGCGATCGGCGCCGTTCCCCATTCGCTTCCGGAGGCCATCGG
Source organism: Candidatus Acidiferrum sp. (assembly GCA_035507095.1). Classification (GTDB taxonomy): domain Bacteria; phylum Vulcanimicrobiota; class Vulcanimicrobiia; order Vulcanimicrobiales; family Vulcanimicrobiaceae; genus Aquilonibacter. Next base: position 52,308 of record DATJOM010000001.1, read on the forward strand.
TGTCGTCACTCGCTAGTCTGCTCGAACGCGCCGCGTCCGGGGGGCGGCTCTCGTTCGACGAGGGTGTGCGGCTCTATCGCGAGGCCGATCTGCACGAGCTCGGTATGGCGGCGCACGCGCGCCGCATGCAACTCCATCCGTCGAACGTCGTCACGTACGTGATCGATACGACAATCGACTATACCAACGTGTGCAACGTGCATTGTACGTTCTGTGCGTTCTTCCGGCCGGAGCACCATAAAGAGGGTCGTACGCTGTCGCACGATCAAGTGGTCGCGCGCGTTAAAAAGGCCGCCGACCTCGGCGCGACCCAGATCATGATCCAGGGCGGCGTCAATCCCGACTTGCCGCTCACATGGTACGAGGAGCTGTTCCATCGCGTGCGCGCGGAGTTTCCGAATGTCGACATTCATTCACTCTCGGTCTCCGAGATCACCGGCCTAGCCCAGGTCGAGAGCATGACGCCCCGCGCCGTGCTGGAGCGGCTCAAGGCTGCGGGCCTCAAATCATTGCCGGGCGCCGGCGCCGAGATTCTCGTCGAGCGCGTCCGCAAGCGTATTTCCGCGCGCAAGGTAACGCCGCACGAATGGCTCGACGTGATGCGCCAGGCACACCATTTGGGCATGAAGACCACTGCGACGATGATGTACGGTTCGATCGAGACCGACGAAGAGCGGATCGAACACATGCACGTCCTGCGCGATTTACAAGACGAAACCGGCGGCTTCACCGCATTTATTCCGTGGTTCTACGTGCCGTTCAAGACGCCGCTGCGCGGCAAAGAGGCGACGGCGCTCGAGTACCTGCGCGTGCTCGCGGTTGCGCGTCTCTACATGGACAACTTTGCGCATCTCCAAGCATCCTGGCTCACGCCGGGTTTGAAGATGGGTCAGCTCGCGCTCTTCTACGGGTGCGACGACATGGGCGGCGTGATCATCGAGGATCGCGTGGTGCGCGATGCCGGTGCGAATAACGACGCAACGCGGCGCGAACTGGAAGAGACGATCATCACCGCCGGGTTCAAGCCGGTCATTCGCGACACGTACTGGAACGTTCGCAATGACATGGACCTCGCGACGGCTTAGAGCAGGCGCTCCTGCGTGAGCACGCTCTCGAGGCGGCTCGCGTTCTGTATGGCGCGCGCGTAGAACCAGACGCGCTCGCCGCCCCGCTCGTAGCTATCTTCGACAACTTCGCCGCGCGCAAGGCGCGCACCGATTTCGCCGCCGACGTCGCGCGCCAGGAGGCTGGGAAGATGGTAGTAGTTTTGCGCCGCCGCGATCCGGTTCTCGTACGTCACCGCAAGCTCGCCGTTCGGATCCTGTTC
>DATJOM010000002.1:0-6495 GCA_035507095.1 Candidatus Acidiferrum sp.
GGTTATCGCACATCGGAAATAACTTTTCAATAACGCGGAAATGCGAAGCGCCTTAATGTCCAAGGAGCCCCGCTCGCGGGTACTATCGTTGGAATCTTTAGGTACACTTGCGCCGAAGGCGTCACAGATGTGTTAGGTTCGTGGTAGGGTATCATGCCGCCAAAACGCATCGAAACGCACGAGGCGTCGCAGCACTGCGGCGCCTCGTTCATCGTGCGGCTGCTTCTAGTTCCTTGCGCATCTGGACCCAGCCGCGGAAGTTCGCGTGAAATCCAGCGTCTGTCGCGGGCGTTGCGACGTGCTCGAATGGACTCATATGACGATCGCTCAACAGGCGCTGGCACAACTCAATGTCTTTCTCGATGTCGCGCTTGCCGTCGTGGGTGAGATACGACACACGCGCGCAGCGCGCGGCGCTGACCTTCTTGCGCACCTCGATCGGTAGGCTGCGTTCGTCATCTTGTACGAGCGGTAAATGCCAGTCGCCCAGCGCAATAGTTTTTGGATCCGATGCCGCCTTCGCATCGAACATCGCGCGCGCAGCGACTTGAATCTCGGGTTGGGCATTTTCGGCCAAGCGCAGACTGAAGAAATTCTCCCATTCCGTCGCCGTGACGATCACCGTATGCCACATATACGGTTCGAGGACGCGGTTGATCACCTGTTTGTGCACGTTGAACGCTTGCAGCGCGCGTACGTGCTGCACCGCGCTGTCGCGCGCGCGTAGCCACTCTTCTTTTGCCAGCTGGGCCTGCTCGTCGGTAAGCGCTTCACTTGCCGACATGCCGGCCTTGTTCACGCCCCACTCGACCGGCATCGCCGGATTCCCGAGCACGCGCTCGATCATTTTCTTCGTCGGCACGGCTCTGCTGCTCGCCGAGTTCCGGCTGAACACGCGATGCGTGTTAAATTCGCTCAAAATGAAGCGCGGAAAGCGCACCTCGAGCGTCGTTAAGCGAACACCTGCGGGGCTGACCGAGTCGGCCAGCACCCGGGCGGCAAAGCCCTGGTCATCCATGATCGGTTGTGCGAGTTAGCCGCGATACCGCAGGAAAGCCGGTACTTCGATATCGTCCATGTTCACCGGCGTCACCGCGTCGATCTTGCCGGTTTCAAACGCGTGGCCGGCCGACGGACGATACGCGCGCGGCGCACCGAATCCGGCGGCCAGTACCGTTACGCGCACCTTGCCGGCCATCATCGGATCGATCGACGCACCAAAGATAATCTGCGCGTCGGAATCGACGGCGCGACTGATCATCTCCGCGGCCTCGTTTACTTCGTACATCGCCATGTCAGGGCCGCCGGTGATGTTGAAGATCACGCCGCGCGCGCCCTCGATCGTCGTCTCGAGTAACGGCGAGGCAATCGCCTTTTGCGCGGCATCCGCGGCGCGGTGTTCGCCCGTGCCCTCACCGATGCCCATCATTGCCGAGCCGGCATCGCTCATCACGGTCTTGACGTCGGCGAAGTCGAGATTGATCAACCCCGGCTGCGTGATCAGATCGCTGATGCCTTGAATGCCTTGGCGCAACACGTCGTCCGCATACGAGAAGGCTTCGTTGAGCGGGGTCTTCTTCTCGATCACTTGCAGTATGCGTTCGTTTGGAATCGTGATCAGCGTATCGACCTTCGCTTCGAGATCGGCAATAGCGTGTTCGGCGGTTTGCATCCGCTTGCGGCCTTCGAACGCGAACGGCTTCGTCACGACGGCGATCGTCAGCGCGCCCGAGTCGCGGGCGAGTTCGGCAATAATCGGTGCGGCGCCGCTACCGGTGCCGCCGCCCATGCCGGCGGTGATGAACACGAGGTCCGAACCATCGAGCACCATCGCAAGATCTTCGCGCGAGGCTTCGGCGGCTTCGCGCCCGAGCGTCGGATTTGCACCGGCGCCAAGCCCGCGCGTTTGCCCGCCGCCGATGTGCACCGTGTTCTCGGTTCGCGAATTGCGCAGCGCTTGCACGTCGGAATTCACCGCGTAGAAGTCCACGCCGGTCAAACCGGCCTCGATCATGCGGTTGACGGCATTGCAGCCGCCGCCACCGACGCCGATCACTTTGATCGACGCGGCATGTTCGGGTTGAAAGCGCCGTGCATCTGCCATCTGAGCTTGCTCCTCGATGAACGTGAGTTGTTGTGGTTTCTTTTTCGGGGTCACGTCAATTCCAAAGATCCGAGAACCACTGTCGGACTTTGGTAAGGATCGATCCGCCCCGGTGTACGCCGTTGCTTTCTTCGGATTCGCCGTTGGCACCGAAGAGCACGAGGCCGATCGCGGTTGAATACTGCGGCTGACTCATCGCATCGGTCAAACCGCTGAGCGTTGTGGGGGAGCCGACGCGCGTGGGCAAACCAAACACGTCTTCAGCGATCGGTACGAGGCCCGGCAGCAACGCGCCGCCGCCGGTAATGACGACTTCGCCGAGCACGAGATCGCGCGGCACGTTCTCGACGATTTTTTGCTTGGCCATACGCAGCGTTTCGAGCACGCGCGGCACGACGATTGCACGCAATTGTTGCGTCGTGAATTCTTTGTTGGTGCGGCCGTCGAGACCGTGCACGCTAAAGGTCTGCTCGCCGTCTTCCGCTATGCCCGCGCCGTACTGCTTCTTCACTTCCTCGGCTTGCGCAAGGGAGGTCTTGAGGCCAAGTGAGACGTCGCTGGTAAGAATGTTGCCGCCGACGGGAACCGTCGCGGTGAAGATCGCACTGCCGAGCGAGTACACGGCGATGTCGGTCGTGCCGCCGCCGATATCGAGCAGCACCACGCCGACTTGCTTCTCTTCAGGAAGCAGCGTGGCAGCCGAACTCGCCAGCGGCTCAAAGACCAAGCCCGCTGCCTCTAATCCGGCACGGTGCACGCACTTCAACACGTTAGTTATAAAGGTAGAGCCGCCCGTAATAATGTGGGTGTCAACTTCGAGGCGTCCTCCGGCCATGCCGACCGGATCTTCTACGCCTTCCTGGCCGTCGACCGTGAAATAGCGCGGCAGCGCGTGAATGATCTGCCGGTCGGCTGGAATGTTGATAATCTTGCTCGCATCGATCACGCGCCGCACGTCCGCGTGCGAAACTTCGCGATCGTCGCTCGTTGTTGCAACAACCGCGCGATTATTCGTGCTGCGAATGTGATCGCCGGTAATGCCGACATACACGTCGGCGATGTGCACGCCGGCCATGCGTTCCGCACGCTCGGTTGCGGCCTCGATCGACTTGATCGTCTCGTCGAGATCGACGACCACGCCTTTGCGCATGCCAAGCGAGGGCGCTTCACCAACGCCCACGATCTCCAAGCCGTTGGGGCCTTCGACCGCGACGACCGCACAGGTCTTGGTCGTCCCGATATCGAGGCCGCAGACGGTCTCGTGCTTCATAACCCCCATATATTGGGCCGGAGCCCGGCAATCCCTACTACTCCTGGTGCCCGAATCCAGGAATCGAGAGGCCTTGGCGGCCGCGTGGCGGACTCCTTGGGGACAGCGTGGGGATAAACGCCAAATCTTAAGAAGAGGCGTAAATACCCACGCGCTGTAAGCCGATGAAGCTAATGATGGAACAGCGCCGCACGAGTTTAGAACGCGGGCTCATGATGGCCTTTGGCCTCGTGATCCTTGTCATGTTGCTGATGGTCCCGGTCATGTTCTGGGCCCTCAACGGAGTCTCCACGCAAGCACAGGTCCTTAATGACCGGGTGATTGCGGGACAACTTGCCTACGCGAAGGTCGCGAACGACGCCGACAGTCTGCGCGCAGCCACGCTCGAGGCTGCGACCTCGACCGATCCGGCGGCCGCGGCAAAGGAGCTCGATCAGGCCAAGACCCTGGTCAAACAATTTCCCGACGACGCGCGCAAGATGGTCGACATCTTCTGCCCGGTCAAAAGCGCGAGCAAAGGTGGCGCCGACATGACCACGTCGGCGTGTCAGGGCAATAGCGACGAGATCGCCAAAGCGATCGGCTCGCTCGTCGACACGTTCAGCTCGAGTGCGAGCGGCTACGACTTTCAGGCGCTCTCGGCAGTCAGTTTGCTGCAAAGCGGCAAGACCAAGGATGCGCTGACGCAGATCAACGGCCCATCGAGCACGGCGTACGAAAAGCAGAACACCGACGGCCAGGCGATGCTCAACGCACTCAACGGCCTGGCAAGCGATCGCTACAATAAACTCCTGGCCGCGCGCAACAACGCGCTGCTTTCGTTGATCGTCGGGCTGCTGGTTGCCATCCTGATCGTCGCACTCAGCTACGGCTGGCTGCGCACCATCATGACGCGCAGCATCGGCCGCTGCGTCGAGATCTTCGAAGCCATGGGCGCGGGCGACCTCACCGAGCGCATCAACTGGCAAGGTCGCGACCTGCTCGGCCGACTTGGCCAAGCCATCGACGACTTCGCCGATCGCATGAGTACGATCGTTCGCCGCATACAAAATGCGTCAATGACCGTGCAACAACGCTCGGAGCAGAGCAGTCAAATTGCGTTGCAGGTTGACGGCCGCATGAAAGAGGAGCTCGCTGCGCTCTCGCAGGCGCTGCAGTACTCGAGCGATCTCGCCGGCGCCGCCGGTACGGTCGCCGACAACGCGGAAGCCGTTGCGCGCCGCGTCTCCGATATCTCGAGCGCCGTTGCGCAAATGACCGCCTCGATCCAAGAGATGGATCAGAACCTGCTCAACCTCGCCACGGTCGTCGAAGAAGCCGTTGCCAATACGCAACAGATGTCGGCCTCGATCGTGCAGGTCGCCGGCAATGCCGACCGGGTACGCTCCGAGTCGAACGTCACCGATCAACAGGTACGCGAAGGGCGCAACGAAGTGCTCGCGCTCTCCAAGGGCATGGGCTCGATCAGCGACACCGTTGCCGACGTCGTCACCGAGATGCAGAGCCTCGACGGCGCCTCGCGCCAGATCGGCGAGATTCTCGGCCTGATCGAAGAGATCGCGGATCAGACCAACCTGCTTGCGCTCAACGCCGCGATCGAAGCGGCGCGTGCCGGCGAGCACGGCCGCGGCTTCGCGGTCGTCGCCGACGAAGTGCGCAAGCTCGCCGAGAATTCGGCGAGCTCGACCAAACAGATCGGCCAGCTCGTGGCCGACATTCAACGCCGTACCTCGGCCGTGCTCGAGCGGACCGCGCGTGCGAACTCGCTGGTGCAGAACAACGCCGAGTCGGCCCGCAACGTTACGACGATGATCGAGACGATCAGCACGCGAGTGACCGAGGTCGCCCAATTGGTTAGCGACATTAGTATCGCGACCACGCAGCAGGCACGCGCTTCCGAAGAACTTGCCAAGGCAAGTGAGCAGATGGGCGCGATGACGCACGAAGCGGCCGCAACGATGCGCGAACAAGCGATTACGTCGAACCAGATTCTCGAGAGCGTCTCAGAAATCGAGAACCGCACCGCGCAAGTGGCGCGGGCATCGACCGAGCAGCAAGGTTCGATCAAGGCGCTCGGTACACGGATCGAGACGTCGAGCGATATCGGCGAAATGAATTCGACTGCTGTGGGTACAATGGCCACCAGCGCGGACGATGTGCAAACCCAGGCCAGCGAGTTGCGCGAGATGGTCGGCCAGTTCCAAACTGGCCAATTGGCCTTCGAAGATGGCTCTAAGCCGGGCGGTCCGGCCCTGGAAGACCCCGGGGCACTTGCGCTATCATCATAGGCTAGTACCGTTCACTGGAGTAACCGTGTATAAGAAATTCCGCCTTCCCGGTCTCGTAGCCGCCCTCGCGATCGCCATCCTTGCGATTCCAGCCCTAGCGATGGCTGCAAATACTATCGACTCCTCGCTGATCCCCGACGGCACCTACACGGTCAAGGTCGAGCAAACCGTCGATTCCAAGCACATCAAAGTGACGATGGACAACGGCGCGGAAACCACACTGTCGGCGGGCCGCGAATCAGTCGACTTCGGCAAAGTCAAACCAGGCGATTCCGTCAAGCTGTCACTGATCAAAGGTCAAGTGATGGTATATCTCGATCTCACCAACCACTAATCCTCACGCAATTATTTTAAGAACCGGATGAGAATGTGCGATCGGGCGCGCCGTAATGTAACGGCGCGCCCGATGCGCTTCGTTACCTCCGCAGAGATACCACCCTCCGGAGGTACGAATGAAAAAGAAACTCGTTATCGCCCTCGCATCGCTTGTACTCATCGCCGGACTCTCGGTTTCGTTCGCTCCGAGCGTATCGGCGCAAGTGTACGCGCAAGCCTACGTCCCGGTCTACACCACCTGGCAACCACAATGGGATCGCTTTGAGTACGACCGCCGCCACGTCATCCTCGGCACGGTTGTCGGCTTCCGTCCGTATCGCGTGACCATCGCGCGTCAAGACGGCGACGTGCAAACGATCGATCTCAAACCCGGAACCGTCATTCACCCGATCGCTGCAACGCCGGCACGCGGCGACCGCATCGCACTCTACGGCTATTACTCCAACGGCACGTTCATCGCCAACGGCTTGGTCTTGCGCTAGCTCAGCCTTTGACGC
>DATJOM010000003.1:0-9284 GCA_035507095.1 Candidatus Acidiferrum sp.
CCGTCTTCATGCATATGGCGCTCTTCAGCGGCTTCGTCGGGTATGCGCACCCAGCCGCGTCGACGCCCCCAAGCCACAGCCACGTCCATGTCCTCGACTCGGGGGCGAATCCGCCCACCGGCTAGTGGTCCTTTAGTCACGCAATCGTAATGTCCGAAGGGCGCCAGTCCCGTACGGTCAAAACGACCCGGGATGGGCTCTGGAGCTGAGATCACTCGGGGGTGGGATCTCTATAGACTCGGCGCATTCGCCGAAGCTGAACTCATATTGTCACGGCTCTCTCAGGACGCTGAGGTGCTTTATCTTCGCCTCTGCATCGCCAACCGGCGCGATGATTTCGAAGCGAAACGGAATTTCGGATCGCTCCTCGCCCAATCGGGCGACGTAAAACTTGCGGCAGTTGGTCGTGCGAATGAGAACTCGGCCCTCGCAATCCTCGGCCTCCCACCGAACGAATGGCTTCCGGCCACGTCCAATTGGGCCAAATCTGAAATCGCGTACGCGCGCGCCATAATCGCGTTCGTGCGCGGTGCTGCCGACGATGTTCGCGGAGAGCTTGCGCGGGCGTTGCCAACTACGGGCGAGCAGCGCGTTCGTTATGCGACGCTTCGTGCGTGGGTGCACGGCCTTCACGAGCAGTTCGAGCAGCAAAGTACGCACTTACTACACGCGCTTTCACTTGCACTTGCAAATGATGTCGATCGTGGCTTGCAGGCGAGCATTGCAAATGCACTAGCGCCGCTCGCGCGAGAACTTGCACTCAGCGAGCTGGATGGGCGGCTTGAAGAACTCCTCGGCTCTATCGCGTGGCCGCAAGACGCAACGGAATCTCGCTTTTATACGCAGCGTGCGATCGCGTGGCGCAAGGCATTGGTTGGCAATTGGATTCCGGCTCTCCATCTTCTCGAAGGCGCACTGGCAATCGCCCCGGACAATGCGCGCCGTGGACTAGTCTTTGCCGACCGCGCGCGCATCAGCCGGACTGTCGGCGAAGCCCTCTCGAGTGAAGCTTCGCGCGCAAATGCCTTCGACTGTTTCTTCGATGTTGATTGGAGAAAGGCGAAAAGGGACGAGTTCGTCGGCGCCTTCGGCGCAATGGATATTCTCGCGACCGACTCCGATCGCGCACATGAGCTTTTCGCTTTGGCAGATAAAGTGAACGTGTCCGGTGTCATGGCCTTCGCGCACGGTCGTCGTCCGATCGCCTTCCGCGAGTTTGCGCTCTCGTTCCTCACCGACGGCGATGAAGCGCTGGAGCACGCTCAAGCGGCGTACAAGATTTTCAAAGAACTCAAATACATTCACCGCGCCACGAGCTGTGCGCTGCGCGCGGTCGAACTTGGCGGCGGGGCGCGCTGGCGCGAGCGGGTTGAACGCCTTATCGCCGACTATCCACGGTCTCTCGCGGCGCGCGAGTACGAGCGCATGACGGCGCCCGTCGCGCGCATACGTGGGCGCATGCGCGAAGTTGCCGAGCTGCTCGTTTCGAGCAACAAGACCGCGCGGGAGATCGGCGAAGCGCTTGGCATGGCCGAAGGAACCGTTCGCGTGCACATCAAGCACATGAACAAGATCCTCAACGTGCAGAGCCGCTCCCAACTCGTGCGCCTCTTCTTGGAAGCGACGAGCGCCGCCTGACCGTTCGACGGGCTCAAGCTGACGGGGTGAGCGCCATTTCATAAGTAGCGCGCATCGCGTGCGCGCTCTGTCGCCACGCGAAACGCTCGATCGCTGCAGCGCGGCCGGCGAGCGCGCGTGCATCGTCTTCACCGCGCAGCGCGGCGCCGAGCGCATCGATCCAGCCCGCTGCGTCATCGACCGGCACCACGCGCGCACCCTCGCCGACGATTTCCGGCAGCGACGCTTGATCCGACACCACGACCGGCACGCCCGCACACATCCCCTGCGCGGCAGCATAGCCAAAGCCTTCGTAGAGCGACGGCAGCGCGATCACCGCCGCGTGCGAGCACAGCTCCAGCAGTTCCTCGCGCGGCACGTAGCCGCGAAACTCGACGCGATTGCCGACGTGCAAACGGTCCGCGAGCGCTTCGCACTCATCCTGATAACTGTTATACGGCCCGACCGAAACCAATCGCGCATCGTTGAGCGCGGGCAACGCTTCGATCAGCCTCTCCACGTTCTTGCGCCGCTCGACGGTCCCGATTGCAAGAATCGTTCGGCCATCGCCGCGCTCGCGCTGCAACAAACAATAATCGCGTGCAACGCCGGGATACACGACGCGCACGATCGCCGGATTCACATCCGGCATCACCTCGAGCAACTCGTTGCGGGAAAACGCTGAATCGACCGCAATCGCCGACGCCCGGCGGTAGCGATCGAGCGAGAAGCGCCCAAAATAATAGCGCGCATACGGGCGCGCGTGCGATTGCACGCGCAGCCACGCGATGTCATGCACGGTCACCACGTACGGCATCGGGATGCCGAGCGGCACCGTGCCCGAGGCGCAATGCAACAGCTCCACATTGGCGGCGCGCGCACGCTGCGGCAGCAGCACCTGGTCCCACACCACGCGCCGGTCGAAGCGCCACGGGTCGAGCTTTTCGTCGGAAAGTTCGATCACGTCGAGCCCGTCGGCGCGCAGCGCGTCGATCAAACCGCGTACGTATTCGCCGATCCCGGTCGCCTTGCCGACGGCAAGCTGCGCGTCGACCGCGACCCTCATCGCAACGCCGCCGCGAGCGATGCGACCGTCGGTGCGCGCGGATCGACGGCGCGCGCCTGACGCAGATACGCCCGTGCGCGTACGCGATCGCCTTCACGCAGTGCCACCAGACCCAGCCCGGCATACGCATCACCCCCGGCGGGATTGAGCGCGATGGCACGGGTGAAGAAGTACTGCGCGTCACGCAGGTCGTTGGCAAAGTATGCGTGCGACGCCGCCGAAAGCACATACGCCATGTTCAACGGTGCAAGCGCGACGGCTTGTCGATCGAAGGCAAGCGCGGCGGTGTACTGGTTTTGCTTTGCAGCGTAGAGTCCGCTGAGCCAAAACGATTCCGCCACGGCATCGGGATGCGTGCCGAGCGCGAGCAACCGGTCGCGAAAGCGCGCCTCCGTGTGCAATGCCGCCGGCAAATTGGTGCGCGCGAGCAGCGCGATCTCGCGCTGCGTCGCCGCGACGTCGGTCGCCTCGTAATAGTATTCGCGCGCGAGGTCGTCGTCGCCGCGCGCCGCGGCGATCTTTCCAAGCAGATCGTCATGGCGCTCTCCAGCCGGCATCTGCCGCGCGTAGCGCTGCGCGGCGTTGAGATCGCCGTCTGCAAGTGCGGTTGTTGCGAGCGCGTCGCTCACGAATCCCACCGGCGCAACGCTATCGATCGCGCGGTAGACACGCAGGCCAAAGCTCAAGGGAATCCGCGCCACGAGCGCATGGGGCGACGCCGCGCGCGCATAGAGTCCGTCCGAGGCAAATTGCACCAGCGCGAGCGCAATCGCGACGCACGCGATCACCGTGCTGAGGATCGCACGAACCACAGAATTAGAACTTGATCGTGAAGTTGAGGTTGGTGTTGATTTGCGTTAGCGCGTTCGACGGCAACAGATTGTCTTGGAAGTGATACTGCCGCGTGGAGAGCGAGATTAAGCTCGAGCCCTTCAAGTTGTAGGTCAGCTGCGCACCGTAGATCGTATTGTTTGCGTCGAGGTTAGTGGCACCCGGCACACCATACGCGCCGAGCAAGTGCTGCGTATCGTACGACAGACTCGCGGTCAGCTTGCGCGAGACCGGCACGGTCACGCCGGTCGAAATCGTTTGCGCGCTTACATCGGCGTAGGCCGGCACGAACACCGGCAGCTGCGCGCCGCTCAACGCCGGCGCGGAGGCGCTCGTCGTGGAGTACTGCGGTGAGGTCAGCGTCACGTGTTCGAGTGCGCTCGAGAGATCGAGGCCAAGGCTACGCGCGCCAGCTCGAACGTTGAGCGTTGCGCCCGCGCCAAGCGCGCCGTTGGTCGCATTTGATTCCAAGGCGCTCGATTGCCCCGCTTCCGCGTGCGGCGCAAACTGCAGCTTCCCAACGCGCATCGGCATGTAGGTGCCGGTCGTCTGCAGGTTGCTCGCACCGGTCGCAGACGCCGTGGCGGCAAAGCCGTTGAGCTGCGACGCGTTCATCTGCAGGGACGAAAGATCGAAACGATGCGTTGCCGGCGCGTCGGTCGGCACGGGCAGTGCGCTCTCGTAATACTCAACCGCGGGGGCGCGCATCTGCGAACTCAATTGCGCAAGCGAGACTTGCTTCGCGGGCAGCGGCGCAGCAAACGCGGGATCCGCAATGGTGATGGTCGGCGCGGGCAAGTCGCCTGCAACGTTTGCCGTTGCGGCGGCCGGCGCGGCGGCCGGCGTTACATAGAACGCGAGTCCACGCAACGGCTCCACGAAAGCGACTTGCTGATCGCTCGATTCACCAAAGCAGCTCGCAAAGAGTTGCGCGGTGAGGTCAAACGATTGCGGCCTGAAGGAGCCGTCGATCGGCGTCGACGCGACGGCAACACGGGAACAGAGCACCGCGGCGAGTGCTCCAACCTGCATTGCGCAGAGCCAGCGACGCATGGTTCCTCCGTCGTCCGCGGGTTCCACCCTCTCGACCGCGGGCGACTTCTAATATCGTCACAAATGGGCGGACGTTTCAGTTAGATTCCCAGGCTCGGGTTGCCTCCATCGCTCAGGAACCGGCGGGCGATCAGCACGGCCGCGTAGTCGTCGATCGGGCGAGGGGGCACTTGCATGCCGAGCGGAATGAGCCGGCGCCAGCCTTTCGGCGGATGGTCTGCAAAGTAGAGCGAGCGAGCGCGCAGCGTCGTTTCGTGCTCGTCTACGTAGATGACCGGAATCCCCAGCGTCGCAAGTTCGGTCCCCAGCGGGCGCGCGTTGGTACCCGTACCGATGGCAATCGCGCTGAACGCCCAGCGCACCATCAACGCTCGGACCCGCGCGCCAAAGTCGGCGATCATTTCAATCCCGAGGTCTTGCGTTTCGCCCTGCGCGTCGACCACGGCAAAACCAACCTTGCGCGTGCCCGGATCGACCCCGAGAATCGTCACTTGGCCTGCGTCAGCGTCACCACGAGCGGGATCCCGCCGGTGCGCGGATAGATATCTTGCGCGGCAAACGCGGTCAACACGTAGTTGCCGGTGCCGCTCGCGAGCTGCTTTGTCATCTCGTCGATGTTCGGCAAGAGCTGCACCGCTTGCACGTTGTCGGCAAGGAACGGCGGCAACTTCAACTGCGAACGCGCGATGCTCGAGACGTATTGCGCCAACTCGGGGATCGCCAAGCGCGGATCCGCGTGCGCGCCGCCCGGAATGATCAGCGAGGCGATCACTTCGCCCTTCTTGAGCAGCTCGACATCCGAGATCGTTTGCAGCTCGAAATGCAGTTCGTCGTTACGATACAGGTTCTGCGGGGCGGTGACAAACACCAACTGGTTGCTGGTGAGCGTCGCCTCGGTCATGAGCGGGCTACCGAACTCGTCGGTCAACTTTTTGTCGATGCCCGCGGGCGGCACGTAACGCTTGAGCCCGCGCTGCGCCCAGGTTTGATTGAGATAGTCGACCGACTGGCGATAGAAGCGCTCGACCTGCGCCACGCGTTGATCGACCGGCGTGCCCTTCTTGATTTCCAGAAAAAATGGCGTCATCAGCGCGTTGACCGGCACGATCAACTCGCCCGTGTCGACCTTGGCCTCGAGATCGCGCTGTTGCCCTTCGAGCTGCGAGATGCGCGTCGTGATCTGATTCATCCGAAAGAACGCGTTACGCACCTCGCGCGAGGCGAGCAAGGCGACGACGGTGACGCTCAGCGCGATCAGCATGCCGGTACCGATCGCAACGATCGTCGACGTGTAGCGCGGTCGAATGCCGAACAGCGTCAAGCGCCGCCGGCCGACCTGATGCCCGACCCGATCGCCCACATACGCGATCGCGCCCGCGACGATCATGATCAGCAGCGTGGTGCCGCTGCCGCGGACGAAATCGACCCAGTTCATTGCGCGGCCACCCGGCGCAGCCGCGCGACGCCGATCGCGGTGAAGACGATGTTCGGCAACCATGCCCAGAACCAGGCAAGCCCGACGAACGACTGCGACACGTACGAACAAACCGTGAGCACGATGTAATACACGAACACGATCAGGACTGCAAGGCCGAAGCCGACGCTCGTGCCGCCGCCGCTCCGCGCCGCGCGCATGCCGTACGGAATCGCAATCAGCACGAAGACGAAGCACGCAAAGGGCTGCGCGAGCTTTTCCTGATACGTCGTTACATATTTGGCCATCTCGGCTTGCGTGAGCTGGCCCGAGTGTACGATATCGGCGATCTCTTTACGGCTCAAATTCTCAGGATCGTCTTGGCTCAGGCGTTTGACGATGTCGGTTGGCTTCTCACCGAGTTCGACCTGCTGCTGCGCGACTTGCGGTTCCGAGATTAACGTGCCATCGGGATTGAAACGATAGAGGCTTGCATTTGAAAGCACCCATTTGTCGGCCGAAAACTCGGCACGATCTGCGAAAATGATCTGCGTCGCGACGTCGTTGCGATCGTATTGAATCAGCGTTACATGCAACAGTGCTTGCGTGCCCCTGTCGTACGACGTCGCAATCGTAATCTGCTTACCGCCTCCGGGCAGCGGCGCCGAAACCGTGAGGTCACGATTGAACGCGCTGGCATGCGCGATCACTTGATCCTCGATCTGCGCGACCTGATCGGCGGCGTACGGCGCGACGATCTCCTGCACGAGATACGTCACAAACGACATCACGAATCCGGCAGCGAGCAACGGGATGACGATGCGCATGAAACTAATGCCGCCGGCTTTCATCGCGGTCAGTTCGCTCTCGCCGGAGAGGCGCTGGACAGCAAGCAGCGTGCCAAGCAAGAGCGCCATCGGAAAAACGAGGCCGAAGTAGGCCGGCAACGTCCAAATGAAGATCTCGATCGCGGCCCAGAGCGGCACGTGCTCGCTCGAGACCAGGCGCCCAACATACAGCAGTTGCGTCGCGGCGAAGATCAGCATGAAGGCCGAAAGACCAAAGATAAACGGCCCGCCGAGTTCGCTCAGCATATAGCGATCGAGGATCGAGAGGCCCCAGTAGCGCCGCGCTTGGCGCAGTGGCAATGCGAACGATGCCACTATAACCGAAAGCCTTCGCCGAGATAGAACGTGCGCGCGATCGGTGAGTCGAGCACTTCGTGCGCGGTGCCCGAGACTTCGATGCGGCCATTGTTCATGATGTAGGCGCGATCGACGATAGCGAGCGTCTCGCGGACTTGGTGGTCGGTGATCAAGATGCCGATGCCGCGATCGCGCAATTGGCGAATCATCGCTTGAATATCAGCGACCGCGATCGGATCGATGCCGGTGAACGGCTCGTCGAGCAACAGAAACACCGGTTCCATCGCGATCGAGCGCGCGATCTCGACGCGGCGCCGCTCGCCGCCCGAAAGACTATCGCCGCGCGCGTTGGCCAATTTGCGCAAGCCGAACTCTTCGAGCAGGATCGGGAGCCGCTGGTTTTGCTCCGAGCGGGTCACGCCGTTCTGTTCCCAGATCAGGCGAATGTTGTCGGCGACCGAGAGCTTGCGAAAAATTGAATTCTCTTGCGCGAGGTAGCCGATGCCGTTCCGTGCGCGCTCGTACATCGGCCGGCCCGAAAGTTCCAGCTCCACGCCGTCTTTGTCGAGCACCACGCTGCCGCCGTCGGGCTTGATGAGCCCCACGACCATATAGAACGTCGTCGTCTTGCCCGCACCGTTCGGCCCGAGCAAGCCCACAACTTCGCTCTGGTGCACTTCGGCGCTCACGCCGTTGACCACGGCGCGTTCGCCGTAGTTTTTCACCAGACCGCGGAGTTTGATCCAGCTATTCTGTCCGTTCATTGCATCCGTGTGTGAGTCAAAGAAATATCCGATTCGAAGCGATCGCCGGTTGCCCGAAAGCCGTTCGCACTGGTGATCACGACGTGACCCGTGCCATACAGCATCTCGGTCGCGTGATCGTATTGCAGCGTGTCGCAGGAGAGCGTAGTGCCGTTATCGTTTTTTGCCCGGACGCCTCCCTCCATGTCGATCATATTCGTGCTTTGGTCCACAATCGCTTGCGGCGACTGTGCCATCAGCCTCGACCCGTCCTTGCCGTGAAAGGTCACGCGGACGTTCGCAAAATCCGCGCGCGCGCTGCCCTGGGCGCCGATGCTCTCGAAGGAGCTTGCGAGCAGATCGTACTGCACGCGCGAGCGTTGCTGCGCGACAAAACGCACCGGTCGCGCGGCCGTGCCGTGTCCGCTGATCTTGAGCGACAGCGCACTCGATGTTGGGCTCGGGTTGGGAGAGGGCGAGCTCGCGGTCTGCACGCTCGGGTTGCACGCGCAAAGGAGCGCGAGCACGAACGCAGCGCCGATCCAGCGCATCATGCGTCAACGCTCCCGCTGCGTGCAGCGGCAAGCGCAACTGCAAGCATGGGGAGCAACAGACCGAAGATGACGACGCTCACGGTATCGATTAGCCCTTGCACGAGCGCGCCCACGACTCCCGCCGCGATTGCCGTAGCGAGCATCGACGTCTGCCGCGTACGCTCGCGCACGCGACGATACCATATGCGCGCAAAGCTCCAGAGCACCCAGCAAAATGTCAGAAATCCAATACTACCGAGTTCGGCCAGAAACGTGAGATACAAGCTGTGCGCGTGAAACGCGGTTGCATCGCCGCCGGGTAGCCGCACGAACGGATAGATCTTCGAAAAGCCGAACGGCCCCACGCCGGTGAGCGGGAAGCGATCGATCACGCCGATC
Organism: Candidatus Acidiferrum sp.; assembly: GCA_035507095.1. Classification (GTDB taxonomy): domain Bacteria; phylum Vulcanimicrobiota; class Vulcanimicrobiia; order Vulcanimicrobiales; family Vulcanimicrobiaceae; genus Aquilonibacter. The sequence goes on from DATJOM010000003.1 coordinate 8,802, forward strand.
GCCGCCTGCCAAATGGAAAGGCGCGTATAGTTTTCGCTCGGATTGTGGCGTTCGTTGAAGAACAGTAGCACGATCGCAAGCGCTGCAACGACGATCGCCGCCCCTTGCACGAAACGCGCGCGTCCACTGCGCGCCTGCATGACGATCATGAACGCGATGCCCGCGGCAAGTCCAATCCAACCGGTACGCGAGAAGGTCAGGATCATCGCGATCGCACCGCTTCCAAGTGCGACCCACGCAAGCACGCGCAACGCCGCGCTCTTCGCGCTGCGGCCGAGCGCGTAGGCGATCGGCAGCAAAAACAATAGGTAGCCCGCGAGTTCACCCGGCAGAACGAAGGTCCCGACCGCGCGGCCGTTTGCGATCGTGTACAGCGACACGGGCATGCGTGCGATCACCATCGCGATTGCGAGCACGCACGCGAGCGTGCCGGAGAGCAGATACGCCCACCAGACGGCTCGCGCGTAACCCGGAAGCACGTAG
>DATJOM010000004.1:0-17038 GCA_035507095.1 Candidatus Acidiferrum sp.
CTGCGTAGCGCTCGAAGATCGCGTCATGTCCGCGCTGCGCGCGGTTCCGCTCGGCGATACGCTGAACATCATCCGGCGCGTCGATGAACTTCCCGGCGCAGCGTAGCCGAGCGAGCTCGTAGAGCAAGTAGCGTTCGCGTAGCGCGCGAAATGCGTCGAGGCGCGTTTTCCATGCGTCGACGATTGCATCCGCGCCATTTCCGTTTACCAGGTCGAGTCGCAACGAGGTCGTTCCCCAGTCGCGGTCGAGCGCGGCCGGTTCTTTGATCTCGATCTCACGCGGAGCGATGTCACGTACCGCGCAGAGAATCTCGACCGCGCTGCGGACCGCTAAGAAGGTGCGCGGATCGACGATCATAAGTTCCACGCCGCTCAATTCCCGTTCTTTCCAGAATCCGGCGACCGGTGACCACGATGCGGGACGGAAAAAAACGCCCGGAACGTCGCGTTTGTTGAGGCGGTTTGCAAGGGCGTCACCGTCGAGTTGGTATCCGCCGGCATAAAAGAACGGGCTCGTCGTGCCGACGCCGCCGTTGATGCCCGCGTTATCGATGAGCCCCGTGCACAAATACGGAAAGGTCGTTTGCCAGGTGGGGATGTTGGGAGAGCTCGGCACCCACTGCAATCCCGTATCGGGCCAGATCATCGCGCGCGTATAGCCGCGCATCGCGATCACGCGCAGTTTCGCTCCGATGTTGAAGCGCTCGTTGAACAGACGAGCAAGTTCGCCGACGGTCATGCCGTGCCGCATCGCGATCGGATACAGCCCGATGAACGATGCCTCGTCCGGCTCGAGGACGGGACTTTCGACGAGCGTCCCGCCCACGGGATTGGGCCGGTCGAGAACCCAAAACTCCTTGCCTTGCGCCGCCGCGCTCTGCATTGCGTACGCCATCGATGAGATAAAGGTGTACGCGCGCGAGCCGACGTCTTGGATGTCGAAGAGCAGCACGTCGACGTCGCGCAGCATGGCTTCGCTCGGGTGTCGCGTCGGCCCGTAGAGACTGTAAACCGGCAGGCCCGTCGCAGCATCGGTGTAGGACGGCACGTACGATCCGGCGGTGCGATCGCCGCGGAAACCGTGCTCGGGAGCGTAGATCGCGCGCAGATGAATTGCGGGATTTCGGCGAATCGCGTCGACCAGCGATTCGAGTTTGGAGGTGACGCCGGTCTGGTTCGTGATGACCCCGACCCGCCGGCCCTCCAGTTCGCGCCAGCTTTGGGCGAGGAACACCTCATCGCCCAGCGTGATGTTCGCAGGCGGGACGGCAACCGCGAGCAGCGGCAACGCCGCGACGCTAGTTAGAAAAGCGCGGCGACGCATCGGCCTCCAGAACGCCTGCGGAGCGGGCACGCGCGAATAGCTCGTTGACGGCCGCGATGCCGTCGACGCCGATATCCGCGCTGTAGTCGTTGACGTAGAGCTCGATGTGTTTGCGCATCACGTCGTCGCTCATCTCGAAGGCGTGCTCGCGGACGAACGGCATGATCGCCGCTTCGTTCTGGCGGGCAAAGCGCAAGCTCGCGCGAATCGCGCCGTCGATCGCGCGCATGCGTTCCTCGCCGAGATCGTTGCGCGCAAGGATCGCCCCGAGCGGAATCGGCATTCCGCTTTCGGATTCCCACCATTCGCCGAGATCGGCGACGCTGACGAGACCGGCTTCCGCGTAGGTGAAGCGCGATTCGTGAATGATGAGTCCGGCGTCGATCCGGCCGCTTGCGACTGCGGGAATGATGTGATCGAAGCGCATCTGCTGCGTCTGCGGACGCAGGCCCAAAGCGAGCTGCAGCAGCATGAACGCGGTCGTGCGCTCTCCCGGGATCGCTACGCGCAGATCGCGCACGTCCGCCAGCGTTTCGGCTACCCCCGGGCGCGTTACCACCAGCGGTCCGCAACCGCGCCCAAGCGCGCCGCCCGAACGCAAGATGTGGTAGTCATGCATCAACGCCGGAATCGCGCCGTAGCTGACCTTGGTCAGTTCGAATTCCGCGCGCGCGGCCGCGGCGTTGAGCTCTTCGATATCGGCAAAATGGACGCGCACGCTCGGCGCGCCGTCCAGAAGCCCGTTGGTCAGCGCTGCAAAGATATAGGTGTCGTTGGGGCATGGCGAATACGCGAGCGTGTTCGCTCTAGCGTCATTCAGCATGCGTCGGGGTAGTGTGCAAAAGATCGAGCGTGGCGTTGAGCACCCGGCGCAGGCCGGTGATTCCGGCGGCGACGTCCCACTCTCCCTTGGAGCGGTCGCCGACGATGTTCGAGATTCCGCGCACTTCGATCGCGGGCACGTTTGCGAGCTGCGCTGCGCGTAAGACGGCGAACCCTTCCATCGATTCGATCTCCGCACCGCGGGCGCGCAAGCGTGCGGCCGTCTCGTCGGTAGCGGTCACGTGAGAGACGGTTATGCCGCGCACCAGGGGGAAGCCGAGTGAGGTGATTGCTTCGATCAATTGCGCATCGCAGGGAACGCGATCGACGACCATATTGCCGGGCGGAAGAGACAGCGGCGCGCCGCTTTCCTGCTGCAATTCGTACAGCTCCTCACCGACCACGACGCCATCGCCGACGTGAGCAACGCCGGGAAGCGCGCCTGCGATTCCGCCGTTGACCACCATGTCGTAGCGCTTTTCGGCGAGCGCACGGGCGACGCGCACCGCCGCGTCCACCGGCCCGATGCCCGAGAGCAGCGTTTCGACGCCGGCTCGAGGGCCGAGCCATTCGAGTTCTTGCGCCACGGCGCACACTAAAAGAATCATCGCACTCCGATCATTTTGTGCGTTTGCAAGGAGAGGCGAAACCGCTCCGGATGTGCTTTTGCGTATTCGAGCGCAATCTCCACGTTCTTGCGTTTGTTCCCCTCCGGCTGAAGTAAAATTATCGGCTTATCGGCAAAAAGCGGGAGATGTTCCTCGGGCACGCGCTCGTCAACGATCAGCTTGGCTTCGTTGGCGCGGTGCGCCATCTTCGGATCGACACGCTCCTTGGGCGAGACGCATAGCCACACGTCATCGGGAAGCTCGGTATAGATCGTGCCGTTGGATTCTATGTGTACCCGGCGCCCGTCGCGCCGCAGCGCTTCGATGAGCGCGGGCGTATCACTTTGGGCGAGTGGCTCACCGCCGGTGAGGATCACCATCGGACAATCGCCACCCTCGGCGCGCACCATCGCAACAACCTCGTCGACCGGAGCAAAAAATTTCAACGAATAGTCGGTGTCGCAGAAGTCACAGGCTAAGTTGCAGCCGGCGAGCCGTACGAAGACCGCCGGTGTGCCGCTCCACGTGCCCTCGCCTTGGATGCTGTAGAAGATCTCTGAAAGCTGCATCATCGCGTCCGGGCCTCGTTACGCACCCGGGCCGAAATCGGAGCGACGCAGGACCGCGCAACTGGTCGGCGTTTCCCACAACACCAGCTCGTCGAGTTCTTTCAAGCGGGGATCGAGTCGACGCCAGATCCACATCACGATCTGTTCGGCGGTTGGATTCTCCAAGAAATCGTTGAGGTTCTGATGGTCCAGCACGTCGACCACCTCGGAACGGACCACCTGCTTGATCACGTCGAAGTCCGCGATCATCCCGCGCGCCGGACCGTCGGATTGTAAAGGTCCGCGCACGGTCACTTCGAGCCGGTAGGAGTGGCCGTGCAAGCGGGCACATTTCCCCGGATGGTACGGAAGTACGTGGGCCGCTTCAAAGCGGAAGTGCTTACGAATCTGCATAAGAACGATGCCCAAATTGTTCGCGCCCGCATGGAGCGAGTCCGTTGTCCCTACGCATCAACCGAGAAGAGCTCGTTGTGAGCGCCGTAACCGGCGAGGTGGCGCCCATGCTCGTCAACACCGGCCTCTACGACGTCAGTTTCGACGGCAAGCCGTTCATCGTGCCGTCGGTCGGCGGTATCACGCCGAACGTGCGCGTCGGCCAGTCGGCGTTTGCGTTTATGGCAGATCATATTGAGCCCGCTGTCTCAGTAAAGCATCCGGATACTAAGGTGAACACGACGCTCAACATATTGTCGTGCATCGGCAACGAGGCGGTCGTAACGTCGGGCGATGCGAAGGGAGAGCGTGGCCGCGTTACCGGTAAACACGGCGGCGTAGAGCACGTGCTGATAGATTTTGCGCCCGACGCGATGCGCCGCATGACGATCGGCGACAAGATCACGGTATGGTCGTGTGGTCTGGGCATGCGACTCCTGGATCTTCCGGACGTACGGATCTTCAATTTGGATCCGGATCTGCTGCACCGCATGGGGATAGAGTTGCGCGCCGGGCGTTTGCACGTGCGCGTCGCACGCATCGTGCCGGCGGCCGTGATGGGCTCGGGGCTCGGACGCTCGACGGTTGTGCGCGGTGACTACGATATTCAGACCTTCGACGATGAAATGGCCGAGAAGCACGGGCTGCGGGAACTTCGCCTCGGTGACGTCGTCGCGATTAGCGACGCCGATAACTCATATGGCCGAATCTATCGCAGCGGTGCACTCTCGGTCGGTATCGTCGTACATGGGAGTTCGTTCGTCGCCGGACACGGGCCCGGCGTCACGACAATTCTCACCTCATCGAAGGGCGAAATCGACGTCGAAGTCGACGATCGCGCGAACCTCGCGCACTACTTCAACGCCCACTGAAAGTCGCCGATGGCATCCCACTGATACGGTTGTGTGCCGCTCCAGTCGAAGAAGCATTCGCCGATCGCGCCCGCCGCTTTGCTCGCTTCAAGGCTCGCAGTAACTTCGTCCGCTGGAGGATAGCCATGGGGACCGTCCGCCGTCGTTTGACCGCCAAGCGAGACCGGCATTGCACGCCCTGCTTGCGCGAGCAACGTCGTGTACGCGCGCTGCATCATCGTGCGCACGATCTCGGGTGAGAGCGGCGTTGTATGGCGCGTCATCATACGCCAGTAGGCCATCGGCTGCAATACATCGGCGTCGCGCGCGATTTCGCGGAACGGATACTTGGTATTGTCGAGATGCTCGAACGATGGATCCTCGACCGTCGCCACGATCAAGTATTTGGGCCCGACCGCTTCGCGGAGATAATGCTCGTACATCCACAGCGCAGCTAACCCGTTGGGATCGGCGCCCATGAAGTCGTCGCCCCGTTCGAGATCGAGCGCGATCCCGCGCAGCGGTGTTCCGCTGCTCGTGCGATACTCGATCGTGCGTATCGACGTGGAAAGGTCCTCGTAAGTGACCTCGCGCGGTACCGTCCAGCCGACCGGAACGATTCCGTGAGCGGCCAATCCGTCGATAATTGCGTCGATCGTCGGCTTGGCTTCGGGCGGGATCAGCCAATGCGCGCCGTAGGCGGTGCGCAATTCGACATAGTGAAGCCCCGCCTTGCGGGCCTGATCGACGACCGCATTCGGGTCGAGTTTCGCATAATAGTTGTCGTCGAGTGGGTCTACCGACCAGTACAACCACATGCCCTTGCCTGCGACTAAGGAGAGCGGCGTCGGAGGAAGCGCGGCCGGCACCGTGACGGCGGGCACGTTCGTGAGGACGTCGCCACGCGTGACTACATAGCGATAGTGCTTGCCGGGAAGAACCCTTGTGTCGCGATACGTCGAGGATCCGCGCGGCAGTGTCGCGAGTTCGACCCTCCGCCCGCGGCCGTCGATGCGCGTGATTCCCACGGACGTCACCGCGCGCGGAAACCACCCAATCTGTACCATGTGCGGGCCGAGCGGCGCCGCGACGACATGCGGCTGCGTCCACGAGCGGGTGTCGGCGTGCACGGTGACCGTGCCGATCGCAGGCTTGTTGGCGTGAATCGTCGCGACAATCGGTCCGTCGGTGTCAACCAGAACCAGCGCTGCGGGCGAGCCGTAGCGCATGCGATTCTGCCACTGCACGTGGCCGCGATCGGCCGTCCAATCCAGATCGCTGTTCGCAAGGATCTTCGTCGGCTGGTTCGCCGCATCGAGGAAATGGGCAACGAGCAGCAAGCGCGCCTTTCCATCGGGATCGAAGCCCTCGATGCGCTGTTCTATGGTGAAGTGTGTCGCAGGATTGCCTGCGTAGACCGGCGCGTCGGACGGTGCAGGTGTAGAGATCGGCGCAGGCGTCGGGACAATCACGGTGAGGCGCGCATCGCTTGGTGGTAGCGCGCGCGATGCGCTGCAAAGCGCCACGAGCGCTCGTCGACCGCGCCATAGGTCTCGAAAAAATCGTGGTGGACGTGCGCCGGCAGGACCATGTGCACCGCAGACAGGTCAACCGCGGGCAAGCCGTAGTGAAGATCGCCCCAATCGATAACGCCGCACAGCCGGTTGCGATGATCGAGCAGCAAGTGCTTCTCGTAAAGATCGCCGTGCACGAGGCGCGGTTCACCCTCGAGCGGCGCCTCGTCGATACCAAGTCGTTTCGGATCGAGCTTCCCGACTTCGTCAATGGGCAGGCCGGCATCGCGAAACGGTTGTGGATCGAGGTTGTGGAGCGCGCGTACGAAGCGGCCGAGATCGCGCGCGAGCGCTCGATGCTCCGCTTCGCTAAGGCTGCGCGTGTCAGCCGGTGCGCCGTAGACGATTTCATAGCCGGCGAAGGGATATGGATAGTCGTCGCTCGGTTCGCCGATGTGCGTCGGCAAGGGAATCTCATACGGCAGCAACGGTGCGAGCATCGGCAGGATCGTAATCTCTTTGCGCATGAGCGGTGCGCAGATCTTGCGTTGCGGAAAGCGAAAGACGAGACGCTCGGCGACGAGATATGCGGCGTTGTCCCAGCCTTCACCGATATGTCGTAGGCTCGCGTCGCGCAACGCGGGAAAGCGCGCCGCGATGAGTCGCTGCGCGAGCTGCTCGTCGACCGGTGTGTCGAGCGGCGGCTTCATGTTAGCGTTGTAGCGCTTGATCGAGATCCGCGATCAGGTCCTCGCTGCGCTCGACGCCGATCGAGAGACGCAACAACGAGGGGATGATGCCCATCGCGCGCGCGTCAGCCGAGGTGCTGGAGTTTGGCCACATTGTAGCCGGTTGAGCGACAAGCGATTCGACACCACCCAGACTCGCGGCCGAATGAAAGAGCTTCAGCCGGTCGATGACACGGCGCGCGTCTTCAAACGTTCCGTCGATCTCGATGCTCACAAGCCCACCGAATCCGCGCATCTGGCGACGCGCGATATCTGCACCAGGATGCGATTCGAGGCCGGGATAGTAGACCCGGCTAACGCGCGGATGCGCGTCCATCGCGCGCGCAACCGCGAGGGCGTTCTGGTTGTGGCGCTCGACCCGCATCTCGAGGGTGCGCAGCCCGCGTAGCAAGAGCCAGGCGTCGAACGGACCGAGCGTCGATCCTAAGATGTGATGGGTTTCCCAGATCCGCGCAACCAGCGCACGCGACGCTACGACGACGCCGGCGATGAGATCGGAGTGTCCGCCGAGATACTTGGTCGCGCTGTGCAGTACGACGTCGACGCCAAGTTCGATCGGTCGCTGGTTTATCGGCGTCGCAACCGTATTGTCGATGCTAACGAGCGCGCCCGCTTCGCGTGCAATGCGCGCGACCGCGGCGATATCGGTGATGCCGAGCAACGGATTGCTCGGGGATTCGAGCATTACGAGCTTGGTATTCGGGCGCAACGCTGCCTGGAATGCGGCGGTATCGTGCTGATCGACGAAGCTGACTTCGACGCCGAAACGCCCGAGCACGTCATTGAACAGGGCGCGCGTGCCGTCGTAGGTCATACGCTGTGCGATCACGTGCGCGCCCGCTTCGGTCAGTGCGATCGCCGTCGACGCGATTGCGCCCATACCTGAGGCGCTGACCATCGCCGCTTCGCCACCCTCGATCGCGGCGAGAATACGCTCGACTGCGCCGTGATTCGGATTTCCATAGCGGGTGTAGAAGCGCTCGAAGGTCGGAGTGCGCGCCGCCGCTGCCATTGCATCGGCGTCGTCGAAGGCGAAGGTCGACGTCTGGTAAATCGGCGGTGTCACCGCCGCGCCCGAAGCGGCCGTTCTGTCGCCGTGAACGAGGGTCGTCTCGATTCCGAGGTCTGGTGCCTGCATCCCCGCGCTATTCGCGCTGGATTTCAATTCCGCCCGTCGAGACGTTCAGTTCGGCGACGGCAGTGCCGTCGCCAACTTTGCCGCGTGCGTATTGCCCGACAACCGTCTTATCGATCGAAAGCGGAAAGTCGGTCTTGATCCCGCCTACGGAGGTCGTTGCCGTAATCGCTGCGTCAGTCGTCGAAGGCAGTGTCAGTCTGATTGCGCCGACGCTGACGTCGATATTTAGGCGTTGAGAACCGCCGAGTCGAGCCATCGTGGCTTCAACCGCACCGGTGCTCGTATGCTCCTCCACGTTGCCGGTGAAGCCGATGGACTTGATCGCTCCAACGCTTTGCACGAGCTTGAGGTCCGTGTGCGCGGGGGCGTGGATTGTGTACTCCACTTTCGCGTTGGTTGACATCGTCGGAAACTGTGTGTTCACGGTTAGCGTCGATCCGCTCGGCTCAACCGAGATCTTGATCGCGTTGACCGTATCATAGTTGGGCCCACGCTTCGTCGCGTTGATCTCGACGCTCGGCTTATCCCAAGCCTCGATATCGATCGACCCAACGGCATTATCGACTTGGATCGTCGCCGGCGCGTTTGCGATCGTGGCATGGAAATCCGAGCTAATGCGGTCGCCGTCGATCCACGAGCATCCGGCGAGCGGGAGGATGCTCAGCGCGGTGAGGGCCGCATACGCGGGGATAAGACGCAGATCTCTCATGCTCCAACATACGTTTGACGGCACGGCAAGGTTTCGCCCGAAGCGGTGTTCAGGGCTTCTCGAAGGCGACGATTTGGTTGTTGTCGCGATGGCTCGTCCAAAAGCGCGATCCGTCGTACGTAAGTCCACGCGCGTCGAAAGGAATCGAAGCGAGCACCGTGACCTGGGGGGTCTCGTCGTGCGCGTCGAGCCGCCAGAACTCGAGATTTTCGAAGTCGTCGTCGCCCGTGATGAGATAGAAACAGCCGTCGGCAATGGTCATGCCGACCGGCTTGCGCTTGAGCGAGATCTCGCGCACGACGTTACCCTGTCCATCGAGGGCGAGAATTTTGCAGTAGGCTGCTTGCGAGAGAAAGAGCGTGTCGCCGTCGAACGCGACATGCGAGCCGGTGAGATCGGGGCATGCAATGCGGTCGTTCTTGAAGCCGTGCCCGGGAATGAAGCGGTAGATGTACCGGTCGTAGTCTTTTTCGCCGTGCCCGATCACGACGCGTAGCTCATCGCCGACCATCGTCATTCCGAAGGGACCACCCGGTGCTTGCGCTTCCTCGCTGACCGTCCACTTCTTGGTGTCGATAGCGTAGAGCCGATGTGTTTCTCGGCTCGCCATCCACAGCGTGTCGCCGTCGGAGACGAGCCCGAGCGGAAGCGGCGCGGGCGAGGGAAGCCGCAGCAGTTCTTTGATCGCTTGTGTTGTTTCCATGTATTAGAGTGCTCCGTCGGGCGTCATGCGTTCGATCCGTTTTTTGAGGTCGGCGAGGAAGCCGCTTGCCACGTAACCGTCGACGACGCGATGGTCGAGCGAGAGGCACGAGTTCATCACGTAGCGCGGGGCGAAGGAATCGTCGTCGCGCACCAGCAGCCGCTTCTCAACCGTTTCCATCGTGATGATACCGGCCTGACCTGCGTTGATGATGGGAGCGGAGGCCCACGAGCCGTTCGCGCCGTTGTTGTTCACGGTGAAGGTGCCGCCGGCGAGATCGTCGGCGCCGAGCTTGTTGCGTCGCGCCTTATCGATTACCTCACCCGCTGCGATTGCCAAGCCTTTGATCGAAAGCTTGTCCGCGCCCTTGATCACCGGCACGACGAGCGTGGTCGGCAAGCCGATTGCGATGCCGATGTTCACATCTTTATTGACGTAGATGCCGCCAGCCGTGAACTTTGCGTTCATCAACGGGAAGCTTGCAAGCGACTCGACGACCGCGCGGATGAAGAAGGGCAAGAGCGTGAGCTTGTAGCCGGTCTCGCGCTCGAAGCGATCCTTTTCGCGCGCGCGCCACTTCCACACACCGGTGACGTCGATCGAAGTCATCGTCCAGGCATGCGGTGCGGTGCTAATCGACTCGACCATGCGCTCGGCGATGATCTTGCGCGCCTGCGTCAGCGGCACGAGCGTGCCCGGTATCGGTTCGCCGTAGGTCGAGGTGCCCGAGGCAGGCGGTGCAACCGGCGCGACCGGCGGCGGCGGCGCGGTAGCGAAGTTCGTGCCCACGGAGATCGCCTGACCGACTGCGGCAGCCGGTCCCATACGTGCCGCTGTCAACACGTCGTCGGCGGTGACGCGCCCGTTCGCGCCGCTGCCGCGCAGCGTGCGAATGTCGATGTGATGTTCGCGCGCGAGCCGGCGAACTGCCGGCGACGCATTGCGTAGTGCGTCCTGCGCAATCGCGTCCGCTTCGGGTTCGAGTCCACCAGGCGCGCCGTACGAGCTCGGAATCACGTTCTCGCTGCGCGCGTGCCCATTGCCTTTCTTGGGGTCGAGCTGCGGAATGTTGAAGCCGGGAACCGGATCTTCTTGCACGCTCGATGCCATTGCGGCCGGAGTCGAGGGCGGATTTGCAGCTGACTCCGGAGCGGCGCCGGTTGCCGCGCCGACCTCGTCGATCACGGCGATCGCCGTGCCGACCGGAACGGTATCGCCTTCCTTTACAAGCACTTGCTTGATGATGCCGGTGACCGGTGAGGGCACTTCGGCGTTGACTTTGTCGGTCGAAACCTCGAGGAACGCCTCGTACTTTTCAACCGAGTCGCCGACCTTCTTGAGCCACTGCGCGACCGTACCTTCGGTGACGGTCTCGCCGAGCTGCGGCATCGTAATTGTGGTTGCCATGTCAGTGCCCTACCTCAGAGGTTTGGTGCATAAAGTCGCGAGCCCCGGAGCGCACGGGCGAGGCGCGAGGAAGCATAGCCACAGCTCTGTGACTGACGAGCAACGATGTCGGCGCGCCTCCGCCGCCGCGACCCGAAGGGCTGGTTGTTTGACGGACGCGCTCGTCGTCACTCTTCGCTCGCAAAGCTCTACTTTTGTCGCTCATCGTTTCTAGAGCACGCCTCGTCAAACAACCAGCTTTACGCATAAAACCTCTGTGGTAGGGCACTAAAACTTCACCAACTCTCGCATTGCATCGGCCATCTTGGCGGGCGACGACATAAACTCGTGCTCGAGCGTTTCCGCATAGCCCATCGCCGGCACGTCGGGACCGCATAGGCGCCGAATCGGCGCATCGAGCGCGAAGAGGGCGTTCTCCGCGACCATCGCCGAAATCTCGGCACCGATGCCGCCGAACTTGTTGTCTTCGTGCACGATCAACAGTTTGCGTGTCTTTTCCACACTGTTGAGAATCGTCGTCTTGTCCATCGGGCGAATCGAACGCAAATCGATCACTTCGACGGACATGCCCTCGTTTTCGAGATTGCGCGCCGCCTCCAGCGCCCAGTGCACGTAGAGACCATAGGACACGACGGTAAGTTGCGTGCCCTCCTTGATCACGTTGGCTTTGCCGAGTGGAATCGTGTAGTGACCTTCGGGCACTTCGCCCTTGATCAGGCGATAGGTTTTCTTGTGCTCGAGGAAGAGCACCGGATCGGGATCGTCGATCGCGGCGTTGAGCAAGCCTTTGACATCCGCGGGGAACGCGGGCGCAACGATTTTGAGCCCGGGCACGTGGTAGAAGAGCGCTTCGATCGAGACCGAATGCGAGAGCGCACCGCGGACGCCCCCGCCGTAGGGCGTGCGGATGACGAGCGGACAGGTGTACTCGCCGTTGCTGCGATAGCGGGTCTTGGCCGCCTCGCCGACGATTTGATTGAACGCCGGATAGATGAAGTCGGCGAATTGAATCTCTGCGATCGGACGCAAGCCTTCCATTGCCATGCCGACCGCGATGCCGACGATCGATGCCTCGGCGATCGGCGTGTCGATGATGCGTTGCGCACCGAACTCATCGATGAAATCCTTGGTGATCAAGAACACGTTGCCGCGAGCGCCGACGTCTTCGCCGAGAATGATCACGCGATCGTCGGCCTTGAGCGCTTCGTAGAGCGTCTCGCGAACGGCTTCGACGTTATTGAGAACCTTCGAACCGGCGGTCACTGCCACGGCTGCCATGCTCCTTCGTAGAGATTCAGATAGAGATCCGACGCTTGCGGGAAGGGCATCGCCTCGGCTTTATCGGTTGCGTCGTTGGTTTCGCGCAACACGTCTTTCTTGAGCGCATCGATATCGGCTTCTCTCACGACGCCGGCCTCGAGTAACACGTTTTCGTAACGCGGCACCGGATCATGTCTGCGATGCTCGGTGACCTCCTCGCGGGTGCGATACGTCATGTCGTTGTCATCGGTCGAGTGCGCAAGGAAGCGATAGCACATACCTTCGAGCAGCGTCGGGCCACCGCCCGAGCGCGCGCGCTCCATCGCTTCGTGCACGTATGCGTACGTTTCTATCGGATCGAAGCCGTTGAACCGTGCCCCGGGCATACCGTACCCGGCGGCGCGTTTCCAAATCTCGGGCTGCGCCATCTGTTTCGAAAGCGGCGTCGAGATCGCCCACTCGTTGTTCTCGACCAGCATCACAAGCGGCAGCTTGTGCACCGCAGCGAAGTTCATCGACTCGTGCCACTCGCCTTCGCTCGTGGTTCCGTCGCCGCACGTCGTCAATACCGCGCGGCCTTTCTCTGCGCGATACTTCATCGCATATGCGGCGCCGACGGCATGCGGGATGTGCGCGGCGAGAATCGACGAGAACGACATGATGCCGACCGACTTGGAATTATAGTGGTTGGGAAATTGACGGCCGCCGTTGTGGTCGGCGGCGCGTGCGAAAATTGAAAGCATGATCTCGTACGGCGTCAACCCAACACCGAGCGCGAGCCCGAGATCGCGGTAGTACGGTGCGAGAATATCCGTGCCGCGCGTGAAGGCCATCGCCGCACCGGCTTGAAGTGCTTCGTGCCCTTCGCTCCCAAGCGCGAACGGCACTTTGCCCTGGCGGTTGAGTTGGAAACCACGGTTATCGAGTTGCCGCTGCAGGAGCATATTGCGAAGCATCTGCCGCAGCTGGTCGTCGCTGAGTCCGCGACGGTCCAGGCTCTTGGCCTTCGTGTCGGTTTTTGCCATCAGTTACTTCCCTAGGGTTGGGGTAGTTGATAGTGCGAGCGGTCCAAGGGAAATCCTTCGCGGTTGGGGCCGGCGGGGCAGCCAGGCGCAGTGAAGGTGGTCCCTATGCCAGTGGGGGTATTCACACGATGATGATCACGTCGTCGATCGAGGTCCCGGTCGAGGAGCTCGTCCGCTTCCGCCGGCACTTTCACGCCAACCCCGAGCTTTCACTCGTCGAGTTTGAGACCGCTGCATTCATTGAACGCGAGCTGCGCGCGTGCGATTTCGACGAGATTCGCACCGGGATCGGCAAGACCGGCATTCTCGCGACGTTAAAAGGCGGTCGTCCGGGGCCCGTCACGCTGTTGCGCGCCGATATGGACGGCTTGCCGATGGATGAAGTCGCCGACGTCCCCTATCGCTCGCAGCGCAAAGGCGCCATGCACGCGTGCGGGCACGATGGACACATCGCGATTCTGTTGGGCGCGGCGCGCGCACTGTCGCAGCATCGCGACCTCGTCGCGGGAACGATCGTCTTTTGCTTTCAGCCAGGCGAAGAAGGTCCGGCCGGCAATAAGCTGATGATCGACGATGGTGCCCTCGAAAACCCACATGTCGATCGCTGCTTTGCGCTGCATCTCTATAGCGGTCTCGAGGTTGGCAAGGTCGGCATTCGCGACGGTGCATTCTTCGCGTCGTCGGACCGTTTTACGCTCACGCTCAAGGGTCGCGGCGGACACGGCGCAATGCCGCAGGTCACCGTCGATCCGATCGTGGGCGCGTCGCAACTCGTGACGATGTTGCAAACGATCGCAAGCCGCGAGGTCGCGCCCAAAGATCCCGTCGTCGTGACCGTCGGCACGATGCACGCCGGCACGACCTTCAACGTCATTCCGGATAACGCCGAGATGACGGGCACAGTGCGCGCGTTTAGCGACGAGGTACGCCGTTCGATTCCCGAACGCATGGAGCGAATGATCGAAGGTGTGTGCGAAGGCATGCGACTGAATTACGATTTCGAATATCTTTGGGGCTATCCGCCGACGGTGAACGATAAGGCGATGAACGACGTCGTCCGTGCCGCGGCGGCGCGCACGATCGGTGCTGAAAACGTTGTCGATCCGCACGACGTCGTGATGTGGGCCGAAGACATGTCGTACATGATGGAGTTGCGGCCGGGCGCGTACTTCGTGGTCGGCGTGCGTGGACCGAAACTCGGCATCGAACCCCAGCACTCGTCACGCTACGACATCGACGAACGCGCGCTCGAAGTTGGTTTCAAAATGATGGTGGAGTTAGCGCTCATCGGTTAGGGCTGCGGATTCGTGTCGATCACCAAACGCATAGCGGCGAAATCGAACGTCACGGCAGTGTGGCGGAAAAACTGATGTGAGACCGTGCCGGTTACGGTGAACGGAAAGATGCCGTATTGATCGCCGCTCGGAAAGTAGACGCCGTGTAAGTCCTTGACGGTGCACGTCCCGATCGTAAGGCTGGTCGTGAACGGTAGGCTCGTCACCGTCCCGCCGCCGCCGACTCCCGTTTGCGGATGCGCGCTATCCACGCTTATATTTGCGGCGTCGAGCCCGGCTTTGGTGAGTTGGATACCGAACGTGCCGCCGGTATCGACGTTGAAGAGACCAACGGGCCCACTCGCGGCACGGCCTTGCACGAAGATGAAGTGGTCGCCCACCAGCCACATCGGGACGATCGCATCGCCGCGCACGGCGGCGTCGTGCTCGAAGGTAGTCGAGGCGCCACGGTCGTTCAGGACGAGCAGGCCGGCACGGTAATCGAGCGTGGTCAGAAAGTGCGTGAAAAGCGCCGCGCCGAGGATTCCATCGGCACCCATATCGTGTGGGAGCGGGAGCACGGTCGCCGGCACGTTCGCGATCTGCCAATTGCCGAGGTCGAGTCGCTCCACCACCGCCTTTGACGTTGCAGCGTGCTCCCCGCCGGCAAATGTCCCTTGCCCGGCTGCGCTGGTCGCGATGCCAAGCGAATGTGCGAACGTCGCATCGAGCACGACGTTCGGCGCGCCCGTATCGATCAGAAAGTGCGCATCGTGCCCGTTAACGCGTACGTCGACCATCGGTAAGGGATCGGTCTGGAGGAATTTGACGACCGCCGGACCGCCGTGCGGTGCGGCGCGGTCGATACTTGCATCGGTGCGGGCGGCGATCGTCGCGCGGTTGCCGGCGATGCGTGGATCGTTTGGTGCAATCTGCATGAGGACGTCGAGCCAATGCTGCGCGTCGGGAAGATCGTTTTCGTAAATGGCGAGTCGCGTGAGCCCCAGCGCCGCAGCCGCGTCGTCCGGATTGGACTGAATTGCGCCCGCGTAGGCGCTTTGCGCAGCCGTAAAATCGCCGCGTTTAAACGCGGCGTCGCCGTCGAGCGTCGCGGCAAGGAGCACTGCGGCGAGCATCGCTTATTGATCGCCGCGCAAAAATTTCTGGAGGAACTCCGTGCCCGACTTCATCGCGGCGTCGAGGTTATCGAGCGCAGCCTTGGTCTGTTCGTTGGTGACGTCCGCGCTTTGCTTCGCCTGGTCCATCAACGTTTCACGCAGCTTGTCGCTGTCACCGAGTGCCTGCGCAATGCGGTTCTGCAATTCGCGCGCTTGCTCCATGGCCTTGTTCATGAAATCGTCGGTGCTCATGATGCATCCTCGCTTTCTGTGACGGTAAGAACCCAGCGGATCGCCCGCGCGTATTGGTCCAGCTCGCGCAACGCCCGGTCGAAGGCCCGGTACGTAGCGTCCTCGCTCCATCGTTTACCCGTGCTGCGCGATAAATGTTTCCCATACGCGAGCGCCGCCTCCAATTGGCGTTCGATGGCCGGCCATTCGTCACGGAGCGCTCGCTCGGACGCATCGCTCAAGCGATCGATCACCGGCGGTGCAGGCAGACCTGGGTCATGCATCGCGCACTCGAGCCGCACCAGCGCGTACTCGCTGCGCGCGGTGATGAACGAACCCAGGAGTTGCACCAGCCGAACGTCCATATAGCCCATTATGTCCGATGTGCGACGCTATGTCATCGTGGGAAACGGCTTTGCCGGGACTACTGCCGCCGAGCAGTTGCGCAAGCACGATCCGTCGTGCGAGATCACGCTCTTCGGCGATGAGCCCTATCCACTTTATAACCGCATCTCGCTTCCGCCAATGCTGCGTAAGCAACTCCCCGAAGAGAAGGTCATGATGCGCGACCTCGCCGACCACGAGGAGCGTCGCATTGATCTGAAGCTGGGGACGCGGGTCGATGCGATCGATACCGAAGGGCGCACCGTCGCCGCTGGCGGACGCGAATATCCGTACGATGCGTTGCTGATAGCAACCGGGGGACGGCCGAATCCTGCACCGGCGCCGGGTGGCACCGGTGCCAGCAACGTGTATAACTTTCAATACCTGGACGACACGCGGGCGATCTCTGAAGAAATCGATCGTTCGAAGAGTGCGGTCGCGATCGGCGGTTCCTTTATCGCCTATGAGCTGGCGGAAGCGTTCGCCTCGCGTAAGGTCGAGACGCATTGGATCATCCGCGGACCGCACGTCTTGCACCGCTTGCTCGACGACGTGGCGGGCGAGTTCGTCGACCAGGCGGCCAAGAGCGACGGCGTGCACATGCACTACGGCGAGGAAGTTGCAGAATTTGTCCGATCGAACGGCACCGTGAGCAAAATCCGCACCAAGAAGGGCCTCGAGATCGCTGCCGACTGCTACGGCGTCGGCTTCGGCCTCACGATGAACGTTGAGGTGCTCGCCGGCACGCCGGTCGAGGTAAGCAAGAACGGAATTCTCTGCGATGACCATCTTGAGACGAACGTGCGCGGCGTCTTTACCGCCGGTGACGTCGCCGATTTCTACGATCCGATTCTCGAGATGCGCTACCGGATGGGCACCTGGAACAACGCCGGCGCGCATGGGAAACTCGTCGCACAGAA
>DATJOM010000005.1:0-56070 GCA_035507095.1 Candidatus Acidiferrum sp.
TCGGTGTGAACGAGCCCACCGAGCGTATCGATGGCAAGCGACGCGCTCCCGCCGCGTTCGTCGAGATAGCGCGCGACGCAACGCACCCCGTTGCCGCACATCTCCGCCTCGCTGCCGTCGGCGTTGATCACGCGCATGGAAACGTTGGCGCGGTTCGACGTGCCGAGAATCAATACCCCATCCGCGCCTATGCCGACGTGGCGGTCGCACCAGTGCTGCGCGAAGCCATGCGCATCATCGACCGGCTGTTCGCGCGCATCTACAATGATGAAATCATTGCACGCGCCGTGGTACTTACTTACCGTTCTCACTGAGCGCCACCGGTGCGACGGGCGAGATCGTCGAGATCGCGTGCTTGTAGATGAGATGCGTCTTGCCTTCGTACTCCAAGAGCACGGTAAACGGGTCGAAGCCCTTGACGGTCCCGCGCAATTGAAATCCGTTCATAAGATAGACGGTCACCGCGGTATTAGCGCGTCGACATTCTGCGAGAAAGCTGTCTTGAAGACTGCCAGGCATGGCTAGTGGGCTGTTTACGGCCAACCGAGTTTTTCCCTTGCCGCCGCTTCGAGCGCGTCCGGTGCGACCCAGGTGATGCCGGGCTCGCCGCGCAGCCACGAACGCTGCCGCCGCGCGTAGCGGCGCGTAGCGCGCACGATCGACGTGCGCAGTTCTTCGCGCGTGCTCCATCCGCGCAGATATGCGAGCGCCTGCGGGTAGCCGACCGCATTTGCGGCAATCGCTCGTTCTCCGATGCGTTCGGCCTCATCGAGCAGGCCGCTCGCCAACATTGCATCGGCACGCGCCTCAATCCGCGCGTCTATCACGTCCATCGGTACGTCGAGCGCAAGTTTGACGTACGGAATTTGGCTAGCTCGCAACGTTGCGGTCGAGGCGCGATCGGCGTTCAAGCTCTGCGGTGCGAGCGCAACTTCAAGTGCACGAAGTACACGATAGGTGTCGTTCGGATCGAGCGCGGAAGCGCGACGCGGATCGCGCGTATTGAGCCAGTCCCACAAGAATGCCGGAGGGTGTGCGCGCGCTTCGTGCGCCAGCCGTTGGCGCACCAATTCGTCGTGCTCCGGCGCAAGCGCCACGTCGCCCGCGAGCGCACGCAGATAGAATCCGGTTCCGCCGACGACGATTGCGCGCCGTCCACGCGCATGAATGCCCCCGATCGCCTCGATCGCATCCTGCGCGAAACGTGCAGCCGAGTAGCGCTCGTAGGGGTCGAGGAATGCGACGAGATGATGCGCGATCGTTTTGCGCTGCTCCTCGCCGGGCGCGGCGGTGCCGATCGGCATGTCGCGATAGATCTGCCGCGAGTCCGCGCCAACGACCTCTGCATCGAAGCGCCGCGCAAGCGCTATCGCGGCTTCGGACTTGCCCGACGCCGTCGTGCCGGCGAGCAGCAGCACGCCGCTTTGCATCAGATCCGTTTGAACATCTTCGCGATTTCGTCGGGCGTCAGGCGAACCATCGTCGGGCGGCCGTGCGGGCAGTGCATGGGATTCATGCAAACCGACAGGCGCTCGACCAGAGCAGTCATCTCGTCGAACTCGAGTCGCTCGCCGGCGACGGTAACCGAGTGACACGCGAGCGACGCCCAAACGCGTTCGCGCACCGTACGCTGCTTCGGCTCGTCGGATATGTCGTCGAGAAATCCACGCAGATCGAAAGGCCGCGCGCCGTACCCCGCCGGTGTCGCGGTAATCCGAAACGTGCGCTCGCCAAAGGGCTCGATCTCGAGTCCGCCTTCGCGCAGCGGCTCGATCGCGCGTTCGAGCGCGAGGCTCTGCTGCGCATCGAGTTCTACGACGAGGGGCACCAGCAACGGTTCGCTTGGCGCACGCTCCCGCGCACGCTCGACGATCGATTCATAGGCGATGCGTTCGTGCGCGGCGTGCTGATCGACGAGCAGCATCCCTTCGCCGTCGCTTGCAAGAATATACGTACGATGCAGCTGCGCAAGGACGCGCGTGCGCTGCCCCGGCACGTCGCTCGGATCGCCGAGCGGTGTTTCGAACAGCGACTGCACGTGCGGCAGCGAAGTGTCGATGCCGGCCGGAGCAGCCGAGACGGCCACCGCGCCCGTAGAATCGACAAAGCGCGCCGTTGCATGGTGATGCAGCGTCGAGGCGATCGAGCGACGCACCGCGTCGAATACTTGGGTGCCGTAGCGCAGACGCACGTCGCTCTTGGTCGGATGCACGTTGGGATCGACATGTTCCGGCGGCAGATCGAGCATCAATACGCCATAGGGTTGACGTCCAATCATTGCGAACGTCGCGTAGCCCGCTGTCCACGCACCGGCGAGCAGCGTACTACGCAGTAAGCGTCCGTTGACAAAGAGCAACTGCATGCGGCGATCGCCGCGATCGTTGCCCGGCGCACTAATGAATCCGCGCACGCGGCCTTCGAGCATGCGCGCCGCGTCCGGCTCGAGCGGAATGAGCGCGGCGGCGGCTTCCCGCCCGAACACCATCGTGAGTCGCTCGCGGGGATCGGCGGTTGCCGGCATCGTCCAGACGTCTTTGCCGTCGTGGCGCAACACGAACGTCACCTGCGGATAGGCGAGCGCAAAGGTCGAGAGCCAACTCGAGATGCGCGTAAACTCGGCGCTCGCGCCTTTGAGGTACTCGCGTCGCACCGGAAGATTTGCGAACAGTTCGGTAACGATCACGCGCGTTCCGGGCGCTGTCGCGACCGGTTCGACCGGGCCTGCGGTCTCCGCGTGCGCCAGTATGCGCGAACCAATGTGGTCGGATGGTGTGCGGGCGTGCAGTTCGAGACATGCCACCGCAGCGATCGACGCGAGTCCTTCACCGCGAAAACCCAGCGTAGCAACCGACTCCAAATCTTCCGCCTGAACGAGCTTGCTCGTCGCATGGCGTTGTACGGCGAGAGGCAGCTCTCCGGCGGCGATACCGTCACCGTCATCGATGACCTCGATGCGCTCCATTCCGCCCCGCTCCAGCACAACGGTCACGCGCGTTGCGCCGGCGTCGACTGCGTTTTCGACGAGTTCCTTGACGATCGACTGCGGCCGTTCGATGACCTCACCCGCAGCGATCTGCCCGACGGTTACCGGGTCGAGAAGCGCGATCATAAAAGCGGCAGTTGCGCCTCGGTCGAATTCGCTTTAGCAAGGCGCCGGCGCAACGGCGCGGCGGCTTCGACGTCCGGCTGGCCCGAAAGTACGTCGGCGATCTCCTGTGCGCGCTCGACGACCGCCGGCGGCAATCCCGCCATACGCGCAACCTCGAGACCGAACGAACGTGACGAGCTGCCGGGTTGTACCCGGTGCGAGAAGACCGGCGCGCCGTCGCGCGCCGTGTTTTCAACCGCAGTGATGTGATAGTTGGCAACGAGCGGCCAGTGATCGGCCAGCGCACAGAGTTCGTGAAAATGCGTCGCAAAGAGCACCATCGGCGATTGCGCGTCGAGGCTGAGCAAATATTCGCAGATCGCCTGTGCGATCGAGAGGCCGTCGATCGTCCCGGTGCCCCGGCCGACTTCGTCGATCAGCAGCAGCGAGCGGCGCGTGCTGCGGCGCAAAATATTCGCCGCCTCGGCCATCTCCATATAAAAGGTTGATTGCCCTGAAGCCAGGTCGTCGCCGGCGCCGATGCGGGTGAAGATGCGGTCGACGACGCCGAGGCGCATCGTCTTAGCCGGCACGTACGAGCCGATCTGCGCCATGATCGTCAGGAGGCCGGTCTGACGCAAGTACGTCGACTTGCCACCCATGTTGGGACCGGTCAATAAAATGAAACGATGCGTGTGCGCGTCCAAGCGTAAGTCGTTCGGAACGAAGTGGGCGTGGAGGACGGCCTCCATCACCGGGTGCCGCCCTTCTTCTATAGAGATTGCGCTTTCGTCAACGAACTGCGGGCGCGCGTAACCGCGCTCGGCCGCGCACTGTGCGAGCGCCGAGAAGACGTCGACCCGCGCGATTGCCTCCGCCGCGGCGAGCAGATCCTCCGCGCGCGCCGCGATGCGCTCGACAAGCTCGCCGTAGATTCGCTCTTCGAGCCGCTGCTGACGCCCCTGCGCGGTCGAAATCGCAAGCTCGAGCTCTTTGAGCTCCGGGGTTATGTAGCGCTCGCCGGTAGTCAACGTCTGCTTGCGAACGTAGTCGGGCGGCACGTTCGCCGCCTGCGACTTGTTGATCTCGATCGCGTACCCGAACGCGCTTGCATACTTGATACGCAACGTCTTGATGCCGGTGCGTTCTCGTTCACGCTCCTCGAGCGCGGAGAGGCTGCTGCGCGCATCGGTGCGCAACGCCACACATTGCGCAAGCTCGTCGTCGGCTTCGGGCCGAATCACACCGCCGTCGCCCAGCTGGGCCGGCGGTTCGTCGACCAAGGTGCGCACGAGGTCGTCATACACATCGCCAAAGTCGCCGATGCCGCCGACGACTGCGGCCAGGGCCGGCGGCGCGACTTGCGGAAGCGGCCGCAGCACGTCGAGCGTGCGGCGCAGCGACGCGAGATCGCGTGGAAGCACGCGGCGAAACCGGACCTTTTGCGCGATGCGCTCGAGATCGAAACAGCCGGCGAGCAGCTCGCGCATCGCATCACGGCGCGCGTGCTGGTCGAGCAGAGTCTGCACGGCATCCTGACGCTCCACGATCGCATCCCGATCGACCAACGGCGCAAGGATCCAACGTCCGAGCATACGCGAGCCCATCGAGGTCGCGCACTGGTCGAGGGTCGCGAGCAACGTGGCGCGTGGGTTCTGTCCCTGTGCGCGAAGCAGTTCCAAATGTTTGCGCGTCGCGGGGTCGAGCGCGAGGAAATTGCGATGCCGATAGAACTCGACTGCTCGGAGACTCTCGATGCTACCGGCGATCGAGGTGCGCTTCACGAACGCGGCAAGCACGTCGAGCGCCCGATGCATTGCGGTCAGTTCATCGGACGAGAAGCCGTCGACAAATTCGCGCACGCGCGCGTCCACCAACCCGATAGCCGGGGCGGCAACACGCGCGCCGGTCGCTTCGAGCGCGCCGGCCATGGCGGCACGCACGCCGGCCGGTAGATCGGCGACGATCTCCGACGGCGCGATGCGCGCGAGCTCGGCCAGCACCTCGTCGTAGGCGCCCTCGCCTTCGAGCGCGGTTGCCGCGCAGTGGCCGGTCGAAATGTCGGCGTATGCGAGTGCAAAGGTGTCATCGACGACGGTTACGGCGGCAAGGTAATTGTGGCTCTTGCCGTCCAGCAGCTGCTCCTCGATGAGCGTCCCCGGTGTCACAATGCGCACGACATCACGCTTCACGAGCTTATTCGGAACGGGTGCTTCGAGCTGCTCGGCGAGCGCGACGATGAAGCGCTGCGCGACGAGCTTGTGCAGATAGCCCGAAAGCGCATGATGCGGAACACCCGCCATCGCCACGCGCCGTCCGCCGCCTGACTCCTTGCTCGTCAGCGCGATCTGCAACGCTTGCGCGATCGTCTGCGCGTCGTCGCCGTAGGCTTCGTAGAAGTCGCCGACGCGCGAAAGCAAGATGGCTTCGGGATAGCGCGACTTCATCCCAAAATACTGCTCGAGCATCGGCGAGTACTTGACCGCCCCGCTCATGTGCGTCGGCTACCCAGCAATGAGATCGATCACCGGGCGCTCGACCGCGATGCCTTCGTCGTCAAAGCGCGCGGCGCGGCGCACGATCGTTCCCGTGCAACCCCACACCTGCGCGGTCTCGACGGCAATATCGAGCCACGGTTCGCGCGCGTAGCGCGCTTCGTCGTAATCCTGCGGCTTTGGCGCGATCACGGTCACGTTGTCGAGCGCCTTAGCCGCGAGTTTCGACGGATCTTTCTTCGACGGGCCGACGATCAGCGCGCGGACCTTCGTCCCGATTTTGCGGTCGTGATAGGCACGTGTCGCAGCGTTCTGCGCGTCGACCAGACGCTTGAAGCGCGCCGACGAGACCTCACCCGGCACTTGCTCCCAGCGCGCCGCGGGCGTGCCGCGGCGGATTGAATAGATAAAGGTAAAGGCGTTCGCAAACACGTTGGCCTCGACCAATTCCATCGTCGCCTCGAAATCGGCATCGCTCTCGCCCGGGAAGCCCACGATGATGTCGGTCGTGATCGCCCATGTGGGGAGATAGCGCCGCAAGAGCGCAACCTTCTCCTCGAACTGCGTGCGCGTGTACTTGCGGTTCATACGACGCAGCATCGCGTCGCTACCCGATTGCAACGGCAAGTGGACGCGCGGGTTGAGCTGGGGCACCCGAGCCAAGTCGGCGATGATCTTCTCCGTGAAATCCTTCGGGTGCGGCGAGATGAACGTCAGCCGTTCGAGTCCCGCCTGCGCCGCCACGGCTTTGCAGAGGTCACCGAAGTCTTCACCGTTTGCCGGGTCGCGCCACGCGTTGACGGTTTGCCCGACAAGCATGATCTCGCGCGCACCGTTTGCCAAATGTTGCTGCACCTCGGCGACGATCTCGCGCATCGGCCGATGATCGAAGCGGCCGCGCACGTGCGGCACGATGCAGAACGTACAATAATAAGAGCAGCCGCGTTGCACCGTAACGAACGCGCGCAGGTGTGAGAACGCACCGACGACCGCGTCCGCCGTCCCGCCCATCGCGCGATACAAATTCTCCGCATCGATTCCGTCATCCTGAGGTGCTTCCCGAAGGGAGGCCTCGAAGGATGGTTGCCACGCCGCGAGCTGATTGCCGAGTTCGACGAGTTCTTTGGTGCCGAAGACCGCGTCAACGTGCGGCGCAAGCGTCTGCATGCGATCGCGATCTTGCTCGGCGAGGCAGCCCATCACCACCAATCGCACGTGTGGATCGCGTTCTTTGAGCACCTTGAAGTGATTCATGCGCCCATACGCGCGGCGCTCGGCGTTGTCGCGAACCGTACACGTGTTGAGCACGACCACGCTCGCGTCTTCGGCTTTGGTTGCGATCTCGTAGCCCGAACTCGCGGCGCGGTCGGCGATGTACTGGGAGTCGGCCTCATTCATCTGACAGCCGAACGTTTCAATGTAGATCTTCGTCATAAGGGTCCGCGAGGTGGGTTCTAGGGAAGCAACTCCGAATCATGGGCCCGTGCAGGAGAGCCCCACATCCGCTAGCGCCATGCTGCGGCCCGCGACCGTGGCCATCGTTGGACGTCCGAACGTCGGAAAGAGCGCCCTCTTCAACCGGCTGATCGGGCAACGCCTCGCGATCGTCGAGGACACGCCCGGGGTGACGCGCGACCGGCTCTACGCGCTATGCGAATGGCGCGGCCGCACCTTCAGCATGGTCGACACGGCGGGCATCGATCCTCACGCAGACACGGCGCACGGTGAGGAATTTGCGGAAGCGACACGCCGGCAAGCCGAAGCCGCAGCGCACGAAGCTGACGTTGTGATCTTCGTCGTCGATGCGCAAGTGGGGCTCAACCCACTCGATCAGGAGGTCGCGCAGATCCTGCGTGTGATGCGACGGCGCATCGTGCTCGTCGCCAACAAATCCGAGTCGCCAAGCGCGCTCGCATCCGTGCACGGCGAATTCGCCCGCTTAGGCTTCGGCGAACCGGTCGCAGTTTCGGCGATTCACGGTGAAGGTACCGGCGATTTACTCGATCGTGTCGTCGAATTGCTCCCGCCCGACGCACCCAACGCCGTGCTTGGTGACGAACTCGCGCTTGCGATCATCGGTCGGCCCAACGTCGGTAAGAGTTCGCTGCTCAACGCCTTGCTCGGTGAAGAGCGCACGATCGTCTCGGAAGTGCCGGGCACGACGCGTGACACGATCGACACGCTGCTACGGTGGCACGACCGGACGATCCGCTTGATCGACACGGCCGGCGTCCGCAAGAAGCCCGAAGCGCACGGCGCGATCGAATATTACGCCGCGCTGCGCTCGCTCAAAGCGATCGCGCGCTGCGACATCGCGCTCTTGGTCTTCGATTCGATGGTCGGCGTCACCGCGCAAGATCGCCGTCTGGTCGGCCTCGCGATCGAGGAGCGCAAAGGCCTGATCATCGTCGGAAACAAGTGGGACCTCGCGCGCGAGCAACAGGGTGAGTTCAGCCAAAATGAGTTGGCGGAGGTCATCCACGACCTCATTCCGTTTGCGAAGTTCGCGCCGATCACGTTCCTGTCGGCGAAGACCAAACGGCGTCTAGGGAGTTTGATGCCCATCGTCACGCGCGTGGCCGAGAATCTCGACCGCCGCATCCCGACCGCGCCGTTCAACACGATGATCCGCGACGCGGTGCTCGCGCATCCGGCACCGTCGGCCGGCGGTAAAGTGTTCAAGATCTATTATGCAACGCAGCCCGCAGTGCATCCGCCGGTCTTCGTCTTCTCCTGCAATGATCCCGACCTCGTGCAAACGTCCTACAAGCGCTTTTTGGAAAACACGATTCGCGCGCAGTACGACTTCGAAGGCGTACCGCTGACGCTCGAATTTCGACCGCGCCGGGATAACGAGACCCGAGACGAGCTATGAACCCGGTGCCGTTTATTGTGCTCGCCTACGCAATTATGGTTGGAATCCCGGTCGGCTCGTTCTTGATCGGCTCGATTCCGTGGGGCTATTTGATCGGCCGCTTCATGTATCACACCGATCTTCGTAAATCGGGCTCGGGCAATATTGGCGCAATGAACGCGTTGCGTACGCTGGGCACAAAGGGCGCCGTTGCCGTGTTGTTGCTTGATGCGGGTAAAGGCGTGCTTCCGGTTCTCCTCGTACTGCATCCAATGTCGATCCGACTCGGGTCGACGTTCATGGTTTGGCACCCCGACGGAGCAGGCGGTCTTGCGGCCGCGTGCGCCGTGCTCGGGCACTGTTATTCGCCGTGGCTCGGATGGAAGGGCGGCAAAGGCGTCGCGACCGCGTTCGGGGCGATCTTTGCCCTGAGCTGGCCGGCCGGTCTGGTCTGCGTTGCGGCTTGGTTGCTTGGAGCGCTCGCACTCACGCGCTATTCGTCCGTCGGATCGATGCTCGCCATGATCGTGGCACCATTCGCACTCTTCGCGTTCACGCGGTCGCTTGCCGAGACTGCGTTTGGAGTCTTCGCCGCAGTCCTCATTCTATGGACGCACCGCGAGAACATCGCGCGCTTGCGCAGCGGGACCGAAGGACCGATAACCCTATTTGGGAGCAAGTCCTGAGCGAGGTGCGCGGCCAGTAATGTCCGGGTTCAGCATCAACAATAACCTCATGGCGAATGAGGCGAACCTTGAACTCAGCGAGCATCAACAGTCGCTTGGGACCTCGGTTCGCGATCTCTCATCCGGCTTACGCGTAAATACCGCGGCCGACGATCCCTCGGGGAACGCGATCGCCGCGTCGCTCGAGACCCACGCTCAAGCCTTCAACCAAGCGTCGCAAAATGTCACCAATGCGCAGAATGCCGGCGCCGTTGCGGACGGCGGGCTCGCCGCGGTGACCGACATTTTGTTGCGCATACGCGAACTGGCCGTCGGCGCGGCGAGCACCGTTGAGAGCAGCTCCGACCGCGCCAACATCCAAGCCGAGATCAACGAGCTTTTGCTCGAGATCAATCGGATCGCGCAAGACACCAATTTCAACGGGCGCGCGCTGCTCGACGGCAGCGTTGCGGGCTACCAACCGGCACAAAGCGCCTCCACGATCGTCGAGTCGAACTCGGTTCTGTTGAGTTCGAGCTCCACGACAAGCGGCAACTACCTGCTCGCGAGCGCCGGCTTGTACACGTCGATGATCGAGCCATTGATCTACTTCAACGTCACGCAGAACGTCACCGGATCGCCGAATCCGCAGACCGTCACCGTGAATAATGCCGCCTATATTCAGCCCGGCGCGGAATTCCTCGTCAACGGCAAGATCATAACGATCACGTCTGTCGACGCGGCCAACAGCACGATCACCGCTGTGCTTCCCGCAAATATCACGTCCGGCGCGGTTGCGAGCTCGCTGCTCGAGTCGTCGTTGAAAGACGCGGTCTCAGCCGGTACGCAGCTCGCGACGCTCACGTCGGCGCAGCCGCTGTACGCCGGTGAAATCTTGCAGTTCGACACCGGCTCATTCGCCACCAACGACGTCGCCGTGGTCCAGCAAGTCATTAGTCCAACGAGCTTCATCGCGACGTTCACCAAACCACACAACGCGGGAGCAGACGTCTACAATCTGAACGGCGCGTTCCTACCGGCAAATTACGGTCCGGGTACCTTTACGTTCAGTCTCGGCGTAACCGATGGCGCGCCGATCGGCACGACCGGATACGTCGTCGAGACACCTTCGGGTTCTTATCCTCCGCCGAACGGCGACGTGGTGCAGGTGGTCGCGACAGGAACGATAACCAACGGCGGTCTTGCGACCTCCTCGATCGCGTTCGGCAAGAAGATCCCTGATTATTTCGGCGGAAACTTTCAGCTGATCACCCCAATTGGGCTCGGCACGATACCGGTGGTCAACACCGTCGATGGTACGATTAAACTTGCCGTCGTGAACCAAAGCGGCACGATCGGCGTCCAAGAAACATTCTACGATACCGCGACGCAGACGGCGGTCACTTCGCCCTTGTTGCTCAAGCCTGGCCAGCGCGCGATGCTCTATGACGGCGTGGTGACCACGCTCGGCGATTTCGGAAGCGCAGACGTCGGATCGACCGCGTACATCAAGGTGTTGCAATCGGTCGCTGCGATCACCAGTTCGAACAATCCGGCGCTGCAAGTGCAGTCCGGCGCCGACGAAGGCGACGTGATCCAAATCGCTATTCCGGCCGTGAATACCAACACACTGCGCGTCAGCAACGTTACCGTCATCGGGGCAAGCGGCACCGATCCGACCCTCGCTTCCGAGGATGCGATCGGCCAAGTTGATTTTGCGCTGCAACAGGTCACGACGACCCGCGCGCAGATCGGTGCGCAAATCGTGCGTTTAGGTGTTGATGAGACGAACGACGATACCGCCGCAACGGAACTCACCGCGTCGCAATCCAACATCACCGACCTCAATGTCGGTCCGGCAACCGCCGAATTCACCGAACAACAGATTGACATCGATGTCGCGACGTCGGTTCTCACGCAGGTCAACAACTTGCCCGACGCTATCTTACGCCTCTTCCAGCCGCAGCCACCGCCTTAGACAGGGCTTTGTCGCGCACGACCCGTATAGACGCGGGTCATGATTTCCTCGAACGACCTCCGCAACGGCGTCACCATCCTGGTCGACGGCAACCTTTGGACCGTCATTGAGTTTCTCCACGTCAAGCCCGGCAAGGGCGCGGCCTTCGTGCGCACGCGCCTGAAGAACGTCAAGACCGGCACCACGCTCGAGCGGACCTTCCGCGCAGGCGAGAAGCTGGAGCGGGCAACCGTGGACAACCGCCAGATGCAGCTCCTATATAATGATGCCGAGGGATTCCACTTCATGGATCAGGAGTCGTTCGAAAACATCACGATTCAGCGGGAAGTGATCGGCGATCCGGCGGATTTCCTCAAAGACGGGATGGTCGTCGACGTGCAGCTACACGAAGGCGTGCCAATCGGCGTCGATCTTCCTCCGCACGTCGAACTGCGGGTGGTCGAAACCGACCCGGGGTTCAAGGGAGACACGGCAACGAATACGGGCAAGCCGGCGAAGCTCGAGACCGGCGCAACCGTGAACGTGCCGCTCTTCGTGAACCCGAATGATGTCATTCGTATCGATACGCGTGACCGGCGCTATATCGGGCGCGTCAACGCGTAGCGGCAAAATCGTGACGCCGTAGCGGCGCGGGAGGCTTGGCCATGAGTACACGATTGCGAACCTTCGCTATCGCCATCGCGCTTAGCTTATGCGCCAGCGCCATCGGCCTGACGCTGCTCCTGATCAACAACGACTCGATCCCGCTCGTCCATATCGTTACCGATCTCCAAGCGCACTACGCTGCACTAAACTTAGGGCCCAGCATCGGTCTCGGTACGCCCGCGTACGACAGCGATGACAGCAAGAATCCCGACCTCGGCGTCATCCGCATCGATGAGCTGACCTACGGCAGCAACGTCAAGATCCTGCACCAGTACCCATTCCCGCGCAGCGTCTACGGCACGCTCTTGGAGCACTTGGCAAAAGCCGGCGCAAAGACCGTCGTCTTCGATATCGACTTCGTCGATCCGGCGCCTAACCCGGCATATGACGCGGCGTTCGCCGCCGGCATCAAAGCGATTCCGACGGTGCTCTCGTACACGGTGAACACGACCACGAGCGGCAGCCTTGGCCTCTCGCCGATTGCACCGGCGCTTTCCCCGTACATTGCGGGTAGCGGCTACACGACCGTCGATGAGCCGGGTGGAATATTCCTCGGTCAACCGTTGCGAATCCGCACGTCCGGCGGCGGCACTAACAACAACCAGACGTTCTTCGCGCTTGCCGCGGCTGCCGTGCAAACCTATACCGGCAAACCGCTCGGCTTCGCATCGATTCCTAAAGACTCGAGTGGAACGTTCCTGCTCGTCGCGCCGCGCTTTGTAACGCAGCAACTGACGACGGACTCGGGCAATCGCGTCGAAGAACATGCGCCGACGTTTGCCGGTCGCGGCGTGCTATCGCTCTCGGATGCATATTCGATGTCGGTCTCGGATTTGAGCCAGTTCGCCAAAGGTGCGCTGATCTACGTCGGCAACACCGCGCAAGCGCAGCAAGACTTCATCCAAACCGCGCGACAAGCCAACACGCCCGGTCTATTTGCCAATGCCCGCATCGCCGATCAGCTGATGCGCGGCATCTATCTGCGCCCTGCCCCACAGTGGCTCAACGTCCTGTTGATCGTGCTGTTGCCGCTGCTGCTCTCGCTTTCGTTCAGCCTCCCGAAAACGACCTGGGCGATCGCAATTTCGCTCGTCGCAACCGTCGTATACGCCTATATCAACGTCGCGATCTTCGTCGAAAAGCTGGTCTGGGTCGACCTCGTGCACGTCGTGCTCGCGATGGTCCTGGCCACGCTCTTCGTCGGCCTGTATCGCATCATTGTTGAGGGCGCGCAGCGGCGCATGGTGACCAACCTGTTCGGCATGCACGTCAGCCCGGCGATCGTCAACGATATCCTCTCCCACGAGGACCCGCGCAACGCGCTCGCACTCAAAGGGAAAAAAGTCAAGGCGACGATCTTTTACAGCGACATTCGCGGATTTACGGCGATGTCGGAAAACATGACGCCGGAAGAGATTTACAACCAGCTCAACGAGTATTTCGAAGAGATGTGCGCCATCATCTTCGCGTATGGCGGCTACGTCGATAAGTTCATCGGCGACTGCGTCATGGCAGTGTTCTCGGCGCCGTATCAGACACCCGACGACGCCGAGAACGCCGTAAGGGCCGCGGTCGCGCAGCAGAAAAAGATTCTCGAGCTTGCGGAAAAATGGAGAGCGATGGGTAAGCGCGAGTTTACCGTCGGCATGGGCGTCAACACCGGCGACGTCGTCATGGGTAACCTCGGCGCGAGCTCGCGCATGAACTATACGGTGATCGGCGACAACGTTAACCTCGCGGCCCGCCTGTACAACGTGGCAAAGGCCGGCGAAATCATCATCAGCGATTACACCTATCAAGAGGTCAAAGGTATTGTCGTGGCCGACGAGCTCGAGGCCGTCACGGTCAAAGGCAAGAAAGACCCGATTCGCATCTACAATATCCGCGACATCAAGGAAACAGCGCCTGCGACTAATGGCGCGGTCATAGTCCAACCCTCTCCCGCATAATTTAGGGATGCTCCCCCTACTCGGGCTTTTCGTCGCCGCATTCGTTGCAAGCGTGGCCGGCTCGATGGTGGGCTTGGGCGGCGGGTTTATTCTTGTGCCGCTCTTACGATTGGTCTTCAACCTTCCGCCGGATCAAGCGGCGGGCACCTCGCTCGTGCTCGTAACCGCAAATAGCGGCGCCGGTGCGTTTACCTACTTCTTACATCGGCGCGTAAACGTGCGGCTCGGGCTGATCTTCGCAAGCGGAGGTTTACCCGGCAGTATCGTCGGCGCGCTCATCAGCAAACGCATCTCACCGCAAGCCTTCGATTGGGCCTTCGGAATCTTTCTCGTGGCGATTGCCGTCGACATGATCTTCAACGCAAAGCTGCGCGTTGCGGGACGCATCGAGCACGCGGCGGGCGGCGAGAAGCCGATGTCGTATCGCGCGGCTGTCGGGCTTGGTTTTCTCGTCGGCCTCGTGTCAAGTCTCTTCGGCATCGGCGGCGGTGTGATCACGGTACCCTCGATGTTATACTTCTCGAGCCTGCCGGCACACGCGATCAGCGCGACGTCGCACTTCATCCTCATCCTTACGTCGCCGACGGGCTTGATCGTGCACGCGCTGCAACACGACGTGAAGGTTCCCGACGTGATTCCCCTGGTGGCCGGCGGTCTCGCCGGCGGACCGGTCGGCGTGCGGCTCTCGCTGCGGCTCCAATCGCCGCAGCTATTGATCATCGTCGGTATCGCACTGCTGGCCGTTGCCGGGTCCCTGGTGCTCCGTCACATCATCCGGTAGGAACCGGCTTCGTAAAGGCCCCGCAAACGACCTAAACACGAAAGCAAGAGTAACCGACGTCCTATGTATCATGGCAGATTCGCAACCAGCGGCGTTAACGTCGCTGGAAGTTCCCACGATGGTCAGCGAGGGCGACGGCGCCCCGTCGGTGATGGCCATCATCGAGCACCTGAACCCGGCCGAATGCCGCATGCGCTCGGTCCACGGCTTTTCAATCGGCGCGCAACTTGCATTTACGCTCTCGGTGCACGGCGCGCCGACGGTTCCGCTGCGCGGCAAGATCGTGTCGAGCAAGCAGAACGGTCCGCGCTACGTGTATGTCGTGGCGTTGCAGAACGCCGGCGAGCACCACGAGGCGATCGCCAAAGCCAATGCAGCGGCGCGCGCGCGATCGGGCACGCAGGCCGACGTCAAAAGCATCGAGGGGCTGACCCGTTCCAGCGCGCGCGTTCCCGTCGATTTGACGGTACGCTACACCCAACTTGGATCGAGCCCGCGCAGCGCGCGCGCGGTCAATCTCTCGACCGGCGGCGTCCACATGAATACCGATGATGAGATCCCGGTCGGAGCATCGATTGACCTAGAGATTCCGCTCGGAGGCCTGCACGTCAGCGTCCGCGGCCGCGTCGTGGCCCATCAGCCGATGAGCCCGAATTACAACGTCGCGTTCTTCGAAATAACGCACGAAGCGCGCGAGAATCTCGCACGCTTCGTCGGCAACGCCGCATAAATAGCCGCGCTATTTCGGGTGGGTCATCTCTTTGGGGATAACGACCTTGTCGAATTCGTCCGAGGTGACGTGGCCGAGTTTGATCGCCGCTTCCTTTAACGTCGTGCCTTCGTGGTGCGCCTTCTTCGCGATCTCGGCCGCCTTGTCGTAGCCGATCTTCGGCGCGAGTGCCGTCACCGTCATCAGCGATTCGTCGAGATACTTCTTGATGACCGCCTCGTTGGCTTGCAGCCCTTCGACCGCGTGCTCGCGGAACATCGTGCACGAGTCACGCAGCAGGTTTGCGCTGTGCAAGAAGTTCGAGAGAATCACCGGATTAAACACGTTGAGTTCGAAGCTGCCCTGCGAGGCGCCGAAGCCGATCGCCGTGTCGTTGCCGTAGACTTGCGCCACGACCATCGTCATCTGTTCGGACTGCGTTGGGTTGACTTTACCCGGCATGATCGAACTGCCCGGCTCGTTCTCCGGAAGAATCAGCTCGCCAATGCCGGCGCGCGGACCCGAGGCGAGCCAGCGAATGTCGTTCGCGATCTTCATCAGCGCTGCGCCGAGCGTCTTGAGCGCACCCGAAGCGAAAACGAAGTCGTCGTGTGACGCAAGCGCCGTGAACTTGTTCGGATGCGAGCGGAATGGCAGGCCGGTCAACTCTGCTAATTTCTTGGCCATGCGCTCGGCAAACTCCGGATGCGCATTGAGGCCGGTGCCGACGGCGGTGCCGCCGATCGCCAGATCGTAGATTGGATCGAGCGCTTCTTTAATCGCCTTCATCGCGCGGTCGAGCTGCGTGACATACCCGGAGAACTCTTGTCCGAGCAAAAGCGGCGTTGCATCTTGCAAGTGGGTGCGTCCGACTTTGACGATGTCCTTCCACTGCTTGGCTTTGACATCGAGCGCATCGCGCAGCGCTTTGACCGCGGGGAGCATTTGCACAATGGCTTCGGCGGCGGCCATGTGCATCGCGGTCGGGAACGTATCGTTCGACGACTGCGACATGTTGACGTCATCGTTGGGGTGCACCGGCTTCTTCGACCCCATCTCGCCGCCCGCGATCTCGATCGCGCGGTTCGAGATCACTTCGTTCACGTTCATGTTCGTCTGCGTGCCCGAGCCGGTTTGCCAAATGCGCAACGGGAAGTGCGCGTCGAGTTTGCCCGCGATCACTTCGTCGGCGGCCTGCACGATAAGCTTGGCCTTTGCTTCACTGAGCTTGCCGAGATCGTGATTGACTAGCGCGGCGGCTTTTTTGAGCTGCGCCATCGCGACGATCACTTGCTTGGGCATGCGGTCTTTCGGCCACGAGCCTTCGCCGATGTCAAAGTGGATGAGCGAGCGTGCGGATTGCGCGCCGTAATATTTGTCTGCGGGAACCTCGATCGTGCCCATCGAGTCGCTCTCGACGCGGGTTTTGGCCGCTCCGTTGGTGGTGCTGTTTACAGTCGTCATTGCAACACTTATCTTCACTCTTTTCGACGATTTCCGGCCTGGACTTAGGTCGGGGAAGGAACCCCTCTTTGGCGAGCTAACGGACGGTTTGATGCGCTCGCGCTTGGTTTCCCTGTCCCTGCTCTCGCTTTCGGTGACCCTTTTCGTGG
This sequence comes from Candidatus Acidiferrum sp., assembly GCA_035507095.1. GTDB lineage: Bacteria > Vulcanimicrobiota > Vulcanimicrobiia > Vulcanimicrobiales > Vulcanimicrobiaceae > Aquilonibacter. Next base: position 16,778 of record DATJOM010000005.1, read on the forward strand.
CCGCGATAACCTACGGTGCCGTGGGACGCCCGTGGTTCGGCTGGTGGGACGCCAATGCGCTGCGCGCTGCACCTTACACGGTGCGAATCGTCGAGCCCCGTCCGGGCGGCGCGACTGACCGCGCAGGAATACGCGGCGGCGACCTCATCGATCTACGCGAGCAATCGCTCGGGTCGCGCATTGCCGTTGTGTCCCAACTTAGTGCCACGCATCCCACGATGGTAACCGTCGAGCGCGGCGGCAACCGCTCGCGTCATAGCGCCATCGGAAGCACCTCGTGGGAAGGTGCCGCGCAGTGGAAACTGCCGCCTCAAGTCCTCACCTCGCTTGCCGCGCTCTGGTTCGGAATCTGCGCGCTCTTGCTGGCATTGCGCCAATGGTCTCGCCCCGACGCCCGTCTCCTCATACTGACGCTCCTGTGTGTCACGGCAGTGCAACTCGACCCGCGCTATCTCGTGCTGCCTTCAGCGGCAGTCCAGCTCGTGCTATTCATCGTAGCGCGCGTGTGCTTGGCAATCGCTCCACTGCTGCTGTTGCGTCTTTCGTTTCGCACCGGGCAACCGTCGAGGCTGCGCGCGATCCTCACACGAGCAGCGATCACCCTTGTCGCAGTCGGTTTTTTCGCCGACGTTGCAGCCGCGATCGGCATTGCAACGCTCTGGTTCGATCCATTGCCGTTTATCTACCGTGTATCGCCCCTACGCCTCTCGATCGATGTCGTCACGTACGCCTTGGTGGCTCTCGCAGCGTTTGCCGCGGTCCGTGCGACACCGGCCGACGAAAGGCCGCGCGCAGCATGGCTGCTCCTGCCGCTGCCGATAGCGTTCGTTGCCCACGACCTCACGCAGACAATCGCCGTCTTTATTACCTCATGGTTCGTCAACGTCACCCTCATCAGCGTTTCCAACGGCATCTACCTGCTGAGCGCGGGACTCGTTACGTATGCCCTGCTCAAGCGCCGCGTGCTCGATTTCGAATTCGTGCTCAGTCGCACGGTTGTGGTCGCGACCGTTTCACTGATCGTTGTTGCGTCGTTCATTCTGCTCGAGTTCGTGCTCAACACCGTGTTGAGCGGTGTGAGCCATGCAACCGGCCTCGTCGCAAACGCTGCACTTGCGCTCGTGCTCGGCCTTTCCCTAAACCCGATCCACCGACACGTCGATGAAGTCGTCGAGCGCGTCTTCTTCCATAAGCGCCGCGAAGACGAACGCGCGCTGGTGGAGTTCGGACACGAGGCCGCATTCGTTACCAATGAAAGCGCGCTGCTTGACCGCGCGATTGAGAATCTCCGCGAGCACACCGACGCGCGTAGTGCTGCAATCTTTCTTGACGGCACGGGCCACTTTGCGCCCGCGTGTTCGTTCGGCGATGGCATTCAAGCGGAGGTCGACGAGAACGACGCAGCGGTGCTCGCGCTCAAGGCACGCCACGTGCCGATCGACCCGCACCGCTACACGAGCGCGCTGCGCGGTGCGCTGGCGCTTCCGATGCTCGCGCGCGGAAGGTTGCTCGGCGTCGTGCTGCTGGGTGAACGCTCCGGCGGTGAAGCCTACGCCCCCGATGAGATCGCCGCGCTCTCATCGATGTCGCAGGGCGTCGGCAGTGCACTCGACGTGCTCGCGGTAAGCGACCAACTCTCGCACGCGTCGATTGCCGACGCCGTGCGCGAGCAACTTGCGCCATTGCGCGAGCAACTCGACGCGATTGCTGAGGCGCTGCGCGGCGAGCCGCCGTAAGGGCTTCCGATGAGGCGGATCGGAATTGCGCTGGCACTGGCGCTGGCTGCCGTGTTTCTAGCGCCGACATTGCGCATGCCCTTTCTGGGGGACGACACCTTCAACAATTACCTTGACGGGTGGATCGGCTACGACCGGCTATCGCCGGCTGCTGCGCTCTCCCAGCTCTACGTCGCACAGAACGTGATGGGTGGCCGGTTTTATCCCATCTTCTCCGGGCTGCTCTTCAGCGAGTTTCATTTCATTCACAGTGTCGGGCTCATTAAAGCACTTGTTTTGGGTGCGATCTTGATAAACGCCGTTACGCTCTACATCCTGATGATGCTCGTCGCCCCCCGCCTGGCGCTACCGGCGATGGTACTCTTGCCCGCCACGTGGCAAATCCGATTCTTCCACGATCCGATCGTGCAGTTTTCGCTTCACATGCAACTTGCGCTGGAGTTTGTCCTAATCGGCTTCATCGGGCTTGCCCTTTTTGCGCGTGATGGCCGCCTACGATACCTGGGCTTTGGCGCAGCTGGTTACGCGTGCGCATGCCTGACCTACGAACCGGTTTACTCCTATGCGCCCGTATTGGTCGTGCTCGCCGCCGTGTTTGTGAGGAGCGCGCATCGTAAAGCGCTAGCGAGTATTGCGTACGCGATTCCGCCGGTCGCATGCGGTGCCGTCGCGCTGTGGTTTCGCGCTTTGCATCCACTCGCGCCGAACAGCGAACATACGGTCCACGCTGCCTTCACACCGGTCGTGACGACTTTCGCAATTCAAGCGCTAGGCGCTCTGCCGCTCTCGTATCGGATATTGAACCCAAGCAACGCATTTGCTGGGGCGAGCGCACACCTGGATGGATGGACCATCGTAATCGGCATCGTAGCGTTTGTTGCGGTCGCGGTGGCCTTTGCAGCCGAACCGCGAGCCGTCGATGATTTGGGCGGCCGCGAAAATCGAGTCGTTGCCTTCGTAGCAGCTACGGCAGCATGCTGCTGGTTCGCTTCGGGAGCACTGGTGGCGCTCTCGCCGCGGTGGCAGCTAGCGCTCGTTCCGGGCCTCGCGTATACGCCGGTCTATTTCGCCGATACGTTCGTAGCGGTGATGCTCGCCGCGCTCGGGTTGCTCGTTGTACGGGCGTTGCCGAGGTCGTTTGGCACCTACGTTGTCGCCGGGATAGCTGCCGCAATCATTGCCACGACCTATCGCGCGAACGCGCATGCTTTGGGCCGCTATGCCCCGTGGAACATGACGGAACCCTTAGCGCTGGATGCCGGGCTACTGCGCGGCGCACCTGAAGGCTCGATCGTGTTTCTGGATGGATCGTATCCGGCAAACACGATATTCGCGCGCAGCCCGTGGAACCCGAAATACTTTCTCTACTACCACACCGGTCGACGATTCATGGCGATGCCAAGCAGCGCTTTACCCGCAAAGCCCGGGCCCAACGCATTCGTCGTGCTCGGGTCGACCGACGGCTTCGACCAAGGTAGCGTCATTGCCGGCCGCGTTGCGGCCAGTGCGCGGACGCCGAGCGGGAGCGAGCCCCTCGTTACCTCGATCGAGCGCTACGTACGCGAACCGGGACGTGCCGCGGTTCTTTTAACGTGGACGTCGCATTGCGGCCCGGTAGCGGCCGGTGCACTGCTCGAAGGATCGGTAAGCGCCATGACGCTTTCATACCTTGGGCCATTCTATGCCGAGGAACGCCAGGGTGCCGAGCGTTGGAGGTGGTCGGCAGGAAGCAGCACGCTGCTCATTGCGAATCCGACGAACGCGGCGCGAACCGTTCACCTGCGGTTCGCCCTTCGCCCCGTCGATGCAAGCACCGACGTCCGTATCGATGGAAATGGGATCAAGACCGCGCGCGACGTCTCGGGTGACATTGCCGTAAACGCCGACCTTCATATAGCAGCGCACGGATCGGAACGCATTGAGCTCACCTCGAGCGATGCAGTAAAGATGCGTCCGCCGGATTCGCGCGCGCTGCTCTTTCAAGTTCGCGACCTGAGGCTCGTCGAACCGGGTTGCTGAAAATAGAAGCTGGCCGAGCGACAATGTGTTGCTCGGCCCGTTTTTTACGGCGCTCCGCGCCGAGCCGCCCGGACCCCCTCGACGGTATCGCCGACGGCGTCCATACCGGTGATCTCGTAGATCGTCAGTGGATACTTGGGATTGAACCGGCGTCGGTCGCAGCGCGGACAGCTTGCCGGCTTGCCCGGACGCTTACGCCGCAGCACTTCGAATGCACATTCCTCGCAACGCAAAATGTAGCGCTTCGTCGATTCGTTCAGTGGACGCACGTTGCCTAAATCGTGGTAGATCGACGTCAAGCCGCACTCACGCATCTTACGTTTGAAGCGCGCGCTGTGCCCGGTGTCGCGCCAGTGCGCGTAGCACCACGCATGGACCATCTCGTGGAGCAGGGTCTCCTCGAGCGCCTCCGGATGCTTGCGGAAGTGCTTGGGCGAGAGCTCGATCAACAGCGGGCGGCCGTAGGTGATACGGCCCGCCGAGTTGGAAAACCGCGCGTTGTAGGCGATCCGGCAATCCGGAATCTCGCCGTTGAAATATTGATAATTCATACGAGCGAAGAGCAATTGGAGATCGGCAACGTTTGGGATCACGAATGAATTAGTTCGTCGTGTGTCCAAACGACTCTTTGGTGGACACGCGGAACCGGGACTACTTCGCCAACGAGCGGACCTTCTTAGCCTACCTGCGGACGGCGCTCGCCTTTGTCGCATTCGGCTTCGTCATCGCGCGCTTCTCGCTCTTTGCGCGGGAATTCACGGCCCTTGCGCACGAGGAGATTCCGGGCGCACATATCTCCACGATCTTCGGCGTCGGGATGGCGGTCATGGGCGTCATCGTGGCACTCTTCGGCACATACCGGTACCGCCAAGCGCATCGCGCGATCGCGTCGGATCAACCGTCGCCATTGTCTCCGCGTATCGCGCTTTTCATGGGCGATGCACTCGCCATTATTGGGCTTATCGTCGCGGCAGCGCTCTACGAATACAAATGAAAAAGCAAGAGCGCGGGCTTCCGGCGCGAATCTACGTCCCCATTGTCGCCGTATTTGCCCTTCTCTTCTTAGGAGTGATGGGATATTTGATTGCCGTCGGGTTTGGCGTGACCGGCTCGGTGTTCGGGAAGAGCGGTAATGCCGCGAACATGTCACAGGGCTCGGCGACGAGCGTGCAGGGTGGCGGACCGCCCGCCGCGGTGATGGAGCAGCTCTCGACGCTGCGCGCGCGCATCGCCGCACATCCGAACGACGACGTGGCAATCACGCAACTTGGTGACGAATATCTCGCCGCCGGCAAGTTCGCGCAGGCAATCCCGCTCTATCAGCGCGCGCTGAAAGTCAATCCGAAAAACGTCGCGGCGCAGACGGGACTAGCCGAGGCGAAAGAGAGCTTGCGCGAGGCGCAGCCGTGAAGATCTATGTCAGCGCGGACATGGAAGGTACCGCCGGCGTATGTTCGTGGATGCAAGTCGATCCGTCGAACGTCCACGAGTATCCGATCTACCGCCGCTACATGACACGCGAGGTGCGCGCTGCGATCGACGGCGCGCGCGAAGCCGGCGGAACGGACTTTCTCGTCAACGACTCCCACTGGAACATGCGCAATCTCCTTTGGGACGAGCTGCCCGACGATGTGCGCATGATTTCGGGCGCGCGCAAGCCGCTCTCGATGGCTCAGGGCGCGCAGCAACGCTTCGACGCTGCGTTCTTCACCGGTTATCACGCGAGAATCGGTGAAGCCGATGCGGTACTTTCGCATACATATAGCAACGAAACGTTGTACGACGTGCGCATCAACGGCACGCCGTGTACCGAGGCGCTCCTCAATGCCGCGTTGCTCGGACTCTATGGAACGCCGGTCGTGCTCGTAACGGGCGATCGCACGACCGTTGAGAGCGTGCAGAGCGCGCTCCCCTGGGTCACGGGAGTCGTCGTGAAAGATGCAATCGGGTACTATGCTGCCAACTCGCTCACGCCCGTTGCCGCATGCACGGCGATTCGAGACGGCGCGCGCGAAGCGGTCGCCGCGCTGCCGCGCGCGAAGCCGTTTACCTTTGCGCCCCCGATCGAACTGCTGATCGAGACGGTAAAAACCGAGCAGGCCGACTTCATGGAGCTCTTGCCGCGCGTCGAACGCATCGGCGGACGCGCCGTGCGTTTTCGCCACGACGACTACCTGACGGTTTTTCAAGCATTTCTCGCGGCGATGCGCCTCGGCGGCGCAGCGAATCTTTCGGCATGAAGCTCTACTGCTCGACCGACATGGAGGGCGTGGCCGGCGTCAGCGGCTGGGAGCAGGTCGACGCGCGCACTCCCCACCCCGAATACGCGATCTACCGCCGCTATTACACGCTGGAAATCGCCGCTGCGATCGAGGGTGCACGCCGCGCCGGCGCGAGCGAGATCCTCGTCAATGACTCGCACGGCCCGATGCGCAACCTGCTCTTCGATGATCTTCCGAGCGACATTCGCGTCATCTTCGGTAATCGCAAACCGTATTCGATGGTCCAAGACGCAGACGCAAGCTTCGGCGGTGCGTTTTTTATCGGCTATCACGGCGCAATCGGCGACGGTGACGCGGTGCTCTGCCACACCTACACGCCGTCGGTCATCTACGATCTGCACTTGAACGGCATGCGTTGCAGCGAAGCAACGATCAACGCGGCGCTGCTCGGCGCGCACGGCGTCCCGCTGCTGATGATCACCGGCGACCGCACGACGGTCGAAGGCGTGCAGGCGCACATGCCGTGGGTACATGGCGTCATCGTCAAAGAATCGATCGGCACGCTCAGCGCGAACTCGATCTCCCCGGCCGCGGCGCAACGCGCAATTGCCGCCGGCGCCGAATATGCAATTGCGAATGCCGCAAAAGCGCGGCCCTTCGTGCTCGAAGGGCCGATTGATATGCGCGTCACGCTCAGCAAGACCGAGCAGGCGGACTACGTGGCGGTGATCCCCGGATTCGAGCGCTTGAGCGGGCGCGAAGTGCGGTTCGTCGACCCTGATATCCGCACGGTCTTCAAAGCTTTTGTGGCAACCTTCCGCTTAGGTGCCTTAGCCTAATAGTTCACGTGCGCCTGAAGCGTCCATGCGCTATGATAGACGCATGACGGCTCGCCGCAACGCCGATCCGAATATCGCCGAAATCGCCGCGCTGATCGGCGACCCGGGGCGCGCGGCAATGCTCCTCGCATTGCTTGACGGCGGCGACTTGGCTGCTTCTGCGTTGGCATCGGTTGCGGGGATGACACCGCAAGCCGCGACCGCGCACTTCAAGAAACTCGTGGCTGCCGGCTTGCTGGTCGGACGCTCGGCCGGTCGCCACCGCTTCTTCCGCATCGCCTCACCCGAGGTTGGACACGCGATCGAAACGTTGGCCGCACTTGCGCGGCCGGCGCGGATCGTTGGGCTTACCCAGAGCGCGGCGTTCGAGCGCTTACGCGCGGCACGCTCGTGCTACGACCACCTTGCCGGCCGGCTCGGCGTGTCGGTTACCGACCAGCTCGTCGAGCGCAAAGCGATCGTACCCGCGGGCCGCGACTACACGATCACGCAGCAGGGACGTGGCGTCTTCGCCGATCTTGGCATCGACGTCGACGACGTGCAAGGCGAACGGCGGCGATTCGCGCGCGCGTGCATCGATTGGACCGAACGTCGACCGCATCTGGCCGGAAGCCTCGGCGCAAGCCTGCTCGACGCATTCCTGCGCAAGCGCTGGGTGACGCGCAACCTGAACGATCGCGCGCTGCGCATTACGCCCGACGGCGTGCGCGAGTTCCGTCGCCGGCTTGGTGTAGCGTGGTGACACTTACGCCGATCACCGCGGCAACGGCCGACGATCCGTATGGGTACTACGCGCGCCTCGCCGTGGAACATCCGTTTTTCTATGACGACGAGTTGCACTGCTGGGTCGCGTGCAGCGTGCGGGCCGTCGAAGCGGTGCTTGGCAACGACGCCTTTGCGGTCAGGCCGGCGGTTGAACCGGTTCCGTCGATCATGCAGCGAACGCCGCTCGGCGAGCTGTTTGCGCGCATGGTCCGCATGACCGACGGGCCGCCGCACGTGTCGCGCCGTCAGCTTGCCGAAGCGCTCGTTAACGCGATGGACGTCGGAATGATTGCAGCAGCGCTCCCCGATCTCGCGCGCGACGCGCTCGAGACACTGATGTTCACCTTCCCGTCCCGCGCCGTTGCGACGTTGCTCGGTATCGCGGCAACGCGGGTGCAGAGGATCGAGGAGTATGCGCGCGCGCTCGCCCGCGCCATTGCACCCGGCGCAACCGCTGACGACGTCCCGCGTGCATCGAGCGCCGTCACTGCACTTGATGGGATCTTTGCCGAACGCTTTCCCGACGTCCCGCAACGGCTCGGCGCAATCGGCTTACTCTTCCAAACCTACGACGGCACCGCCGGCTTGATCGGCAACACGCTCTATCAGCTGGCGGTAGCGCAGCCCGCAATTACGCGGCGCATCGTCAGCGACGCAAAGACACTTACCGGCTTCGTCGGCGAGGTGGCACGCTTGGATCCGCCGGTACACAATACGCGCCGCTTCGCCGCGAGCGACATCGGGATCGAGGATGCACTGGTGCGCGAAGGCGAGAGCGTGCTGGTCGTGCTTGCCGCGGCCAATTACGACTCGGAAGCGAAGGGCCGGATCTTCACCTTCGGCGCGGGCGCGCATGCATGCATCGCCGCACGGCTCGCGATCACGATTGCCAGCGTCGCCGTGCACGCACTGACCGAAACCGGCATAGATTTCGCACAGATCGTGCGTAACGGATTTTATCCCGCAAGCAACGTACGGGTACCACGCCTTACCCTCGCCGATCGATGACGCGGACCGCCTTCCCCTGGGACCTCGGGATCGTACCCGGCGCCACGACGTCAACCCGCATCGTAACCCCGGCGTAGCTCTTGATCGTCGCAGCCAGCGCGCGCGCGCAATCGAAGAAATCGGTCTCCACCACGCCCGGCTGCACTTCGACGCGCAGCGTGACTTCGTCGAGCGCGCCGTTGCGGGTGAGGTGGAGCTGATAGTGCGGCGTGAGGCGCTCGTCACGCACGATCAGCTCTTCGATCTGTGATGGAAAGACGTTGACACCTCGAACGATCAGCATGTCGTCCGAACGTCCGGTAATGCGCTGCAGGCGCCGCATCGGGCGAGCCGTGCCCGGTAACAGGCGCGTCAGATCGCGTGTGCGATAGCGGATCGCCGGCAGCGCTTCTTTCGTCAGCGTCGTCAGGACGAGTTCGCCGAACGCACCTTCGGGCAGCACCGTGCCGGTGTCCGGATCGATGATCTCGGGATAAAAGTGATCCTCCCACAGCGTGAGGCCGTCTTTGGTCTCGATGCACTCGACTGCAACGCCGGGACCCATGATCTCAGAGAGCCCATAGATGTCGATTGCGTCAATACCGACGATCGACTCGATCTGTGCGCGCATCTCGTTCGTCCACGGTTCGGCGCCGAAGATGCCAATCTCGAGGCTGCACGCGCGTGGATCGAGCTCCTGACGCACCATCTCCTCGGCAATCGCGACCATGTAGCTCGGGGTCACCATGATGATGCGCGGCCGCAGATCGGTGATGAGCTGCACCTGTTTCTCGGTTTGGCCGCCCGACATCGGGATCACCGTGCAGCCCAAACGTTCCGCGCCATAGTGCGCGCCCAGGCCACCGGTGAAGAGCCCGTAGCCGTACGACACGTGGACGATATCGCCGGGCCGGCCGCCGGCGGCTCGAATCGAACGCGCCATCAGCTGCGCCCACGTGTCGATGTCGTTCTGCGTGTAGCCCACGACGGTCGGCTTCCCGGTCGTGCCGCTCGAGGCGTGCAACCGTACCGTCTCCTCACGCGGCACGGCAAACAGCCCAAAGGGATACTGCTCGCGGAAATGTTTCTTCTCTAAGAACGGAAAGCGGGCGAGATCGGTAAGGTCTCGCAGATCGTCGGGATGCGCGCCGGCGCGATCGAACGCGTCGCGGTAGAACGGCACCCGATCGTACGCGCGTCGCACCGCTACGCGCAAGCGCTCGAGTTGCAACGCGGCGAGCGCATCGCGGCTCGCGCGTTCGATTGGTTCGAGCTCGGCGCTCACACCCGTTCCATGGCAAGCGCGATGCCCTGTCCGACGCCGATGCACATCGTGCACAGCGCGCGCTTGTGGCCGCCTTCAACGAGCTCCAGTGCGGCCGTCATAGCCAGCCGCGCACCGCTCATGCCGAGCGGATGCCCGAGTGCGATCGCGCCGCCGTTCGGATTCACCTGCGCCGCATCATCGGGTAAACCGAGTTCGCGCATCGTGGCGAGCGCTTGCGACGCAAACGCCTCGTTGAGCTCGATCACGTCAAAATCTGAAAGCGAGAGGCCCGTGCGCGCAAGCAGCTTGCGCGTGGCAAAGATCGGGCCGATGCCCATCACGCGTGGAGCGACCCCCGCGGTCGCTGCGGCAATGATGCGAGCGCGCGGCGTAAGTCCAAACTTCTCAACCATCTTCTCCGACGCGACGATCAACGCAGCGGCGCCGTCGTTGACGCCCGAGGCGTTGCCCGCGGTTACCGTGCCGCCGGCACGAAACGGCGTGGGGAGTGCAGCGAGCTTCTCGAGCGTCGTCTCGCGCGGATGCTCGTCGCGGTCGATCGTTGCCGTCGTTTTGCCGCTGCGTATCTCGACCGGCACGATCTCCTTGGCGAGTCTTCCGGACGCTTGCGCGGCAGCAACGCGCTGTTGCGAACGCAACGCAAACGCATCTTGATCGGCCCGGCTTACATTGAATTCGGCGGCAACGTTCTCGCCGGTCTCCGGCATGCTGTCGATGCCGTACCGCTCCTTCATCAGTGGATTGACGAAGCGCCAGCCGATCGTCGTGTCGTAGACGGCGTGCTCGCGCGAGAACGCGCCACCCGCCTTGGGCATCACGAACGGCGCTCGGGTCATACTCTCAACACCGCCCGCCAGTGCGAGATCGATGTCACCCGCTGCGATTGCGCGTGCCGCGCTCGCGACGGCGTCCATGCCTGAGCCGCAGAGCCGATTGATCGTCGAGCCCGGCACGCGTTCGGGCAGACCCGCGAGCAACGCCGCCATGCGCGCAACGTTGCGATTGTCTTCGCCGGCTTGATTCGCGCAGCCGAGATAGACCTCGTCGATCGCGGCAGGATCGAGCAGCGGATTGCGCGCAAGCAGCGCGGCGATCGGAATCGCCGCGAGGTCGTCGGTGCGGACCGAGGCCAAACTCCCGCCGTAGCGCCCGATCGGCGTACGAACGCCGTCACAGATAAACGCGGCCGTCCCGCTCACGAAGGTTCCTTTCCATCGATGACCGTGCCGCGCACGGCGGCCGAATGGCCACGAAAGATCGCGACGACGCGGCCGTCTTCGCCGGCGATCGTCACGTCGTAGATACCGAAGCGCCCGGTTAGGTTCGTCTCCTTGCACTCCGCAACGAGCCTCTCACCTTCGCGCCCCGGCGAGACGTAGGTGATCGAGCAATGCTGCGCGACCGAGGCAACGTTACGCGAGTTGCAGGCGAAGGCGAACGACGAATCGGCGAGCGCAAAGATTGCGCCCCCGTGGGCGATATGGTGACCGTTGACCATTTGCGGGAGCAGCGTCATCGATATGCGGGCGTAGCCGGGCGCGACCGCGTCGATCGTCATCCCCGCCGTCTGCGATGCGCGATCGCGCGCATACATCGCTTGTGCGCACCGTTCGGCGAGCGTCTGTGCCTCGGTCGTCGTCATCGGCCCTCAAATTCCGGTTTGCGTTTGGCGCCAAAGGCTGCAACGCCCTCAGCGTAGTCGCGGGTTGCGCCGAGCATGCGCTGCAGGTCACGTTCACGATCCAGCGCCGCATCGAGCGTGCTCGTCCAACCAGCGTCGAACGCAGCCTTGATCGCGCCGAGCGCGCGCGTCGGAGCTTCTGCCAGCGTGTGCGCAAGCACGTCGCACGCACCGTCTAAGTTGTCGTCATCGACGACGTCCCAGATCGCACCCCACGCGTGGGCCTGTTCTGCACTAATCCGCTCGCCCAACATTGCGAGCCCGACGGCGCGCGCGTGGCCGAAAAGACGTGGCAGCATCCAGGTGCCGCCGGAATCGGGCAGCAGGCCGATGCGCGAGAACGATTCGATGAACGAGGCCGAGCGCGCAGCGACGATAATGTCGCTAGCAAAGGCGAGATTCGCGCCGGCGCCCGCGGCAACACCGTTCACGCGCGCCACGATCGGTTTGGCCAGCGCTCGCATCGCGCGAACGACCGGCGAATAGCACCGTTCGATCGTCGCGCCCAAGTCGCTCCCCGGTGCGACGCCCGGATCCGCGAGATCTTGGCCCGCGCAGAAGGCGCGGCCGCTCCCGGTAAGCACAACCACGCGCACCCGCTCGTCGCCGGCTGCTTCATCGAACGCCGCGCGTACCGCCTGCGCCATCTCCGCATCGAAGGCGTTGAGTTTCTCCGGCCGATTGAGCGTGACGCGCATGATGCCGGCGTCACGCGTGACGAGGACGCTACTCATACGAGCTGTGCCGCAATCGCGTCGACGTCGAGTGCGAGTTCGTCGCTGACCGGGTGGCTCTGACACATCAACACGACACCGCTACGCACCTCATAATCCTCCAAGGCAAAATGCACGTCCATGTCAACCTCCCCGGCGACGAGTTGCGCGCGACACGACGAACAGATGCCGCCCTTACACGAGAACGGCAGGTCTATCCCTTGCCGCAGCCCCGCATCAAGTACCGACTCTGCGTCCTTGCGAATCTCAAACGTACGCGTTGCTCCGTCGAGCACGACGCTCGCGTGAACGATGCGCTCCGGTTGGGTCTTCGCGCGTTCCTGCCGCTCGCGCGCGACTTGGCCATCGGTGACGAAGCGTTCGACGATCGTGTGCTCGGGTGAGAAGCCGCGCTCACGGAGTGCATGCGCGACCGCGTCCATCATCGATTCCGGTCCACACAGAAAGACGTAGTCGGTCGCGTCGAGATCGATCCAGCCATTGCAGAGTTCGAGCATCCGCTCGCGGTCGATCCGCCCGTTGAACGCGTCGATCTCCTGGCGTTCGCGGCTGGTAACGAAGATCAGCGCAAGACGCTCCAGGTAGCGGTCCTTGAGGTGCTGCAGTTCCTCGCGGAACATCGTCGACGACGCCGAGCGATTCCCGTAGACGAGCGTGAAGCGGCTGCGCGACTCGATCTGCAGCGTCGTTTCGATCAGCGAAAGGACCGGCGTAATGCCGCTGCCGGCCGCGACCGCCAGGTAGTTGCGCGCACTGCTCGGGTCGAGCGGTACGAAGAAGCGGCCTTGCGGGGCGGCGACCTCGAGTTCATCACCCGCGCGCAGCGCGCCGTGCGCCCAACTCGAAAAAATGCCGTCATCAACGCGCTTTATCGCAACGCGCAGTTTGCCCGCGAATGGGCTTGCACAGATCGAGTACGAGCGCCGTTCCTCCGCTCCGCCGATCGCCGCGCGCAGCGTGAGATATTGCCCCTGCGTGAATGCAAAGGCTTCGCGCAGGCTCTCGGGCACGCCGAACTCGACGACGACGGCGTCGCGCGTGTCCTTGCGCACGTGCTGGATCGGGAGTTTGTAGAATTGCATCAGTGCGGTTTCACGTAGTCGAAGGGTTCGCGACAGATCTCGCAACGGTAGAGCGCCTTGCACGGCGTCGAGCCGAAGTGACTGAGTTCCGTGGTAGTAGGTGATCCACAATGCGGACATTGGATCGGTCCTTCGACTTCGTTTATCCCGAGCGACGTCGAGGGACTCAGGATGACAATGCCATCACCGATGTCCGCTGCTGGAGGCGCAATGCCGTGCTCCTTGAGACGTTCACGGCCGCGGGGCGTGATCCAATCGGTCGTCCACGCCGGCGCGAGACGGTGCTCGATGCGCACGTTTTTCACCCCGTGCTCGTGCAAGGCGCGCGTCACGTCTTCTTCGATGACCGCGGTTGCCGGACAGCCCGAGTACGTCGGCGTCAGAGCGACGACCAGCGCATCGGCCTCCTCGCGAATGTCGCGTACGATGCCGAGGTCGGTGATCGTCACCGACGGCAACTCGGGGTCGGGCACGGTATCGAGCCACTCCCATGCCTGCGCTACCACTGTGCACCTATGTACGTGCGCGGCAAGACCTGCATCTCGGCAAGCATGTAACTGAGTGCCTCGGAGTGGTGCCCTTGCTTGCCGCCGCGCTGCATCCAATCGTCGGCCGGCTGCGCGAGCGCCGCGTTCGCAAATGCAATGCCGATCCGTTCGAGCCATGCCTCTCGCAGCGATGCCGGATCGAACCCGATGCCGGCGGACGTCATCTCTGCATCGACGTCGTCGCCGAGAAACATCTCGCCGGTGAAGCGCCACAGCTCGTCGACCGCGTGCTGCGCGCGGTCGTGGCTCAGCTCCGTGCCGTCTCCCAGACGAATCAGCCAGTCCTCGCTACGGTGCAAGTGATACGCCGTTTCTTTTGCCGATTTCGCAGCGATCGCTGCGACGTGTTCGTCGCTCGAACGCGCCAGCGCGTGCAACGCGAGATTGGCCCACGCATCGTAGAAATACCCGCGCACGATCGTGTCGGCGAAGTTCCCGTTGGGCCGTTCGACCAGCAGCAGATTGCGGAAGTCGCCGCTATCGCGATGGAACGCCAGCGCGTCGGCATCGCGCCCGCCGTTCTCGAGCTTGCCCGCGTACTCGAGCCACAGTTTCGCCTGACCGAAGAGGTCAAGGGCCACGTTGGCAAGCGCGACGTCCTCTTCCATGACCGGCGCGTGCGCTACCCATGCCGCGCTGCGCTGCGCGAGCACGAGCGCGTTGTCGCCAAGCCGAAGCAAATACTCGACGCGCCCCTTCGAGGCTCGCTTCGCTCGCGCCTCAGGGTGACCAGTCATAAGTGCTTTACGCCCTCGGGCACGTGATAAAAGGTCGCGTGGCGATACGCCTTATCTTCCGACGGTTCGAAGAACGATTCGTTCTGTGATGGGTCGGTTGCGACGATGTCGCTCGACTTCACAACCCAGATGCTAACGCCCTCGTTACGGCGCGTGTAGAGGTCGCGGGCATGTTGCACCGCCATCTCCGCATCGGCGGCGTGTAAACTCCCGACGTGCTTGTGCGCGAGTCCGTTCTCACTGCGCACGAATATCTCCCACAGCGGCCAGTCCTTGCTGCCACTCACGCGACGCTCGCTTCCGCGGCCGCGCGCTTGTTCGCATAGGCGACTGCGGCATCGCGCACCCACGCGCCATCGTCCCACGCATCGTTACGTACCTGCATACGCTCGCGATTGCAGGGACCGTTGCCCTTGATCACGCGGTAGAATTCGTCCCAATCGATCGGCCCGATCTCATAGTGCTGCGAAGTTTCGTTCCAGCGTAAATCGGGATCGGGGATCGTCAACCCGAGCCGATCCGCCTGTGGCACCGTTTGATCGATGAAATTTTGACGCAACTCGTCGTTGGTGAAGAGCTTGATCTTCCAGCGCAGTGACTGTTCGTTGTGCGGCGACGCGGCGTCGGGCGGCCCAAACATCATGACCGACGGCCACCACCAGCGATCGAGCGCGTCTTGCGCCATCGCCTTCTGGTCCGCGGTTCCATGCGCGAGTTTCCACATCACGTCGAAACCCTGGCGTTGATGGAAGCTCTCTTCCTTACAAATGCGCACCATGGCGCGTGCGTACGGACCATACGAGCAGCGCGTGATCGGAATCTGGTTGATGATCGCCGCACCATCCACCAGCCAGCCGATCGCGCCGACGTCGGCCCATGTCAGCGTGGGATAGTTGAAGATGCTCGAATACTTCGCTTTGCCGCTCAATAGCGCTTCGACCATCGCCTCGCGCGAAGTGCCCAGCGTCTCCGCCGCGCTATAGAGGTAGAGCCCGTGTCCCGCCTCATCTTGCACTTTCGCCAGCAGAATCAACTTGCGCAGTAATGAGGGCGCGCGCGTGATCCAGTTGCCCTCGGGCAACATGCCGACGATCTCGGAGTGAGCATGTTGCGAGATCTGACGCGTTAGCGTCTTGCGATAGGCTTCGGGCATCCAGTCGTTGGGTTCAACCTTGACACCGCGATCGAGCCGCGCGTTGAACGCCGCTTCACGCTCGTCGCTTTGACCTTCGACAATGCCGTCGCTGATAGACGTATACATGGATCACACCCCTGCTAGCGCCGGCACGTACGCCGCCGTTGCATTCATCGTCAGGAGATCGTAGATCGCCACGATCTCGTCGTTCTGGTTGTACACCGTAACCGACCACCGCACTTCGCCGTACTCGGGTTTGCGGGGTCGCTTCTCTTTGACGGTCAGGCGTACGCGCATCGTATCGCCCGGATAGACCGGGGTGAGGAAGCGCAAATTTTCGAGCCCGTAGTTCGCGAGCACCGGGCCGAGCTCCGGGCGCACGAACAATCCGGCCGCGAATGACAGCACGAGGTATCCGTGCGCGACGCGGCCGTCGAAGAACGGGCTTGCTTTTGCCGCCGCCTCGTCCATATGTGCGTAGAATTCGTCGCCGGTGAAGTGCGCGAACCGCTCGATGTCTGCGAGCGTGATTTCGCGCGTTCTCGTATTGAACGTCTCGCCGATGCGCAGCTCTTCAAACGCGCGCTCAAACGGATGACCGTCGGCCGGCACCTCGCTCGCTCCCGGATTCCAGATACCGCTCACGGTCGCGAGGCGTTGCGGCGTACCTTGCACGGCGGTGCGCTGCATATAGTGGAAGACGCCACGCACGCCGCCCATCTCTTCGCCGCCGCCGGCGCGACCGGGACCGCCGTGGACGAGCGGCGCGAGCGGCGAACCGTGCCCCGTCTGCTCTTTGGCGTCGTCGCGATCGACGACCAGCACGCGTCCATGGAACGGCGCGATACCGAGCACGAGCGCGTCGGCCGTCGCCGTATCGTACGAAAAGATCGAGGCAACCAAACTGCCCTCGCCGCGATTGGCGATCTCGATCGCCTCATCAACCGTATCGTAGGCCATCAGTGTGGTCACCGGACCGAAGGCTTCGACGCTGTGCACGCGTTTTGCCCGGAGCGGGCGATCGCAGCGCAACACGATCGGCGAAAGAAAGGCGCCGGTTTTTGCATCGGCATCGACGAGATGTGGCGGTGCGTCGAGGTCGCCGTAGACGACGACCGCTTCCTGCGCAAGCTCCTTGACCGCGGCAAGCACGTCATCGCGTTGCCCACAACTTACGAGCGCACCCATCGTGACCTTTTCATTGCGCGGGTCGCCGAGTACCGCGCGGTCGAGTCGCGTGACGAGCGCACTTTGCACGCGGTCCATCAAGCCGCGGGGCACGATCGCGCGACGGATGCACGTGCAACGCTGCCCGGCTTTGGTCGTGATCTCTCGCGCGACTTCCCTGACAAACAAGTCGAACTCGGGATCGTCGGCGTGCACGTCAGTGCCAAGAATGGCGGCGTTGAGCGAATCGCGCTCGGCGATGAAACGGACGCTGTTCTCGGCCATCGCCGGGATACGCTGCAATTTTACCGCGGTCGAAGCCGAGCCGGTGAACGAAACGACATCTTGCCCGGTGAGGCGCTCGAGAAGATCGCCCAAACTCCCGGCGACAAACTGCGCGCTACCTTCGGGCAAAATGCCGGATGCGACGATCTCCTCGAACACCGCATGCGCAACGTAGGCGGATTGTGTCGCGGGCTTCACGATCACCGGCACACCGGCGATGATCGCCGGAGCGAGTTTCTCGAGCATGCCCCAACACGGAAAGTTGTACGCATTGATGTGGATCGCCGCGCCGCGCAGCGGCGTCATGATGTGCCGGCCGGCAAAGGTTCCGCCTTTCGAAAGCGGCTCCAGGGCACCCTCGACGGCGACGCGTGCATCAGGAAGTTCGCGCCGAGCCTTCGATGCAAACGAACGCAACGTGATGATGCCGCCGTCGATATCGGTCCAACTATCCTTGCGTGTCGCGCCGGTCTCAAAGGAAAGCTGATAGAAGCGCTCCTTGCAGTCGTCCAAATGCGCGGCGAGACGCTTTATCGCATCGGCGCGTTCGTGAAAGGTCATCGCGCGCAGCGCGGGGCCACCAACGCAACGCGCATAGTCGAGGACGCGACCGAAATCGACGCCCTGGCTCGAGACCGACGCGACCGCGTGGCCGTCGACGGCCGACGACACCTCGGTGAACCCGCCCGGGGCCTCGTACCAGGCACCCTCGACGTAACTGCGCAGCTTCATTCTCTCTCCCGCACGAAAGCTAGCCCCTACCGAACGGTAGGTCAGCCTAAATTCTACGGCCGGTCTTCCGAACCGTCAATCCCCTCGAAAGCGATCTGCTCGATCGCCCGGGCAATGGCTGCGGCGGGCGTGCGGCCGTCCGGCCGGTACCATTCGACGACCGAATTGGACATGCCGAAGAGCAGGCGCACGATCAGCGCCGCGTCGATGTCGTTCCGCACCTCGCCGGCCGCTTGCGCCGCGCGTACAAGCTCGGTGCAGCGCGCGTCGAACGTGCGGCGCCGCTCCATTGCGTCCAGCTCGGTCGGCGAGTTGCCACGCACGCGAAACAGGACGCTGACCTCGGCGCGCATCGACATCGTGATCTCCGCAACGCGCAGGACGATTGCAATCAGTCGCGCGCGCGGCGTTCCCGTCGTCGCCGCGGGTTCCTCGAGCACGCCGTAGAGCGCCGAGAGCGCGCGGTCGAGTCCGTGCGCGAGCAGGGCCTCTTTGCTTGGGACGTGATGGTAGATGCTCGCCTTGGTTATCCCGGCGGCGCGGGCGACGTCTTCCATCGATGCCGCGTCGAACCCGCGCTCGGCAAAGATGCGAAAAGCCACGTCGGTGACCGAATCGATGTCGTAGGGGCGCCGCGCTTCCACAGACAACGAGTTCAGCCATGGCTTCCACTCGTCCCGCACCGGCCCAAACTTCTCTCTCGCGCGAGCAACTCGTCACGCTGCTCGAAAACATGCTGTTGCAGCGCGCGGTCGATACGCGCGGCTTTCAGCTCAATCGCCAAGGCAAGATTGGGATCGCCATGGGCTCCGAAGGGCACGAAGCGGTGCAAGCCGGCGCCGGGATGGCATTCGAGCGCGGTAAGGACCTGCTCTATCCCTACTATCGCAATACCGGCATCACGCTCGCCTGCGGCTTCGCGCTCGAAGACATCTTTCGTTCGCAATTCGCGCGTGCAACCGATACGACCGGCGGCAAGTCGATCATCAATCACGTCACCGACAAGAAGAAAGGCATCGCGTCGATCAGCTCGATTCTCGCGGCGCAGTGTCCGCACGCGGTCGGAGCCGCGTACGCGATCAAACACCGCGGCGAAAAAGATCGCATGGTGCTGTGCCAATTCGGAGAAGGCTCGACCAGCGAAGGCGAGTGGCACGAGTCGATCAACTTTGCCGCGATCCATCAGGTGCCGGTCGTGTTTCTGTGCGAGAACAATCAGTGGGCGATCTCGACGCCGATCTCCAAGCAGATGGCCAATCCGAGCGTCGCCGCACGCGCCCAAGGCTACGGCATCGAAGGCGTCGTGGTCGATGGTTTCGATCCGGTCGCAGTCTACGACGCCGTGCATCGCGCACGTGAGAAAGCTGTGGCGGGCGGCGGTCCCACGCTGGTCGAGGCGATGTGCTATCGCTTCCTCTCGCACACGACCGACGATGACGAGCGCACCTATCGCACCCGCGAAGAGGTCGCCGAGCAACGCGTCAACGATCCGGTGCCGCGGTTTGAACAGCGGCTCATCGACGCAGGCGTGGTGACGCGCGACGAGATCGAGGCGATGCGCAAGCGGATTGCCGCGCGCGTAAATGCGACGACCGACGCCGTCGAAAACGAACCGGCGCCCGATCCGGCGACGCTCTACTCACAGGTCTACGCCGGTTCGCCCGACGTTTGGGTTTAGGCCGGCGTCGGTCGCTGCGCTCGATTGCGCTTCACGCGAATAGACGCGCAGCTCGGCGATATCGCGCGGAAAGATCATCTCGAGCGTCCAATCGAACGCGACCCGCAGTTTACGATCGAGTCCGGGCAGTCGCAGCAGATAGTAGGAACGCCACAAAAACCACGCAAGCCAACCGGTGAGCACGCGGTTGCCGGGCAGTTGCGCGACCGCGCGGCGCCCACCCAATGACGCCATCATGCCGAGCGCGTTGAATGCAAACGGCTTCGTGGGCTTTCCGCGAAGTACCGCAACAATATTGTCCGCGAGCACCGGCCCCTCGCGAATCGCGTGCTGTGCGGTGAGCGGATAGTAGCCGCCCGCGCCGTCGGGTATCGCCGCGCAATCGCCGAGCGCCCACACCGTCGGATCGCCTTCGACGCGAAAATCACGCCCCACGATAATGGCGCCGCGTTTGGTTAGCGGCAGCGTTGAATCGCGCACCGTTGGGCTTGGCGCAACGCCGGCGCTCCACACAATCGTCTTGGTCTCAACGCGGCGGCCGCTTTGCAACGTGATGCCATCGTCATCGGCACGTGCGACGCCGTCACCGGTAATGATCTCGACGCCACGCTTGCGCAGAAATGCAGCGGAATACGTTCCCATACGCTTCGGTAAGCCCGGGAGCAAGGTTGCACCGCCTTCGATCAACACGATATGCACCATCGCGGGGTCGATCGTGGGATAAAATCGCAAGACACTGCGAAAGAGTTCGACGAATTCACCCACCGCTTCGACCCCGGTGAATCCGCCGCCCACGACGGCAATCGTCAGGTAGCGGCGGCGCAACGCCGCATCGCTGGTTGAGTCGGCGAGTTCGAGCAACCACACTAAACGGTTGCGTAGAATGCCCGCATCCTCCAGTGTCTTGAGCGCGAAGACGCGCTCGGCGACACCCGGCAGCCCGAACGTCGAGGTCGATGATCCCAACGCAACGACAAGCTGGTCGTAGGCGATCGATTCGGTCAGGCCGGTGAGCGTATGGGTGTAGGTGACGCTACTCGCTGCGATATCAATCGCGTGAACGTCCGCGAGCACAAATCGCGTGCGGTGGAGTTGCGGGCGGATCGGCGTTACGATATGGCGGATGTCGAGTTCCCCGGAACTCACTTCCGGTAGCATCGGCGTAAAGAGCGAGAAGTTTTCGCGGCTTATTAGCGTGAGCTCGCCCTCGCCCGGACGCAACCGCCGCTCGAGACGTTGCGCAACCGCAATACCGCCGAATCCGCCGCCAAGAATGACGATGCGCGCAGGACGTGCCGAGCGGTTCATCTGAATGGTGTTCTTCCATGCACGAGCAGCACCCCGTCGAGGGCGAGTACCAACCGCCCGCCGAGCCCCAAGCGCCGCAACAACGCGCGCGTCGCCGCGCCGGAGGTCTGGGCACGATTGCGGCTGCGCTCGGCGTTGCGGCGCTGAAGTTCAAGACGCTGCTCGCCCTGCTCCTCAACCTGAAGTTTGTGCTGCTCGGCGCAAAGCTCTTTGCGGTGAGCTGGACCTTCGTTCTTTCGCTGATCTTTTACGTCGCGTTCTTCGGCTGGCGACTCGGCGTCGTCGTGCTGCTGCTCATCGCGGCGCACGAACTCGGGCACTACTTCGCCTACCGCGCCTACGGGTTACCGGTGCGCGCACCGGTCTTCGTGCCGTTTCTCGGTGCATATACCGCCGGCGCGATCGCACCCGATCTTGAGGCCGACGCCTACATCGCACTCGCGGGCCCCGTGACCGGACTCTTGCTCGCGGGCGTCTGCTACGTGCTCGGCGACGCAACCGGCGATCGCTTTTGGCTCGCCTGCGCCGACATCGGCGCGTTCTTGAATCTCTTCAACATGATTCCGGTGCTGCCGTTCGACGGCGGCCGCGTCATCGGCGCGATCTGGCCACCGCTATGGATCGCGGGCGCAGTGCTATTTGTAGCGGCGGCATTTTGGCTGCACGTGCCGATCATCTTCGTGCTCCTGATCGCACTGCTGGGGCTACCGGCGATGATCTCCGCGTTCCGCGGCCACGTCGATCCGCGCACCGCGACCATGACCAACGCTGCGCGCATGCGCGTGGGTCTTTGGTATTTGGCGACGGTTGTCGGACTGATCTATATCGTCGGGCAGGCGCAAGGCGCGCTTCCTACCAGTGCGGGCAGCATATGAGCGGGGAGCCGCCGGATTTCGCGATGCAGCGCGCGGTCGAGATCCTCGCCAGCATCTACGAGCGCGTGCACAAGCAGCAGGACGCGCCGCCGCCGCCCTCCGACAAACCGATACTCATCTTCAGCGAACGCATTGCGCTCGATGTCAACGCGACGACGAAAGCGGATGTGGAACGGCAACTCGGCATCGGCTTTATGTACCCGACGCGCGGGTGGCATTCGTACGGCGTGCGCGGCACGAATAATGCACGGCTCCTTCTGAGCATTTTCTACTCGAAAGGGCAACTCGCGTCGGCGGAGCTCTATCTCCCCAAAGTCGATCGCGCGCCGAAGCTCGAGCCGCAAGATGCGCACTTCCGCTTGGTGCCGGGCGAGATCGAGGTGGGCATGCCGATGACGTCGCTGCCCGAGCACTTCGGTCGCATGGCGGGCATGCCGACCGAACTTGGTGCGTACGCCGAGATGTTCGAGGCGCGCTTCCCGGGTGGCGCCGCCTACGCCATGGGCAACGACGGCATCATCGAACGCCTAGCAATCTACACGCTACAGCGTTAGAGCTCGTGTGGGCATTTGACCGCGATCAGACGTAGGAAGTGCGATCCGATGATCCGGTCAAATGTCTACATTCATGAAGTCGTCGAATGGTGAGACGTCGTTGGGATGGAAGTTCTTGAGGTCCTTGTTGTAGATATAGCCTTCCTCGACGCCTAAAATCGTGATTTGCGGACGGTCGTGCGCCAGCGCCTTGAAGATGACGGCATCATCGGCGTTGCGTTGCGCCTGGTCGTAGTGACTGAATACCGCCCGCGTTGCCGCATCGGCCTGCGGGTTGCACCAGTGGATGACGTTCTGGCCGTTCGGCGGAATCTGATTGCAGGCATAGAGATACGAGAAATCGCCGATCGGGTCGTCGATCCAATTGTACAGCGTAACATCCCACTTTCCGCTGTAGAGGATGCCGCCATCGGCATAGGCTCCGAAGAACATCGGGTTCGGGTAGTGATGTACGTCAATCCCGACGCCGATCTGCTTCCACGTCGAGCGCAAGTACTCGATCTCATGATCGACGTTCACGGCGCCGGCGATCGCGGCGAAATTTAAATTGAGTTTCATCCCGTTCTTCGCGCGAATGCCGTCGCTGCCGCGCTTCCAGCCATCGGCGTCGAGCAGCGTATTTGCTTTCGCGATATCGAACGGCACCAGCGGAATATTCGGGAGATAGTACGGCGCGGTGCGCGGCGCAATGCCTTCCTGCAGAATCCCTAACCCGAGCTGGAACTTGTCGATGATCGTTTTGCGGTCGGTCGCGAGTTCGATCGCGTAGCGCACGACCGGATCGCGAACGACCGGATGCGATAGGTTGAAGTCGATGTGTCCCCATTGGTACGTCGGCCGTGCCTGCCCGGTATATCCGCTGAGTTCGGGCAGACGCGAATAATATGAGCCGGGGACGTGCGCCCACATGTCGATCTCGTGCGCGGAAATCTGCGTGAAGACCGTGTCCCGGTTGGGCACGATCATGAAGTCGATCTCTTTGAGCTTCGGCTGGCCCCGGAAATAGTAGGGATTGGGCACCATCACGACTTTTTGCTCGCGGTCCCATTCCTTG
Organism: Candidatus Acidiferrum sp.; assembly: GCA_035507095.1. Lineage (GTDB taxonomy): Bacteria > Vulcanimicrobiota > Vulcanimicrobiia > Vulcanimicrobiales > Vulcanimicrobiaceae > Aquilonibacter. Next base: position 40,204 of record DATJOM010000005.1, read on the forward strand.
TATTTGAACGGACCGGCACCGATCGGCAGCGCGTTGTACGCGACCTTGTTGAGATTCGAATACTTCGCCAAGAGATGTTTGGGAAGAATCGACGGGTTGGCGCCGGTGCTCGAGAAAAACGTTACGACGAACGGCGAGTACGGTTTGCTCAAGTGGAAGACGATCGTATATTTGTTGGGCTCGTCGACGCGCACGATCCGATCCCAGCCCGCACGGCTCACCACGTTATTCGCCGGATTCATGATCGCGTGATAGGTGAAGACGACGTCGTCGGCATTGAGCGGCGCGCCGTCCGACCACCGCAACCCGTGACGCAGATGATAGGTGATCGTCAGGCCGTCCTTGCTGACACCGCCGTTGGCCTGCGTCGGCACCTCGGTTGCGAGTTCGGGGTAGGGTAGGTTGTGATGATCCCATTTCACCAGAAACGCCTGGGTAAGCGACGACATGTAGCCGAGCTGGAACTCTTGACTGAACATCGGGTTGAGCGTTGAAATATCCGCCGCGTTGGTAAATCGAAAGACGTGCGGCACGGTCCAGTTGTTGACGCGTCCACCCTCGGTCGGTCCCGAAGCCTTCGAGCACGCGCACAGCGCCAAGAGCACCGCAGCGATCGCGAAACGTTTCATATCGAGTACTCCCATGGGTTCCAAAACGGCGAGATGACGGGGGACGGGTCGAAGCCCTGCAGATCGGTGTTATAGACGTAGGGCAGCTTTCTAAAACCGATGATGATGGTCGGAACATCGAGCGCCAGCTGTTGCTGGAAGATCACGTAGTCGGCCTTGCGTTTGGGTTGATCGATCGTCGCAAGCGCGTCACCGAGCGCTTTGGTCGCGGCCGGATTCACCCAGAACAGCGAGTTTTGCCCGCGCGGAGCGAGGTTGTCGGCAGAATAGAGCGGATCGAGATCGGGATCGGCGGCACCGAACCAGGCGAACGTCGCCGCATCGTAGTGCCCGCCTTCGAGAATCGCCTGGTTGCCGTTGGCGAACATCTGCGCGGTCGGGTAATTCTTGACGTCGGCCTGTACGCCGACATCATGCCATTCGCGTTGCAGCACCGCTTGTAGCGCCTTGCCGATCGTGGATTCGGTCTGCGTGCTCAAATCGAACTCGAGCCGCGCTCCGTTCTTCGTGCGCACGCCGTCGCGCCCGGCATGCCAGCCATCGGCGTCCAGCAGCGCGCGCGCTTTGGCCGGATCGAACGCATAGTGCACGGTATCGGTAGTATAGCCCCACGATATCGGCGCCTCGGGCGAATCCGACGGCGTATCGGCGCCGTGCATGATCTTGGCAATGATCTCAGGCCGGTTCGTTGCGAAGGCGAGTGCGCGGCGCACTTGGAGATCCGCCAGGATCGGGTTGCGCAGATTGAAGTCGATGTGGTCGTACACGTACGAATTGACGGCGATCGCCTTTAATCCCGAATTCGGCTGCGCCGCGAGCGCCTGGTAGCGGGGCCAATTGATCGGCGTGCCGCGCGCGAGGAGATCGATCGCGTGCGTCTGCACCTGCGTCTCAAGCGTGTTCTCGTCGGGCTCGTAGTAGAAATCGACTTCGTTGAGTTTCGGTTTGCCGCCAAAGTAGTTCGGATTTGCAGCCAGCCGCACGACCGTACCACGCTCCCATTGAATCACTTTGAACGGGCCGCTACCGATCGGCATCCCATTGAATGGGGCCGTGTTTTGCGTGCCGGCGGCGAGATATCGCGCCAGGATATGCGCAGGAAGAATCGGCGCGTTGCTATTGACGCCCCACAGCTGCTGCAAGAACGGCGCATAGAGGCGCTTCATATGAATCACCGCGGTGAGCGGCGTTTGACAATCGATCGACCCGATATCCCGATAGCCGTCCGTTACCGCGACGTTCGTCTTGGGATTCATAACGTAGTGCCACGTGAATTTTAGATCGTCGCACGTCAGCGGCTTGCCGTCTTGCCACGTGATGTTCGGCTTCAGCTTGTAGATCAGCGTGCGCCCGTCTTTGCTCACGTCGCCGTTGGCGATCGTCGGAACTTCGCGCAGCGCATCCGGCACTGGATGACCGGCGCCGTCATAGCGCACCGCCCACGAGTAGACGAACATCGAGACATCGAGACTCAGCGCGCTGCCGTCGAGCACCGGATTGAGCGACTTTACATCATAGTTCGAACCGATGCGAAGCACCCCGGGGCGCGTCCATGAATGCCGCTCGCCCGTTGCCGTCGGGCTCACCTTCGCGCACGCGGTCGCGAGCAATGCGAGCGCGATCGCCGCGGAACCGATGCGGCGCTTCAAACGTTTTCGCCGCGCATCGATTCAGGATCGATGCCGTGCAGTGCGCAAAACTCCCGGTATGCTTGCGGTGTAATTTCCGACGGTTTGATCTCGCTGCGACCGCCCCAGAAAACATTGGTGTAGGCGTAGTCGATTCCGGATTCACGCAGGTGCTCGTCGATCGCAGCCTTGTGCGCGAGCACCTTCTCCTTCTCCATGCCGTGCGCTACCGCCATCACGTTGACGTTCTTGAACTCCGGGCCGCCCTCGCGCCAATATGCGTGGGTAATGACGTAATGCCGCCCGACTTCGCGACCGGCATCCATCTCGCGGCCTGGTGGCACGGCCCAATGAAAGAGCGCGTTGTAGCGCGTGACGCGCTCGTCATTCGCCGTCGCCTTGACGTGCTCGAGAAACGTCGAGAATCGCCCGATCACGCGACGATCGTTCAGCGACGTAGCGACGCGCACGAAATCGTCAAGCGAAACACCGGCTTCACCGGCGCGTGCGCGCCACAGGTCACGTACGATCTCCTCGGGCGCGAATTCGCGCTTGAGCGCGGTGAGTACGTGCCAGTCGAGCTCCGAAAGTTCCACGATCGCCGTATCCGCCGGGTTGGCAAGGACGTCGGCGCGCGCTCCGGGCTCGAGACCACGACGGCGCACGTGACCGACGCCGAGTGCGAACACCATCTTGGCGGGCATCAAACGAAAGTAGTCGGCGCCGACTTCCCGCGCAAGCAACTCCGCATGCTTCTGCAGCGAGTAGCCCTGAGGTACTTTGAGCGTCGTCCACAAGCGATAGGTGCTTCCCGGCGTAACGGCATCCGTGCTGCGAATCACGACGTGTCCCGAAAACGGGTCCTCGTTGAACATGTAGTCGAAGGCGCGGTCGAGCCGATCGGGCGGCACCTGCCATGCGACGAGCGCGCCGCGCGCGAGATTGGTCGACATCAACGTCTGACGAACGCGGCGGATCGTGCCGGCGCGCTGCATCGCTACGACGCGTTCGATCACGACGTCGACCGCGACGCCGCTGCGTGCGGCAATCTCGCCAAACGGATCGAGCTGAAAACCGGCGAGGCGGTCTTCGGAGACCGCCAAGATGGCGGCATTCACCGGATCGGAAACTGCCGCGGGAACCGTGGGATGCGAGGACATCCTCGCAGCCTTTGCACGACACCAACATGCTACCTGCACGACGCAGGTGAAGGTTCGGACCACAGGATGTGCGACCGGTCGCAGACCGGCCGAACCGTCTATAGGGTCAGGTCGCTCGCACCTAGGGCAAAGGTATACTGCTGCTCGGCTAGACGCTCGCCGTAGAGCGCTGCAACGTAGTCGCGCTGCGCCGTCGCGAGATTCGCCTCGGCTGTGACGATCGCGGTAATCGTCGTTGCGCCGACTTTATACTGCGCCTGCGTGGCCTGCAACGTGACCGTCGAACTCGTCACTTCGGCTTGCGCCTGCACGAGCGACGCTCGCGCCGAAATCAAATTCGCCAGACCACCGCGCACGTCGGACTGCACGGTAAGACGCTGTTGCGTCAGTGACGCGATGCCTTGATCCAAAACCGATGCTGCTTGCGCAACAGCGTAGTTGGTCACCCCTTGATCGAAGATCGGAATGCTCAGCGTCGCACCGAGCGACTGCGGATTCGAATACGGCAACGTCGCGCCTTCGCCGGTGATTAGGTTGCGTTCTTTCCCGACGCTCCCGTTCGCGGTGAGCGACGGAAAACGCGCGAGTTTAGCAAAACGCAAATTTTCTTTATCCGACTCGACGGCATGCTCGGCCGAGAGAAAATCCGGACGCAGTTTAAACGCTTCGTTGAGCGACTGTTGATAGCTGAGCACGCGCATCTGCGGCGGCGACGTTCCCAGTAGCTTGGGCGAGATCGCAGTATCCGCATCGAGACCGATCGTCGTGGCAAACGCCGCCTCGGCCGCAATCGCTTGGCCTTGCGCGGTGATCAGCGCGCCGCGCGCCTGCGCGGTCTGGAACTGCGCAGCAGCAAGGTCCGAGCGCGGCGCGGCGCCGGTACGGATTTGCGCCGTAACGAATTGCTCGTTGATTTCGAATTCACGCACGAGCGCGTTGTCGGACAGCACGCTCGCGTTGTCTTCGAGCAGCGTATAGTACGCCGTGGCAACGTTGAACGCCAACTGTTGAAGCTGACGTAGCAGCGTGTCGCGTCCGGAAATGTCGGCTTCTTTTGCGCTACGGATGCCGGCAATCGTTCGCCCGCCGTCATAGATCAATTGTTGCACGTCGATCGTCGCCGACTCTTCGGTTTGCACCGCCGGGGCGGCCGTCGCGTTCGGATTCGTCGAATTGCCGTTGGTACCAAACGTGCCGTACGATTTGGTAGCAGATGCCTGCGCCGAAACGGCCGGCAATAGCGCGCTCTTCTCGGCGCCGTACTTCGCCGCAATGGCGTTATACACGGCGCGCTCCGACGCGAAAGCCGGCGATTGGACCACGGCGATATCGATCGCCTGATTCAGCGTAACCGTGACCGGAATACCCGGCTTCTGTCGTTGTTGCGCGACGTCCGGCGCGGGCGAACCGTACGCCGGATAGGGAATCGGCGTGCCCGAGGTCGTCGGCACCGGCGCGGGCGTTGGCGCAGTGATCGGCGCTTGTGAGGTCTGCGCGGCAACCGTCAGCGGCGCGCACAAACCCAGCGCGAGGGCAACTGGCAGCGATCGCGCCATAAAGCGGCGAGGCAAGGTCATTTCGTGGAGCTTCCCCCGTTAGGCGGTGCGTTGGCGCCGGAGTTGACTGCGACGAGGCTTCCGTCTTTGAGCGTATCCGGACGCGTGGTAATCACCTTCACACCCGGCTGCACCTTGGGCGAGATGACTTCGGACAGCGTGTCAGTTTGCACCCCGACACGCACCGGAACCTCCTGCGCCTTGTTGTCAGATCCCACCACGTAGACTGCATACCCATTCTCGGTCTGAGCTACGGCCGAACGCGGCACGACTACCGCGTTGTCGTGGGCTTCGCGCGGCAGCGTCGCCGTCACCAGCATCCCACCGCGCAATACGTTGTCCGGGTTATCCATTTGGATGCGCGCCAGGTACGAGAGCGTGCCTGCCGTTGGCACAGCATTGACCGTTGCGATGTTTGCGTGGAACGTGCGGCCCGGGAGCGAGCTTGACGTGAAGCTCACCGCGGAACCGGGACGGACGTAGGGGAGATCGGTGTCCGGCACGTTGATATTGATCCACAGTTTCGCCACGCGTGAGATCGCGAGGACCGGCGCTTGTGGCCCGGCATACGCACCCGGGTCGAGCAGGCGTTGCGTGATCACGCCGGCATAGGGCGCGTAGAGCGTCGTCTGCGCGACCTGCGTGTTGAGCGTGCGCGCGTTGGCCTGCGCGGCCACGGCGGCCGCAACAGCAGCCTTGGTGTTCTGCTCGCTCACCATGTTGTTTTGCAAACCGACGTACGCGGTGCTATAGGCTTGTGCAGCCTGCACGTACGCCGCGCGAGCTGCCTCCAGTTGCGCCTCGGAGACGTAGCCGTCTTTCTCGAGCGCAACGTCTTGATCGTAGACCAGCTTTGCGTTCCGCAGCGCGGCTTTCGCAGTTTGCAGCGTCGCTTGATTCGTCTGGATTTGAACCGGGAGGCCGGCCTGCGAGCCTTGCGCCGTCGCCGACTGTTGTCGCGCCTGCGCCTGCGCTTGCGCCGCCTGCGCGCGTAGCACCGAACTATCGATCGACGCGAGGGGCTGGCCCGCGCTCACGCGATCGCCAACGTTGACGGAAATCGACGTGATCGTCCCATTCTGCTGGAAGGCGAGCGTCGACTGTTCGAGGGGCGCAACTTGCCCATCTAATGAGACATACGTCGCAATGTTTTGACGCACCGCGGGGGCAACGTCGACGCTCAGCGGCGGTGGTCCGTGTTGCGCGCCCTGGCTGCACGCGGACAAGCTCAGGATTGCGCCCACTGCGAAGGCCGCGGCTCGCTGGTAATGCATGATACTCCCTTTGTCTTTTCGAGCGGATCGCGTATCTCTAGGCTGGATACGCGCGACCCGCCCGCTTTGATTCACGATCCTGCCCTGGTTTCCTGACAATATGACCACCTCCACGTAAACCGCGCTAGGACCAAGCTCGGTTTAGGCGTATTCTCCCCCGGCATGAGCGCGAAACTGGAGATCGGCCGCGCGTACAGCCTTCAAACTCGGGTCGAGGAATGGATGACCGCCGAGAAGGCGGGAAACAAGGGTGTCGACGTTCTTTCGACCTCCGTGCTCGTTCAGCTTGTAGAGACTGCAGCGCTCGCATGCATCGAGCCCGTCCTCGAGCCTGACGTCGTTTCGCTCGGCACCCACATCGATCTCGAACACCACAAACCGGTCCCGGTTGGCTTTATCGTTCGGACCGAGGTCGAGATCGTGATGGTCGACGGACCGCGCTTGAGTTTTGCCGTTGCGGTTTTCGACGAACAAGAAGCCGTAGCCGAAGGAACGCACGAGCGCTACCTCATCGAGCGTTCAAAATTTCTCGCAAAGCTCGAAGAAAAGCTGGCCTCGGGATAGGGTAAAATACCCCACGGTAGCTAGGGTCTCACTGCAGGGGGGGCAAACGGCCTCCCGAACAGATTAAGAAGGATTGTCTCGGGGGGCTATGCCTGTTACGCCCGAAAGGGTGGGGTATGGCCCAATGCGTGCTAGAAAAGCCGCCTCGAGCCAACTCGTGGATTCACGAAAACACACTCTAGGAGGAAACATTGAAGCGACTGAGCACCGGAGTCCTTGCTGCGCTGCTAGCAGCCGGTTTCGGACTTAATGCGGTCGCCGCTCCGACCTCGACATCGCATGGAAACATTGGAACCAACGCGATCGCTCAGGGTATGGGCGGCACCTCGGCTCCGCCGGCGAACTTCGGTTCCCCGCCGTCGGGGCAGATCCCGATTCTCTTCAACGACCACCATGTCTATGCCAAGCCCGACGTCCTCAAGCAGGGTCGCGTGCTCGCCGCGCTCGTGCGCGGAGGAACCGTGCTCATCCCGCTTCGTTCGATGTTCGAGCAAATGGGTGCGACCGTGTCGTACGATGCAAGCAGCAAGACGGTGGACGTTAGTAAACCCGGCGCCGACGTGAAGGTCACGGTCGGCAAACCGGAAGTCGTCATTAACGGCGAGTCGCGTCCGCTGGACGTGCCGCCGATCATGTACCAAGGCCACGTGCTCGTTCCCGTGCGCGTGATCTCGGAAGGCATGGGCGCGTACGTACAGTGGGTACCCGACAGACAGCTCGTCGTCGTGCGGTACATTCCGCCGACGCCGCCGCCGACGCCGACGCCTGTGCCGCCAACCCCGGCACCGCCGCCGCCCACGCCGACCCCGGCGCCGGTTGCGACACCGTATCACGACCTCTACGTCGCGGGTGATTACCTGCTGTCGCAAAAGGTCTACGACGAGTTCAGCCCCGGCAACACCGCGAGCGGCAATACCGCGAATGGCTTCTCATACAGAATCCATGGTGCCGGCGAGTTCGACGCGTTCGGTTTGCCGTGGATGGTTGAAGGCAACTACTCCGCACTCAACTATCCGCATGACTGCACACTCAACTCGAGCGGCGCACCCGCGCCGAGCTGCTACGTCACGACAATCGGCGGCATCGGCTCAACGGCCGTTCCGGCGATGTCGGTTAGCAACTATGAGCTGGAAGCGCACCTGGGGCTGCGCGTCTTCGAACCGCGCGTTTATATCGGCGTCGGATATCTGTGGCGCTCGTATAACAACGGGTATCCGCACCTCTCGAACGTCGGGTTCGGCGCCGAGAAGCTCCCGGATCTCGATCGTGCGTTCTCGGTGTACGCTAGCATCTGGTACTACGGCAACGTGAAGGGCAACTTCACCGATCCGTCAGGTAACGCGTATCAGTTGGCGTACAACATCCTCAAGGGTGATCTTGGCGTCACGTACTCGCTCGGCCAACACAGCCCGCTCTTCTTCGAAGGCGGCGTGCTCGGCGAGGAACTGCACAACAAGACCAACGCACCCGTCAACGCAAACAACTTCGGACCATACATCGGTATCGGTCTGAAGATGCCCTAAAGCTCACGCGAGCTAAAAGAAAGGCCTCCGGGAAACCGGAGGCCTTTTCTTTTCTTACGGACGCGCGCTCGGGCTCGGGCCGGGCATCATCGGCGCCTCCGTTGGAGGTGGTATGCATGGCGGCGTAATGATCTCGACTTTCGGTTGGCCCGGTGCCGGCGGCGGAGTGGTTGCGTAACTCACGACTTGAAGTGAGGTGCCCGATGCGCCGCTGGGAAGCGGCGTCGGACACGGCAGCGCATTGGCAAAATAATGCTCGGTGAAACCCTTCGCGAGATCGGCTTTTTCCAGCTTCCCAAAGTACGTCGTCGGGAAGCGCTGCGTCAGGACGTGCATATAGGCCCACGCCTTCTGCTGCCCCTCAATGGTATAAATCTTCTTGTACATCACAATCGCAAGGAAGTACGTGCGCGCAAGTTGCGGATCGCCGGGGTACCTGTGGCTCCATTGCTGCAGCGCTTCATCAGCAAAAGCCACCTTCGAGATGATGCCGGAATCGGTCGTGTAATCGCCGGCGCGAATCGTTTCGTCGTGGAAGGTGTTGTTGATGCCCAGATAGCTCATTTTCATCCGGCCGAAGTACTCGTCGCCGGGCGCCGAGTGCGTGTACTCCTCGCATTGCTGGCGGTCCCACTTGCTCGGTTTGCTGGCGCAGGGGTCTTTCGCCGACGCTGTCGCCTTCGGTTTGGGCGTTGCGGCAAACGCGGCGGCGCCCAGCACGGCAACAAGTGCAACAAACGCGGCGCTCAGAAACAATGGGCTACGGTTCACGAAGTCTTCTCCTTACAGCGATGCCCAAGGCGGCATAGCGTCATTGCCGCAAAGGTTTCGCAAGGCCAGGAGCGGCTCCCGCGTAGAACTGTGGGTCGGTGCCACGAATGATTCGCCTGGCCGCGCTGCAGCTGCGCGCGCATGACCGCGACCACTACGAGCGCCTTCGCGGTTCGCTGTTCGAGCGCATCGAACGTGCCGCACGCGATTGCGATCTTCTCGTGCTCCCCGAGGGAACATTCCCTGCGTACGTACTCGGCGATAGCACCGTCGACGAACGCTTGGTCGGCAGCGTAAGCGCGGAACTCTCTCGCATTGCACGCAAAGCAACGTGCGTCATCGTTGCCGGCGCGGCCGCGCGTCGCGGCAGCGCATTGCATAACAGCGCGCTCGTCATCGATCGGGACGGCAGCGTCGCGGGTTCGGCCGACAAGCTCTTCTTGTGGCACTTCGACCGGCGGTGGTTTGCGCCGGGCGCGTCGATTGCGCCGGTGGACACCTCGCTCGGATCGCTCGGCGTGCTGATCTGCGCCGATGGCCGGATGCCCGGCATTGCCCGCGCGCTCGTCGATCGCGGAGCCGAACTGCTCGTGATGCCTACCGCCTGGGTCACGTCGGGCCGCGACCCGCACACGCTCGAGAACCTGCAGGCCGACTTGCTCGGGCGCGTTCGCGCGTTCGAAAACGGCGTACCGTTCATCGCTGCCAACAAGTGCGGCGTCGAACTAAACATGGTAGCCTACTGCGGCAAATCGCAGATCGTGAGCGCGTCGGGCGACGTGGTCGCGCTGGCATCCCAGACGGACGAAGAGCTGGTCAGCGCTCACCTCGAATTGCAGACGCCTGCACCGCATCGCTGCACGAAGCCGAATCCGGCCGCGCGCACGTCACAACCGGGGCGCGCGCTGCGTATAGCGATCGAGCGCACAAACTTACCCGCCGATATTGGCGCACGGCTTCGAATTCTCGAGAATGACTTTGCACTTGCAGCAACGGGCGATGACGATTTTGCGGCGCTCGATGCGACGATTCCGGCGGTTCGACTGGATGCGAACGACGCATTCGATCCGGGCGTGCTCGCGGAGTATCGTTTGGCCGGCTATCGTGTAGCCGTGCTCGATGCGCACACGTCGCACCCGTGGCTCGAGCGCATCGCGCGCGCCCGAGCGGCCGAGTTGCGCATGTACGTGATTGTTTTTGAAGGGCCGCAACGTCGCGCGTTCGCGGTCGATCCGGATGGCGCCGTGATTGCGGGAACGTTCGACGATTTCACCATCGCGAGCTTTTCGCTCGATCCGCAGCGCACCGCGCAGACCCTCGTGGCGCCGGGAACCGATGTCGCGGCAGGTATCGAATTCGTCCAATCGCTCTCGCCGCGCGAAACGAGCGCGATGTGAGAGGGCCAATCGAACTCCCGCTCCACGCGCGGCTCGTCCCATTTTTTACGGCAATAGTTGCCGTGCTTGCTGCGCTCGGTACGCTTTATTCGCATCATCGCTCGATTCAAGCGCTGGCCTTACGTAACCAGGCGGTGCTCCTCACCGCTAAAGCAACGGATCAATACAATCACTACGAGACTACGCAGCTGCGCGTCACACTCTACGAACTCATGAAGAAGCCGAACGCGCTTGCAGAAGAGGAGCGCACCTCGATCGGCATTTACAATCAAGCGAAATCCTACGAAGCGGAAGCCACGTCGCTCCAGGATCGAGCCGTTTCGCTCTTGACGTCGTTCGAGACGCTCGAGATTGCTACAACCCTCTTCGAGATCTCCATCGCGTTTGCGTCGATCGCCGCGCTCACCGGAACGCGCTTTACTCTGATCATCGCCTTATGTCTGTGCAGCGCGGGTCTTGTGGTCGGTATAATCGGATACTTCCAGGCACATTGAATCGCCGCATCCCGCTCGTCTTACTCACGCTCGTGCTTGCCGCCGCGCCCCGCGCGGTTTCGATGCACCGCGCAGCCGGCGCCATCGCGGGCAGCGCGCTTCCGTATCTGCCCGGGAGTATTCTCCCAACGGGCGTCACCGGATTCGCTGCGCCATATAAAGATATCGTCGCCGGTCCGGGGAAGAACGAGAGCACCGTGATCGCAGCCGGACCGCATGGACTCTCGGCGCGAACGTTTGCGGTAGCACCCGCTCCAGATCCGGCGCAGCCGTTTGTCGCTGTGGCAACCTACGATGACGGCGTCATCATACACGATATGTACGCGCCGTTTCGCGCACGCGCGGCGCTCGGCATCGGCGGCGCGCCGGGAGACGTCGCAATCGACGCGCGCGGCCGGCTTGCCTCGGCTACGACCGACGGCGAGACCGCGACGATCGCCACACTCGATCCGTGGAGCGTGGCGCACTACGCGAACGTACCGTTCTGCGATGAGCTCGCCTTCGATTCACGCACCGGAGCGCTCTTTGTTACGAATCGTGACGTTAACGGGTTCGGCGCGCTTACGCGCATCGACGCCGACGGCGGCATCTCGCACCGCGTGCTCGGACTGACCGCTGAAGGCCTTGCCATCGATGCAGCCCGCGGGCGTGTCTACGTCGCGAACGTCAACGACGGCAGCGTGTCCGTCGTCGATGCGAAGAGCATGGTGGAGCTGCGCCGATTTCACGTCGTCGATCGCGTGTTTTCGTTAGCGCTCTCGCGCGACGGTTCCCGACTCTATGCGGTCTCCAATCAGAGCGTGCAGTCGCCCTTCGCCGCAGCGGGCAGCGTCGTCGCGGTCGACACAACCGACGGGCGCATCGTCGCGCGCAGTGCGCGCCTTGCATTTCCGATCGGCATCGCCGTCGATGCTGCCCGCGAACGGCTCTACGTGACCGACGAGGATACGAACGCCGTCGACGTGCTCGATGCGAGGACGCTCCGTTCCGTACGCACGCCTTTGCAAACCTGCGACACGCCGTGGAACCCCACGCTCGATCGTGGCTTGCTGTGGGTACCTTGCGCGCGTAGTGACCAAATCGACGTTTTTGACACCGCAACACTGCAGCGCATCGCCGGCGCACCGTTTGCAACCGGTGGCTATCCCCTCGCCGTGGCGATTTGGCACGGAAGCAACTCATGATACTCGCCGCACTGCTCGCGGCAATATTACCGGCGCATCTCGACGCAGCTGCGCCATTTCCGCGCATTACGAGCGACGCACCCATGATCGAGCCGATCGCGCCTGGTGTCGAGTACGGTGAATACGATCTCCTTACCAGCGCGGGTCCGATCGTCGTCCACGCAATTGCCGTCGCACCGCATGCAGCGAACATCGCGCTCAACAGCGTGCTTGCCGACGACACGCTTGCCTCGGGCGGCGAGACGATTTCGTCGATGGCGGCGCGCACCGGCGCGATCGCCGGCATAAACGCCGATTATTTCGATATCGGCAAGACCAACCGGCCGACGAACATTGTGGTGCGCGACGGCGAACTCGTGCGTTCGCCGCGCAAGCGGTATGCGCTCATCGTCCCGCGCAGCGGACCGCCGCAGATTCTCGAGACCGGCTTCGTCGGTACGGTGCAGCTGGCGGATCACTCTGTGGCACTTGACGCGGTCAACGCCAACCCCGGGCATGGAACGACCCTCTTGACGCCGGCATTTGGCGCAGTCGCCGCCTCGAACGACACGACGCTGGTCGCGCTCGCGCCGACCACTGGTACGCCACCCTTTGCAACCTATCGGGTGATCAGCGTTGCCGACAACACGGTCGCGCAACCGCCGGGCTACTATCTCGAAATCGGCCTCGATGCCTATGCGAGTGCGGGCGTCCCTAACGCCGGCGATACGATCGCCGTAAGCGGTGATCTTTCCCCGCTTGCGCTCACCGACGTCCTTGCGGCCGTCGGCGGCGGCCCGCTCATTCTCGACAACGGCACGTGGACCGATGACCCCGACGGTCCAAGCGGCGGCGAGTACGCGCAACGCATCCCGTGTAGCGGCGCCGCCATTGCCGCCGATGGAACGCTCTACCTACTCGAAGTCGATGGACGAGAGCCTGAGCTCTCGGTCGGGATAACGCGCGTAGAGTTTTCAGCATTGATGCGCGCATTTGGCGCCGTTCGCGGCATGGCGTTCGACGGCGGGGGATCCTCCGAGCTCGCGGTACGTGCGCCCGGGGATCGCGATGCGACGCTCGCGGACGTACCGTCCGACGGGCACGAACGTAAGGTAGCCGACGGCATTTTCGTATACGACACCGCACCGGTCGGTCCGGCCTCGCAACTCGTCGCACAACCTCTCGCGCTCCGCGCGATGCCGAATGCGACGATCGCCGTTCGCTTCGCAGCAACCGATGTCGATGACCATCTCGTGCAGACCGGTGTCCCGATCGGCGTGCGCGTCGAACCTGCAACGCTAGGTACGTATGCAGACGGTAACTTCACCGCATTGCATGCAGGTGATGGGGAACTGATCGCGCGCAGCGGCGCACTCACGCTGCGCCTTCCGGTACACGTTTACGATGACCCCGCGCGCGTCGTGATCCTTCCACAGGATCCGAGCGTTGTGCAGGGCGGCCGGCTAAATCTCCAGGCGCGCGCATTTGATGCGCAGGGATACGCAATTGCGCTACCGGCGCAACTACCGTGGCGGGCACAAGGCGGATCGATTGACGCAACCGGAACGCTCGCGGCGGGAAACGCCGACTCGCTCGTCTCGCTCTTGCTCGGCGAACATTTGGCAAACGCACACGTTACGGTCGGTTTTCACGATGTCCAGCTCATCTCGAAACCAGGGTTCATGACCGTGCCGCGGGGCGGTGAGGGTAGCGCCGGCGAGACTGCAACGTGTTTGGGCTGCATGGAACTGAACTACGCGCTCAATGATTCCGAGCGCGCCGCCTATTTGCTGACCGACGTGTCCCTCCCGGCGCGCAGCGTCGCCGTGGCATTCGAGGTCAATGATGACGGCCAAGGCGCGCTGCTCAAGCTCGCGCTGCGCAACGCAATCAACGAAGAGGTGTTGCTCTCCGTGGGCCCGCTCGATCATGCAGGCTGGCGCAGCGTCGTCGTACATCTGCCGCTAGGCCTTGCACAGCCGGCGCGCCTGGTGGGGATCTACGTCATCGGCGCAAACGCCTCGGTGACGTTGAGCGGCCGAATCCTGGTCAAAAATCTGCACGCGGTGGTGGCAGGCACCCACGCCGATCAACCCTAACACCGGCGGATGGGATTCGAAGATCGAGCGCGCCGGGCGTTTGACACGGCGGACGTTCGCGGTGCGCAATACGCGGACATTCGCTTCGAAATCGTGCGCAGCGAGCGCATCGAGGTTCGCAACGGCGTAGTAGCCTCACTCGCAGATGCGCGCAGCAGCGGTTGCGGCATTCGCGCGCTCGTCGACGGCGCGTGGGGTTTTGCGGCCAGTAGCGATCTCTCGGATCGCGGTATCGACCGCTGCGCAGCTCGAGCAGTGGCGATCGCGCGCGCAAGCGCGTCCCTGGCGCGCAACCGTTTCGGTGCGGCGCCGCCGCATGCATACGTCGACCGTTATGCAACGCCGGTCGCGCGCGATCCGCAAGATGTTCCGCTTGGAGAGCGCGTCGCGCTTCTGCTCGAAGCGGAGAAACTCGCGCATGCGAGCGATCGCATCGCGGTCGCGCGGGCGTGGCTCGATCTTTGGCGTACGGAGAAATTTTTCTACAGCACGATTGGCTCCGTGGTCGAGCAAACGATTCTCCAAACGGGCAGTGGCGTACAGGCGATGGCCGTGGGCGACGGCGATGTCCAGACGCGCACGTACCCCGGTGACGTCGGTCTTTATAAAGGCGGCGGCTGGGAGATCGTCGAGGAGGCCGCACTCACGCAGAACGCGCAACGCATCGGCGAAGAAGCAGCGGCGCTACTGCGCGCACCGCAGTGCCCGAGCGGAACCTTTGACGTCATCCTTGGCGGATCGCAAGTCTCGCTACAGATCCACGAATCGTGCGGCCATCCCGCCGAGCTCGACCGTGTTATGGGGTGGGAGGCGAACTTCTCGGGCACGAGCTTCCTCGAAATTAACCAGCTCGACAAGCTTAAGTACGGGTCACCTCTCGTCAGCATCGTCATCGACAACACATTGCCGTTTGGCATGGCCACCTGCGGCTATGACGACGAGGGCACAAAGTCCGGCCTTTCCGACATCGTGCGCGACGGCATTCTGCGCGGCTACGAGATGAGCAATGACACAGCGCGTGCAATCGGGCGCGAAAGCAACGCGTGTGTGCGCGCGCAAAGTTGGGAATTCGTGCCCATGATTCGCATGTGCAACCTAAACCTGCTACCCGGTAGCACTCCGTTCGACGCACTCTTTGACGGCATCAAAGACGGCATTTATATGGAGAGCAACCGTTCCTGGTCGATCGACGATCGCCGCTTGAACTTTCAGTTCGGCTGTCAGATCGGTTGGGAAATCAAAAACGGCAAGCGCGGAAGGATGCTGAAGAATCCGACGTACGCCGGGATGACGCCGCAATTCTGGAACTCGTGCGATGCCATTGGGGACGCGAACTCGTGGAACGCCTGGGGCACCCCGAACTGCGGCAAAGGTGAACCGATGCAAACCGGGCGCACGACACAGGCCGCGTCACCGGCGCGCTTTCGCAACGTCAGTGTCGGAGTCGGCTACGCGTGAACAAACAAGAACGCGAAGCCGTCGCTCGACGCGCGCTCGATCGTTCGAGCGCCGATCAAACGGAAGTGCGGATCAGCGGCAGCGACGACGCGCTGACGCGTTTCACCCATGGCATCTCCAATCAGAACCTTGTTTCGAGCAACGTATCGAT
>DATJOM010000006.1:0-6082 GCA_035507095.1 Candidatus Acidiferrum sp.
GGCAACGGCAACATCGGCGTTACGATCAATGCGGGCAGCATCGTGCAGGGCGGCACGGGCAGCGGGAGCGCGGGCGTCGCCATCCTTGGCGGTGCAAGCAACACGCTGCTCAACCTTGGCACGATTACGACCGCCTCGTCGCCGGATGCGGCGCACTATCCGTTCAATACGTATCGATTCAACACGGCAGCGGGCATCGAATCGACGCAACTCGCTTCGACGGGCAATTATCAAACAACGTCACTGATGACGGACAATTCCGCGCTGCTGGCGGCGTTCATCGGTACCGACATGTCCAAGCAACAGGGCACGGCGATCTTCGCAAACGCGGGAACGCTGACGCTCACCAACGACGGCGACATCTATGGATCGATCGTGCTCGATGGTGCGACGCTCGATCTCATCAACAAAGGCGTTATCGTCTCCGGTTCGCAGTTGAACTTCGGTTCGGATGGCACGCTGATGCTGGGCTCGGGAAGCCTGATGACGCCGGGCGGCGGCGGGTTCGTTGCAACGACGAATCTCACCGGCAACTTGCGCGAGATGCCTGGTTCGAACTACCTGGTCAACCTCGATCTCACCAACAACACGGCGAGCAACTTCAATGTCAGCGGCTTCGCCTCAGTTGCCGGCACGGTCGATCTCGACCTGCTCTCGACCAACGCGGCGGCGCCGGGCGCGCACGCTGAAAGCATCATCACGGCGGCGGGCGGCGTGACGAACAATGGCCTCACGCTTGCGCCACCGCAGTCCGCGGTCGCGAGCTTCAGCCTCGCGTATCAACCCGACGACGTGCTGCTCGACTACGACATCAACTATGCTCCGACCACGGGCGATGTGCTCAACCACAACGACCTCGCATTCGGTGACTACGTTGGGCGCATCCAAACCGCAGGCAGCACACCGAAGCTCGCTTCGTTCATGTCGACGGTCTTCGCGATCCCGACGGTCGCCGATCTCAAGGGCTTCTACGACCGGTTCTCGCCGGATACGTCGGTGGCCCTAAGCTCGGCAGCGCTGCTCTCGAACATGCAGTTCTCCGACGCGATGCTCAATTGCCATGCGGACAATTCCTTCACGCAGCAAAGCGGCGGCTGCAACTGGGGAACGATCGGGACGCAGAACAGCGGGCAAACTGCATCGTCGTCGAGCGACGGCTTCGCGCAGAGCGCGTTAGACTTCGCGGCCGGCTTCGAGCACAAGATCGGCAACGGCCTAACCTCGATTGGTGCTGCCGTGCACTACGCCAACGGGTCGCTGAGCGACAGCGACGCGGCAACCACGCTGACCGGCGGCACGCTCTCGGCCGGATTCTCGGCGAGCCACGTGCTCAACGACGGCGTCGTGCTCTCCGCCGACCTCTTTGGCGGTGACGGCCACTACGAATCGGGTCGCACCGTCGGGTATCCCGCGGTGACGACACAAGCCACCGGCACGCAAGAACTCTCGTTCATCGGAACGCATCTGCGCGCCGACCGCTACTTCGGCAACTCGATCAACAGCGTGACGCCGTATCTGGACCTCGGCCTCACGCAGGTCAACGTCGGTGAGCTCGACGAGAGCGGCGCAGGTATCTTCGATGAGAACGTGGCTGCGCATCACGACGTATTGCCGACGGTGGCATTCGGTGCACGGTTCGAGAAGCAGTTCCATCGCAAGGCGACGCAGTTCCGCCTGGCACTCGACGCGTCGGCGACGCAGTTGCTGGGCAACGCGCAGAGTCTGACGACGGCGACGCTCGCCGGCGCGCCGGCCGGTGTGACTCCGTTCGTGCTCACCAATACGATGGACCGGACCTACTTCGGCCTCACGCCTTCGCTCGAGATCACGCACAACGACAAGCTAGGCGTGCGCATCAGCGGTTCGTACAACTTCTCCGCGTCGACGCACAGCCTCGGTACCTACGTCCAGTTCACGACGAAACTCGGTGGCGGGTCGCTATGAGAGGAGCGTGACCTTCCCCGATTCGAGATCGTAGACACCGCCGACAATCATCAGCTTGCCGGCGGTGACGGCATTCGCGACGATCGATGATTGTTTCTTGGTGTTCACGACGTTGGCGCGTACGTTGGCTTCGATCGCGCTCGCGAGATCGTGGCTTCCTTTGACGCCAGGCGCGATGCTGTCGACCAGATATTGGATCTTGCCGGGGAATTTCTCGCCCTTCTCGAGATACGCGAGTGTCGCGTCCACTG
Organism: Candidatus Acidiferrum sp.; assembly: GCA_035507095.1. Lineage (GTDB taxonomy): Bacteria > Vulcanimicrobiota > Vulcanimicrobiia > Vulcanimicrobiales > Vulcanimicrobiaceae > Aquilonibacter. The sequence goes on from DATJOM010000006.1 coordinate 2,196, forward strand.
CGCCACATTTGCTATGACCGAGCACGAGGATCAGCGGCACGTTCAACTCGGCAATGGCATACTCAAACGAACCGAGCCCCGCCGGTTCGATGAAATTGCCGGCGACGCGAACGCCGAAGATGTTGCCTGGAATTTGATCGAAGACCGTTTCGACCGGTACGCGCGAGTCGGCGCAGCTAAGGATGATTGCGAACGGGTTCTGCCCGTGAGCAACTTCTAGCCGTCGCGCGGTGAGCGGCGGGCACGTCGCTTTATCGGCGTCGAAGCGCGCGTTGCCGGCCATCAGCGCGGCGAGCGCGCCTTTTGCGTCGAGGGGTGGAGAACCGCCTGCGGCGACGGCGATACCCGGTGCGGCTGATGAAAGTGCGAGCCCGGCGCTCGCCTGAAGAAGAAATGCGCGGCGATCGTAGTTCACGTAACCTCCTATTGCGCGTATGAGGGATCGATGCGATTGAGTTTGCGCAGCAAGCCCGGCCACGCTAATGCGCCGCCGGCGCCGCGCGTTACCTGTTTGGCCGCTGCCTGTGCGCCTGCAATAATCCGTGGATCGATGGGGATGAGCTTTTGACCCGAGGTTTGTGCCCGAACCTGAATTGCGCAGGTGTTCTCGAAGACGTAGAGCGCGAGGAATGCTTCCGGGATGTTCTCGGCGACGGTGAGCAGTCCGTGGTTGCGCAGCATCAAGTAGTTCTTGTCACCGAGGTCCGCGACGAGTCGCGGCTTCTCGTCATCGCGCAACGCCACGCCTTCGTAATCGTGGTACGCAAGCGAGGAGAGCACGAAGATTGACTGTTGCGAGATCGGCAGCACGCCGCTTTCTTGCGCGGAGACCGCGATACCATTGAGACTGTGCACGTGGAAGATACATTTGGCGTCGTCGCGCGCTTCGTGAATCGCACTGTGGATCGTGAAGCCCGCGGGATTGATCTCGTAGGGCGATTCCATTACCTTGTTGGCGGCAAGGTCGACCTTGACCAGACTCGAGGCCGTGATCTCGTCGAACATCATGCCGTAGGGATTGATCAGGAAGTGATGGTCGGGACCCGGCACGCGCGCGGAGAGATGCGTGAAGATGAGATCGTCCCAGTGAAAATGCGCGACCAGCCGGTAGGCTGCTGCGAGTGCGACGCGGACGTCCCACTCCTCGGGCGAAACGCGCCCGCGAAGATCGGGTGCAATCGTGGTTGCAGTCATGGCAGTTATCCCCGCGAGGTATCGAAAACGACCTGATCCCACCGCCAGAGTTGTTCGAAGAAGGCGCGCGCGGCGGCGTGATTGGTTGGCCCGGCGAGCTCCGCGGTCGTCCGCATGCCGTCTATTGCGCCGAACAGGGCGTCTTGCCGCGCGTCGATGGGTAGGTACAGGTCGGTGTAGGTGTGGTTCCGATTTATCAGGACTGCCGACGCTCCTGCCGGAAGCCGTTCGCGCACGACGATTGTGTCGGGTAGCCGGATCGGGACATACCCGAGCCACGCGTCGTCGCCAAATGTGACCGGCGGTCCCTCGCGGCCGTATGCAATGAGGCCGTGGCGGACCATCGTTCCGCGGAACAGTTCGAGTTCCGCATGCTGCTGCGGCGGCGCCAGCGCCTCGAGTCGTGTGGCATGGGGCGTCGATGCGACCGCACCGCACGACGGAAGATAGGGTGCCTGTCGTATCCATCGCCCGAAGTGCAAGCCGGCGCCCTCCAGAAATGTGTAGAGCTCCGGCACCGAGTACGCGCGATCGCGTGGATGCAGCAGTGCATCGGCGAGCCCGGCCGCGCTCGAGAAATCGGGTGAGTTGCGCAGCAGCTGCACGATCGGATGATCCTGTGGCAGTGCGTTAAGGCTTGCGGCGAGATCGCGGATACCACCGTCATCTGCTTCGATCCCGAGCCGCCGGCAGTAGTCTTGCAGCATGTAGACGCCGGCGCGGCCATAGGGCGCGTAGACCATCAAATGGATCGCGCCATTGGGCGCAAGCGCTTCACGCAGCGCACCCAGGCCCGCATCGGGATTCGCGAGGTGGTGGAGCACGCCGGTGCAGACGATGTGTTCGAAGGTCGCTCCGAGTTCGCTCGCGCGCTCGACTGCGAGCTCATAGACCTCGAGGTTGTCGAGATTGTGCTTCCGTTTGAGCTCTTGCGTACATGCGATGCTGTTCGCGCTCACGTCGATGCCGACGACGCGCGCGTTCGGCCAGCGCACGGCATAGTGCGCTGCTTGCGACGTGCCGCACCCTGCAACGAGAATGGAGCGGTCGTCGCGATACGGCTCGTGCGGCCAGAAAAGGAACGAGTCGGAGCGCCGCCGCGCGTCATCCCAAAGCCGGCGGTAGGCGACGATGTCGTCTACCGCCGGTGGGTACGGGTGCATTTCGTAGAACGCACTCACTTCGTCGCGCATGAGTGCTCTGGTTGTGCTACCCGTGCGGCGTTTTGACCTGGTCCAGCACCGAGTCCAAGTTGAACGACGCAGGCTTCTGCCGCGGCGGGAACTTGACGAAGTCCTCGATCTGCTGCGCAACGACCGCCTGCATCAGGTACATCTGGGGCACGTGATCGAACATCCAATCATAGTAGGTGTTCGAGTTGTATTCGGCCCGCTCGAACGGGTCGCGCCTCAGATTCATGATATGCGGCAGGCGCAGTTTCACGAACGGTTCAGCCCACTGGTCAAGCTGTCTTGCGCGTTGGACGGCCAGATGGAACTTATAGTCGCCAACGCGTACCGCGATGACGTCGCCGTCGTCGCTGAAGTACACGATCCAGTTTCGCGGGCTCTCTTTTGCTTGACCGCTGAAATACGGGATCATATTGTAGCCATCGAGGTGCACGTTGTACTTTTGTCCGTTCACCGTCGTGCCCTTAAGCAGTTGTTCGGTAACGTCCGGATTGCCGGCGGCAGCCAGCAGCGTCGGGAACATGTCGATGTGCGACACGATGCCGTTGTACGTCGATCCGGGCTTGATGACGCCTGGCCACTTTATGAAACAGGGAACGCGCCAGCCGCCCTCCCAATTGGTGTCCTTCTGTCCGCGGAACGGCGTGTTTGCGGCGTCAGGCCAGGTATCGTTCTCGGGACCGTTGTCGGTCGAGTACATGATGATCGTATTGTCCTCGATGCCAAGCTCTTTGACCTTATCGAGCATCATGCCGATCTGTTCGTCGTGCACGACCATCCGATCGCTGTACGGATCCTGCCCGCTCTTGCCGAGGTTTTTGGCGGCCACGTGCGTTCTGACGTGCATTGCGGTGGCGTTGTACCACAGGAAGAACGGCTGATCGGCTTTGGCTTGCTTTTCCATCCACGCGAGCGCCGCCGAGGTGATCTCCTCGTCGATCGTTTCCATGCGTTTCTTGGTGAGCGGACCGGTGTCTTTGATCGTCTGTTTGCCTACTTTCCCGAAGCGCGGATCGACCGTCGGATCGTCCTTGTCGGTCGCGACGCAATGCAGCACGCCGCGCGGCCCAAACATCTCTTTGAACTTCGGATCTTTTGGATAGTCGGGAAGCTCCGGCTCTTCCTCGGCGTTGAGGTGATACAGGTTGCCGAAGAATTCATCAAAGCCATGCACCGTCGGCAGATACTCGTTGCGATCGCCGAGGTGGTTCTTGCCGAATTGCCCGGTGGCGTAGCCGAGTGGCTTGAGGAGCTCGGCGATCGTCGGATCTTCCTTTTGTAGGCCGACGGTGGCGCCGGGGCATCCGACCTTGGTCAGGCCGGTGCGGATCGGGTTCTGCCCCGTGATGAAGCAGGCGCGCCCCGCCGTGCAGCTCTGCTGCGAATAGTAGTCGGTGAAGAGGCCGCCTTCATTGGCGACCCGATCGATGTTGGGCGTCCGGTAGCCCATCATTCCGTTACTGAACTTACTGATATTCCAGATGCCGATATCGTCGCCCCAGA
>DATJOM010000007.1:0-17367 GCA_035507095.1 Candidatus Acidiferrum sp.
CGCGCGGCGCGCGCGTGCTGGGTACCACGCACGAAGCGATCGAGCGTGACGGCTGGACGCTCGTGCACGGCGATCGGCCCGTGACTGCCGCGCGCGCGATCGTCGGTCACCTGCACCCGAGCGTCGCGCTTGGCGGCGGGGCCCATGCGCCGGCGTTTGTTGCGTCACCGCGGCTGATCGTCGTGCCGGCGCTTACGCCCTATTCGAGCGGCCTCAACGTGCTCTCCCGGGAGTGCACGCAGGCGCTCGAGCGGTTCATCAAATCGACCGATGCGTGCAACGTCGTCGTCAGCACGGCCGAGCGCGTCTATCCCTTCGGCTCGCTCGAGCAGTTGCGTAATTTGTCCAAAGCCGTGTAGGCGACGCCAACGCAAGAGATTGCGCCGATTGCATCGGTGCGCAGCAACGCGCGCAGCGCGTCGAGCGAGACCGTGAACGGTTCCATCGCTTCGGCGGCATCGAGATTCTGCGGGTGTGTTCGCACGGCGTCGAAGGCGAGGAACGCATGCACGTAGCTATTTGAACGCACGGGCTCGGCCGGCACGACGCAGAGCGGCTCCCAGCGTGCCGCCGTGTAGCCGGTCTCTTCGGTAAGTTCGCGTTGCGCGCAGGCGAGCGGGTCTTCACCCGGGTCGATGCTTCCGGCCGGCAGCTCGATGATCACCTCGTCGATCCCATATCGGTATTGACGCACGAGCACAACCTCACGCGCCGGCGTGAGTGCGAAAATCATCACGAATCCGAGCGACTCGCGCACATAGTAGTTTGGCAGCACAACGCCGCTTGGCAGTTCGACCTCGTCGCTGCGAATGCGCAGGTGCGGTGACTCGATGAGATAGGTCGAGGATCTCCGGCGCCAAAGCGGTTTTTCCATCTATCCGCGAAGTACACCACTCGTGCGAGATCTCATCTTGGTCGTCGGCGGGGGCACAATGGGCGCGGGCATCGCCTACGTTGCCGCGCGCGGCGGCTATGCCGTCGAACTGATCGAGCCCGATTCGGCCGCGCGCGATCGTGCTTTGGCGCGAATCACGAAAGACGCAGCGCGCGCGGGCGACGACAGCCTCCTCGCGCGGATCGCGACGCGCGAAGCGATTCCACCACGCAGCGAGGCTGCGATTGCGATCGAGGCCGTACCTGAACGGCTCGATCTCAAACAAGCGATTTTTGCGGCGCTCGACAAAGCCCTCGATCCGCAAGCCATCCTGGCGACCAACACGTCGTCGCTGCGCGTGGCGGACCTCGCGCGAACGACGTCGCGGCCGCAGCACGTGATCGGCTTGCACTTCTTCAATCCACCGTCGGCAATGAAGCTCGTCGAAATCGTCGAGACCGATGCGAGTTCCGATGAAGCAATCGACCGCGCACGCGCCTTTGTCGAGCGTATCGGCAAGGCCGGCGTGATTTGCGCCGACACGCCCGGGTTCGTCGTCAATCGTGTAGCGCGTCCGTTCTACTTGCAATCGATGCGCGCGCTCGAGCGCGGAGTCGCCACAATTGAGGAACTCGACGCGCTTGCGCGCAGTGTCGGATTTCGCATGGGGCCGTTCGAGTTGATGGATTTGATCGGCATCGACGTCAACCTGGCGGTCAGTGAATCGGTTTACGAACGTCTGGAAAGCGATCGTCTTGAACCGCGCCCGATTCAACGCGAACTCGTCGCCGCCGGCCGGCTCGGACGCAAGACGGGTTGTGGCTTTTACGCCTACGACAACGGCGACTACGCGCGGCTCGATCTGGGCGCCGATCTCTCGGACGTCGCAAACGAGCTCGATGAGCATGTGAGCGTCATCGGTTTCAGCGGCGTCGCTGACGAATTGGCGCTCGCGCTCGAGCCCAAATGCACCCGCGTGCAGCGCGTGATGAATGACGACATGCTAGACGATCTCGATCCCGAGGCGACGCTGGTGATCGATGCCGGTGACGGCTTCAGCGATCGTACCGACGTCCTGATTGCACTCGATCGTGCACTCGATGCCGCAACCGTCATCTTCGCGGACGCGTACGTTACGGATCTCGAACGATTGGCACCACGCTTGCGTCATCCCGAACGGGTCGTCGGCTATGGAATCCTCGGCGCGCTCGAAGCGCAAAGCGCCATCGAGGTCGTGGATGCGCAAGCCACCGGTGACGATGCGCTTGCGCTCGCGCAAGAATGTTTCGAAGCAATCGGCAAAGCGGTTGTGCTGGTCGAGGACCGTCCGGGGCTCTTTCTTGGTCGCGTCGTTGGTGGGATCGTGAACGAGGCGATGATTGCCGTCGCGGAAGACGTCGCGCTCCCCGACGATGTCGATCGCGCAATGGAGCTAGGCGTCAACTATCCGCGAGGGCCGATTGCATGGGGACGCGAAATCGGCGGCGCGCGCATCGAGCGCATGCTGCAGCGGCTTGCGTTGGACGAAGGCAAGGAGTTTGCGCCGCACCGATCGCTGCGTATGCTCGACGCCGACGTCGACGAGACTGCGGGCCCCATCGAGGAGGCAGGACGCGGGCCCCTGAATTTGTTGGGTGGATAAAGGGAGAACACAATCGAGCAACTGAGAGTCGGCCAGCACTACGACACAACCTACGGGACGCTGTGGAAAGACGGGACATATTTCCCGCGCGGGACGCGCGTCATGGTCGTAGGCGTGCACATCGAGCAAGGGTTCTGCGTGCGATTTCCAGCTGATCTTGAGGGTGATCCGCTCGAGACGTGGGAAGATTGGAGCGAAGCGGACTTCTTGGCCGCCGAGGGTTCGGTGACGCCTCCACAAGAGCCGCTCTCCGCAAACGTCCTTAGCGAAGCACGCGACGTACTCTCAGATGCAGAAGACGGCTGCCATCTTCACTTACACGAAGACGAAGACATCTAGGGGAAGTTAAACGTCACACCATTGAACCAGGTGTAGTTGCAGATTGACGTCGTCGTCGAAAGGCCGCCCGGCGGCGTAAACGACGACTGGAAGCAGTACGTCGTGCCCGGCGTGAGGCCCGTAAACGTGGTCGTGCCCGTTGAATCCGTGTTTTGCGAACTGATGAGCGAGCCGGCATTACCGTTTACCGAGTGGTAGAGCCCGACCGGCCAATTGGGGAGCGGCTGACTCGACGCATAGACCGTCACGATCGCGGCAGTGATCGTCGGATTCGGTGTGGCGGTCGCCTGCGTGGCGGTCGGCAGCGGCGTGCCATACAAGTCGTTCGGGTTGTAGTTGGAGTTGCACGCTGCAAGGGCGAGCGCCGTAGCGGCGAACGCGATCGAAAGGATCCGTTTGGGCATGGCGCGGGAGCTTCGACGCCTGTGGGGCCCCTGCCTTGCCGCTGTAGACTCAGGAAAAGGCCTCGCGGAGGCTCGGTTGCTCTACTCGCAGTGGAACAGGAGGCACATGCGGCGCTGGGAGACACACACCGCACTTGGCGCGGTCATAATCGCAAGCATCGCTGCGTTCGCGATTCCGGGTCGCTTGTGGTATGCGGGGGTCGCCGTCGTGCTGCTGGCAATCGTCGGCGGTGCGCAACTGCATCGCTCGCTAACCGGTCCACGGCAGACCACGAACGGCCGATCCCCCGAAGAACTCGCGCGGCGCATACGCGAACAACGCAATCGACGGTAGCGGCTGGTCACCGGTCGCCGCGCTCGCGCGCGAGCATCCCCGTGTAGATCTCGTCGACGCGCGCGAGCGTGTCGATCTCGCTCGGCGGCTTGTCGTCGCGAATCCGGACGATGCGTGGAAAGCGCAACGCGTACCCGCTTTGATGCAGCGTGCTTTTTTGCACGATGTCGAAGGCCACTTCTAAGACGACTTCGGGTTCGACCGCAAACGCATGACCGTAGCGCTCGTCGATCCGATGCTCGAGGAACCACGGTGTGAGCGTTGCGATTTCGACATCCGTCAATCCGGAATAGGCTTTGCCGATGGTGAGGAGGTCGTCATCAGGGCCGCGTACGGCGAAGGTGTAGTCGGAGAGCACCTTGGCCCGCTTGCCATGACCCCATTCGACCGCAACAACGACGACGTCGAGCGTGGTGAGCTCTCGCTTGAGCTTGAGCCACCACTTTCCCCGCCGGCCCGGCGCGTACGGCGCATCGGTGCGCTTGAACATCGCGCCTTCGTTTCCGCGTGCGCGCGCAGCTTCGAACGCCGCGTTGACGGTCGCGGCATCCGTTTCATCCACGCGAGCAAATGGTGCGAGGCATACGTGGTGGCTTTCAAGCAGTGCATGCGCGAGCCGCGAGCGTCGCTCGTGTAGCGGACGATCGAGTAAGAACTCGTCGTCTACCGCCATCATATCAAAGACCACGTATCGCAACGGAACCTCTGCGAGCAATGCCGCATCGATCTCTTTGCGCTGCAAACGTGCTTGCAGCGCGCGAAACGGGAGCACGCGGCCGTCACGGATCGCAACGATCTCACCATCGAGCATCATGCGACGCGGTTGTGCGTGCAATGCCTCGGCAATCTCGGGGTAACTGTGGGTTACGTCGTTGAGCGTTCGCGAGAAGAGCGAGACCTTGCCACCTGCAACGTGTGCCTGCGCGCGAATGCCGTCGTATTTATCCTCTGCAAACCAGGCGTGCTCGTCGAGGTCGGGATATCGCTCGCCATACGGGATCGGTGAGGCGAGCATAAACCCGATCGGAGACCCGAAGCGAATCCGCAGCGCATCGAGCGTTCCGTGTTTTGCGCCGATCGCGACCTCGCCGACGTCTCCGGCAATCATCACCGCGTGCCGGATACGTGCTAGCGGCACGTCGAATGCTGCCGCGACGGCATCATGCACGAGCCCTTCACGCAAGCCGATGCGCAGGTCGCCGGTCATGATCTTGATGACGTACGTGGCTTCGAGCGGGTCGCGACACGCGCGCAGGATGCGCTCGCAGAGATGCAGCCGGCGCTTTCCGGCCGATTTGCCCGACGTATCGGCGATCTCGTCGAAGATCACCGCGAGCGATGCCGGCGTCAGCGATTCGCGAAAGAGTCCCGGATCCACCGGCTCACGTACGTGCGGTCCGAGGGCGTCGCCCAAATCGCCGTACTCGCGGTAGCCGGCGCGCAGCTGCGCGTCGGTCACGCCCCAGACACGCCGGGCAGCCTCCACGATCGTGCGGCCGCCGATCGAGAGTTGCTTCTGCTCGCGCGCGGCGAACGGATTGCCGGTGAAGAACCGTGCCGCCGCCGTCAGGTTCGCATCGTCGAGCTCGCGCAGGTAGGCCGCGAGGATGGCGACCTTCTCGAGCTTGCCGCTCGTGGCAGCGAGCGCCGCGCAGGTGCGGGCGAAGGCGATCATGGAACCCCTTTTCTCATGGTTACGGCTTTCATCCTGATGAACGTCTCACGTACGCGGCTCAAATCGATCGCCGACGACCTGCTCGCAATCGACGGCATCGCCGAGGTCTACTCGGTCGCGGGCCCCTTCGATATTGTTGCCGTCGCGCGCGTGCGGAAGCACGACGATCTCAACGATCTCGTGACCGAGCACGTTGCTGCGCTCGAAGGCATCGAGAACACGGAGACGCTGATCGCGTTCAAGACGTTCGCGAAGAAAGATCTCGGCCTGCTATGGGATATCGGCGTCGACTAGCGATCCTTGGTGCGTTCGCCGCCTTAGCTTGTGGGGTTGCGCTTGCGCAGCAAGCGCCGGTACCGGTCGACCGGAACGACGCGTACTTTGCGCGCGCCCTCGCGCACATGAACGCCTTGCCGACGCCGCCTTCATTCACGTATACGGCCCAGGTTCGGACGGCCGGCGGTACCGTTGCGATGTATCCGAGCGCCGGCGCGATTGCGGCAACGTTCGTCGTGGGAGGAAAGACCGGCAGCGAAGGTAGCGCCGACAATACCTTGACCTTTTCGTTCGACCAGCACAAGCATCAAGTCTATCTTATCGGCGGTGCAAGCGCGCTCGGCGAGACGCCCACACCGATCTTTGATCCGACGTGGAACTCGGCGTTTCGGTGGATGCAGCATGGACGGCTTTTCGATGTCGACGTCGTGGAAGCCACGCCACTTCCGCAACCCACCGGTACACCGCTAAAAACAATTGCGGTCGTATCGCGCACGCCCGCGTTGAGCTACCATGTCATCGGCAGCCAACCCGCGATGTGTGCGAACGGCGATACCGGCTGGCAGCTACACGTGGTCCCGGTCGCCGATCCCCAGGATCATCCGCTCGTCGGCGTGCTCGTTGACGACCGCACCGGACTGGTGTGCGCTGCGCAGTTCGAAGAATCGGTGCGCAGCGAGCCCGAGGCGCACGCGCGCGGCAATGTAGAGTTGCGTTTCGCGCGCGTCGGCGACTATTACGTCGTGACCGATGAGTCGCTCACGCTGCACCTCAATCCACAGCTCAGCGCGTCCGGGATGTCGGCTACGATCACGCTCGGGCAATTCAACCTCCACTAGCGATCAGAGCTTTTTCACCGGTGGAGGTGCCCACGAACCATCGCGCACGACGTCCTTCGGCCAGTACAGGCGCATGTTCATCGTAAAACCGCCGCTCTTTGGCGCCGGCAGCCAATTCGATTGCTGGTCTTTGCCCGGCGATTCGCGCTGAATGTAGAGATCGAGTGAACCGTCGGCATTGAAGGCAAGATCGTCGCGATCGCCGATGGCATAGCGGCCGATCGAATTCTCCGTAAACAGTTGACGGTCGTCGTACATCGTTAGCGACCAAAAGGCGCGTACCGGTGGCAGCTGATCCTTTTGGAAATGGATCTGGTAGCGCTCGTCACCGGAAAATGGCTTGCCATCGGCATCTACGAATGCAAAGGGATACACCGCGTCTTCGATCGTGTTTGCCCCAAGCCCCGCAAGGGCGACGGCTGCGCGATGGAGATAGTCGGCGCCATACGTGCCGATGGCGGTCACGTTGATGCGCCATCCGTTCACTGCGTTCCCGGATTTTGTCGTCGCCGCTTTGATTTTCGCTAGTCCTGCAGAAGGCGCGGCATCGAGCGCATCTTGGATCGCTTTCGGCGCGGACGCGAGCGCGAAGCTCTTGCCGGGCTCAAACCCGATGCGCTTCATTTGATCGAGCATCGGATAGTCGTTTGCGTGCGGCGGATTTGTCTTGAGCAATTCGGCGAACATCGAGAAGAAGTCGGCCGCGCGCATCTTTTCGACCTGATCGGGCGGCGCACTCATATCTTGATTCGCGTTGGCCGCGCCTTTCGGCGCGGTATAGGCGTTGCCATACGAACTGAGGGGAACCGCCGTAATACCATCCTGAAATGCATGCACGGCAGCGTAGTCGCCTTTGCCGTTGGTCTGGGTTCGTCCGATGATCCACCCGCATGCGGTCGGGCTCTGGTAACCCACGACGCCTGGCGGAAGTTCGCCGCGCCAGCCCGACGCGACGAGTGCGAAGGTGAGCCGACCGGTTCCCGTCGTGCGCTTTCCCGGGGACATGAACACATCGGTCCAATAGTCCATGACCTCGAGAAGATAGTATCGTTCGTGGGAGTCCGGCACGCCGATGATCAGCGGTTCCCGGCCTACGTCGTACTGCAGCGAACTGTAAAGCGTGTCAGCGTTCGGACGCACGACCATCGTCATCGATGGGTCGGGAAATGCGCGAACGTGCGCAAACTGGTTGACCGGCGCGTTGATTCCCGTGGGCTCGGCGACGTTGGTGCCGACCCGCCGCGTCACTTCCATTACCACCATGGGATACGCGTAAATGTACGCGTCTCGTGCGATCTCGAGCGCTTCGTCGTTGCTCGTGCGTACCGGTGCTGCAGCAGTGCTCATAAAGAAGATCCCCCTGTGCGAAGCGTACAGGGGGACTGTGGGAACCGGAGCGCGTTGTCCTAGACGCTGCGCTACGGAAGCTCGATCCGGTACAAGTCGGCGCCGTCGAGCCATAGCCGCTGCATCTTGCCCTCGAAGAGCGTATCGAAGCGCACGGTCGAGTCGCCGAGCGCAAACGTGCCGTTCGCATTCGCCCGCAGCGGATTGATGCCGTCCGTGGTCAGCTTGCCCTTCACGATCACGACACGCATGACGACGGGCGAACCGAAGATCGAGGTTTCGTAGCGGCCGACCAGGCGATCCCAGGCAACCGGATGTGCGAACGAGGTTGCGCCCGTGTGCTTGCCGTTCACGTAGTACGAGCTGCCGTTGGTAAAGCCGTCGACCGCCTTGGCCTTGTTGCGTTCGAAGACGACATAGAAGATTGTGAAGCGCGGGTCGTCGGTCCAGAAGACGTCCTTCCCCTGGGCGACAAGCTGATAGTTCTTCGCACCGTCGTGGAGCGAGAGCGTGCCGCTTTCGTTTGCAACGACGACACCTGTGCCGTCGGTGCTGCGATAGGTGCCGACGTAGTCGCTCACGGTAATTTTCGGCGGCGCGATCGGAGGACCGGCGGGCGGAGGCGGCAAGGGTTGTCCAAGGCTCTGCGCGCGCAGCACCTCCATCGCATATTTCACGATTGCACATGGATGCAACGGCGCTTCGACCAGATTCGAAAGCCCGATCGCGCCGAACCCGCGCGTGAGATTGGCTTGGAAGCACGCGGTGTAGCCCGACACGCCGCCGGTATGGCCGATCAAACGATCGCCGTTCGTGTTGAACACGGAAAGACCATAGCCGTACTCGTGATAGAACGCGGGCCACTCCGCAAGTTCGATGCCCTTGGCAACGTCCGGCTTGCCGTTATTGAAATGGTCGGCGCTGGTCATTGCCGCGAACGTCGCCGGCGAGAGCAATTGCGTGCCGTTTGCCGTCTTCCCGCCGTTGAGGTAGAAGCGAATGTACGTCGCCATATCGCCCGGCGTTGAGATCACCGAACCGGCCGGATCGACGAAGTCGACGAATGGCGACGGTACGAGCACCGGATTCGGCGGTGCGGCGACGTAGTCGGCATCGCGGAACTGGTAGCCGGTTGCGGTTGGAGCCGAGAGCGTGCGGTCGTTAAAGACCGCGAAGCTGTTCTCCATGCCGATTGGCGCGAAGACGTGGTTCTCGATATTGCTCTGCCAACTGTTATGCGAGACCGCGGCGACGATCGCGCCGACCGTGGCGAAGCCGTCATTCGAATATTCCCACATTGTGCCGGGGGAGAAGAGCGTGTGCGCGTTCCGCAGTGCGGCGAGCGCAAATCCGTACTGCTGAAACGAGAAGTCGTCGGGTATGCCGCCGGTATGCGAGAGAAGCATGTGCACCAAGATCGGGTTTCCCGCGTTGTGGATCGACCACGACGGCAGATACTGTTGCACTCGGGCGTTGAGATTGACGAGTCCCTTATCGTGCAGTTGGAGGAGCGCAAGTGCGGTCATCGACTTCGAGATCGAGCCGATCGGAAAGCGCGTGTCGGGGCTCACCGGCGTCTTGCTCGCGACGTCCGCCATGCCTTCGGTGATGATCGCGATCGTATGGGTTCTATCGGTGATCGCGACCGACATGCCCGGCGCGCCTTGTTGTTCGAGCGCCTTAGGCGCGTAGGCTTTGATCGCCGCGATGGCATCGTCCATCGTCGGTGCACTCGATGGCGAGGTTGTTTGCGCCGCCACCGGCACGCCTTGTGACGCGAACGCAAAAGCGAGAAGCAGACTAAAAAAGCGAGAGTTGCGCATTGTCCTCCAAATACTCGGCATCGATGCCGAGCGCACGCAGGCGGTAGACGAAGTCGCGCCAGCCGTGATTCAAGAGGACCTTGCGTGGCTGCGCGCGTTCGACGTAGTGCAGCAGCGCCGGATAGTCGGCGTGATCGGAGAGCGCGAAGCCGCGCTCCGTCCCATAGCGAAAGAGCGCACCGCGATCGAGCGACCAGCCGGTCAGCACGGCCGTACGAACCGGCTTGTTGCGCAACGCCTTGGGCAACGCCTTTCCGCCGGGTGGCCAAATTAACACACTTTGCGCGTCGAAGCTGTCGGCGTGGTAGCGCGCATAGGGCGGCAGCGTTACGCCGCACGCTTCGTAGACCTGTGCCAGATTATCGACCGCACCGTGGACGGTGAGGGGTAACCCGGCACCGCCGAGGATCGCCATGGCTTCTTGCGCCTTGCCGAGCGAATACGCGAAGAAGACCGGAACTGCGTCGCCTTCGAGTGCGTCGCGTGCAAAGGCGATCATTTGTCCCGCGACTTCCTCGTGCGACGGAAAAACATACTGCGGTCGTCCGTAGGTACACTCCATGAGCAGGACGTCGCAGCGCTTGACCTCGGGCGGTTCGACGGTGAGCGATTCGCGCAGTTTGAAGTCGCCGGTATAAACGTAGCGCCCGCTCTCGCCTTCGATCAAGAGCTGCGCGCTGCCAAGCACGTGTCCGGCCGAGAAGAGCGTGAGCCGATGTTCGCGTTCCTCCCACGGCTCGTTGAATGCGTGTTCTTCGAAGGTAACCGGCGGGCGTGGCGGAGCCTTCGGCGGTAGCAGTGACAGTTGCGCACGCTCCTCGCGCCGCGCAAAGCGCGCTTTGCAGATGCGCGCGGTGCTCGGCGTGGTGACCAACACATTGTGCTCTCGCGCGTGGTCGCTGTGGCCGTGCGAAACGTAGCAGCGTTCCTGCGAGCGCATGCTGTCGATCCAAAGATCGAGCGCCTCGACGTAAAGGGATTTCCGGGACAGGGAGAACACTTCTCGAACATTCGTTCGGAGGGGCGGGGAGGACCTCGCTCGCGCAACGCATCAGCGGTAGAACGAGGTTCAAACAAACACTATGGCACGCATTTACGAGAATCTGGCCGATACGTTCGGCAACACGCCGCTGGTCAAGATCCCGCGGCTGAACAAGGGACTGGGTGGGACGGTCCTGGTGAAGATGGAGTCGTTCAATCCGGCGGGCTCGGTGAAGGATCGCATCGGCGTTTCGATGATCGAAGCAGCCGAACGTGACGGTCGCTTGCTCCCCGGGATGAAGATCCTGGAACCGACCAGCGGGAACACCGGCATCGCGCTTGCGTTCGTCGCCGCGGCGAAGGGCTATCAGTGTCTACTCGTCATGCCCGACACGATGACGATCGAGCGACGCAGTCTGCTCAAGGCCTATGGTGCGCAAGTTATTCTTACGCCCGGTGCCGACGGTATGAAAGGCGCAATCGCCAAAGCGATGGAGATCTACAACGCCGCGCCCAACACCTATTTCATGCCGCAACAGTTCGAGAATCCGGCGAATCCGGAGATTCATCGGCGCACGACGGCAGAAGAGATTTGGCGCGACACCGACGGCGCCGTCGACATCTTCCTCGCGATGGTGGGCACAGGCGGCACGATCACCGGCGTCGGCGAAGTGCTCAAAGCGCGCAAGCCCGGCGTCAAAGTGATTGCCGGAGAACCGGATGCCTCACCGGTCCTCACCGGCGGCGCGCCCGGTCCGCACAAAATTCAGGGAACGGGCACGGGCTTTATACCGAAAGTCCTCGACACGAAGATCTACGACGAAGTGATTCGCGTCACCGACGCCGATGCAATTGCGACCGCGCGACGCCTTGCGCGTGAAGAAGGCATGCTAGTCGGGATCTCGGCCGGCGCGAACGTGTGGGCTGCACTGCAAGTTGCAGCACGTCCGGAAAATAAAGGCAAGGTGATCGTGACGATCGGTTGCGACACAGGCGAGCGCTATCTGAGCAATCCGGTCTTCGCCGATCAAGAAGCCGTGATCGTGGAACCCGCGCTTATTTGATGATCGTTGAGGTTACACGCGGGGATCTGGTTGAATCGGTACATCACGTCGCCGCTGCAGCGGCAAACGCAAGCGGCGACGTGATCCTACGGACCGGCGATATTGAGTCGCCGGTCTTTCTTCGTTCCAGTGCGAAACCGTTCATTGCAGCCGCCGCAATCGAGGCCGGTGCACGCGAGGCCTTCGGACTCGATATGCGCGAGATCGCGGTGATGTGCGCGTCCCATGTAGGCGAGCCGTTTCACATCGCGGCGGTGCGCTCGATCTTACAAAAGATCGGACTCGACGAATCGGCGCTGCAATGCGGCGCGCATCTTCCGTACGATGAAGCGGTTGCGCACGAGATGTTACGCGAGGGTCGCAAACCGACCGCGATCGACAACAATTGCTCGGGCAAGCACGCCGGTATTCTCGCGCTTTGCCGCGTGCTGGGCAGCGACGTGGCTACGTACATGGACCTTCGCAATCCGGCGCAGCAATATATTCTTGCATTCTGCGCGCGGCTCTCGGACGACGATCCGGCAAGTTGGCCGCTCGGCGTCGATGGCTGCGGCATCCCCGTCTACGCAACCTCGCTGCGCAAGGCAGCGATGGCGTTTGCGCGCTTCGGCTCGCTGACCCGCATCCCGGAGCGCGACGCGCATGCGCTGCTGATTGTGCGCGATGCGATGGTTTCGCATCCGGAATATGTCTCGGGAACGGGACAATTCGATACGCGCGTGATGACGGCGGGGGCGGGCGCGGTCGCGTGCAAGGGGGGTGCCGAAGGTATGCACTGTTTGACGCTGATTCCGCAGGGCGTTGGCCTGGCGAGCAAAGTCCTCGACGGTACGGCGCGCGCGCGGGGACCGTTGACGATGGCGGCATTACGGGTCTTAGGTAGTCCCCTTGCCGATGCGACCGATTTAGCGGGGTATATCGAGCCCATCGTGTATAATCGGGCTGGACACGCCGTGGGAACCGTCCGCGCCGTGGCCGACTTCGCCGTCGAACAAGCGAGTATGTAACCGAATTGCGTGACTACGTACGCCTGCTGCAAGAGCGGGTTTTGATTTACGACGGCGCCATGGGCACACAGCTCATGGCGCTCGAACTTTCCGCCAAGGACTTTGGTGGTGAGCGCCATCTGGGCTGCAATGAGGCGCTGGTCCTTTCACGTCCCGACGTGATCCGCGACATCCACACCGCCTACCTCATGGCCGGTGCCGACGTCGTCGAGACCGACTCGTTCATGGGCTCGCGACTGAAACTCGACGAGTACGGACTCGCTGATAAAACCTACGAGATCAACTACGGCGCCGCGCAACTCGCGCGCGAAGCCTGCGATGCAATCTCCACGCCGGATCGTCCTCGCTTTGTCGCAGGCTCAATGGGGCCGACCGGGATGTTGATCTCCTCCTCGGATCCGACGCTTTCGAAGATCACCTTCGAGCAACTCGCCAACATCTACGGCGAACAAGCGCGCGCCTTAGTGGAGGGCGGCGTCGACGTGCTGCTGCTCGAGACGATGCAAGATCTGCTCGAACTCAAAGCGGCAATCGCCGGCATCGTGCGCGAGTTCGATCGCGGGATGCGCCGCGTGCCGATTCAAGCCCAGCCGACGCTGATCACGGAAGGCCGCATGCTGCTCGGCACGGACATTCGCGCGGTCACGGCGACGCTCGATGCGTTGCCGATCGATGTCATCGGCCTCAACTGCTCGACGGGCCCGTCGCAGATGCGTGACGCGGTACGCTACCTGGCGGAAAACTCGCGCTGCCCGGTCAGCGTGATCCCCAACGCCGGCCTCCCGCTGATGGGGCCAAAAGGCGAAACGATCTATCCCGAGACGCCGGCAGAGTTGGCCAAAGAACTGAGCGACTTCGTCCGCGATTTCGGCGTCAACATCGTTGGCGGTTGCTGCGGATCTACGCCCGAACACATCACGGCGCTCCGCGACGCGATCGATGCGGAGGCGACGGCGCGGGCGCGGCTTCGCGCCGCGAGCGTAAACAGGCTAAGCGAGCGCAGCGAAGCCGTCCCGCAAGACGTAGCCTCCGCAATGACTGCAACGCCGCTCAATCAGGAACCGCGGCCGCTCCTGGTTGGTGAAAGAATCAATAGCCAAGGGTCGCGAAAAATAAAGCGGCTACTGCTCGAGGACAATTACGACGAAATTGTGCTGGTTGCTCGCGAACAAGTTGAAGGTGGAGCGCATGTGCTCGACCTCTGCTGTGCGCTGACCGAGCGCACCGACGAAGACGTACAGATGCGTGAATTGGTGCGGCGACTTTCGCAATCAATCGAAGCGCCGTTGATGATCGACTCGACCGAGCCGAAAGTCGTCCAGGTTGCGCTCGAAAACAATCCGGGACGCGCGATCGTCAATTCCGTGCATCTCGAGGCCGGGCGCGCGAAGATGGACGTGGTGTTGCCGCTGGCAAAAGAGCATGGCGCGGCGGTCGTGGCCCTGACGATCGACGAAGCCGGCATGGCTAAGACCGCGCAGCGCAAGCTCGAGGTCGCGCAGCGCATCTACGGCATCGTCGTGGATGAGTACGGCTTGCCGCCGGGCGCGCTAATCTTCGACGATCTGACGTTCACGCTCGCAACCGGCGACGCGGAGTTTGCAACCTCGGCGATCGAGACGATCGAAGGCATTCGTTTGATCAAGCGCGAGTTGCCCGGTGTGTTGACCTCGCTCGGCGTCTCGAATGTCTCGTTCGGCTTGAAACCGGGAGCACGCGCAGCGCTCAACTCGGTGTTCTTGCACCACTGCGTCGAGGCCGGGCTCGATTGCGCGCTCGTTCACGCCAAAGAGATTAGCCCGTATGCCGAGCTCGATCCCGTCGTGCGCGAGATGTGCGACGATCTCGTCTTCAATCGCCGCCCCGACGCGCTGCAGCGCTTGATCGAACATTTTGAGAGTGCCGGCGACACCCTCCGGCAGACTCAGGGTGACACTGATGCCGAGCTCGACCTTCCCGTCGCACAGCAGATCCACAATGCGATCTTACGCCGGCGCAAGGACGGCATTGAAGCCAAGATCGATGCCGCGCTCGAAGAACGCGATCCGGTCGCAGTTCTCAACGAAATCCTTTTGCCTGCGATGAAAGAGGTCGGCGACAAGTTCGGCTCGGGCGAGTTGATTCTGCCTTTCGTATTGCAATCGGCCGAAGTCATGAAGAAGGCGGTCGCGCACCTCGAGCAGTTCCTCGAGAAGAAGGAAGGCGTGACAAAGGGCACGGTCGTGCTCGCCACGGTCTTCGGCGACGTGCACGACATCGGCAAGAATCTCGTCAACACGATTCTTACCAACAATGGCTATACGGTACACGACCTCGGCAAGCAAGTGCCGATGAATACGATTCTCGAAAAGGCCGTCGAAGTCAAAGCCGACGCGATTGGGCTCTCCGCGCTGCTGGTCTCGACCAGCAAACAGATGCCGATTTGCGTGCAAGAGCAGGATACGCGTGGCTTGCACTTCCCGATCATCGTGGGCGGCGCGGCGATCAACCGCGACTTCGGTCGGCGGATCTCGCTGCTTGACGAAGGCGAGCGCTTCTTCGAGCCGGGGCTGTTCTACGCCAAGGACGCGTTCGAGGGGCTCGAGATCATGGATCGCTTGACCAACGAAAACTCGGCGCGCGTAGCCTTCGTTGAGCGTATTCGCAAGGAGGCTTTCGCGCAGCGCGATCGTGCGCGTGACGGCGCCGCTACGCATGTTCCGCCAACGACGATCTCCGCCGTCAAGAGCCAGCACGCAGATATCCCGCTGCCGCCTTTTTTGGGTGCGACGACGATCGACGACGTCGATCTGCGCGAGTTGTGGCCGTGCTTCGATCTCAAGAGTCTGTACCGGTTATCGTGGGGCGCGAGCAACACGAAGGGTGAAGCGTTCGACGCGTTGCTTCGCGACGATTTCGATCCGCGCTTGCGCCAATATCAGCGTCAGGCCGAACAGGGCGGATTGTTACTGCCGAAGGTCGCCTATGGCTATTACGCGGCGGCTGGTCTGGGCAACGACGTCATACTCTACGACCCGAACGACGCGTCGCGCGAGATCGCGCGCTTCAACTTCGCGCGCCAGATTGGCGGCGATCACCTTTGTCTTGCCGACTATCTGCGCGAACCGCAAAACGGCAAAGGCATCGACGTCGTTGCGCTACAAGTCGTGACGATCGGTACGCGCGCATCCGAGTTGACCGAAGCGCTCCAAGCGCGTGGCGACTACAGTGAGTCATACTTCTTGCACGGCTTCACCGTGCAGTCGGCAGAAGCGCTCGCGGAGTGGACGCACCGGCGCATCCGCACCGAATTACGGCTCGATCGCGAACGCGGTAAGCGCTACTCCTGGGGCTACGGCGCGTGTCCGGATCTCTCACAGCATACGATCGCGTTCGGCGTGCTCGGTGCCCAAGAACGCATTGGCGTGGAATTAACCGAAGCATTTCAGATTATGCCCGAGCAATCGACCGCAGCGATCGTGATACATCACCCGCGTGCAACCTATTTCAACGCTGCAGCAGTTCGTTAGGTGCGTGGAAAGATTCATTGCGGGACTGATTGACGTCTTCGCGGAGGCGCCGTTGACCGGCAATCCGCTGGCCGTGGTGGAAGGCGGCGACGCGTTGTCCGACGAGCGGCTCAAAAGCATTGCACGCGAGTTCAATCAAGCCGAGACCACGTTCATCATGCGCAGTTCGCGTGCCGACCGGAAGCTGCGCTCGTTTACGGCGAGCGGCGCGGAGGTGTTCGGAGCGGGGCACAATGCACTAGGTGCATGGTTGTGGCTGGCGGAGCACGGAGATCTTGGGGCATTGGACGCACCGCGGATCTTCAAGCAAGAGATCGGTCAGGAAGTGTTGCCGATTACGCTCGAACGGCGTGACGGAAGGATTCAGGGACGCATGCAGCAGTCGCCGTTGAAGCTCTCCGATCCGTTCTCCGCGATTGCATCGCTTGCGGACGCGCTCGCATTGCGTGTTGAAGATATCTGTGCAACGCCGCCGCCGCGCGTAGCGGATACCGGCGCGGGCCATCTGCATGTCAGGGTGCGCGATAATGAGACCGTCGATCGCGCCAGGCCATCCGCGCAAAAGTTGCTCGACGTGCTCGCGGCCGCGGGGGCTGAAGGCTGTTACATCTACGCGTTCGATCCGGTCGCGCCGCAGCGTGCATACGCGCGATTCTTCAACCCCACGGTGGGATTGTGGGAGGATGCTGCGACGGGAACCGCCGCGGGGCCGCTGTGCGCATATCTGGGATCGCTCGGGATGCTCGCAGCCGATAATGCGCTCGTCGTCGAGCAGGGCGCGCTCATGGGGCGGCGCAGCGCGCTGCACGTGCGCCTCGGACCCGATCCGGAGCTTTCGGGAAGTGGCATCGTGGTTTTGCACGGCGAAATGGTGCTGTAGTGGAAGTGCAGCCCTGCAACGCTGCACTCTTGAAGCACAGCTGATCTGCTGTGCTAGGCGCGGTGTTTGGCGCCGATGTGCTCTTCGCTGTGCTCAATGGCGCGGCGAACTATGCCGAGGTCTGCCGTGAGGTGCTCGCTGCGGCCACGCTCGTCGCGTTACTGACCGGAGCGTTTGGACGATAGGCGAGGAAAGCAGAGGTTCAGGACCGGCTGCGCGAAGGAGCGGGCCGCATGAGCATTATCGTCATTCTTCTTGCCCTGCTGTGGATCATCGGCATCGGCTTTGCGATCTTCTGGGGCTACGAGGTATGGCAACGCCGCGAGTTCACCTGGCCGACGTTGCTCGGCGTCGCTGTGGGATTCGTCACCAA
>DATJOM010000008.1:0-3112 GCA_035507095.1 Candidatus Acidiferrum sp.
GCACGATGGCGCAGGCTCGGCTCGACGACGGCCAACTACTGCTTGCGCTCACCGAGATCTTCATCGGTCACAGCTCGCATCAATCCGCGCGCTACCGGCTTGCAACGGCCGCAGGCGACGAGCATCACTCTTCTTCCGGTGTGATCGTCTCGACCGGGACCGGCGCTAGCGGCTGGGCCAGATCTATCAATCGCGAACGGCGCGAATCACTTTCGCTGCCGCGCCCAACCGAGGCACGCCTGGCGTATTTCGTTCGCGAAGCCTTTCCCGGCAGCGGATTTGTCGCGACCACGACCGCTGGGCATATCACCCGCGACCAGCACCTCGACCTCGTCTCGGAGATGAACGCCGGTGGGGCAATCTTCGGCGACGGTATTGAAGCCGACCACCTCGCATTTCCGTTTGGTTCACGGGTCGAACTGCGCGTCGCCCCGCGGGCCTTGAAGCTGGCGGCATAATCGTGGACGAAGCGATCTTTGACCGTGGACTCGGCTGCCTGCTTGGCCTCGCCATCGGCGATGCGCTGGGAACGACGCTCGAGTTTACGGTGCGCGACGCGCATCCGGCGATCACTGGCTTAATCGGCGGAGGACCGTTCGAACTCGAATCCGGTCAATGGACCGACGACACGAGCATGGCGCTATGCCTCGCCGACAGTCTGCTCTTCTGCGACGGCTTCGATGCGCGCGATCTCATGAACCGTTTCCTCAACTGGTATGAGTGCGGGCACAACTCCGCTACGGGTACATGCTTCGACATCGGGAGCACCACCCGCGAGGCCCTCGAGCGTTACCGCGCGACGGGCGACCCCTTCGCCGGCTCCGACGATCCACGCTCGGCGGGAAACGGTTCGATCATGCGGCTCGCACCGGTTGCATTGCGCTGGCATCATGATATCGCTGCAGCTCGAACCGTCGCGCGAGATCAGAGCCGTACGACTCACGCAAGCGACGAGCCAATCGAAGGAGCGATGCTGCTGGTGTCGATTCTCGTTGACTCCATCGTCTGCGGAGACAAGCTCCTTACGCTGCGGCCACGATCGAGCAAGGCGCCTGGGATCGACGCCGTCGCCGAGGGTTCGTGGCGGCACAAGCAACGCGACGACATTCGTTCGTCCGGATACGTGGTGCATACCCTTGAAGCCGCGTTGTGGTGCGTTGACCGGGCAGGTAGCTTCGACGAAGCGGTCCTTCTCGCAGCCAACTTGGGTGATGATGCCGACAGCGTCGCGGCCGTAACGGGGCAGATTGCCGGCGCCCTGTGGGGACTCTCCTCGATACCGTCAGACTGGGTCGATAACGTCGCCTGGAGTGCTGCTATTCTCGAACGGGGGCGCCGCTTACTCAATGCTTAGACTTGGTCAACTCGATGCTGCTGAATCCGTCCTAGTCGCCGGCGCGGAGGTCGCGCCGATTTTCGGGGAAATTCGCGGAGCGGCGTAGTCCGTTGCACGCATTATATTATGCGGCGCTCTCGTTCGCAAGTGCGATCGTTTGATACCCGTCGATTCGCCGCCATGTCGTCGACAATCGTTCGATCAGTTTGAATACGAGGTAGAGCGCTGAAGCGCCGCTACGCAACCGTTTCGCCACGTTGGTACGCAGGCGAACGCTGGCGAAGACGGATTCAATCGGATTGGTCGTGCGCAAACTCTTCCAACTCGCTTTGGGGAATGCAAAGTAGGCGAGCATCCGATCGATGTCGTCGCGAACGCAGGCCGCCGCCTTGGGGTAGTCCTTGGACAATGAACGGGCAAGTTCGTCGATCTTGCTCATCGCTTCGGCGCGAGTGGTCGAGCTGCAAATCTCGCGCAATGCGCGGTGCACCTCGCCCTTGAGCTTCTCGGGCACCTTATCGAGCACGTTTCGGATCTTGTGCAACCAGCACCGCTGTTGTTTGGCTTCGGGATATTCAGCCGAGAGCGCCGACCAAAAGCCGTTTGCCCCATCGGCAACGGCAAGCCACGGCGCGCGTAAGCCACGTTCCTTGAGATCGTGGAGAATCTCGCGCCAGCTCAATTCGCTTTCGCTCATGGCTTCGTCCAGGGCGACCAGATGCTTTTCGCCTTGCGCGTCGGCCCCGATGACCACCAGAATCACCCGCCGTTCATCGGCAGGCCCGGCGCCCAGATGGACGCCATCGGCCCACACGTACACATAGTGTTCGTGATCGAGCCGGCGGGTTTTCCACGCGTCGAACTCCGAGCGGAACTGGGCGTTGACGCGCGCGATCGTCGAAGCTGAGAGTGGCGCTTCCTCGCCCAGCAACGCGCGCAATGCCGGCTCGAAATCGCGCTGCGAAAGCCCCTCGAGCCACAGCTTATGAAACGTTCGATCAAGGCTGGGAAGCCGCCGTTTGTGCTTGGGCAACACCGCCGATTCGTAGGTCATCCCGCGCACCCGCGGACGGCGGATCGCAATAGTACCCGCCGGCGTGGTGATCAGGCGCTCGGGATCGTGGCCGTTGCGGTAGAGCGCCGGTGCGCCTTCCTCAATGCGCTCATAGCGTCGTCGACGGATCAATTCGTCGGCCTCGGCGTTTAAGTAGGCTTGCAGCACTTCGGCGACCTTCGTACGACACAGGTCCTCAAGTGCAACAAGGCGATCGGCGGGGGAATTGGCAAGATGGATGAGGTTGGGGTAGACTTGTTTCACGGCGTATCTCCTTTGGATGTTGACAATCCCGAGCTACGCCGCTCCTATTTCCGCACTCCTCTTAAGCGAGAGCGCGGATGAATTTACACGAAACTCGGTCCGGCCTCGTTTATCTGCGTCGCGAAATTGAAGAGCCGGACGCACGATGCGCGATCGCCTTAGGCGGGCTAAACAGCGGGCGGCCGAAACGGTGTTGCTCTAGAGCGGCGAGACGTTAAAGCTTGTGCCGTCCGCAAAGTCTACCCACCGCGCCCAGCAGCCGGAGTTGGCGACGGGTCCGCGCAGGTCTCGAGTTATGGGAATGGGCGGGGCGCTGTACGGCAATCCGATGATAAGACCCGTGCTGCGGTGTGGCCTGATCCGGATGGGGAACTCGTACTCGAGCCCGACGCGCTCGACGAGCACGCCGACGTGCGTGACGATCTTGCCCGTAGTGTTCGAGAGCATTGCTCGGAGCG
>DATJOM010000009.1:0-53390 GCA_035507095.1 Candidatus Acidiferrum sp.
TAGCCGAAGCGGTAGACCAGGTGATGGACGGCGGCCATCGATCCCGCCGGCGGGGGCGCGGCTGAAACGAGCGTGAACGCGCAGAGCACCGCCACCGCGATGCGCGGGAGATATGCAGTCATCATGCCCGGAGTGTACGCCCGAGGCTGCGATATCAAGTATCCCGGCGCTGCGTGCAAGTAAAAAACCCGCCTGGCGAGCGGGTTTTTTCATGGTGGGCCATCCTGGGATCGAACCAGGGACCTCATGCTTATCAAGCATGCGCTCTAACCAGCTGAGCTAATGGCCCCGGGGCACAAGTCAGAAGTATAGCACAGACCCGCAAGTCCCCTTTGCCGCCCTGTCGGGAAACTTTCAAGCGGCGATGGTAGCGTGGCTTTGGAGGTGGGAGCGATGACTCGCTGGCTGCTCGGCGGCGCGTTCGTCGCCGTCGCGACGCTTACCTCGATGCCCCGCGCTCGTGCGGACGACGCCTGTTGGCATCTCGTTTTCGCAGCTATTAGGCACAGCGCCGAGGCGCCGCGTCCGCAGTACATAAGCTATTCCGAAAACGTCGACATCACCGCTAACACCAACCCTTTCCTCTACTACAACATCGACGTCGTCTATCGTACTGACGGCATTGCGTACGTCGAGGACTCGCGCTGGGCGCAAGCGTTTGTAACCCATGACCTGCTGGAACCCGGGCCGCCGGTGCTCGGCCCGTACGGCAGCGCGCGTTATGGTTGGTTGCCCGCGGGCGTGCTCGGAGGGCGGCTGCAGACGATCGCCAGCGTGGAGAACTTTCCGAAGCTTCCCTGTACGGACGAGGGTGATGAAACGATCGACGGCGTGCGCTACGCGCATCTTGTGACCGGCGTTGCCGACAAGCGCCGTCCGGCTCTCAAGGAAATCTGGATCGACCGCCAGTCGCTTGCGATCCCGCGCCTTATCGTCTCCGGCGTTCTGCTCTACGAGAACTTCTACGGGCATGGACTCGCCGACTATCAGGTCGACATGCAGAATGTGGGCGGCTATGCAGTCGTGCGAACCGTCCGTTGGACGTCGCTCGTGCGCTCGTACCATCAGACGACGAAGCTCGACGCGGTGTTCACCTTTGGCAACTATCGCTTCACCGCGGAAGACCGGATCCGGCGTGAACTCATGCAATCGTCGCAATCCACTTTTTCATCACCTCGTCCTCGTCTTTGAGGTTTGCCACCTCGGCCTGCTGCGCCATCTCATAGTCGAAGGCCGCCTTGACGTGATCCCCGCCTCATCGAAGCCGTGGATGACTGAAACAGGCGGAGCCTTCCGGCAGTAGAGTAGCCATGATGCGGAACCTGACGCCGCTGCGTGTCGGCGGCATCGCGCTCGCGCTCTTGTGGCCGTTCGTCTTCCGACCGCTCGCACATCTGTTGCCGTTGGCGGTGATTCCGCGAACGATGCTGCTCGACGTCGTCGTCTTGGGGATCATGCTACTGATTCTTCGGGCGGAACGTATCGACGTGCGCGCGATTGGGTTGCGCTGGCCCTCGTGGCGGGATCCGCTATGGGCGATTGGCATCGCGATCGTCGGGCTCGTCTTCTACATGGTGTTCCAGCGTTTCTTGCCCGGCACCGGGTCGCAGCTTGCGAGCATCCTATCGGGCATCAATCTGTTCGTCGCGATTCCGTTTGTCTTGATCGTCGGCGTGACCGAGGAGCTGACGTTTCGCGGATATCTGATCGGCGTTGCCGCCTCCAATGTCGGGCTACCCGTCGCGTTCGTGGTGTCGACGCTAGTTTTCGGCTTCGCACATGCAACCGTATATGGACTTAACGCGACGCTGCTAGCACCGCTCGGGCTGGGCGCCGTCCTGGCCGGATTTTATGTTTGGCGCCGCAATCTCACGGCATGCATCCTCGGCCACGCGTTAATCGACTACGTCGGCCTCGTTTCGCTGGCCGCTGCACATGCTCACTGAGGGAATTTTTGGCTCGACGTTCGAGGGGCAGTGCTCTTCACGTGCGTTACGAAGTAGAGATCGACCAACCAGTGCGGTGAGAGCTAGCCGATCATCGCAATCCACTTTTTCATCACCTCGTCCTCGTCTTTGAGGTTTGCTACCAAGAGCGCCTCGAGCGCCGCGCGCTCGCGTTCCATCTCGGCCTGCTGCGCCATCTCATAGTCGAAGGCCGCCTTGACCTGGGCCAGCGCTTGTTCTTGCGCGGTTGTGTCATCGGGCGTTGCGGTGTCGGCACCGGTCGCGGGATCAGCTGTGGGCTTTGGCTGCGGCGCGCGTGGTGCGCGCGCCGCCATGAACAGCAGGTCGATCACTCGCCGATGCTCTCGATGAACTTCTTGGTGATGCCGTCATCGGCTTTGCGCTGGGCCATCTGCGCATCGCGCAACGAGTTGATTTCGCGCATGTTCTCGGATTGCTGATCCATCGCTTCATCGAAAGCGGTGGCCTGCAGATCGAGTTGATCTTGCGCGCCCATCTCCTGGCCCATGAGCCCGGTTTGAAACGCGTTATTACTCGCGAGCATCGCCGACAGGCTTGAATTCGAGCCTGCCATCGCACCCTCGCCTGCGCCATTCAAACCGTTGCCGCTCAACAGTGAGGTGGCGCCACCCGCGAGTGCGCCTGCGATCGACGGTAGCGCGGCCTCGGCCATCGGAATCAAAAATCCCATCGCAGTGCTCCTTAGTCCCCGTCGCTGTCGCCGTCGATCAGGCTCGCAAGCAAGTTGTCACTTTGCGGTGCCGATTGCGCAAGCGATGAAAGCGTGTTGATGTTGGTGAATGCGCTCGACTGCTGGCTGAGTGCGCTCTCTAATGTCGAGGGATCGAGACCAGCGAGACCGGACGTTGTCGACGACGACGGCCCGCCTTCGCAGCCGCCGGCGACCGCGCCGGCTGCGGCGCCGATCGGTCCGCCCGTGAAAAAGCCTTCAACGCCTCCGACGAGTGCGTTGCCGATGTTGAAGCTCATGGATTCTCTCCTCCATTGATGTACGTGTCGTACGACATCGCTTGGCGCGAAGGTGGACGATGGTGGTGATGATGTGCGTGCGGCGCGGGGAGCGGCAGCTGCGGCTGCGCTAGCGTCTGTTGTGTCGGAAGTTGCGATGCAAAATTACCGAGACGATCGGGCGTTTCGTCATTGCCGTCGAGTTGCTGGTAGTGACGCAAGACCGAGTCGGCGTAATCGAGTTTCTCGCCGTCGCCCCAAATCGTGCTCGTGCCCGCTGCGTGCGGGTCGCCCGCGTTGTACGCGGAGAGCGCCTCGCGCACGTTGCCGTCATAGCGCTCGAGCAAGTCCGAGAGCATGCCGGCCGCATAGTCGGCGTTTCGCGACGGATCCATCGCGGCGGCGGTCTTGGCAAAGTCGTGCCAGCGATCGTCGATTTGAAAGAGGCCGCGACCATGGCCGCCGTCGCCGACCTCGTTGCGCCCGCCGTTGGCACCAGGGCCGCCGGTCTCTTGGGCAGCAACCGCCGCCAAGAGGGTCGGATCGAGGCCGTGCTTCTCGGCGGCACTGACGATTGCGGGGGCGTAATTTACGCCCTCGGAAGCCAGCCGGCCGGCGAGGGCGCCCAGAAGGTTCATGGTACCTCTCCATCCCCCCGGCCGGGTATTACATACTTGACGACAGTGCCGGAACAGGGCATGGTGATGGTGCCGTGACAGGGCTCGCTCAGTTCCATGCTCTCCTATCCCGCATCTGGGCGCGGATATCTAGAGCTACGCGGTTAGATGCCGTAGACGGCGGCTCCAGGGGGTGGCTGAAACGCCACGATCTCGTCCGCGAAGCCGTAGGCCACGGCGTCCTCTGCCGTGAGCGTCAGGTCGTATTGGTCCATGTAGGCCCACTTCTCGGCGGGGAGCGTCGTGTTAGCCCTGACGATAGCTTCGGTCCGAGCGTCATCAATGGTGGCAGCTTCTGCCAGGCTCTTCAGCGTTCCGGCCGTTGCCGGTTGGCCCGCAGTATAGCGGGTGCGGTGCAACCCGAATACTGCGTGTGCGGAAGTCTTTCGATGATTGGCGCCGAGATAGGCGATGGTTGCAATGGAAGCGACGACGCCGGGATTGTAGAGCGTAAGGTCAATGGGGATGGCTCGAAATAGCTCGTAAAGCGCGATGCCGTCGCCCACGTTACCGCCACTCGAATGAAAATAAAGGTGGATTTTCTTCACCTTTTGCACCGACGCGGCGGTGAAGCCGACCACAAACCTTTGAACGCACGTTTGATCGATCGCGCCGCTATAGGCTGCCCAGGATTCGGCTGGCAGGGCAGCTTGCGGACCTGGTGTCGACAAGGCTCACCTCCCGCTGCGTGCTACAATGGTCCAGATGTCCGGGAAGAAGCCGCTAGAGCCCTTGATCTCTTTGAACCACCTGAAGAAGGTCGTGGGCGATATTCTGAAGGCCGACAAGGCCGAAGTGGATGCCGAGGCGCGACGACCAGCGAGGCGCCGCAAGGTGAAGGGCAAAAAGGAGGACTAGGACCGTCCCAAAACGGCTCTAGGGATTTCTCCCTAAAATCTATAAGGGTCAAAAGGGTTCCCCCTTCGTGGGGCGAAATTCCCAGCTTCATGGCAACCACCGGTCAACAGCGCGATGCCTACATTGAGTCTCTGCTTGTAGCAAAGGCCGCTCTTCAAGGCGAGATCGACATCCGCTGGAAGATCGTCGGCGACGAGATCGCCGGCATTAATGCGATGGAAGCGGACATCAAGAATCTTGATGAGATGCTCGCGCGTGCGGGCTATAAGGCGCCCCCTGCCGTTGCCGAGCAGCGCGTACTGATTGCGGCAGAAGAGCAGTCTCAGAAGCCGTCGCTCGACGAAATTGTTGCAAAGATGGTGATCGATTCCGGCACAAGTGAAGCAGCTCGCAACTACTGCGAATGGCTTATCCGAACGGAACAACTTCCCAATCCGTCACCGGTGCGTGCTTTCTTCGACGCGTTTACCCCGTCGCTTCGGCAGCAGTATAATGCCGACCGTGCGCTAGCAATCGAAGCCCTCCGCGCACAGATTCGCTCTTGGCATAGCAAGGCCATTACATGGCTGCGCTACGAGGGCGGAGAGGTTGGCGGTACGCCGCCCAAGGCGCAAGAAAAGGAGACCGCTTAGACGATCTCCTTCACAGCGTGACGTTCGTGCGTCAGTAGTAGAACTGGTAAATACTGCGGCCTTGGGAGCCGTGTACACCTTGACCGGTGATTGTGGGTTCGAATCCCGCCTGGCGCACTTCCTTCTTTTCAGCCCTCCTCGGAGGGCTTTATCGTTGCCGAGCGGGGGATGAAGCGGACATTCGCTTCGCCTTCAAGGGCGCGCGTCCTAAGCGCCTCATAAGTTAGACGTCGCCCTTCGGCACCAGCAAGCGCGAGAGGAAAGCGCGCAGCGTCATGCTTCTCCCGCGCGTTATAGCGGAATAGCTGCTCATCTAGATAGGCTTCCAAGTGCTTCGGCATGCAGTGAATGTACGTTCCACCGAGCGTTCTTTTCAGGACGCTCCAGAAGCCTTCCACGTTGTTAATATGCTTATTGCCATTGACGTATTCGATCGCATGGTTAACGGTGTGGTGGAACAAGAAACGCTCGTCAATTTGCGAGTAGAGTAGCGATTCGTCGGTATGCACCGTGGCGTCGTGGTGAACGGAACTAAAGAGCTTCGGTAGCACTGCGCGCTTTGAAAATCTCGGCACAACCCACGCGCGCGCTTTACCGCCGCGTTGCACGACACCGAACACCGCCGTCTTTGGCGTAAAGGCGTTTACCTTGAAGCCCTGACGTTGCAGCTTTCGGGCCTTGCGAGAGTGTTGCAGTTCACCGCCCACCCAGGTCTCGTCGGCTTCGACTTCGCCGGTCAGTGGGTCGATGGTGCCGTCGTCTTTCATGGCCGCACGGATGCGATGGAGCATGAACCACGCCGTCTTTTGGGTGGTGCCCAAAGCCCGCGCTAGCTCGCAGGAGCTAATGCCATTGCGGTTTGAGGCGATGAGCCAAATAGCTGGAAGCCACTTGTCGAAGCCAATGGGGCTGTCTTCAAAGATCGTCCGGGTCTTGGCCGTGAATTGCCCCTTGCAATCGTTGCAGTACCAGCGCCGACGCTTGGGCATATAGGCGACCTTCACTGAGCCGCACTGAAGCGGGCACGCAACGCCGCTCGGCCAGCGGACGGACACGAAGAAATCATGCGCTACGCCGGGGTCCGCGAAGTGACGAACCGCTTCGATCATGGTGGCCGGAACAGGGGCGGCGGGCTTCCTATCCATGCGCCCATTATCTCAAATGGGCTCACTGTAGTCAAGTATATAACAACCCCCCGGCCCCGGCGTTTGACAAGACCCTGACGGGGCTCTACAATCTCCAAGTCGTTCTGGGGGCTCGCCGCACGGTGGGCCCCCAATCTGCGACAGGTCGCAAAAAACCGCCATGGCTCAATCGCACAAAGTCGACATCAGTGGGCTCCTCGGAGGCGGCCGGCAGCTTATGCTGGTCGATGACGAGGTGCCGATCGAGGAATTCGAGGGGATCTCGTTTCCTAAGCCGGCCGAAGTGCACTTGGAATTGCGCTACGTCGATCGGCTGCTTCATATAGTAGGCAGTGTCGATGCGCGGGCCCGCGGGGCGTGCGACGCGTGCTTGGAGGACGTCGATATGCAGGTGCATGCCGATGTCGACGAACGGTTCGATCCGCAGACCGGTCGAGACGACGATCCGTTCGGTGAAAGCAACGTCCTGACCGGAAACCGGCTGGATGTCGCCGATTTGGCGCAACAGCTGCTGCTCAGCGAGTTGCCGATGGGACTGCGCTGCGGCGAAGACTGTGCGGGCATAGAGTATTTAACGGAGACGAGAGACACATAAAGTGGCAAATTTAAAATGGAAGACGCCGCGCAGTAAAACGCGCAGCCGTCGTGCGGCGAACTGGAAGTTGAACGCGATCACGGTCGTGGAATGCCCCCAGTGTCACCAGCCCAAGCGCCCGCACTTCACGTGCGGTCATTGCGGCACGTATGATGGCCGTCAGGTCGTCGAGATTCGCGACGAACACGCCGGTCACGATCACGACTAAGTGACCTCTTGACCGGGGTTCGAATCGTGGGTGTCGGGCATTACGCGCCCGAGCGCGTCGTGGACAACCACGACCTCGAGCAATGGCTCGACACGTCCGACGAGTGGATTACGACGCGTACCGGAATGAAACGACGTCACTGGACTTCGGAAGATGAAGCGACCAGTGATTTGGCTTTGGCCGCCGCGCGCAACGCGCTTGCGAATGCCGCCCTGCAAGCCACCGACGTCGATGCCTATATCGTCTGCACCGTCTATCCCGACTTCCTTTTCCCCGCAACGGCCTGCATCGTCGCCGCAAAGCTCGGCGCACAGGATAAGCCGGCGTTCGATATCGAGATCGCCTGCAGCGGTTTCATCTATGGGTTGACGGTCGCGTCATCGCTGATCCGCGCGGGCGTCTACAAGCGCGTCATGCTCATCGGCGCGGAGACGCTCTCGAAGCTGGTCGATCGCAACGATCGCGGGACCGCTATCCTCTTTGGGGATGGCGCGGGCGCGGTCGTACTCGAGGCAAGCCACGAGGATTCGTTCCTCGCCTCGGAACTCGGAAGCGACGGCAGTCGTCCTGAACTCCTGCGCCTCGAAGCCGGCGGTTCGCGCGTGCCCATGACGCACGCGGCGCTCGACCGCAAGGCCGACCGCATTCATATGGAAGGCCGTGAGGTCTTTAAGTTCGCCGTCACCAAGATGATCGCGGCGACGGACCGCGCGCTCGAGAAAGCGCAGCTCGCAAAGAGCGACGTCGACGTGCTGATCCCGCATCAGGCGAATAAACGCATCATCGACGCTGCGATGAAATATCTCGAGATCCCGCCGGAACGTTGCATCGTCAATATTCAAGAGTATGGCAATACGTCAGCCGCTTCGATTCCGATCGCACTCTCCGAAGCAGTCCGCGACGGCAAAATTTCTGCCAATGATATCATCGTGTTCGTCGGATTCGGCGGCGGCCTTTCGTGGGGCGCCGTTGTGTGGAAGTGGGTCGCATGACGCGCGCCGGTGTGATTTTCCCCGGCCAGGGCTCGCAAATGCTCGGTATGGGCGTCGACGTCGCGAAACACTCACGCGCGGCCGCAGACATCTTCGACATGGCGCAGACCGTGCTCGGCTACGATCTGCTGGGCTTGCAACAACGTGGTCCCGAAGAGCGTCTGCGCGAGACGCAATACAGTCAGCCGGCGATCTTCGCAACGAACGTGGCGATTTTCGCGGCGCTGGAGCTTCCTTCCGAAGCAGTCATTGTCAGCGCCGGGCACTCGTTCGCCGAGTACTGCAGTCTTTACATTGCCGACGCGATCGGCTTTGAGGATGCGCTGCGCATCGTCAACGCGCGCGGAGTTGCGATGCAGCATGCCGCCGACCTGGCCGCAGGCGGGATGTCGGCCGTGCTCGGCATGGAGGCCGACGCGATTCGCGCGGTGGTCGAACGCGTGCGTGAAGAGACCGGTTTGCGCGTGCAGCTCGCCAATTTCAATGCGCCGACGCAGATCGTGATCAGCGGCGACTTGCGCGGCGTCCAAGCCGCGGGCGACGCGCTGCTGGCGGCGGGTGCCAAACGGGTCGTGCCGCTCAATGTCTCGGGGGCGTGGCATTCGGCGTTGATGGAGCCCGCGCTGCGGCAGTTTGCTCCGGTCGTGGAGGCTGCGCCGTTTACGATGCCCCGCTTCGACGTGGTTTCAAACGTCGATGCGCAGCCGTATCGCGACGTCACGACGATCAAGCAGAACCTCGTCCTTTCGGTCACGCACGAAGTGCGTTGGCACGAGACGGCGTTGCGCCTCATCGAATATGGTCTTGACTTAGTGATTGAATGTGGCGCGAGCCCCGTGCTCGGGCCGTTAATGAAGCGCTTACCCAACGCGCCCGAGGTGATCGTCGTAAGCGACCTCGCAGGCGTGCAGACCCTTCGACGAGCTCAGGGCGACAAGTTAAATGCCTAACTTCGATAATAAAGTCGCGCTTATAACCGGAGCGAGTCGCGGGATCGGTCGCGCGATCGCCGTGGAGCTGTGCCGTCAGGGCGCCGACGTGGCGCTGGTCGGTCGCGATCGCGCGGCACTCGACGAAACCGCGGGCGAGTGCGCGGCCGTGCGTCCGGGTGCGACGGCCGAGGTCCTCATTGCCGATGTGGCCGATCAGGGCGCGGTCGAGGGCGCGGTTGCTGCGACGCTCGAGCGCTTTGGCCGATTGGATTGCGCGGTCGCGAACGCCGGGCAGTCGGTCGATGCGCTGCTCCTGCGCCTGAAGCCCGACGTCGTCGATCAGTTGCTCACCGTCAACTTGAAATCCGCGTTCTATCTCTGCGGTGCCGTCGCGAGGCCGATGATGAAGCAGCGCGCAGGCGCGATTGTGCTCATCTCCAGCATCGTCGGGCTCACGGGTAACGCAGGGCAGGCCGCGTACGCGGCCTCCAAAGCGGGGCTGCTCGCGCTCGGGAAGTCGATTGCAAAGGAGTTGGGTTCGAGGAACATAAGAGTCAACGCCGTCGCGCCGGGATTTATCGAGACGGCTATGACCGATAAGCTGCCCGATGCCGCCAAGGCGGCGTTGAAGGCGCAGATCGACCAGTCCGCGCTCGGCCGAGTCGGGACGCCACAAGATGTTGCCGGGGTTGTCGCCTTCCTGTGCTCGGATGCCGCCGCCTATGTCACCGGTCAGACCATCGTGGTCGACGGTGGCATGGTCATGTAAATTTCCCCGCCTTGGGGATACACTGCTACATATATAAGGAGCTGTAATGTCCACGTTCGACAAAGTCAAGAAGATCATCGTCGAGCAGCTCGGCGTCGACGAATCGGAAGTCACGCCCGAAGCCTCGATCACCGATGACCTTGGTGCCGACTCGCTCGACCAGGTCGAGTTAGTCATGGCCTTCGAGACCGAGTTCAACATCGACATCCCCGACGAAGAAGCCGAGAAGATCAAGACCGTCGGTGACGCCGTTGCGCGCATCGATCAGGCAACTGCGGGAGCGTCGTAAGCAGCGATCATGTTCGACCAACTCAGCGATCGGCTCGGTGCGATCTTCTCGCGTCTGAGCGGCCGCGGGAAGCTCAGTGAAAGCGACGTCAACGAGGCGATGCGCGAAGTGCGCGTTGCGTTGCTCGAGGCTGACGTTTCTTTGGCGGCGGCGAAACAATTCGTCGCGCGCGTCAAAGAACAAGCCATCGGGCAAAACGTGCTCGAGTCGCTTACACCTGCGCAAACGATCGTCAAGATCGTTCACGACGAGCTGGTCGAATTGCTCGGAGGCGCGCAAGCACGGCTGACGTTTAGCGACGCGCCACCGTCGGTCATTATGCTTGTTGGACTGCAGGGCTCGGGTAAGACGACGCAAGCCGGCAAACTCGCGCTTCGTCTCAAAGAGCAGGGCAGGCGTTCGCTGCTGGTCGCGGCCGACGTGTACCGTCCGGCTGCGATCGCGCAGTTGCAGACGCTGGGCAAGCAGATCGATCTGCCGGTCTACGAAGCGGGCACGGGCAACCCGGTCAAGATTGCGCGCGACGGCGTCAACGAAGCCAAGCGCCTCGGACTTTCGACGGTGATTATCGATACCGCCGGCCGGTTGCAGATCGATGACGCGCTCATGCGCGAACTCGAAGAGATCAAAGCGGCGGTTACGCCCAAAGAGATTCTCTTCGTTGCCGATGCGATGACAGGTCAAGAGGCCACGAACGTTGCCAAAGGCTTCAACGACCGTCTCGGTATCACGGGCGTCTTGCTCACGAAGATGGATGGCGATACGCGCGGCGGCGCCGCGCTTTCGATCTTTAGCGAGACCGGCGCACCAATCAAGTTCGTCGGCGTCGGAGAAAAGCTCTCGGCGCTGGAGCCGTTCTATCCCGATCGCTTGGCGCAGCGAATCCTCGGTATGGGCGACGTGCTCACGCTCATCGAGAAGACACAAAGCGTCTACTCGGAGACGCAGGCAAAGGCGCTCGAGGACAAGATTCGCAAGAGCAGTTTCACGCTCGACGACTTCCTCGAGCAGATGCGCCAGATGAAGAAGATCGGTTCGATGGGCGACATCATGAAGATGATTCCCGGGCTCTCGCGCGCGTTGCCGAAAGACTTCGACATTCCCGAAAAAGATTTCCAGCGCGTCGAAGCGATCATTTGTTCGATGACGCGCGCGGAGCGGCGGAGTCCTTCGATTCTAAACGGGTCACGCCGCAAGCGCATTGCCTTCGGCTCGGGCACGCAGGTCAGCGACGTCAACAAGCTGATCAAGAACTTCGAGGGCGCGCAAAAAATGATGAAACAGTTTAAATCCAACTCCAGAAAGACACGTAATATAACACCATGGTGAAGATCAGACTGCGCCGGATGGGCGCTAAGAAGCAACCGACCTACCGATTCGTGGTAGCCGATTCACGCTCGCCGCGCGACGGCCGGTTTATCGAGATTCTTGGACATTACAATCCGCGCACCGAGCCGAAGACGCTCGAAGTGAATGCGGAGAAGGCGAAAGCGTGGCTCGCTAAGGGCGCGCAGCCGACGGTGACCGTTCGTCGCCTCTTTGCGGAGAAGGGGATCATGGAGCGCGGTCCGATTCCGGCCACCAAGCGCGCTCCGCGTAAAGGCAAAGAATAATGTCGGCCTTCGATGACGAGTTCGGTCTCTTCGGCGACGAAGGAGGCGAGGCCGAGCGTCGTTCAACTCTGCCGGCGCGCAAAATTGCCTCGAATGAAACGGTGATCGACGACGTCGAGCCGGAAGAGGCGCGCCCCGTGCGCACCGAACGCGCGCCGCGATCTCGCGGCGGTGGCGGCGGTCATCCGCAGCGGCGCGAGCGTCGCGAGAATCGGCCTCCGGCCGATCCGTGGGCATCGTTGCGGCGCGCAACCGCGCTGCTCGACCTTCTCGCGAAGAAGCTGGTTGCGCACCCCGACGAAGCGTCGGTCGAACTCTTCACGGACGAGGAAGGGAAACCCGTGATCGAGTTGGTGGTCGATCCCGAAGATTTGGGAAAAGTCATCGGTCGCAACGGACGTGTTGCGCAAGCGCTGCGCACGATCGTGCGCGCGACGGCCGAGGGACGCGTTTCGGTAGATATTCTCGACGCGGAAGAAGCAGCTGCGTTTGATGAAGGTGGAAGCGACGCAACAGAGTGACATGCCGATCGGCCGGATCGCCGGCCTCTTCGGCGTACATGGCGAACTCAAGTGCGACCCGACTTCTGCGGGTCGCGCGCTCTTTGTGCCCGGCGCACGGTTGGCGTGCATCCTGCGACAAGCTCCCGACGACAACGCTACCTACGTCACGATTGAAAGCGTGCGCGAACACAAGGGGCGCTTGCTGATCGCGCTCGAGGAAGCGCAAGATGCCACCGTGGCGGAACGCTTCGTCGGCGCGAAGTTCCTGGCGCCGCGGGAGGCACTCGACGTTGAACCTGGCGAGTACCTCGACGTCGATCTCGTCGGCTGCGCCGTGGTCGGCGCGGATGGCAGGCGATACGGGAACGTTCAGCGCGTCGACCACTATCCCGCGAGCGACATGCTCGTGGTCGGCGGGCACCTTCTGCCGATGGTCGCCGCCTTCATCCGCAGCATCGAGATAAAGAAAAAGGAGATCGTCGTTCACGATCTCCCGAGCGGCCTACTAGATGGAGAACCGCTAGCCTAGCCGTTGTTTTCCGGATGATCGTTATGATACGCGTCCACTGCTTCGAGCACGGCTTTGGCGTAGTTGTCGTCGTTCTGCGTATTCGTATAAAGAACCGCTCCAAAACACGCATAGATGTTGAGCGTGAAGGTGTAGGTTTCGTGGGAATGAAGTCCGCCGACGTGCTGAGCATTGAGCGTTCCGGAGGCAATCGTATTGTCACGCGACTTGCCGCAGATCGAATCTGCCGACTTAGCAACGTCGCTCGTCACAACGCTCGACATCGATGTTGCGTAGTACACGTTCATCGCGCGATAGAGGGCGCTGGTCGCGGTGTTGAGGACGTTCGGTTGCGCATTCCCGGTCACATGAACGATCAGCGCGCCGCGCGCCGGCTTTGAAGGCGTGGCTGCGGCGACGGGTGCGGCCGTTGCTTTCGTTTTCGACTTGCCGTGGAAGAGATCGCCGAGCACGTTGGTGAGCGATGTCGACGCACCGGCGCTTGCCGACGGCGTCGGCGTGTTGGCGGGCCCGGCCTCGATTTCCGGCCGGTCTACTCCCGAAGCTTGCAGAATGACGCTGCGCGCGGTGAGCGCTTGCGAGGCAACATCGTTGACGTCCGAAATGTTCGTCGTCGAGTTGTACTTGCTGATGTCGCTATTGACGTCGACCACTTGCATGACGATGGCCGCGGCTTGCCCGATCGGCTGAATGTAGCCGCTGATGTAGTAATCGGCGTGCTGCACGCGCGCGTATTTCTGGTAATCCACGCGCTCGATGCCTTTGGGAATCGCAAGCACCTTGACGCCGCCGGTCTCCGACATCACCTGCGCAAAGATCTGTGCGATCGCGGTGCCGTAGCGCGGGTCGAGATCGGTCGGCGCCTCGAACGGATAGACGAGAATGGTCGGCACGACGGTACCCGGCAGCGTTGGGGCCGCAGTGGGTACCGCCGGTGGGAGGGTGATAAGGGGCTTGGGCGTCGCTGCGACGAGCAGCGCGCTCGCGAACAGCACAAAAACAGCGAGGTGACGGCGCAACGGCACTTCCTTTGCTATATCGTCGAAGCTACGTGGTTAACGAAGGCACGAAGCGCATCGTTCACATCACCAGGGCGTTCCGCCATCGCGAGATGCCCGGCTCCCGGCACTATTCGCGCCGAAGCGCCCGGTACCCGGTCGGCCAGCGTGACGGCGAATTTCGGTGGAGTGAGTAGGTCACGCTCGCCGGTAAGGGCGAGGAGCGGGAGGGCGACCTCTTCCAAGCGGTCGACGCGGTTGAAAGCGTCGCACGCCCGAAAGTCGCGCAAGGTCTGCGCCTGGCCGACCGCGTGCATCATTGCGACGGAGGCTCGCAAACGCTCGGGCGTCGGGTCGGCATAAAAGTATTGCGCGAGCTCGTGCGCCGCGCCCTCAAAGTCCGCTTCGAGCCGATCGAGTATCGCCGGCGCAACGCGCAAGCGCGCACCCGAGGAGAGCATAACGACCGCACGCACGCGGGGCTCCGCGCGCAGGGCCAGTTCGAGCGCGATTGCTCCGCCCATCGAGTGCCCGCAAAGCACCGCGTCGTTGATGCCACGCGCGTCCAGTTCGTGCGCGACAGCGTCGGCGAAGGCTTCGATACTCGCAGGAGCGCCCGGTGTTGTATGACCGGGGAGCGTGAGCGCGACCGCATCGGGCAACCCACGAGTTTGTGCCGCGAACACGTCGCCCGTGCACCCTGCCCCATGTACGAAGACGAGTTTCACGCGGCGTCGATACGCTCGAGGCCCTGCTCTAGCTCATCGCGATGCCACGCCGCCGAAAACTCTGCACCGTAGAAAAAGAGCGAGCCGATCACATAGAACCACAACAGGAGTGCAAGCGGCACCGAAAGCGCGCCGTAGATCTCCGTGAAGTTGATATGTAAGGTGTATTGCGTGAAGGCAAACTGTACGATCGGCCAGAGGATTGCGACGAGCACCGCCCCAGGGAGCGAAAAGCTCCACGAGATTCGACGATTGGGCAGCGCGCGATAGAGCACCATCGTCACCACGAAGACCAGCATTAATGAAATCGCATACGCGCCGATGTGGGTGACGTTTTGCCGGTCGGGAATCTCAGCGAAGCGCAATACGAACGCGATGACGATCGGCAACGCCATGGCTACGATCAGGATCGACGCCATCACCGCAAGCATAACAATCGAGAGTGCGAGATTATGAACAAATGGTCGAACTTGCGGTATGCCCAGTGCGCGGTCGAGTGCAAATGCAAGCCCCATCAACAGATTCTTGCCGGACCATACCAGGAAGATGAGGGCGATGATGCTACTGATTCCGCGTCCATAAATGTACGTCTGCAGGTTCGCGGCGACGAATTCGTGTAGCGTCGGACTAAAGGTTCCCAGGAAATTCAGGACCCGCTCCTGGGCGAACGGAAAGATGGCCGAAGCGGCACCCAAGATGAGTACGACAAGCGGAAAGAGGGCGAAGATTGCGTTGAACGCGACTGCTTGCGCCAAGAACGCACAGCCATCTTTGGAGAAGCGGAGGCTTGCCTCGCGCAAGCAGGAGATGAGTCGTCCCATCGGATGCGGTATATCGCTGCGAAGTGTTCTTATTCCCACCGGCGGCCGCCGTCACCGTCGCGATCGATGGCCATCCGGTGCTAGCGTACCATGCCGCGTACCTCTGCGGCGGGCACGTATATGCACCGCTTCGCCCGTTCGTGACGAGCGTTGCGTACCGGCTGTGGTACGAAGGAGATACGCTCGTGATCGCACGTGGTGACCGCGAGGTTCGGGTTCGGCTCGACCCGCGCCAGCCGGCCGCGCTCGACGACGTGTACGTTCCAGTAGCCCGGATCTTGCAACGGCTCGGCGCCACCGTCGCATATCACGCGAAACGGTTAGACGTGCGCGTACGATATCTGCCGCTTTCGTCACCCACGCCGTTCAATCCATTACTTCCGTCGCAGTCTCCGCAAGCCGTGTTCACGCCGATGCAATCACCTACGCCGCGTCCGGTTTGGACGGGATCGCCCTTGCCGCGAAGGACGCCGCTGCCGATCGTCGAGCCGACGCCGCCGTGATCGCCATCCTGCTTCTCGCAGTGGCGACGACATTTCCGGCGGGCGGTAGTTATACGTACGAGATCGAGACGCCCTCAGGCACGCAGTACAGCACAACGGTCGTGATTACGCCGACGCGCAACGGTGTAACAACCCATGAGGCGTTTGGCGCTCCGACGCCCACGGCGACGACGGAGCAACGCTTTGACAGCGGGCTGCATGAGTTGACGTTTGCAGCGCAGCAGACGGGTGGCAACAGCTTGACGATAACCTTCGCGCAGTCGCAGGCGGTGTATAGCATCGCCGGCCAGACGCACCTTCTCGTGCTGGACGCTCCCGATTGTCTTCTCGTTGCCGACAACGTACTTACGTCCATGGTAATGTTGCCGTCGGTGATCCTGGCGACCGGGGCAACTGATTGCACGTACGTACTCTCGACGGCAGTGCAATCGGAAAAGGGATACGTACTCGACACCGCGCCGGACGTGCATCCGCCGCAGGCGGCGGCCGGCGACGCGTCGATCACAATGGATCGAAGTGGTCTTCACGAGATAGTGTGGTACGACCCGAAGACGCTTATTCCGGATTATATCGATTTCGGTGCGGGAGTAGGCGACGCCGTATTAGTTCGATGACTGCGCGGGGGCCGGGCGCCGCATCAGCAGATTGAGCACCGCAAGTAGGACTGCCGCAGCCATACATATCGAGGCCCACTGCGGCGAACGTAGATACGTGAGGCCGAGCATCGTATCAAGCGAAAATGCGCCGCTTCCGACGTAGGCAATCGCCACCGCGCCCGCGATGTATGCCGAATTCAGCTCCCAGCCGCCATTGGTGATGAAAAAGCCCTTGCCGATATGAACCGCAAATATCGCGACGAGCATCACCATAACGAGGGCCGCGGGTCCGAGCGCACCACCCAGACCGAGTGCGGTCAGAAGGCCGCCGCCCGTTTCGCCCAGGCCGGCGAAGAACGCGAACGTGCGCCCGGGTCGAAATCCAAGGTTTTCAAAGAATCCGCCGGTTCCGGCCAGGCCATACCCGCCAAACCAGCCGAACAATTTCTGAACGCCGTGAGCGGCTAAACTCAAGCCCACGACCAGCCGAACGAAAAGCAGAGCCGCATCCATCTGGGACCTCCAGCCTATATTGTCTTGGCTACCTACTTATGGTAAGTTATAGCAAGACGGTATCACGGTCGACTAGCTAATGTCAACGCACGCAGCACCCGGACAACACATCACCAGCGAGGATAGCGCGCAGGCGCTCTGCCCGCGGTTTCACCGTGCGGTGGAGCTTATCGGGCGCCGGTGGACGGGTGCAATCGTACGCGTGCTCCTGGGCGGCCCGCGCCGCTTCAATGAATTGCTAGCCGCGGTCCCCGGTATCTCCGATCGCTTGCTGACCGAGCGGCTGCGCGAACTCGAGCACGAGGAACTGATCGTGCGGCGCGTCGAGCCGGGCTCGCCGGTCAAAGTGATCTACGAATTAACCTGCGCCGGCGCCGAGTTGCAAGAGGCGCTCGATGCGCTCGGCCGCTGGGCCGAACGCTGGCTCGGCCTGCAGCCCTGATTTCGACCAGGTTGTCGTCAACGCGCCCCTCATGAACGAAATCAGTTCTTCAGTGGGTTAAAGACTGGACGAGCACAAATGTGATTCCTTGCGCTTGCAATTGCGGAATCATCTCGCGCACCGCTTGAAGCGTGGTTGCACGGGGATGTCCAATTGCGATCGCGCTGCCCGTGCGCTGTGCAATCCTGGCCGCCTCGCGCAGTTGGTCTTCCGTGTAGGCTACGTCTTCTTTGTTGTCGAGAAAGACGTCGCGTGATGCGGTAGGAATGCCCGCCGCCCTCGCAGCTTGCTCACCGACCGACGCAGCGTTGGTTCGCGAGTCAATGAAAAAGAGATTGCCGTGCTGCGCGAGCACCTGCATCACGTCGCGCATTACGCGTGGATCGGCGCTCGCCTTACTCCCCTCGTGATTATTGACCCCCTGCGCGAGCGGTACTTGTGCAAGATCGTCTTGCACCTGCGCCGCAACTTGCGCGTCGGTCATCGACGTCTTCACCTCGCCGGGGCCGGGATAGATCTCCGAGAGCGGCTCCATCGGCAAGTGCAGCATCACGCCCTTGCCTGCGTCGTGGGCTTCTTGCGCGATCTGCGCGGCCGCATGCACGTGGGGCAACACGGAGAGCGTGAGCGGCACGGGCAGCGCAATATAGCCTCGCTCGATATCGACCCACTGCCCGCAGTCGTCGATAATCAGCGCGAGCTTTGCGCCGCTTGGATTCGGCGAGGGTGTCGCGCTCGGCAGAACCGTCGGCGTTTGCGTCGGCGCGGGTGACGCGATAGATGCGGCGGGCGCAGGCGTAGCGGTGGCTTGCGCGACCGGAGGGACCGGTGCAGAACGCGGATGGTGGAGCGGTCGCAGCAGGTACCATGCAGCTGCGGAGGCGATGATGACGAGCAGAAAGAGCGGGAGCCAGCCGCCACGTGGGCGGCGCCGCGCACGGCGTTTCGACACGAAGGTGGCTCGTTCGCATCACGTTGCGTTTGACCTGCGGAGATTTGTAATTGCTGGAAGGGGTTCGCGTCGTTGCAATAACGACCAATATTCCCGGGCCGCTTGCGGCCGGGCATTTGCGCGCGTTGGGCGCGAGCGTTACCAAGATCGAGCCCTTGCGCGGCGATCCGCTCGCCGCGGCAGCGCCGGGATGGTATGCGGAGATCGTCGCCGGCATGGAAATCGTGCAGTTTGATCTGCGCGCTCCGGAAGCCAAGGCATTGATCGACGAACGCTTGCGCGATGCCGACCTGCTCTTGACCGCGATGCGCGCGCGTTCGCTTGCAACCAACGGGCTCGACTGGCCCACGCTGCACGCGCGTTACCGGCGCTTGTGTAGCGTCACACTCACCGGTGAGGCGCCGCCGCACGACGATCGCGCCGGGCACGATCTGACGTATCAAGCTCGGGCCGGAACGATTGCGCCGCCGGCGATGCCGCGCGTGCTGGTCGGTGATATGGCCGCGGCCGAGCGGGTTGTGAGCACGTCGCTTGCGCTGCTCTTGCAGCGCGAACGCACGGGCAAAGCCGACCACGCGAGGATCGCGATTACCGACGCAGCGGCTGATTTCGCAAGACCATACGAAGCGGGTCTGACGCAAGGCGACGGCGCGCTCGGTGGCGGCCTTGCCACGTACGGCATCTATCCCGCGCGCGAAGGCTGGGTCGCGGTTGCAGCGCTCGAACCGCATTTCGTCGAACGGCTGCGAGCGATGCTCGGCGTCGAGCAGCTCGACGCGCAGACGTTGCGCTCCGCGTTCGCGCGGCGCAGCGCGCAGGAGTGGGAGGAGCTGGCGCAGCACCACGACCTGCCGCTGGCGGCAATTCGCTAGCGTTTCATCAGGAGCAGCACGCGCGTGGACATTGCCGGAAAAACCGTTCTGATAACCGGGGGAAGCTCGGGTCTGGGAGCCGCGTGCGTTCGTGAATTCTCCGCCGCCGGCGCGAACGTCGTGATTTTGGATGTGGGCGAACACGGCGCACAACTCGCGCAAGAGCTCGGGCCGCGAGCGCGATTTCTACGAACCGACGTGACCGACGAGGGTCAGGTCAAAGCTGCGATCGCGCTCGCGCTCAAGGATTTCGGGGCCGTGCACGGCGCGATCAACTGCGCCGGTATCGCAACCGCGGAGCGCGCGGTTGGCAAGGATGGGCCGCAGCCGCTCGCGCACTTTGCGAAAGTCATTTCCGTGAATCTGGTCGGCACGTTCAATGTGGTTCGGCTGGCGGCTGCGCAGATGATGACGCAATCCGTCGGCCCCGGCGAGGACCGCGGCGCGATCGTGTGCACTGCGTCGGTCGCGGCATTCGATGGGCAGATCGGCCAGGTCGCCTATTCGGCGTCGAAGGGCGGCGTCGCAGCCATGACGCTACCGCTCGCGCGCGAGTTCGCGCAGTCGCAGATTCGTGTGTGCACTATCGCCCCCGGGATCTTCGACACGCCGATGCTCGCCGGGTTGCCCGAAGCGGCGCGCGAGTCGCTCGGCAAGCAGACGCCGTTCCCCGCGCGCTTGGGCCGCCCGCGTGAGTACGCGGCGCTCGCCCGTCACATCTTCGAGAACCAGATGCTCAACGGCGAAGTCATCCGGCTTGACGGAGCAATCCGACTGGCCCCGCGCTAGAAGTTGTTCTTATTGCTTTGCCACCACTTGCATCGGGGCAGCATTTTCGTTAACCAAACTCGGAAACTTTGAGCGGAGGGCGCGCAGTTTCGGAAGATCGTTGTAGACGATGTACGGACTGTCGGGATTGTGCACCAGATAGTCCTGGTGGTAGTTCTCGGCCGGGTAGAAGCCGGCGAGCGGCGCGAGCTTCGT
The DNA here is from genome assembly GCA_035507095.1 of Candidatus Acidiferrum sp. Lineage (GTDB taxonomy): Bacteria > Vulcanimicrobiota > Vulcanimicrobiia > Vulcanimicrobiales > Vulcanimicrobiaceae > Aquilonibacter. The sequence goes on from DATJOM010000009.1 coordinate 20,088, forward strand.
CACAATCGGCGAGGGATAGACCTTACGCTTTTCAAGCGAGGCGATATAGCGCTGCGCTTCGTCGCGCTGTTGCGCGGTCGTGTAGTAGATTTCGGAGCGATATTGCGTGCCCTCGTCGGGACCCTGATAGTTCAGTTCGGTCGGGTCGTGCGCGACGAGGAAATAGACCTCGAGCAACTGCTGGAACGAGACTTTGCTCGGGTCGTAGGTAACATCGACCGATTCGGCATGGCCCGTCGTGCCGGTCGAGACCAGTTCGTAGTGGGCGGTGTACGCCGCGCCGCCCGAGAAGCCGGCAACGACGTGCGTAACGCCGCGCACCGATTCGAACACGGCTTGCATACCCCAAAAGCAGCCGCCCGCAAGCACCACGTGCTCGCTCGTGGCCGCTGCCGGCGCCGGCACGACGATCGAACTAAAAATGACCGTAAGCGCGGCGAGCGCGGAGGCAAGAAAACGAGTCATATGAGAAATACGTTTCTGCGAATAGGATGGATGACTTCCCAGGAATCCTAAAGACCGCACTGGATACCATGAAGAAGAACATGAGACGGCCTGGCTTGGTTCCATTGCTTGCGCTTGGAGCGCTGGCGGTTGCCGGCATTGCGTTCGCGGGGAATGCCCCCGCGGCGTCGCCGGCCCCAAAGGCGCTTGCGGCCGCGCCGACGCCCTTACCGTCTCCCGATGACTTGCTCGCGGAAATCCGCACGCAGTTCCGTTCGCATCGTCCGCCGCCGCCGTTTGAAACCTACACGATCGTACGCAAGCAGATGACGAACTACGGCTATCCGGACTACGTCAATACCTATACCGATCACGTGTGGTATCGCTCGGATGACCATGCCGCATTGCGCCGGCGCCTCAGCACGCTCGGCGATGTCGGGCCGATGACGTTCGATCGTCCGATCTTCAACGCTGCGACCGATCCTGGGCCGCCGACCGCTGACGTCTTTGAACCTGCACCGCTGCACACGTACGCACCATCTTTCGTGCCGACACCCGAGGCGTCGTTGCCGCCGATCATTGCTACCGTCAAAGTGCATGCGGAGTTCGATTACCGTGTGACGAGCGTTGTGCGCGAAGGCGACGAGCTGCATCTCACGCTCGTTCCGCGCCGCGACCCCAAGCGCAATCGCCTGCGGGAGCTGTGGGTCGACGCAAAGACGCTCGACTTGCGCAAGCTCGTTGCGACCGACACGCTGTTCATCGAGGGAGGGCCCGAGTATCCGGTCCTTTTTACGCTGCAATTTGCGATGTACGAAGGCATCCCGGTCATCACGCACATTCACGGCGTAGTCTACGGCGGCTACGACGGTGACGGACAGACGGTCGACTACGACTATAAGGATCTGGTGTTCCCGGCGTCACTCCCGGCGTGGTATTTTAACGCGCGCGATTATGCGCAACACGTCAACGAGGCGCCCGATCCACCTGACGACGCCGGCGGAGGCAACAACTAAAGCGCCTGCGCAATTGCGGCCGCCAATCTCGCGTTGCTGCGTACGAGTGCGATGTTGGCTTCAAGACTGCGCCCTTGCGTGAGGTGAAATATCCGATCGAGCAACCACGGCGTCAGCGCTTTTCCAGTGATCCCCTCGCTTCGCGCCACGGAGACCGAAGCTTCGATGATCCTGGACATGAGCTCGCTTGGGATAGCCGCCTGTGCGTCGATCGGATTGGCGACCAACATGCCGCTTTCAATGCCAAGGTCGCGAGCGCTCTTGAAGACGGCGGCGATGTTTGCGACGTCATCGAGCCGGTGCGGCGCCGGCAGGCCGCTGGAGCGGCTCCAAAAGGCCGGAAATTCATCGCTTCCATAGACGATCGTTGCCACGCCGAGCGTCTCTAGGACTTCGAGCGTCTTGGGGAGATCGAGAATCGCTTTTGCCCCGGCGCAAACAACGACGACCGGCGTGCGCGAGAGCTCGGTAAGATCGGCCGAGACGTCCATGCTCTCTTCGGCGCCGCGGTGGACGCCGCCGATGCCGCCGGTCGCAAAGACCGCGATGCCCGCACGATGCGCGCACAGCATCGTGGCGGCGACGGTGGTTGCCCCGTCACGCCTCGTTGCTAGTGCAAAGGCCAGATCGGCGCGGCTGAGTTTGAGCACGTCACCAGAAGTTGCGATTCGTTCGAGCTCTCCCGCGTTCAACCCGATGCGGATCGTGCCGTCGAGAACGGCGATCGTAGCCGGGATCGCGCCGGCCGCGCGCACGTCGGCTTCGACGGCGCGCGCGACCTCCAGATTGCGCGGGTACGGCATACCGTGCGCGAGGATCGTCGACTCGAGTGCAACGACGGCGCGGCGTTGCCCGAGCGCAGCGGCGACTTCCGCGCTAACCTGAACGGCGTTCATCGAGTGCACGTAGCGCTTCCTCGAGGAGGTTGCGCACCATCTGCGGGTCTGCGACCGCGTCAACGTCGAGGAAGAACTCGAGGCCGCCGCCGTGTTCGCTGAATACGGTTTGTCCGGCAGGCCCGTCGACATAGCCGTCGATCATATAGGGTACTACCTCACGCGAGATACCTTTGACGTGGATCGGTTCGAGCGCGTGGGCGTGCACCGAGCCTCGCACGAGGGCGTAGGTTTCGTAACTGACCACGATCGTGCCCGGTTCGGCGATAGACTCGAGACGCGCAGCCAAGTTCGCTTCCGCGCCGATGATCGTATAGTCCATCCGTTGTGCCGAGCCGAAGTTGCCGACATTGCAGTAGCCGGTGTTGATCCCCATGCGAACTTGAAACGGATGTTCGATGCCGGCGTTACGCCAGCGCGCATTTAATTCGATCAGACGGGCCTGCATTGCGAGGGCCATAAAGACGCAGGCAACTGCGTCCTCGGCTTCACCGTTGCTCTCCGGATCTCCAAAGAAAACAAGGATCGCGTCTCCGACGAACTTGTCGACTGTGCCGCCGTACCCAAGCGCAATTGCCGACATCTCGGTAAAGTATTCGTTGAGCAAGACGGTCAGCTGTTCGGCTTGGAGCCGCTCGCTCGTCGCCGTGAAGTCTTTGATGTCGGAGAAGAAGATCGTGAGTTTTTTTCGCTTCGTCGCAACTTCGGTATCGGCTTTTCCGCTGAAGATCGCATGATAGATTTGCGGAGAAATATATCGCGAAATCTTTTCGGAGATCGCCGCAACTGAAGCGTAGGCAGCTTGCACGGCACGTGATTGCCGGCGCAGCAGCGCGAACGCAGCAAATCCCAGGATAGCGAGAAAGACGAAGTAGAGCAGGATGTAGCGAAAGTCGCTGATGTTGTACGCAGCCGGCTCCGTGACGATAAGCTCTTGAATCCCACGGACATCACCAACTTTCCAATCATGTTTGGTGCTGTCGGGGCTGGCGTTATGGCACGCGACACAACCGGCTTGCATGACGATCGGCGTTACGTAGCTCACCTGGGAGCTCATGCCGCTCCAACTAACGTTGGTCAATGCTTGATGCGGGTTTTTCTCGAGCGCGGCCAGCGCTGCGTCCTCGAATGCATTAAACGGATGCGGCGCGGTTCCGCGAAACGGGAACTTTGAGATGAAGCGGTAGTGATAGGTTGCTTGATCGTTCCCGATGACGTGACCGAGTTCGAGCGAAAATTTAGCCGGGATCGGAATGCCGCCTGGATGCTCGAGATAATGCGCAGTAACGAAAGCGTGTCCGTTCGCGGCAAGGACGCGATCGACGATATTGCTCGCATAAAACGAGCGAATACCGGTAATGACGGTGGAGAGGTTGGTGGCCTGCCGAGTTAGGCTAGCACTGGTAATATCACGCAGGTCGAGCCAGGTGGCAAGCGGCAGCCCAATGAGGAGCATTGCCACCAGTAGCGCCATCAGCGGGGCCAGCACGCGCGGGGTGCCTCGGTGGTCCCTCAGAATTGTTAAGCTCCTGTAAGCAAGCCTCTGGTATATTGGTCCCAAGGCCAAAGAGACGAGGGAAACCTTCTTCGGTGGACGTGAACCTACACCCCGGAGGTGCACGGGTGCAGTCGTCGCGGATTCTTCGCGTAGGCGGCAGCGCAGCCGAAAACCAAACGCTCGAGGCGCTCCTTCGAGGAGCGGGGTATCCCGACGTTCGGACGGCGACGGTTGCCGACGCGACCGAGACTATCGCGTCTCGCGAAGTCGACCTTGTGTTGCTGGATTTGATCCAGCCCAGCAACGATGTGTTCAACGTGCTGCGTGCGGCGCAACCGTCGAACGGCAAGACCAGTCGGGTCCCAGTGATCGTGACCGCGCCGATAAATGCCAACGACCGGGTGCAAGCCTGCCTGCAGCGCGGCGCCGAGGATTATATTACGACGCCGTTTGACGCCGCCAATGCTTTAATCCTGACTCGACGCGTCGAACTGTGTTTGCAGCGCAAGCATCTGCGTGAATTTACGATTCGGTTGCGCGCAGCGAAGAACGACGACACTGCCGTGGTCGAGCTCTATTCGAGCGCATCAAATAAATTCGTACCTCGCGAGTTCCTCGAGCATCTCGGGCGCAAGACGATTGCCGACGTCCGCCTGGGCGATCACGTGCAGCGCGAGATGAGCGTGTTCTTCTCCGATATCCGGGAATTCACGCGGATGTCCGAAGGAATGACGCCGCAACAGAACTTCGATTTCCTCAATTCGTACCTCAAGCGCGCGACCCCGATCATTCGCGCCAACCATGGCTTCATCGACAAGTACATCGGCGACGCGATCATGGCGCTCTTCCCGCGCGAACCAGGCGACGCGCTGCGCGCGGGAGTCGAGCTGCAGCGTGAACTGGTCAAATACAACCAAGGCCGCGTCAAGGCCGGCTACGAGCCGGTTCGCATCGGTATCGGCCTCCATAGCGGCGAGTTGATCCTCGGCACGATCGGCGAAGAAGAGCGTATGCAAACGACGGTCATCGCCGACGCCGTGAACGTCGCGGCGAGAATCGAAGGGCTCACGAAGGTCTTCAAGGTGTCGCTCCTGGTGGGCAAGCCGATCGTCGACAAGCTCGAGCCCGGACACGGGTTCAAGCTCCGCCACCTCGGCGCGGTGAAGGCCAAGGGGAAGTCGCGCAATGTCGAGATTTACGAGTGCTTCGACAACGACCCGCAGGAGCTGATGGAGCACAAGATCAACAGCGCCGATCTTTTCGCGAGCGCGATCAATCAGTATCGTGAGGCGCTCTTTATCAGCGCCGGGAATACGTTCCGCCGTGTCGCCGACCTCAACCCGGACGACACGGTCGCGGCGCACTATCGGGATAGTTGCTCGCTTGCTGTTATTAAGGGCGGCGGCCCGGCGTTCGACGGCGCCGAGCGCATGGAAACCAAGTAACTTCAAGCCGTTCTCAAAGTTAAGGAACAGATTAGAGGTAGCCGACGCCGGCGACTTCACAAAGGTCCGCGACGTTGACGCGATGCAATTGTACGCAACCACCCCATGGGAGTGCATCGAATGCACAGTTCGTTCGTCCGGGCCCCGTTCGCCCTCGTTCTGGCCGCTACGCTTACGGCTGCTTATGCAGGTTTGGCCGTTCCCGCTCGCGCGCAGGACGACTCGCAGATGTCGCCTCCGTCGTATGCGCAGGCGGCGCCGCCGTCGGTGGCGCGTCTTTCCGATGTCGAGGGCTCCGTCGCTCTCAAACACGGTGACTCCGGCAATCAAGCGACGGCGGTCGCGAACGCGCCCGTGGTTGCCGGTGACTACATTACGACCGGCGCCGATGGCCGAGCGGAAGTCGAGCTCGATGCGAACACCATTCTTCGGGCCGGCGCAAATGCGCAGCTTCGCTTCACCCAACTCGACGGATCGAACGACATAGCGCAGGTTGCGGAAGGCTCGGTCGAACTGCGCGTCTTCGCGACCGGCCAAGACAACGTGCAAGTGCAGACGCCTTCCGTCGACGTTCAACCGCAAGAAGCCGGTGCGTATCTGATCACGGTCACGAGCGACGGTAACACCGAGATCACGTCGCGTAGCGGGACCGCTGCGGTTGTGACGCCACAAGGTTCGCAAGAAGTTCAACCGGGTCGCACGATGGTCGTAACCGGCCAAGCAAGCAGCCCGCAGTATCAGTACATCGATGAGGTCGCGCAAACGGATGTGGAAGCGTGGGGAGACCAACGCGACCAAATGATGCTTGCCGCGAATAGCGCGCAGTCGCAGTACGTTCCGGGCGACATGACCGGAGCGACGGATCTCAACCAGTATGGAAACTGGGTCGATATTCCGGGCTACGGCGAAGCGTGGGTTCCGAGCGACGTCGCTCCAGACTGGTCGCCGTACAGCAACGGCACCTGGGTCGGGCTGACCTACTACGGGCCGACGTGGGTTGCGGCGGAGCCATGGGGCTGGGCGCCATATCACTACGGCCGCTGGTTCTATGGACCGCATTATGGCTGGGCATGGTCGCCCGGCCCGCGCTACGCGCACCCGACCTGGTCGCCTGCGCTCGTCGCGTTCTTCGGCTACGGCGGCGGTGGCGCGAGCGTTGGGCTTGGCTTCGGCAACGTCGGCTGGGTGCCGCTCGCCCCGGGTGAGTTCTATCATCCGTGGTGGGGTCCGGGCGGGTCGCTCGCGTTCAACCTTTCGTACACGAGCTATCATAATTACGCTCACGGCTTTGTCGGCGTACCGTGGAACACATGGCAACATGGGGCCATCGATCGCGTACAGCCGATGTCGGTCGCGCAGCTGCAGGCAACGCACTTCTATACCGGGCACGTCCCCGTGCAACGCATAGGGTTGAACACGCAGTTCACGAGCCGTAGTCTCGGAGCGAATTTCCCCAGTCCGAATTATCGGCGCTTCGACGCGATACATCCGATCGGCGCTGTGAACCGGGCCACGACGTATCGCACGGTTAGCGCGGGCGCGTGGCAACGCTTTAACGCGCGGCCCACCTACGGGTATGCGCGGCCGACATATGCCTCGCGAACCGGTTACGCACGTCCGCAAGCGGCGAACGGGAATGCAGCCTGGCAGCGCTTTAACGGGACGCAGCGGTACGGCGCGTATCAACGTCGGTACGCACAGCCGCAACGCCAGTATTCGTCGTATCCGCAGCGCCAGTATTCGTCGTATCCGCAACGCCAGTATTCGTCGTATCCACAACGCCAGTATCGATCGTATCCGGCTGCGCGCCAGTACTATCCGCAGCAGCGGCAATATCAGCGCAGTCAAGCCCCTCGGAGTGCGCCTCCTTCACACACATCTAGCGGCGGTGGAAGCCGGCCGCGTGGACCTGGGAGACCATAAGCAGCACAAATAGCGCACGGAGACGCCGCCTTTAAAGACGGCGTCTCTTCGACAATAGAGGGCACCCTAATGCGAATGATGATCGGCCTTTTGGCCGTCTTGATCTTTGCCGGCGTTCCTATTAGCACGCTGGCAGCGACCTATTCCGGCCCGGCGCCGGCAGACGAATATTTCGGACCTCACCACCAGAGCATATTGGAGATACGCAATCGCCTCGACCGCATGGATGCAAAGAGCGATCGCGAGTTGGTCGACGGTAATGCCGTCGTCGAACTCGACGACATTGCGGCATCGATAAGCGATTGGCGTTCGCAATATCCGGAAGATCCATGGTTGCCGCGCACGTATGCGCGGCTTCTTCGTACCTATCACCGCGCCGGCGCGTCGTCGAGCGATCGCGCAGTCGCGATGCTCAACGACATGAAAAGCGCGTATCCCGACGCGCCCGAAACCGCTGCGGTCATCGCCATGACTTTCGGCGGGGCAGGCGCGGCGCCGATGGAGTTCGCGGATGCGGCGCCCGTTTCCGAACCGGAATACCAGCAACCGGTATATCAACAGCCGGCGTACCAGCAGCCTACGTACGCGCAGCCGGTGTATCAACAGCCGGTCGCGGTGGCACCGATGTTGATTCCGGTCGCGACGGCGATGCCGCCGTTGCTGCCGAGCGGGGCGTGGGCGCGTTTTGATAACATGCGAGGCGCGCCGGCGCCGCAGGCCGCAGCTCCCATGACGAAGACGACCGTTACCACGACGGTGACGACAACGACTACGTCGGGCGGTCCACACTAGATCGATCCCGAAGCCACCTCGCTGTGAGGAAGCTCTACAACGAGGTGGCCGGGCGCGATTTGACGCGCCTCGCGGCGCTAAGCGACGGCATCTTCGCCTTTGCGATGACGCTGCTCGTGCTAAATATACGTGTGCCTGAGATCGCGCAGATTCACTCGGAAGGCGATCTCGGGCATGCCTTATTACAACTCGGTCCGCACATTTTGACCTGTGTTATGACCTTTTTGACACTGGGCGTCTTTTGGGTGGGTCAGCAAACGCAACTGGGCGCATTGCGTGCCGCGGACCGCGACGTCGCCTGGCTCCAGATCGGCTTCATGTTTGCCGTTGTGCTCATGCCGTTCTCGACTGCGCTGCTGGCCGAGTTCATAACGTTTCGCCTAGCGATCTTGATCTATTGGGCTAACATCGTGTTTCTAGGTTTGATGCTCTACGTGAGCCAGATGCATGCGTACCGCGCCGGCCTCATCAAAGAGCATCTGCAGATCGGGTACGATGTGCTGATACGGCGGATTGTCAGCGCGCAAGCGCTCTACGCGATCGCGGCGATGCTCTGCTTCGTCAACACGTGGCTGAGCATCGGCCTCACCTTCGCGATCCAGCTCAACTACGTGTTTGCGCCGCGCATTCCGTGGCTGTATCGGCTCTGACCGCGGCGCTACCATTTGATTTGGTAGTAGCCGTTGTTTCCGATGATGTTGAACTTGCTCGGGCCACCGATCGTGAAGGTGAGTGTTTTGCTCCACCGCACCGGATGCGCGCAGTTGGGATTTTCGACGTTGACCTGCAGGCTCTCGACATGCGACGCGCTGGGGACGTCCTTGGAGAAGCTCATCCCCGGAGCCACACACTGACTCTCCTTTTTCGTATACCCCAGGGTGCGTGCGCCCTGGATGTGCACGACGAATTCGACCCACGTCCATTCTTTGATTCGATTGTCGAAGTTGATTCCGAGCGCGTAGGCACGTAGTGCCGGCGTCGTCGCAAACAGTCCGACAACGATCAATGCAATCAGTAGATAGCGAAGGCTTCTCATGCTGAGCCCCTCCCTCTCGTTGCTACGAGCTTAAAAACGAATTCCGGTCATGCGGAGTTCCCTAGCGCAGCGCTCACGGCGCGGATGCCGTCGCGCAGCGCGCGGTGCGCTTCGGGTACGAGGCCTGGAATATTCACGAACCCGTGCGCCAGCGTCGGGCGCAGGTCGTAGACAACCGGCACGCCCGCCGCCTGAGCACGCTCGGCGTAGTAGCGTCCTTCGTCGACGAGCGCGTCGTAACCAGCCGCCTGAAAGTAGGTCGGCGGCAGCAGTTGCGGATCGGGTGCATCGATCTGAGTGACGTACGGATGCGTTGCGTCGGCCGGCGAGCGGAAGAAGTGTCTCGCAAACCACGTGCGTAGCGCCGGCGTAAGCGGAACGCCCTTGGAGAACTGCCGTCGCGACGGGAAACGCTCGGTACCATCGAGCGGCGGATAGATCAGATACTGAAACGCCGGCCGCTCGAGTCCGTTGACGACAGCAAATGCGCTCAACGTTGCTGCGATGCTGCCGCCGGCCGAATCACCGCATACAGCGATACGCCTTGGATCGAGCCCGAGTCCCGCGGCACTACTCTGCAACCAGCGCAAGGCGTCGAAGCCGTCCTCAAACGCGACGGGAAAACGATGTTCAGGACCGAGCCGGTACTCGACCGAGATCACTGCAAGCTTCCCCTCGTGGGCGAAATAGCGCGTAAGATGGTCGTAGCACGGCACATCGCCGATCGTCCATCCGCCGCCATGGAAAAAAAGCACCACGCCTGGAGAGACCGCGGCAGCCGGCCTATGCAGATGCGCGGCGAGCAGCGCACCGTCTCGCGTTGGGATCGAGAGCGCCGATGTCTCGACGCCGGCGACCGGGCGCATCCCAAAGCGACGGTTCAGGTCGGCATATCCCGCCCGCACTTGCGCAACCGTCGCACCGGGTCGAAATTGTTTGCCGGATGCGACGGTAAGCCAGTTGAGCAGCGTGATACGCGGGTCGAGCATCAGCGTGCCGGATGTAGGGCCGCGTCCGCCTTTTGCGCCAGCGTTTCGAGGTGCGCGCGCGTTGCCTCATCGCTTGTATGCTGCGCTTGTGCAGCGGCCGAGGACGCGATGCGCCCGAGTTCTAATCGCGCGAGCGACTGCGCATCGGGCGGCGCACCAGCTTGCGGCTGGGTTGCAAGCGCGATCAACGTGTCTTCGTATATCGATTGCAGATTACGGCGTAGGAGCGAGATCGGGTGCGTGCCGTTACTTCCGTACACGGCCTGTTGCATCCAACCGAAAAACTGCGAAAGCGAGAGCGTGGGTCCAGTCGCTTGCAGCGGATTCTGCTCGAGCCGCGCGAGCACCGCAGGTTGAAAGAGATAGTCGAGCGTCTGTTTCTGCGCGCGGCCGATCTGGTCGACGACCGGGAAGTCATGACGCTGGGGCGGATTGTAGGCCCAGAGCGGGAGATTTCCGTAGGTGTCCCAGCCGACGTAGCCGTACCCGGCCCACTCGGAATATCCGAGCTTGTTGAGCACCTGCGGCGAGAAATGCAGGTAGTTGTCGTAGAAGAGGTAGTCGCTTAGGATCCCAAACGCGCGCCGCTGCATGGAAAGCGGTACGGGGATGATCGGCGGTTGCGCGCCGGGATCGCCGCGATGCGCACGCGAGAGGTACTGGCCACCGATCCAGTGCGCGGTCTTGGTCGAGAGCGAGAGATAGCGCATCAGCGAAGCGCGAAATGCAACCGTTGCTGATTCGTACGCTTTGCCGGCAAGCGGAAGCATCGCGGCATCGCGATCCATCAGCGCACGGTCCATCTTGAGCTGCACGACCGTCCAGCCGAGTTGATCGCTCGAAAGCTCGCCCTGTTCGACGCGTGGATCAGCCGCGTGACCGTCGGCCCACGAAACGTCCTCGTCTGAGGCATACCGGAACATAGGATCCGACCACGCCGAGGCCCAGCGTTCGAGCGTCGGCAGCTCGGCTTGCGGCGTCGTCGCGCCCGGAATGGCCTGATACGCGTACTTCATCGCGTAATAGTCATACGGACCGAGTACGGTTTGGTAGTACGAGCCCTGACCGTAGCCTTTCGGCCAGATGTTGAGCGGCGCATACTCCATCACGGTCGTGGCGATGCCGTACTTCGCCGTGAACGCCGGATCTTGCAGCTGCTTCTCGGTGTAGGCGTCGTGACCGATGAAATTGTGCTGCATGCCGAGGTTGTGTCCGGTTTCGTGACTGATCTCCGCGATGAAGCGATCGTGGAGAAGCTGCTCCGGCACGGGATCGGTGTTGCGACCGTATCGTACGGGATCGATGATGTCGCGCCAGGCATTCGCCACGCTGATCGCGCTGTCGGCTGAGATCAACACCCCGGTGCGGAACTCTTCGCCGGTGAGCGGGTTGTAAAGCGTCTGCGAATCCGCACCGAAGCTCGGCCGCTCCTCGGTGACCCAGCGCAGTACGTTGTAACGGATGTCATCCGGATCGAAGTTTGGATCGTTCGGTTGTGGTACGACCGTAATTGCATCGAGTATCCCGACTTTGGCGAGCGCTCCGTTCCAAATCAGGACCGCATCGGCAATCGCCTTGCGGAAGCGTTGCGGGATCGTGTTGCTCATCACGAATACCATCGGGTGTGTCGCCTTCGACGGCTTGCTCGGATCGGCCGGCGCGAAGTTCCAGCGTACGAGATACCGTAGGTAACGATTGGGCCCGGTATCGCTGGTTGGGCTGAAGTCGAGATAGATGTCGTCGTAGATGCCGACCCGGTCATCCGCGAAGCGCGGCATGTAGTCGTCGTGCGGAAGCTGCGCGAAATTATAGACGATCTGCATCTGCACGCTACGCGCGTCGGGCGCGGTGTCGGGCGGGATGTGCGGCGCGTTTGTCGCCCACAATTGTTTGACGTCGAGCACGACGTTCTCGGGGAATGCTTTCGTTTGTCCAAAGTACGTGCGCGATGCATCGAGGTGGTATGCCGTGGCGGGTGTCGTGCGCAGCGACCCGTTGATGATGTGGTCCATGTCGAGCACGTCGCTAAAAAGCGGCGCCGCGTCGAAAACGATGTGGCCGCCGCCTTCGGCCGCGATCTTGCCGACCCCGACTACCGATTGCGGAAAATTGCTGCGCACGGCAAGTGTGCCGGACTCGCTTCCAGGCGCTACAAACGATGTATTCGGCCACACGATCGCGACGCCGTCGCCGGCGCGTTCGAAGCGCACGAGCATCGCCGGAAGATGATCCGTGTTGCCCCAAACGATGAAACTGCCGCCCATGCCGTTGCCGGGGACGATGGTTTCGAGAAAGTCGGTATCGAGCTGGTTCTCGGCGATGTCGATGTAGACGTGGCCGGCTTTGTGCCAGATCGTGAAGAGACCGTGCTGCCCGGTTGCCGAGGCCGTGAAGGCCGCATACGGGTCGTTCGGGGCGTCTGCGCGCGCCGTTGCGACCAATGCCGATGCGAAAATGCCGGCGAGATACACCCAAAAAAGACGCTTGACCATGATCGGCGTCGTTTAGGTAAGCTGCGAAGCGGTCCTTCTGTAAGGGAGTCCCGCCGAGCGGCCGTCGAAGAAGGCCCCGCTCGCATGTTTACTCTTGACACGCGGACGATGATCTTTACGTTTGCCGCCGGCAGCTTGATCATGGCGGTTGGATTGCTCATCGTCAATCTGCGCAGCGCTCACATGCGCTTGATGACCCTGTGGGTCGCGGCGAACTTTGCGCTTTTCGCCGCTTGGGCGCTGTATGGCACACCATTCGGCTTCGCGCTGTTTTCGGCGGGATATGCGCTCGAGTTTGCAGCCCTTTCGATATTCTGCGGGAGGCGCATATGGCCGGGGCCATTCATCACGTTGCTCCTCGCGGGTATCCTCGTGGAGAGGCTGCTGCCTTCGAGCGGGCCGCCGATTTTGGCAGCGTGGCTTGGCGCGTCGGCCTTGACGCTCGTGATCGGAGCGGTACCCGAAGAGCGCACCGCTCGGTGGATGGCAGCTGCGTTCTTTGCAGCCGTTGCGCTCGCGGATGCTGCAAGTGCGGCATGGAGCAACGGGGTCGCGCAGTCGATCGTGCTCGCGGTGAACTACATCGGACTCTTCGGCACATCGCTGGGATTTGTGCTCGTCACCAAGGAGCGCGCCGACAACGAGCTGATTCGCACCGCATCGGTCGATGGACTAACCGGGCTCCTGAACCGGCGGAAGTTTATCGAATCGGCGCGACGAGAACTCCACCGCGCGGAGCGCCAGCATCTTCAGACCTCGGTGCTGATGCTCGACTTGGACCACTTCAAAAACGTCAACGATACGTATGGGCATCCCATCGGCGATCTGGTCTTGGCGAGCTTCGGAAGCGTACTACACGAGAGCTTGCGGCCGTTCGACGTCGTGGGACGTTATGGAGGCGAAGAGTTCTGCGTGCTGCTTCCGGGCACAGGCATCGGCGAGGCGACGCAGATCGCCGAGCGCCTGCGAGCAGTTGCGAGCCAGACGCCGGTTTCGGCACGCGCGGCGATGATTTCATACACGGTCAGTACCGGCGTCGTCCAGGCGCCTCCCCGCCCGATCTCGCTTGAAGAGTTGGTCGATCGCGCCGACCGGGCGTTGTATGAAGCAAAAGCTGCCGGCCGTAATTGTGTCCGGGCAGTTTAAGCCGCGTCACGCGGGGAAGAAGGACCTTCGGAAGCAGTAGCATGACGGATTCGCTTGACGGACACGCGGCGGTCTTATACGGAAGCGACGAGGCGCGATTGGTCGATCACGTCGTGCTCTTTCTGTGCGAGAATCTCGCAAACGAATATCCGGCCATCATCGTGGCGACGCCGGCGCATCGCCAAGCCATCCTCGAGGGGCTTCGCGGCGCCGGTGCCGGCCCCGACGCGGCAATCGCGAGTGGGCGACTCGTCTGTCTCGACGCTGTGGCGACGCTCGAGGGAATTCTGACCGACGGACGTATCGACTGGCGAGCTTTTGACACGAAGATCGGCGAGTTCGTACGCAACTTGCGCATGCGTGGTCCGCTGCGCGTCTATGGCGAGATAGTCGGAATTCTCTGGGCGCTTGGGCGCCACGAACTCGCGATCGATCTCGAGCTGCATTGGAATCGCTTGCGCAAGCGGGTCGACTGCGAGCTGCTGTGCGCCTATGAGATTGATGTCTTGAGCCCGGACTTTCTGGTGAGCGAGATCGCCGGGATCGTGCAAACGCACGGTCAGGTACTCCCATGCGGAGGGCCATCGGCCGCATAGGCGCGAAGGCTTCGAGGTGTTTGCCGACATCGTTGGAGCCGAAAATTGCATTACCGATCCGGCGGGGCTGCGCGTCTACGAATGTGACGGCCTGACCGGGACGCGTGTACGCCCGGCTGCGGTCGTATTGCCGGCAACGACGGGAGAAGTCGCGCGCTGCATCGTGCGCGCCCGTAAACTCGGCATGCCGATCGTTCCGCGTGGTTCCGGTACGGGACTCTCGGGCGGTGCGCTTCCGGTCGAGGGCGCCGTTGTCATCGGTACATCGCGCATGCGCGCGATCCTCGACGTCGACATCGCCAATCAGCGGATGCGCGTGCAGCCCGGCGTGATCAATCTTGACATCAGCAAACACCTCGCACCACTCGGCTACTACTACGCTCCGGATCCAAGTTCGCAGAGTGTCTGTTCGATCGGAGGAAACGTGGCCGAGAATTCGGGCGGTGCTCACTGCCTGAAGTACGGCTTTACGATCAATCACGTTGTCGCGCTGACGATCGTGCTTGCCGACGGCGAGATCGTGGAAATCGGCAGTTCCGTTGCCGATCCGCTCGGGTACGACCTTACGAGCGCGGTAATCGGCAGCGAAGGATTGCTGGGTATCGTAACCGAGGTCGTCGTTCGCTTCTTGCGCAAACCGCAGGCCACGCGTACGGTGTTCGCAACGTTCCCGTCGACCGACGAAGCGGGTGAAGCGGTCTCCGAGATCATCGCGGCCGGCATCGTACCGGCGGCCATCGAGATGATGGATGCGCTCGCGATCGAGGCGATCGTGGCCGCGACCCACGTCGATTGGCCACTCGACGTCGGCGCCGCACTGCTGATGGACGTGGACGGTATCGCGGCGGAGGTCGAAGAGACCGCCGAGGCGGCGATCGCAATCTTGCGGCGCACCGGTGCTCTCGAAATTCGCAATCCGCGCGACGAGAACGAACGGCAACTGATGTGGAAGGGGCGCAAGGGTGCGTTCGCGGCGATGGGGCGCATCAGCCCGAACTACTACGTGCAGGACGGCGTGATTCCGCGTTCAGACATCGCGCGCGTCCTTCGTGAAATCGCCGACCTCTCGGCGCGGTCGGGCTTTCGCGTTGCCAACGTCTTTCACGCGGGCGACGGCAACTTGCATCCGCTGGTGCTCTACGATGCGCGCGCAGGTGATGAATCGGAGCGTGCGGAGCATGTTGCATCGGAAATCCTGCACATCTGCGTGAAGTACGGGGGCTCGATTACCGGCGAGCACGGCGTCGGCGCCGACAAAGCCGCGTATATGGGCGAAATGTTCGGCGACGACGATCTCGAGACGATGCAGTATGTGCGTTGCGCTTTTGACAGCACACAGAGCTTCAACCCTACCAAAGTGTTCCCGGCGCCACGTTTATGCGGCGACCGCGCGGGTGTTCGCTGACATGCACGCCCCCGCAACGCTCGACGACGCAGCCGCGCTGCTCCGGGAATTTGCTGCGAGCGGTCGTACCGTCGGCGTTACGGGCGCGGATGCGCCAACCGGACCTGCCGCGGTCGCGGTGGATGAAACGGTGTCAATGCGCGCCCTCGATGCGATCCTCGAGTACACGCCTGCGGACCAGATCGTGACCGTGCAGGCGGGAGTGACGATCGCGCGATTGCAAGCCGCGCTGCGCAAAGAACGCCAGCGTCTGGCGCTCGATCCGCCCGATCCCGAGCGCACCACCGTCGGAGGTGCGGTGGCAAGCGCGAGCTACGGCCCGCTGCGCACGCGCTACGGTACGGCGAAGGACACGATCGTTGGGATGACGATCGTGCGTGCCGACGGCACGGTCGCGCGCGGCGGCGGCAAAGTGGTGAAGAACGTCGCCGGATTCGATATTCCGAAATTGATGATCGGCACGTACGGTACCCTCGCGATGATCGGCACGGTCACGTTCCGGCTGCACCCGTTACCGCAGGCGGTGGACGATGTAATCTTTCCGGCCTGCGACGCACGCGCGCTTCGCGAGCTCTGCGCAGCGATGACGCAGGCGCAGCTCGAGCCGAGTGCCGTGTACGCCGTGTACGACGGCAAGCAATATGC
Source organism: Candidatus Acidiferrum sp. (assembly GCA_035507095.1). Classification (GTDB taxonomy): domain Bacteria; phylum Vulcanimicrobiota; class Vulcanimicrobiia; order Vulcanimicrobiales; family Vulcanimicrobiaceae; genus Aquilonibacter. The sequence goes on from DATJOM010000009.1 coordinate 36,411, forward strand.
GTGCTGCGTCCGCTTCGAGGGGTTCCCCGACGGCGTGGCTGCTCAGCGCGCGACGCTGCTGGGGCTTGCCAAACGGGCAAGCGACGAATCGCATGCGCTCGAGCCCGAACACGAAGTGGCACGCACGCGCGGCGCGCTCCAAGTGAAGATCGCGGCGCCAGCGTCGCTGCTCGACGAACTGCACACGCACGCGGTTGCTCCGCTCCACCGTGCGCTCGAAGATGCACGGGCGGTCGTCTACCCAACCGTCGGTGTCGCGTTCGTGAGCGGCGAATCCCCCGACGCAGCGCGCACGCTCGCGGTGCTGGAAGCCGCGCGTACATGGACCGAGAGCGTGGGCGGCACGTTGATCGCGAGTGAGGCGCCACCGGAAATTCGCGGGGCGTTCGACGCCTGGGGCACGCCCCCGCCGGCGTTTGCGCTGATGCGCGCATTGAAAGAGCGCTTCGATCCGCAGCGGCGTTTGAATCCCGGCGGTTTCGTGGGCGGTTTGTGAGCGAAGCGCGCAGCACAATCGATCTCATTTCGGATTGCGTGCACTGCGGGTTTTGTTTGCCCGCGTGTCCGACGTATCGCTCGTGGGGGCTCGAAGCGGATTCTCCACGCGGGCGCATCGACTTGATGAAAGGCTTGCATGACGGGGTCATTACGATGGATGGCTCCGTCGTGAAGCACTTCGATCAATGCCTGGGGTGCATGGCGTGCGTCACGGCCTGCCCATCGGGCGTGCGGTACGATTTGCTGATCGAATCCACGCGCGCGCACGTCGAGCATGAGGTGAAGCGCTCGCCGTTCGAGCGCGCATTTCGCGCGATGATCTTTGCGATCTTTCCCTACCCGCAACGTCTGCTGCGCCTTGCGCCGCTCTTGAATCTTAGCGCTAAGCTCGGGCTCAATCGCTTTGTACGGGGTGGCGCGTTGCTACCGGCGATCGATAGCGCCGCGGCGAAGGCTCCGCTGGCGGAGCGCACTCCCGCGCAGGGCGCGCCGCGCGCGCGGGTCGGCTTGCTCGCCGGGTGCGTGCAGCGCGTGATGTTTCCGCAAGTCAACGCGGCGAGCGTGCGCGTACTCAGTGCCGAGGGTTGCGACGTGATCGTCCCGGCCAAGGCCGGATGTTGTGGCGCGCTTTCGCTCCACAGTGGTCGATTGGAAGAAGCGAAGGCACTTGCTAAAGCGTTGATCGCGGCATTCGAAAACGAGCGATTGGATGCGGTCGTTGTCAATGTGGCCGGTTGTGGCTCGGCGATGAAGAGTTATGGCGAAATCTTCGCCGGCGACCCGGAATGGCAAGAGCGCGCGCAGACGTTTAGTGCAAAGGTCAGGGATATCAGCGAGTTTCTCGCCGATCTCGAGCCCCGCGCGCCTCGCCGCCGGCTCGAGCAGACGGTAGCCTATCACGACGCATGTCACCTCGCGCACGCGCAACGCGTGCGGCAAGAGCCGCGCGATCTGCTCTGCGGCATCCCGGGTGTAAACCTGGTTGAAATTCCCGACGGCGATCAATGCTGCGGCAGCGCCGGCACCTACAATCTCTTCGAACCCGAAAGCGCGCGCGAGATCGGACTGCGCAAGGCCGATAACGTGCTTGCGACGGGTGCACGGATCCTCGCGAGCGGCAATCCCGGATGCTCGCTACAGATCGGCGCACTGCTGCGCGAACGCGGTATCGAGCTTACGATCCTTCACCCGATCGAGATTTTGGATGCGGCAATCAATGACGGCTAGAAGCAGCCTATTCGACGGGGCCGCTGTCGGGAAGCAGCGCCATGATTTGATGCGCAAGAACCCGAGGATCTTTTCCTTTAGGCAATTGTACGGCGATCTGCGGGAACCGTTCGCCCCGGGTCACAAGTACGAGACAGTCGCCGGCGCCGATGTCGACAAAGATCAAGCCCTGCGGGTTTGCGAAGACGCCGACCGACTTGAGCAAACCGAAGTTCGCGCCTTCGATCTCGTATTGGAGCTGGAGTTCTTCGAGATCGCTCACGTAGGCGTTGGTAATATGCGACAGCGGGATTTCGAACGAGCTGTGAAATGCGAGCGCCTGATCGAGCAGCGAGAGCTTGATCTTCAGAACACCGTTCTCAATTGCAACATCGGCCACAGTGGAGGCTCCTTCTATGCTTCATCTTGCGTTCCTCACCGACTACGGCCTGCTGTTTCTGCGCATCATGGTCGGTGCAATTTTTATAGATAGCGGCTGGAACGACCTCAAAGATCCGGACGCGCGCAGCAAGAACCTCGGTTTGCCGAAGGGCTTCACGATATTTCTGGCGGCGGCGGAGGTCGCCGGCGGGGCCGGTGTGATTCTTGGCATCCTGCAGCAGCTCGCAGCGATCGGTTTGATCGTCATCATGCTGGGTGCCGTGCAGAAGAAGATCTTCGTGTGGAAGACGGGCTTCTGGGGCAAAGATAACCCCGGCTGGTACTACGAGCTGACGATCATGTCGATGCTCTCGGTGATTCTCTTTACCGATGGCGGCCGCTTCGTAATCTTCCCGTGACCTTCACGCAACGCGTCGAGGAGATTCGCACCGGTTTCGAGCGCCCGTTTTGGATCGCGAATATCAGCGAGATTTTCGAACGGCTCTCGTACTACGCAGTCTTCTCGGTTCTGGCGCTCTATCTGAACAAGACCCTCGCGTTTCCCGCCGCGCAGGCCGCCGGCCTGAGTGGCCTCTTTGGCGGCGCGGTCTGGGTGATGGCCGTTTTCGGTGGTGCACTCGCAGATCGCATCGGATTTCGCCGCGCCCTCTCCACCGCGTATCTGATCCTGACGCTTGCCTATTTCTTGATCGGCTCGATCGGTGCACCCTGGCTTGCGCCGGTGCGCAGCGTTGTTCCACTTGGATTGCTGGCCGGCGTCATACTGTTCTTGCCCGCGCTCGGTGTGGCGTTGGTCAAGCCATCGGTCGTCGGCACTACGGCACGTTCCTCGAAAGAGAGCGTTCGCTCCGTCGGGTACGCGATCTACTACACGATGGTCAACATCGGAAGCACGCTTGGGCCGTTCCTTGCGGGATGGATCAACGAACGGATGCCGCCGCAGAACGTATTCATGCTTGCGGCCGTGAGCGTGTTCCTGATGTTTTTCGTCGTACTGGTGTTTTTCAAGGAGCCGCGACTTGCTGGAACGGCGACGGTTGCGTCAGTCGGTCAAGTATTCCGAAATTTCGCGATCGTGCTCCGCAACGGCCGCTTTCTCTTGTTTCTTTTGATATTTTCCGGTTACTGGATCGTCTTTTGGCAGCAGTATCTGATCCTGCCGATCTATATTCACGACTACGTGGACCCGAATGCGAACACGGCGATGATCCTTATTACCGACCCGTTGATCGTGATTACGCTGACCGTTGCGGTAAACGCGTTGACACGAAAGATTCCGGCGGTTCGCGCGATTACGCTCGGGACGCTACTCACGTCGGTTGGATGGCTCGTCATTGCGGCGCACGCGAGCGTGTTCGCCGCGGTGCTCAGTTTAGTGCTCGTGGCGCTCGGTGAGATTACGCAGTCGCCGCGCTATTACGAGTACGTCTCCCGTTTGGCGCCCGCCGGTCAGCAGGGCACGTATATGGGCTTTGCGTTCTTGCCCATCGGGATTGGATCCCTGATTGGCGGTGCGTTCGGCGGCGCGTTGTTAGCGCGTTTTGGCGAGGCGGCGCATCGGCCGGCGACGATCTGGCTCTTCGTGACGGGCGTGGGCGTCGTCACGACCGTGTTGCTGTGGGTTTACGATCGCGTAATCGGCACTAGCAGCTATGCCGGCCGACCGGCGGCTTGAGATAAGCAATATGCTTCGTTTCAAGCGCGGCGAGTTCGGCGAGCTGTTTGCCGCCATCGGGCTTGCCGAAGGGGTGATCGCCCGACTCGATCTGCGCCGGCGTCAAGGCGCGGCCAAAACTCACGTTGCCAACGTTCCAGTGGTCGCACGCGAGGTAGAAGGAGGCCTGCCCGTGTTGCGTTTGGTCGTGCGATCGCCAATCGGCCAGCGCGTTATACCCGTCGACGACGGCCGCTCCGACCTCCACGGTTTTGAGATGATGGAACGTCGCGGGATTGGCATGAATCTCGTTCGCGACCGCCTGTGCGAGCTCTTGACGCTGCGCTGAGGTGGCCTGCGCGGCGAACAGCGATAGTGTGGTCGATGCAACCAAGAACACGAGAACGATCGTGGCCAAACTAAAAACGCGCACGCAGCAGTATTCACGCTTGGCCGGCGCTTCCCTCGATATCCCGCCCGATCGGCGCGCGGGATTATTCAGTTATGCGTGTGGACGCAGTTGAAGAGATCGCTCTGCCCCTTCACCGGAGCGCAGCTGACCTCAACGTGCCGGGATATATGGTGGTCGTGACGGCAAGCTTCTTCTTGGCAAATCGCGCCTGAGTCGCTGCTCTTACATTGCGGCGCCTTATGCTGGTGGCTTTCTGTCTTTTCGGCTGTATTTGTCACGTGCATTGCTCCCCTCTGTCTCAATCTAAGCCTAGCAGAGTCGCCTGGGTTTTGGGAGGGAGCGGCAATTACTCCCGCGGAAGCGGAGGCATGCCGCTCGAGCAGGATGCCGCCTATGTCTGTCCCTACTGTGGTCAGGAAAACCACGTCGGCGTCGACCCCACGGCCGGCTCGCGTCAGCGCTTTACCGAGGATTGCCCGGTGTGCTGCAGTCCGATTTCGTTTGCAATCCGTGTCGAAGAAGGCGGCGATCCCGTGGTCGAGTCGGCCGAACGGGACGATTAGCGGTCGCCGCCGGCTGCCAGTTGTCGTAACCAGATCTCGGTGCCCTCGTCAACGCCGCTCGCCCAGCCGACGGGTTTATAGTGCCGAAGCCCGGAGATTTTGGCGCGCTGCGCGGAGAGCGCTCGGTCGGCCCACTTCGCGGCAGCGTTCATGTCGCCCAGACCTGCCAGAAGTCGAGTAAAGATCAACGCGTACCGGAATTCGAGAAATGGCCCAAACGACTCCGGCTGGGCGACTTCTTCTCTGAGAAGATCGAGAAGCTCCGTACGGTACGCTCCATCGTCAACATCGTGGAACGCCTCCGCGAATGCTAACGCGGCATTACACTGGATGCTTCGCTGTGCCCGTTGCGCTTCGACCGCGGCACGGAAAGCATCTCGTGACTGCTCGCGAAGACCCAAGGCCCAAAGGCACTCCGCCCGAAGTTTGCGAACCTGCGTCGTTTCTCGATTGGGAAACTTCTCGATTGCCATCTCTAGCAACTCGAGTGCCGCGTGGTACTGCTTGGCATCTTTAAGCGCGAGCGCTTGCACCTTCAGATATTGCGCTCGATGAAAGTCCGTTCGCGAGCGCGCGAGGTGCGCGAAAAAATCCGCTGCGTCATCGCTCGTCCACGTGGTTTTTCGGTACCAATCGTCCTTGGGCACCGGGCGATATTCTGCCGCCGATATTGCGACACCCTGGCAGGGCTGGGAGATCCCTATCTTCTACAGGCAACCATGCGAATGTTGCGTTCTCTGGCAATTCTGGGCGTGCTCCAAGCGGCGCAGCCGGCGGCGGCATCGCCGGTGCAGCATATGGCGTTCCTGGCGGGAACCTGGAATTGCACCATCACCAGTTCGGCCGGTGAGCAGAGGGAGACCGATCACAATACCGCCGCCATGGATGGGAAGTGGATGCACATAGCAGGGCGCGTCGGCGCCGGGATGGGCAGACCCGCACACACCTACAACGGATATCTCGGCAGCGACCCCAACACGCATGGCTGGGTGTATGCGTTCGTAGACAGCTTCGGAGATTACGGAATCTTTAAGAGCAGCGACGCTCCGGACGCCAGGACGCAGCGGTGGACCGGTCTGGATGCGACCGATCCCAACGGCGGGTTTACGTTTCATACGCTTTCCGCTGCAAAATACACGATCGACTTCGTATTGGTAATGAACGGCCACGCGCTGCACACGCATCAAGTCTGCACGAAGAGCTGATCGCGTTCGAGACGGCGATGAAAGAGCGCAAATAGCCGTTCCCAGTGGCGTTCGGCAGCGGCTTTGTCGTAGACGGGACGTTTAGGAAACGCGAAGCCGTGCTCGGTTCCGGGGTAGCGTTCGACTTCGAAAACCGCGTTCGTGGCAGCGAGCGCGCGTTCGAGTTCGAGGATAAGCTCGGGCGGCGCATAGCTGTCGACTTCAGCGCAGCCGAAATACATTTCCGCGGCGACGGCGCCTGCGCGAAGGTGTGGACTATCAGCCCGGCCGGTAACAAGCCCCACGCCGTAAAGCGACGCCATCGCCGCGATGCGATCCGGAAACGCTGCGGCGGCCGTGAATACGTATTGGCCGCTCATGCAATAGCCGACGCAGCCGATGCGATCGGCGCGCGCGTACGCTTGCTCGTCGATAAAATCGAAGAGCGCTTGCGTATCGTCCATAATCAGCGCGTTGTTGATGCTGTACATCAGTTCCCACATCCGCTCGCGCTCGGGCCCGTCTTCGCGTACCCGGGACTGGTCGAGCGTCGTTCCGGTTCCGGCGCGATAATACAGGTTAGGCAATACCACGGCATAGCCGACGGTCGCGAGGCGGCGGACCATGTCGCGCAGCTCCTCGCGAATGCCGGGCGCGTCCATGTAGAAGAAGATCACCGGAAAGGGTCCGTCACGCTCGGGGTGTGTTACGAACGTATCCATAACCCCAGCTGGGGTGAGGATTTCCACCTGCTGTTCGATCATGGGTGGAAATTTTTCGCCTGCCGGTCGCGGTTCCCGCGCTTTATTTGCCAAGCGCGTTCCGGGAGCAATCCATGACAACGATCTTCCGCCGCGGTCCCACGGTGCTATGATGGTAACCCATCGTGATCACTGAGGGAGAAATCCATGACGACAACCCTCGAAAAGCAAGAGCTGTTCGATCTGAGCACGCTCGGCGTCGACTCTCCGTTTAAGAAGCGGTACGACAATTTCATCGGCGGAAAATTCGTCCCGCCGGTCAAGGGTCAATACTTCGCCAACGTGAGCCCAATCGTCGGGCATCCGTTTACCGAAATCGCGCGCTCGAGTGCCGAAGACGTCGAGCTTGCGCTCGATGCCGCACACGCGGCGAAAGCGGCGTGGGGTGAAACCGCGCCTGCGGAACGCGCCGCCATCCTCAACAAAATCGCCGACCGCATGGAAGCAAACCTCGCGAAGCTCGCGCTTGCTGAGACGATCGATAACGGCAAGCCGATTCGCGAATCGACCGCTGCCGACATCCCGCTGGCAATCGATCACTTCCGCTACTTCGCTGCGGCGATCCGCGCCCAGGAAGGCAGCCTGAGCGAAATCGACAAGGACACCGTCGCCTATCATTTCCACGAACCGCTCGGCGTTGTCGGGCAGATCATTCCGTGGAACTTTCCGATTTTGATGGCGACGTGGAAGCTTGCGCCGGCGCTCGCGGCGGGAAATTGCGTCGTCCTAAAACCGGCCGAACAGACGCCCGCGTCGATTATGGTGTGGCTCGAGCTCGTTGCGGATCTTTTGCCGCCGGGTGTGTTGAATATCGTCGAGGGCTTCGGGCTGGAAGCCGGCAAGCCGCTCGCGTCGAGCTCACGCATCGCGAAGATCGCGTTTACCGGCGAGACGACAACCGGCCGCCTGATCATGCAGTACGCGTCGCAGAATCTCATTCCGGTGACGCTCGAGCTCGGCGGCAAGTCGCCGAATATCTTTTTCGCAGACGTCGTCGCGCAGGACGACGATTTCTTCGATAAGGCACTCGAAGGCTTCACGATGTTTGCGCTCAACCAGGGTGAAGTCTGCACGTGTCCATCGCGTGCGTTGATCCAAGAATCCGTGTATGACAAATTTATGCAGCGCGCGATCGAGCGGGTGAAGAAGATTACACAGGGCAATCCGCTGGATCCCACGACGATGGTCGGTGCGCAAGCGTCGAGCGAGCAGATGGAAAAGATCCTCTCGTATCTCGACATCGGCAAACAAGAAGGCGCCAAGGTACTGACGGGTGGCCAGCGCGCAAAGATCAACGGCAAGCTCAAAGACGGATACTATATCGAACCAACCATCTTCCAAGGTACCAATGCCATGCGAATCTTCCAAGAGGAGATTTTCGGACCGGTTGTCTCGGTCACGACGTTTAAAGATGAAGCCGACGCGCTCCGATTGGCCAACGATACGCTATACGGGCTCGGCGCGGGCGTATGGACGCGCGACATCAATGTCGCCTACCGGATGGGCCGCGGCATTCAAGCCGGACGCGTCTGGACGAACTGTTACCACGCCTATCCCGCGCACGCGGCGTTCGGTGGATACAAGCAGTCCGGCGTAGGGCGCGAGACGCACAAAATGATGCTCGATCACTACCAGCAGACGAAGAATCTGCTCGTAAGCTACAGCCCGAAGGCGCTGGGCTTCTTCTAAGGATGCCGCGCGCAACCCGCGTTGATGCGACGCCCGCAGCGCTCGAACTCATCGAGTCGCTGCGGGCCAAGCACGGCCCGGTCATGTTCCACCAATCCGGCGGGTGCTGCGACGGCAGCAGCCCGATGTGCTATCCGCTCGGCGAGTTTCTCGTCGGCGGCTCGGACGTGAAGCTCGGCGAAATCGGCGGCGCGCCGTTTTATATGAGCGCCTCGCAATTCGAATACTGGAAGCATACGAAACTGATCATCGACGTGGTTCCCGGACGCGGGGGCATGTTCTCACTCGAAAACGGTGAAGGCGTGCGCTTTCTCACGCGTTCGCGCATCTATACGGAGGAAGAGGTCGCCGAACTCGCACCCGTCGAAATTCCGGCTTGATGCTTTTTCCAACAACGATTGCCGGCAGTCTGCCGAAACCATCCTGGCTCGCCGAGACGGAACGCCTGTGGCCGCAATGGCGCCAGAGCGGCGACGCGCTCGCTGAAGCAATGCAAGATGCGACACGGATCGCGCTTTTCGAACAGGAGCACGCCGGGATCGACGTCGTGACCGACGGCGAACAGTCGCGCCAACACTTCGTCCATGGCTTCGTCGCCGGCCTCGAAGGCATCGACTTTACGAAAAAGGTGCGGCGCGGAATTCGCGCCGACCGCTACGAAGCCGATTGCCCGAGCGTCGTCGCCCCGATTCGCCGCCCGAAGAGCGTGCACGCAGCCGACGTGCGCTTTGCGCGCAGCGTGACCGATCGCACGCTGAAAATCACGATTCCCGGGCCGATGACGATCGTGGATACCCTGTACGACAGCTGCTACGGCTCGCGGCGCGATCTCGCGTTCGCCTTCGCCGAGGTCATTCACGAGGAGATTCTCGACCTGTGCGCGCTCGGTGTCGATGTGGTGCAGCTAGACGAACCCGCGTTCAACGTGTACTTCGAAGAGGTCGACACATGGGGTATCGACGCGCTTAACGCCGCGATTCGCGACGTGCCGTGCAAGACGGCCGTTCACGTTTGCTACGGCTATGGGATTCAAGCAAACCTCGATTGGAAGCATTCGCTCGGCGAGCACTGGGATCAATACGACATCGTGCTTCCGATGCTCGCGCGCAGCAACGTCGATCAGGTCGCGATCGAACTCGCCGGATCGCGCGTTCCTCCGCACGTGCTTGCGCATCTCAAGACGAAATCTGTCGCGGTCGGCTGTATCGACGTCGCCTCCGATGAGATCGAACGGCCGGAAGACGTTGTACGAACGATCGAGACCGCGCTCGAATATTTGCCCGCAGAATCGATCAGCCCAACGACGAACTGCGGCATGGCCCCCATGTCGCGCCGCGTCGCGTATGGAAAACTTCGCGCACTCGGCGAGGGAGCGCGCTCGATGAGAACGCGCTACGTTTCCGCCGCCGCGAAATAACGTCAAGGGCCGAAGCGATCGAGGCTCGTTGCGGCGTCCCATGCGAACGTTGCAAGCCAATGAGTTTCGAGATAATTTCCTTCGACGGCACGATCGACGCTTGCCCGATAGAGCCGATGCGCGCACTCGAGCAGCGACGGATCGTCCAAGCGGCCGGCGATGCGCGCCAGCATGCTTGCGCGCGATAGATTTAGCCCATGCCAATGCACGATCTGCCCGTCGTTAGAGTCGCGAACACCGACGACGGAAAGGATCGGCGAATCGGACGAAAGTCCGGGAAGAAAATCGCTCCACCAGCGGGCGAATGCATCCGGCGATAGGATGCGCAGGAGGAGATCGGCTTCGGTCAGGCCCGGCGAGAGAAAATCGGTCCCGCTGCGTTCGAAGCGTTCGGCCCAATTGCGGTCGTCACCAAACCACAAGCGAGCGTGCTTTTCGATCGCCGCTTCGAGGTTTTTCAAGGCCAAGGTCCGGGCTGCGTCTAGCATCCGCGCAAGCGCAAATGCAGTGTTGGAGTGCACGCCGTGGCGGACCGGTTCGGGCAATATCGAGAGCCATCGAACCGTGGCGTCCGCGATCCATCCCGCCATGTGCCGAAATTCGGCTTCGCGCTCGGCAGCGAGCGACATCGCCCACGCCCAGCCGTAGGGCCGCTCGTATGAGGGACGCGCCGCAAGGTACGCGGTCTCCGCGGCGATATGGGGTGCGGACAGGTTTCTCTCGACGGCAGCTCGCAGCGCCGGTGCGTCGCAATGCTTCAGCAATTGCAGGGCAGTCCAATGTGAATGCACGCTCGAGTGCCAGTCGAAGGAATTCCCAAACGCCGGATGCGCCGTGGTCGGATCGCGCGGGGTGTCTCCCGCGAGCGTTAGATGTGTGTCGTGATACGGATAGCGCGTGGTTACATTCGCCAGAATTACCGGGAGAATACGCGGGGCGAGTGTATCCTGCAGCGTGCTCATCGAAATGGGAAGATCAGCATCAAGCCGACGTTTACGACGAATAGTGCAATCGCCGTGGGAATTTGCGCCTTGATTTGTCCATACTTATCACGCATCTCAAGAAGCGCGGGCGGAACTAAATTGAAGTTCGCTGCCATGGGCGTGCAGAGCGTACCGCAGAAGCCGGCCAGCATGCCGATTGCGAACATCGGCGCGGGATTCGCGCCCATCTGCTGCACGAGGATCGGCCAGCCGACGGCAGCGGTCATGATCGGAAAGGCGGCAAACGCATTACCCATGATGATTGTAAATGCGGCCATGCCGAACGCGTAGACAATCACGGCTAGAACGCGCGAATGTTCCGGCACAATTTGGTGGACGATTGCCCCGACCTGCGTGCCTACACCGGCCTGCGTGAAGAGCAGGCCCAGCGTTGCAAGCATTTGGGGAAGAAGCGCAGCCCAGCCGATCGCTTCGAGCAGCCGGCGACCTTCAGTGAACGCGACGGCGGGGTTCTTCGGCCGCAGCACGATCCATCCAACGAAGAGCGCAGCGATCGTCGCAACGCCGAGTCCGACGAGCGTTTGCGAACCGGGGACGAGCATCGGGTGACCGCCGATCGAGATCAGCGGCGCACCCAGCGCGACCGTCACCGTCACCGCCGGGATGGTGAGCGCCGGGACAAAGAGCAGGTTGCGCAATCGCGCAGCGCTCACATCACGCTCGGCCTCACTCGTCGTGCTAACCGAACCGCGCCCGGTGAGTCCAAAGCCGCCAACCAAGGCAATTGCGATGACGGCCGCGCCCAACAGCCACGAAGGTACGAGGTTTCCCGCACACAGCGCGGCACCGAAGAGAGACCAGAACGCGGCAGTGGGCCAACGCCTCGGATGCGTCGGATCGAATGCGATGAGCGCGCCGACGATGAAGAAGAAGCCGCCGCACAGCCAGTAAATCCAATCAGCGCCGATCATCATCGATCATCCTCGCGAGGCGTGCATCAAGGCGTAGCAGGCGAAACCCGTGGATCAGGAACGCGGCGACCGCCGTCGATACGGCCCAAATCGCGATCTGAAGCGGATCGAGTTTGAGATGGTAGCTCGCGTCGACGTATGCGGCGATGAGTAAGACCGAGCCGATCGCAACGAAGCAATCCTCGCCAAAGAAGACGCCAACCGTATCCGCCGCGGCTGCGTGCGCCTTGATCGTTTCGGTCACGTTTTCGGGCACCGCTCCGTATGCGCGTATCGCGGCGCCTTCGGCCATCGGATAGATGACCGGTCGCACCATCTGCGGCGTGCCACCAATGCTGGTGAGCCCGAACGCAGCGGTGAGTTGACGAATGAAGAGGTATGCAAGAAGCAGACGGCCGGCGGTCAGTCCCGCGGCCTGCGATACCAATGCTTTTGCTCGCTGCTGCAACCCGTACCGCTCGAGTAGACCGATGACGGGTAGAACCAAAAACGCGAGCGTAACCGACCGGCTCGCCGCGAAGCCGCTCCCGAACGCTTCGAGAATGTGCAGTGGGCTCAAACCGGCGAGTAACGCTGAGACAATTCCGGCAACAGTGACGACGAGGAGCGGATTAATCCGCAGCGCGAAGCCGATAACGACAAGCGCGACGCCGAGCAAAACGATCATGCGGGAGACTGATTTACTGGCTCTGCGACGAAATCATGCCGGCATGCCACGAGGGGCCGTTCTTTCCGGGTACGCGGCGTGGGCACCGTTTACGTACAAGGCGTTCGCGGTTATTTGGATCGCGACGGTCGTATCAAATATCGGCGGCTGGATGTACTCGGCAGCCGCCGGCTGGCTCATGACCGATCTCACAACCGATCCGCTCCTGGTCTCGCTGGTGCAGGTCGCGAATACGCTGCCGCTATTCATGTTCGCGCTTCCAGCCGGCGCCCTCACGGACATCGTGGATCGGCGCAAACTGCTGATCGCGGGCGAAGCCGCAAACACGATCGTTCCTGGGATCTTTGCCGTGATGGTCTGGACCAATCACGTCTCCGCGACGTCGCTCTTGGTATTCATGTTTCTCATCGGCGTGTTTGGCACACTCACCTCACCGGCGTGGCAAGCCGTCACACCGGAGCTCGTTCCGAAGAGCTCGCTCTCCGCCGCCATTTCGTGGAATAGCGTTGGCGTCAACGTCAGCCGCGCGATCGGCCCTGCCCTCGCAGGAGCGATTATCGGACCGCTCGGCATTGCTGCCCCGTTCGTTGTTGATGCTGTGAGCAACCTCGGCGTAAACGCGGCGATCGTCTGGTGGCGCGAGCCGAAGAAGCCGACAAGTGGGTTGCCGGTCGAACGTTTCGGTGGCGCGTTGCGGCTCGGCTTTCGCTACGCACGCAATAATCCGGCGCTAGGGAGCACGCTTGGGCGGTGCGTCGCATTCTTTCTTTTTGCGAGTAGCTACTGGGCGCTGCTGCCGCTCGTCGCGCGCAACCAAATTCATGCCGGTCCGCAGATTTACGGGATTTTACTCGGCGCGATCGGTCTGGGCGCGGTAGGCGGCTCGTTCGCACTGCCGAAATTGAAGGAACGCATTGGACCGGACCGCCTCGTTGGTGTTGCGAGCATCGGTACGGCGATCGCGCTCGTCCTCTTCGGCGTTGCACGCGAACCGCTCGTTGCGTTGGTCGCGTGCATCATGGCGGGAGTCTCGTGGATCGTTGCGATTGCTACCCTCAACGTCTCCGCGCAAGTGGCGCTTCCGGACTGGGTCCGCGGACGCGGACTCGCGATCTATATCACGGTAATGTTCGGAGCAATGACGCTCGGCAGCGCGCTGTGGGGCGAGTTTGCTGCGGTCGCGGGCCTGCCCCTCGCGCACTTTGCCTCCGCCGCGGCGCTGCTGCTCGCGATCCCGCTGTCGTGGCGCTGGAAGTTGCAGCGTGGCGCGCAGTTCGATCTCACGCCCTCGATGAGCTGGCCGCCGCCGATCGTTTCGGACGATGTTGAGGTCGACGCAAGCGATGGTCCCGTGCTTGTGACCGTGGAGTACCGGCTCGCCGGTGAGGAGAGTCGCGAACCATTTCTTGCGAACCTTACGTGGCTTCGGCGCGAGCGTTTGCGCGATGGGGCTTTCGCGTGGGGCATCTTCGAAGACACTGCGAAGCGGGGAAGATTCTTAGAAACGTTCGAGGTCGATTCGTGGGCGGAACACCTACGCCAGCACGAACGAGTTACGCACGCCGACGAGGCCGTACAACAAAACATTCGCACGCTTCTGGCCGCCGATTCGATCGTCACCCACTACATCAGTCCAAGTTAAGGCGTCGTATTTACACAAGCTGTATCAAGCGCTTACGGCTGGTTAGCAAAAGCGCGTTCACGAGGGTGCTCCGCCACCCGATTATAAGAGGTAGGGAGCGCCGAATAATGACAGTTGACGATCGGACGATCAAGTTTGCGGTGTGGCCGCATCTGATTACGTTGGAGGGCCCCGCGGATAGACTAGCTGCGCTGATCGAGGGCCTCTATAACGATCCAGGCCTGCCGCGTGACAAGTGGGGCCTTGGCAACACGGACGATGTAGGTCGCCGTGCGATGGTCAAGCGGTTACGCACTGAGGGGAAGGCGGCGCGACGTCTCGGGGTTGCCGCGCTAACATTGGACGTTTCCGAGGCCATAGAAACACGCGTGCGTGCCGCGGGCATCAAGTGCTTCGCGATGCATCTTCCGCGCTAATTGCACCATAGTCGGCCTGTATCACTGTTGAGCGTGGACGACAGGGCCACGCGACACAAGTGTTGCTCTATTTCCGGCGGCGTAAGGCACGTACCGAACCGACCTTTACCCTCCGTCGTATAGCAGGTAACGGTCCAGCCCCCGCTCCTGCGGACCAGCTGATTCTCGTCGCACGCGCCGGGACCGCAGCCGTCGTACGCGACGGCATACCGTCCATCGACAGCGATGTACCAGTCGATCGACGCCGGATCTTCGTGGCGGAACCGGCCGACCGTCGCCTCGATCGCACGCACGTCAGCGGCGCTGACTCCGGTCGCGTGCGTCGCGCCCACGCCGGCAGCCGTTTCCGCGGTGCCGGCGAGCGAATCGATAGCGGAGGCGACGGCGGCGGCGCACGTCGTTGCAATGTCGCCATGACTGCAATTCGGGATCTCCACGTGCGTGCCGCGCGCCGAATAGGTGAGAAGTGCGGAGCGGAGAGTATTCATCAACGCTTGTTCGGCTCTGCGCTGATCGGCCGGCAAATACGGGCCGGCTGGAAAGGCATCCGCGGCTGTAATCAATTCGACAGGAAGCTCGCCATACCAGCGCTGATCGTGACGAACCTCTGATGTGCTCGTGGTGGCGCCGCTAGCGTCCTCCGAGAACCGATCTTGCAACGCTTGCGGTCGAAGTGACTGCGTTTCAATAAGCGCTTCCAGCGTATCCGGGTACGCGGGGTCCGGAGGACCGGCGCAAGCGTCGTAGGTTTCTTCGGTGGGTTTTACATCGGCTGCAAGCATCTGCGCACACGCGTGCCTGGCTGCATCACCTTGCGCGAAAAATGGCGCCAGCGCCGGTGCCGCGGCCAGAAGCGCCCGTTGGTGGTCCTCGATATCCGGTTCGAGAAGCACCACGCCGAAGAGATCGCTGGAATAACGATCGGCGTAGATTCGAGCGGAGAGCGTGCTAAACGAGTAACCGACGAGCACGAAGGGCGGTGATAGCGCACCCGCTTCTACGAGGGCGTGCAGATCCGTCGCATCCGTCACAGCATCGCGCGGTGGTGGAGCGGGATCGCTAAATCCAAAACCCGCGCGATCGTACGAACATACGCGCCTGTGCTCAGCGAGAAGCGGCTGCACGAACCGCCAATCCAGGATATCGCCGCCGCCGGACGCATCGAGGACGATCGTCGGTGATCCCGTCCCAATGCAATAAAGGTTTATGCTCCGGCTTCCAATCTTCACGAGCTGTTGGGGGCGCATGTAGGGCGAGAAATTGAAGGCCGTCGAGAGTGGGGCTTTGACGAACATAACATCGGCGAGCGACGACGGAAACCGCATGTCGGTCAATCGATACTGCCAGGTACCGTAGCCGGACTTGACTCCGAACACGCGGGACATGCCTTCAATGACGCCATCCGTCACCATCCAATATCGGTCGACCTGGTTGAAGTGCAGTTCCAGAGTAAAGCTGCCGCCCAGCGCGCCAGGTGCCTTGAGTCCAAGCCGAACCATACAAAACCGGATGGAACGGAGATCGATGATGACGTCCGAGAGCTGATGGTGGGGGTCGTCGCGGCGCGACCAGAGGTGTATTGCTTCTCCCGGGTCACCGTTCGGGCATGCCACGCTTCCACGGTCTTCAAAATTATAAATCGCCGGACCCAGAACAGCGACCGAAGAAATTGTCCGCAGCGAAATGTCGGGAGCCGGTGTGCCTTGTGCGATCGGCGGAGACGTCGGCACGGTGGAAACTCGATACGTGCCAATTTGATTGATCATGCCCGTGCTCAGCGCGTGAAACGCACCGTACCACGTGGGGTCGAAAAACGGATGGTGCGAAATGCATTCAGCATCATTGGTATCATCTTCGACGAGACTGACGTAGTCAGCCGTTCGATGCCAGATTGTCCAGCGATCTTTGTTACTGCCAAATTCGATCCAAACGCGGCACCTCGCGGCGACACCGCCTTTAAGACCATTGCTCGTGCTTTGTAACATGTATGTGACGTACGCGGGCTGATCGAGCTCGCTCATCGCGCGAAGGGCTCGCACATAAAGGTCTCTTGCGCTCGATTCGGGGGTAGGAGACGCTCCTTCAGATATCAGCGGCGCAAACGCACAGAACGCGACCGCGGCGAAGACGACTGCGACGATGACTCGCGCGCAGATCATCTTAGGTGGGAGCGGCGTCTAGTAGCGTAAACGACACGATCGCGTGGTTATTGCGATCGGCAACCCAGAACCGCTTGCCGTCGAATGCGACGCTGCGCGGCTTGAACGGGAACGTGCGAAGCGGTTGTATCGCTGACGCATCGTCGTTAATGCCAAGTCGATCGAAGCGGCCGTCGTCCCACGCATCGTCGACGGTCGCGAGGTAAAAGGCACCGTCCACGATCGTCATACCAACCGGGCGGCGCTCCAATTGTACGTCGCGCACCGCCGCACCACGTTCGTCGAGTTCGATAAGTTTTTTATCCCAGGCTTGCGAGACGTACAGCGTTCCGTTTGCATATGCCAGGAACGATCCGGAGTTCCCCGGACATACGAAACACTCCGCGAACCCCGCG
>DATJOM010000010.1:0-14040 GCA_035507095.1 Candidatus Acidiferrum sp.
GCAGCGCCGCGCGGCGCGCACAGATCGGCGAGGTTGCGAAGATCGTCGGCGTCGAGCTCGACAAGGTCGCGCCAGCCTTCTCGGCAGGACGCGCAGATATAACCGCCGGCCTGCGGATCGACCCAGGCCCGATCCTGCTCGAAACCTTTGCCGCAGCGAATGCAGGTGTCGACCGGCGGCTCAATCCCGAGCGACGCCAGCAGGCGCAGCGAAAAGCGTGGAACCAGCGCGCGCGGTGCGTCGCTTGCCGCAATCGCGCCGAGCATGCCGGCGAGCAGATCATAGATCTCGGGGACCGCGAGGTCGGGCTCGCAGAACGCGTCGATCAACTCGGCGACGAGCTGCGCCGTCGCAAAGCGCTCGGGCTCGACCAGCCGTTCCCAGGGCGCGCGCACGATATCAGCGTTGACGATCACGTCGAGCGAACGTCCATGGTGCATCTGCAATTCGCATTCGTTTCCGAACTCGAGGCGACCGGCAAAGTGACTCTTGGCACGGCGCACGCCTTTCGCCACGGCATCGAGTTTTCCGCGTTCGCTGGTAAAAAGCCGGATGATGCGGTCGGCTTCACCGAGCGGTCGCGCGCGCAGCACAATGCCGCGCGTCTTATACGAACGGGCCGAAGGAATGGGGGAGCAGCTCCGCGACCGTCGTGATCACCGGCCCATGCGGCGAAGTAAAAATTACGGTCATCGCTGGATTGAATTCTGCCAGCACCTGCCGGCACGCACCGCACGGGCTGGTAACAGCCCCGTCGGGACCGGCGACGGCAATCGCCTCAAAACCGCGGTAGCCGGCGGCAACCGCGGCGGCAACCGCAGCACGTTCGGCACAGATCGTAAGACCGTAGCTTGCGTTCTCGACGTTGCACCCCAAGAACACTTGCCCGTCGCCGGTGTCGAGAGCCGCGCCGACCGCAAACGTCGAGTACGGTGCGTAGGCGCGCTCGCGCACGTCGCGCGCAGCCGAGAGCAGCGCCTCGTGTTCACTGAGCAAGGTTGTGTTCATTGAGCTCGGCCTCTACATCGCTATCTGCGACACCGTTGGGATGCGTAAAGACGCGCACGGAGACGATGCGCCGCCCGCGCGTGCGCTCGACTTTGAGCCTCGTGCGGCGGTCGGCCTCGATCTCCTCGCCTTCGCGCGGCAACCGGCCGAACAGGCCGACGATGTAGCCGCCGATCGTCTCAAAATCTTCGGTCGGAATATGCGTGCCGAGCTTTGCGTTCACGTCCTCGATGTTGGTGCCCGCTTCAACGACCGCTTCTTCTTCCGATATGATGTGAATCGGCTCTTGTTCGTCTTCGTCGTGCTCGTCGCGAATCTCGCCGACGATCTCTTCGAGCAAGTCTTCCATCGTGACCAAACCGGCCGTCCCGCCGTACTCATCGACAACGATCGCGAGCGAGAACTTGTTACGCTGCATCTCGCGTAGGAGCTCGGCGGTCTTTTTCGTTTCCGGCACGTGCGGCGCGGGGCGCATGAGACTGCGTAGGCTGGTCTGCGCAAGCGTCCCATTGGCGAGCGCGATCAAGAGTTCGCGGTCGTGCACGACGCCGACGATATCGTCCTTGGACTCCTGATAGACCGGCAGCTTCGAATAGCCTTCAGCGATGACGACCTCGAGCGCACGGCGCGGCGGATCGTCGATCGAAACGGCGACCATCTCCGGGCGTGGAGTCATCACTTCGCGCACGATCGTATCGCCAAACTCAATGACCGAATGAATCATCTCGCGCTCTTCTTCTTCGATCACGCGCTGTTCGGCGCCGACGTTAACGAGGGCGCGGATATCTTCTTCGGTCACGTACATCTGGTGCGTGACGCGAATCCCGAAGATGCGCAAGATGCCGTTGGCGACAAACGTAAAGGCGTTGCTGATCGGGCCGATGACGATCGCCACATAGCGAAGCGTGCGCGATAGCGCGATCAACCAGCGATCGCTATCGCCGGCCGCGAGCGTCTTGGGAATGATTTCGCCGAAAAGCAGCAGCACGACCGACATGACCAAGGTGGACCAAATCGCCGGGTGGGGCAAGCCCACAGCAACAGCCAGAATCGTAGCCAGCGAATCCGCCGCCAGCAACGCGAACGTGTTACCGATCAGGATCGAGGTCAGGACGTGGCTCTTATCCTCGACCAGCCGCAAGACGTAGCCCGAGCCGCGCAGCTTGCTGTCATAGAGGGCGCGGGCGCGAACGCGCGAGACGGCGACCAGGGCGGTCTCCGAAGCTGAAAAGAAGGCCGAGCACAGCACCAGGATAACGAGGGCGACGATCTCGAGCGCGTTGGGGTGGCTCGGCGTCACAGCGCGGTACTTCGGTCAGGGTCGGTATTCAAAACGGCGCCATTATAGCATAAGGTGCGAGCGGGCCAGCAGGTACACGGCCAGGGCGACCACGGTCCCAAGCACCGATCCAGCCAGCACTTCGGCGGTGCTATGGATTTTGGCCTCTACGCGGCTCTGGGCGACCAGAAAGGCAATGAAGTAGGCGAGTAGTGCTGCCAGCGGCCGCTGCGTGAGGAACGCCAGCAGCGTCGCCGAGGCGAATGCCAGCGCCGCGTGGCCCGAGATGGCGCCGCCTTGCAGGGCCGAACCCCGCCCGACCCAGGCCTTGGCGAAGATCGTGGCGATGGCGACGACCGCCAGCACGACGAACGCGACGTTGCTCGGGACGCTTGCGACCGCCTGAAACACGCGCTGGCCGCCGTTGATGATCCCCTGGTAGAACACGAGGTAGCCCACGACCACGGCTGCGATCGAGGCGATCAGCACCGCTCCCGCGGCAGCGTCTTTTGCCGTTTTGGCCAGCGGATGATGCGTTACGGTCAAGAGATCGACGATCGATTCAACCGCGGTGTTGAGCAGCTCCAGCGCGAGCACCAACGCAATCAGCGTCACGAGATCCACGATATAGTCGCGCTCGAGCCGCAAGAGCATCGCGGCAAGAATTACGAGCAGTGCGATCAGCAGGTGCGCGCGCATGTTGGGCTGCGTGCGCGCGGCATACATGATGCCGGCAAACGCGTGGTTGAACGAACGCCAAAATCGCATGCCTAGTGACCTGCGAGCCCAAGATGTGCAGTGCCGGATCGGCTTTTGTCGCTCATCGCTCCTTGTCGCTCATCTCGTACGGCCAGGGCATGCCGATGGCCGCTGCCAGTCGCCGTTCTTCAGCTTCCATACGCGCGCGCTCGCCGGGCTCCAGGTGATCGTGGCCGAGCACGTGCAACAACCCGTGGATCAGCAGCCGCTCGAGCTCGCGCTGCAACGGCGCGTCGTAGTCGGCCGCCTGGCGCCGCGCGGTATCGATGCTGATCACGATGTCACCCAGTAGGCGCTCCGGGGACCCCGGGTCCCGAGCGTGCGAAGCACGTTGGGGAGGGGGCTCGAGCGGAAAGCTTAGCACGTCTGTCGGCTTGTCTTTGCCGCGATGCTCGCGATTGAGCGCGCGAATCGCCGCATCGTCGACGAGCGTCACCGAGATCGCGGCGTCGCCTTGATCGACGCTCGCCAGCAGGCTACGCATCGCGCTTTTGAGCGCGCGCGCGTCGACGCCGCTGTTGCGCACGTCATTCCGGTAGTGGATGGTGGTCATACGCTCGAATGATCTGCGCTACGAGAGGATGGCGAACGACGTCGGTGTCGGTTAGCTCGACGGCTCCGATATCGTCGACCGCACCGAGCCTCCGCGCGGCGTCGCGTAAACCGCTGCGCGATCCCGACGGCAGATCGATCTGTGTTACGTCGCCGTTGACGACCATCTTCGATCCGGCACCTAAACGCGTGAGAAACATCTTGAGCTGATCCGACGTCGCGTTCTGGGCCTCGTCGAGGATGACGAAGGCGTCGCTCAGCGTACGGCCGCGCATGTATGCAAGCGGCGCGACTTCGATCGTGCCGCGTTCGAGGTACCGCGCAACCACCGCACCGTCGAGCATATCCTCGAGCGCGTCATAGAGCGGACGCAGATACGGATCGACTTTCTCGCGCAGATCGCCGGGTAGAAAGCCGAGTTTCTCGCCGGCCTCGACCGCCGGTCTCGAAAGGATCACCCGCGACACCTCACGATTCTTCAGCGCGCGCACCGCCATAACGACGGCGAGGAACGTCTTTCCGGTTCCCGCCGGACCAATACCAAAGGTCAGCGTGTTGCGTTCGATCGATTCGACGAACGCGCGCTGGCCTGCGGTTTTTGCTCGGATCTCTTTGCCCCGTTGAGTGCGCAACAGCGTGCCGGGCACGTTTTCCGTAATCGCGAGCACCACATCGTCGGGCGTGATCTGCGCGCCACCGACCGCGGCATCGAGCATACGACGCACCGCGTGCTCGGCGCGATCAACATTGGCAGCCGAACCCGCAAGTAACAATCGGTCGCCGTCTGCGCGAACGCTCACCCGCAAGCGCTCCTCGAGCGCCGAGAGATTCTGATCGAATTGTCCGAAGAGGCGGACGCGATCTACCAGATCGCTTAGATCGATGGTTCGCTGTGACGTGGACTCCAGATCGTATTCTCCTGCAGCGCCTTCGGCGGCCCCAACACTTCGGCGGCAACAATTGCCCGCACCAGCGTCGCACTACCTCCGAACATACCACGAATCGGCGAGGTTCCAACCGGCGGCTGCGCTGGGACCGGTATCGGCCGTCGCGCGGGGATAGGCGGTGCTACAGGCGGAGGGGGCGCGTCGACCGGCGGCATCACAAACCCCGCCGGTGCGGGTGACGGCGCCGATACCGGCCGCTGCATTTGCGGCATCTGTGGCATCTGCGTCTGCGCCCGTTGCGCACTGCGTGCGCGCTGTGCGTTTTTGCGTATGCTGGAGATCACCGCAATGACAACGATGACGATCCAAATCAGCCCGCCGATGCCGTGCATCGATTATCTCGTCGGCGGTTGCGACGGCGGCTGGGTCGCGTCCGGCGGCGTGCCTTCGACGCTGTTGCCGATGGAATCGCGCATGCCCGTATCGGCCTGCAGGTTCTTGAGGCGATAGTAATCCATCACGCCGAGATTCCCGTCCCTGAAGGCTTCTGCGATGGCCAGCGGAATTGCAGCCTCCGCTTCGACGACTTTCACGCGCATCGCTTGCGTCTCGGCCCGCTGTTCTTGTTCAGCCGCCTGCGCAGCGTACTGGCGTTCCGACGCCTTCGCCTGGGCGATCTTGCGATCGGCATCCGCTTGCGAGGTTTGCAATTCAGCGCCGATGTTCTTACCCACGTCGACGTCGGCGATATCGATCGACACGATCTCAAACGCGGTTCCCGCATCGAGTCCCTTCGCGAGCACGGTCTTCGAAATGCGGTCCGGATATTCGAGCACCTCTTTGTGATCGATTGCCGCACCAACGGCTGCGACGACGCCTTCACCCACGCGCGCAATGACCGTCTGTTCGCCGGCGCCGCCGACGTAGCGATCGAGATTACTGCGTACGGTAACGCGCGCCTTCACATTGAGCTGAATGCCGTTTTGCGCAACGCCTTGGAACGTCGGCGTCTCGATGACTTTCGGGGTAACCGAAGTCTGCAACGCCTCGACGACGTTGCGTCCGGCAAGGTCGATCGCCGCCGCACGTTGCCAATCCAGTGGAATCTGCGCCCGCTGCGCGGCGATCATGGCGAGCGTGACGCTCTCGACGTTACCGCCCGCGAGATAGTGCGACTGCATCTGATCGATCGTGAGGTTCAATCCCGCTTTGCGGGCTCGCACGTAGTTCGTGACGATGATGCTCGGCGGAATACCGATCAGCCGCATGCGCACGAGCGTGATGATGCCGATTGGTACACCTGCGGCAACCGTCCGGATCCACGTGGCGATCGGAAAATAGTAAAGGAACACAAAGAAGAGAATGATCGCGACAAAGACGACGATCACCAAACCGACCGTTGCGAGTTCCACCTATTTCAGCTCCTTACTTATTTGTAGCTCGGGAGGGTAACCGGCTCGACAAAGACGCGCGCGCCCTCGACGCGCATGACGCGGACGGGCGTTCCCGCTGCGATGAATTCTCCCTCGGTCAATACGTCGACGCGCTTGCCGTCGATCTGCGCGACACCCGCTGGGCGAAGATACGAGGCGGCAACGCCGGTCATGCCTCGCAGCGACGAGAAGTCACTGCTCGTGACGTAGTCGGACCCTTGCGCTTCTACCAGTGCCAAACGGCGCATCCACGCATTCTGCGGATAGTAGCGCGCAACGACCGCAAAGAGGATCACGGTCAGAACGATTGCCGAAGAAATCGACTGGATCGCAACAAACGTGAACGGAATGCCGAAGGCGAGAAACACCGATGCGAGGAGCGCGATGCCGCCCAAGATGCCGGGGAATCCGTGCCCGGGCACGACGTGCAACTCCCAGAGGATGCCGAGCAGGCCGATGATCGCGAGCGCAATCACGAGACCATTCGAGAACCCGGCGTAGATATGTGTACCAAAGAATAGCGCAAGCGCAAGGACGCCGAACGTTCCGGCGATACCATGGAGTGTCTGCATTTCAATAATTAACCCGAGCCCGGCGATGCTGAGCAAAATCGAACTGATCCACGGATTGTTGATGAAGCGCGCGACCTCTTCGCCCCATGAATACTCGGCGGTCACTCGCGGTGCATCGGCGAGATGCACGCTCGCAAGGGCTGCTGAGAGCGTCGGCTCGATCGCATCAGCCATACCGGTCTTCACAGCGTCCTGCGCGGAGAGCGTGAGGAAGGTTCCCGGCGTCTGATACTCGGGAACCTGGATGCTCTTATCAACGAAGGCTTCCGCGAGTTTTACCGGACGATGATTGCGCTGCGCAGTCGAGACGAAGAGCGCTTTGACTGCCGAGCGCGTCTCGGGATCATCCGGGTGCGGTTCGGCTGACCCAATCGCCGAACCCGGCGCCATAAAGATGCGCGACGTAGAGAGTGTGATGAGCGAGGCGGCCGAGAACGCACGGCCTTGGACGAACGCATAGACCGGTTCGTGCGCGCCAAAAATCGCGCTTCGGATATCTTGCGCGGCTTCGACCAGACCGCCGTCGCTGTTGACATCAAGGACCACCGCGGCCGCGTGATCGTCGTCGGCCTGCGCAACCGCGCGCTGCACGAGATGCGCCATGCCGTCGTCGACCATGCCGGAGATCGGGACGACCACGACCGACCCTGATGGGGTTGCTGCGCGCGCCAAGCCGGCGAACGCGAGAATTGCGAGCGCTAGCGCTACCGTCATCCTGAGCTGCGAGCGGAGCGAGCCTCGAAGGAGAAGAGCAACCATGCCGGATGCTACTTTCGCAATAGGGCAAGGTTTCTTCTTGTGTGAGCCCTTCGGCCCCGGGACCGGCCCCTCGTTCGGCGAACCCCCGGCAAGGTTAGGGAACCCTCGGTTTTTCTTTTGACTTAGACCTTGAGAGGAACGGAGTTATTCATGCATACCTATGTACGCGTCGCGGGCGCCTTCTGCACCGCGGCGATACTCGCAGCCTTGGTCTTTCCGGCGCCGGCTGCAGCCCAAGAAAAAGTCCTTACCTTCCGTAACGCCTCGGGTCGTTGCGCGTGGGTCACGCTGTACGGCTATAATGCCGGCGGAATGGGCGGCACGCTCGACGCTTGGCACATCATCGGCGGCGCGGCGCGCCCCACGTGGGTCGGTCCGGGCGCGTCGAAAAATTTCCGCATCAACACGCCGCGGGTGAGAGTGCGCGCCGAAGTCCGGCCCACCGGCGCGTGCAACGGTAGCGGTGGAAACCCGGATCGCAGCCGCACGGAAGAGATTCGCAATGTCGATGTCCTGCAAATCTCACTCTCCCCATCGCTGAACTTGACGCGACCGTAAAGGAGTCGACATGAAAAAGCATTGGTTTATTTTCGGCTTTATCGCTGCAGTCGCGCTGGTTGCATCGCCATTCGTAGCGTCGGCCAACTCGCAACAGAGCGGCATCTGGATCGTCAACGAGACACCGAATTGTCTGTGGGCGACGGTGTATTCAGCGGGCAAGATCCAGGGGCGCCCGGGCTGGTTCGCGGCGAACAATAAGGGCATCTACTCCATTACCTGGAGAGGCATCGGTCAACAGTTCGATGTGCGCGCGGAGATTCTCAGCACGAAGAACTGTCAAGCGCAAAACGCGCAGCATCCGCTCGCGGCCGACATCCGGACCACCGTGCAAGGCAGCCTCGCGTACACGGTCCGCGTGGTGAAAAACGGAAATAGTTTCCGCTTAATTCGACAGTGAGTCGAGTTCTTCGGTAACGATCTGGCGGATCAGGTTGCCGTCGGCAAGGCCTTTGAGCTGCGGCATCACGGCTTTCATGGCGGCACCCTGATTACGCCCGCCGGCGGGCAGGGCAGCAAGCGCGGCTTTGACGATCGCGCGAATCTCATCCGATGACTTTTGCGCCGGTAGATACGCGGTGAGGATATCGCGCTCGGCGCGCTCCTTGTCGGCCAGATCCTGGCGACCGGCCTTCTCGAACTCACCCAGCGAGTCGGTGCGTTGTTTGACTTGCTTTTGGACAACGGCAAGCTCGTCGGCATCGGAGAGATCCGTGCCGGCTTCGGTACGCTTGTAGGTAAAGCCCGAGAGCACTGAGCGCAGGGTATCGAGGCGCAACTGGTCGCGCGCCTTCATCGCCTCCTTGAGATCGGAGGCGATGCGGTCTTTCAAACTACCCAAGGGTTATGCCCGGCGCTTGCGCGCGGCAGCTGATTTCTTCTTGCGGCGAACGCTCGGCTTTTCGTAGTGTTCGTGCTTGCGCGCCTCGGCGAGTATTCCCGCCTTCTGGGTGGCCTTCTTGAAACGGCGCAGCGCGCTCTCGATCGATTCACCCGGAGATACGCGAACTTCCATTATTGATTGACCCCCCTTTCGTGGCGCACCGAAGCAGGCACGCAAAAATTTGACCCCGGTCCCCGAGGCCTAGCCGGGGTACTGTAGCACAGCCGTCAGGGCCCGTCAAACGGAAAAGCGAACTTCCGGGTCCATGCAGCGATCGAGTTTTCTCATTTCGGCGGTGCCGCTTGCCGCGTGCGCGACCGCCGCCTGCGCCGGCACCTCCGGCGAGACCATCGGCCTGGTCGAAACCGCCGCGCAGTTCGACCGGAAGGCCTTCGAGCGCGCCGTCGCCACCGGCGCGCAATTCCGCCAGGTCTGGGATGCCGGCGCAATCCAGCCACGCATGTTGGGTGGCGTCAAGAACGCCCTGAACGGCTTGGCGTTTGGTTTCGACGTTGCGTCATCGAACATCGCGGTGGCGTTCGTCACACACAATACGTCGAATCTGCTGCTTTACGACGACAGCGCCTGGTCGACGTATCTGCTCGGCCAACTCTTCGGGATCAAAGATCCGACCGGTGCGGTCGTGCAGACGAACATCTTCTATCCGAGCCATGCAACCGGATCGAGTAAAGATCCGAACGATCCGCACGGCTTCTATCAGGATGCATCGATTTCGACGCTACAACAGCGCGGTGTGCGCTTCTTTGTCTGCAATACGGCCTTGATCGAACATGCGGAAGTTATCGTGAACGCCGGTGCAAGTAAACAGACCGTCGACGAGGTTGCGCGCGCGCTGCGCGCGCATCTCGTGCCCGGCGCGATGCTCGTTCCGTCCGGCGTCGCCGCAATTACCTATTTGCAGTCGCGGCACGGTTATGCGTACATGACCGGCAGTTAAAGGATCACGACGCCGATATTGTCGCTGTCGACTTCCATAAACCAAATGTTTCCGTCGGGGCCGACGGTGATCCCCGAAGGCGTACCACCTGAGGGGACCGGATATTCAACGTAACTATGCGTTGTCGTCATGCGCCCAATGGCGTTATTGCTGTCGTCGGTGTACCAGATCGCGCCGTCGGGGCCCGCCGTCATGAAGACCTGGTTCGCCCCGGGATACAACGCCGTGGTGTCGACCGACGTCAGCAGCACACCAGCCGTACTATAGATCGAGATGATACCCGGGCCGACGGTGCTGCCGACCCACATGTTGCCGTCCGAACCCGCCGTCATCGGGCTCGCAACCGAAAATGCGTGGGTGGTAAAGTTCGTTGCCACACCGCTCTGGATGTGGCCAACCACCGAATCGTTGAAATCATCGTACCAAATGTTTCCGTCGGGACCGAGCGCAACGTTCTCCATGAGGATCAGCCCGGGGCTATTTGCGTTGGGTACCGCAACCTCGCTCAAGGAGCCGGTGGTGGTATTGATGTTGCCGACGATACCGTCGGTGCTGGCAGTGAATTTGCTCGCACAATACTCGTCGAACCACACGTTCCCATCGAGTCCTGCGGTAACGCCCTGTGTTCCCGCATAGCTCACGTTGAACGTCGACACCGATCCCGTCGTCGTAATTTTTGCCACGGACGCCTGACTGCAATCGCCCCACCACACGTTGCCGTCGGGTCCAAGCGCAATGCGATATGGTTCGATAAAACCGCCGACCGTCTGTGGACCAAACACCATCGTTGCTGCACTGCCATTTGGCTTCGCAGCCGTTGCAATGGCGTTGATCGAACCGACGCCGCCGCCGGCGGCTCCCTTCTGCACGAACCAGATGTTGCCGTCGGCGCCGGTCACGACGCCTTCCGGCGTGTCGGCTGTCGTGGTATATTCGCGAATTGCCGGCGTTCCGGACGGACCGGCTCGAATCGTGTTGGTCACCGCGACCGTGAATGTAAGCGTGCCGTCGCTGATTGCAACGCTGCAACCGCTTGTCGATGCCTGCACACCGCCTACAACGAGCAGCGTTGCCTTTATGCCCGTGCCAACAATCGTGCCGACGCTGAGGATGTTCGAACATCCCGTCGGCGTTGCGGTGTAGGTCGTACCGGATGCCGCGCTCGGCTCCGAGATCATCAACACATGCTGGCCTTGCGGATACGTGTTGAGCTGCGCGGGCGACGGCGAGTAGAAGACGGTTGGATTGCTGACAAAAAGCGCAGCGGTAATCGTCAGGTTCTCTTGCGTCGCGCCGCCTTGTCCGCCGACGGCTGTAGCCGCGAGCGCTACCGTCGCGACGTACCCGGAACTACCGCCGCCATCGTAAACCGCCTGCACGGTGTCGGTTGCTTTGGTAATCGTAACTGAGGACGCCGGCGCGCCGCCGTTGAGCGTCAGCAGCGTGTGGCTCACGCTGCCGTCACTCACCGTTGCGGTAATCGGGTTTGCATACAGTGCATTGGTCGTCCCAGCGGTGATCGCGTTATTGCCGAAATCCGTCGGTGCAATCACAAGTGCAACGGTTTTTGGGCGACCGTCGGCAGCTTCGTTCACATTCGTGGTACTCCCGCCGAAGCCCGCGATAACGCCGCCCACCGATGCGAAGATAGTATTTACCGTACCGCCCGCGATCGTTTGTGTCGCACCGGCGATACCGAGAACGTGTGCGGTCGACGGAATCGCACCGTTCACCGGTGCCGCGTCGTACAGCACGAAAACGAAGTCGTCGTTCCCGGCCGGCGCCTGAACGGTTATGACGCAATTACGACCGGTGGCAACCGTCGTGCACGCACTGCTCGACGCCGAAATATCTGTTGCAACTGAACCGAGCGGGGTCGTGTGGTTCGTATCGGTGTGTGCATAGGTGGTTGCGAGTGCCCCGTTCGCGCTCGGTGAAATGAACGCGCGGCGCTTCGCCGAACCGGCGGGCGCGGGGTTAGGAACCAAAAGTGTGAACTTCGCCGTCCCTGTCGTCGCCGGTGAAGCGCCGCCCGGTGTCACGGGAAGCGGCGACGCGTGCGAACCACCTCCGCTGCACGCAGCGAGATTCACCGCCATCGTAAGCCCGAGTGCGAACGCTACCCAACGCATTGCGTCCCTCCGTGAAGGGCGATTCTTCAACAGGAGCCGGCATAAGACCGCCTAATCGCTAGCTAGTATGCGGCGGGCTCAATTCATTGTGGGCGCTCTTACGGTTGCGTGGCTTGCAATCGGCTGTACGCCGGCGTACGTCGTGCCGAGCTCGGGGCCTTTGGTAGCGCTGCCCGGCGGTGCCACGTCGCTTACCTTCGACGCCGCAAATCAGACCGCGAGCGTTACGGTAAGCGAAAGCGGATACACCGGGACATTTTCGGCACAATCAAACGGCGCGGCTGTTGCGACCGTAGGGCCCGCCTCGGGTACGACGTTCACCGTTACCGCGGTCGGCGCCGGCAATGCGTCGATCACCTTCACCGATGCCGCAGGACGTAGCGCGCACCTGAGCGTTACCGTCACAATCAGCAGCGGCGTGATCGGACTATCCGGGCGGCCAGGTCATGTGACGGCCGGCGAGCACATGCACGTGCAGATGGTCGACGGTTTGACCGCCATCCGGGCCGGTGTTAAGCACGAGCCGGTAGCCGTCGCCGCCGCGCTCGCGCCCGAGCTTCGTCGCGACGCCAATGAGCTTCGCGAGCAACGCCGTTTCAGCAGCGTCTGAGAGCTCGCCGATATTCGCGTGATGCGTCACGGGCATCACCAGCAGATGCACCGGCGCCTGCGGATTGATGTCTTCGATCGCGACGACGTTTTCGTCGCGATACACCTGTTTCGACGGGATCTGACCGCCCGCGATCTTACAGAACAGGCAATCCATCTTCTCCCCCTTCGACAAGCTCTGGACAGGCCCTAACGAATGACGAACGTCCACGACTTCGTCGTGGTGTTGCCCGCCAAGTCGGCGACACGCACGGTCACCTGCACCTCGCCGCGATGATACGTGTACGAGGGCATGTATTGGATGAAGGTCGGTGTACGCAGCGATTCCGAGGTCACGTCGCGTCCGTCGACCCACATGACGACGCTCGATGGATTCACCGGAACAGCGTCGGCCACGAAGGTCGCGTAGATCGCCGGCGAACGCGTATTGACCGACGCGCCCTCCCCGGGCGCGAAATCGGAGATGCCGGGCGGCGAACTCGACGCCGAGAGCGTCTGCGCGGCTTGCATGTCGGGCGCGCTATTCTGGCCGACTCGCAAGTGACCGGTAATCGGCACGTCGCTGAAGTTTGCGCCGTTCGGGATCTGGTACGTGCCCGAATACACGCCCGGCGAGCCTTCACTCATTGCGATGTTCGTTACGTACGACCCGATATCGAAGGTTGCCGCACCGCCCGGCGTGCCTTGCAGCGAGACGGTGATACTATCGCCGGCACGCTGCGGCCGGTTTGTGTCGAGCGTCACGGCGGAAATTTGCGGCTGACCGGGTTGCGGCGACGTCGCCGCAAGCGGCCGGCTTGCAAGAACCGTGCGAATTTCATTCGTTTCGACGTTGTAGCGCACGGTAACGAGATCGCCGACACGCAAATCCGAGACCGCCGCCGTTTGACCGTTTAGCACGACCTGTGTCGTGCGATCGGGAATGATAACGTGTCCGTCGGCGATCACAAACTCGGTTGCCGTCGCCGCGGCGATGTGTCCGCTGTACGAACCGAATGCGTCCTCGACCCGCTCCACGTGACCAGCGCGATCCATGTAGATACGGGCGAAGTCGCCGGGACGCACGTCACCTAACTCACCCGGCACCGTGACGTTCGCGGCGACGTCGTGCATTTCAACGATCGCATTCGTGCCGATCGGCACGGTATGAATCGTCGCGTTGTATTCCAGCGTCACCGTCGGCGGATCGGAATTGAGATCGATCGCGGTGACCGTGCCAAAGCGTTCGGCCGAAGTGTGGGTGAGGATCAATCCGCTCGCCGAACGTCCCACAAGCTGCGCAACGATGGTCACCGTTTGCGTGTGGCTATCGTAAATCGCCTGGGCACCCAGCACGTCGGCGAAGTAGCGCAGCGGCACATAAAGCACGTCTTTGACTTCGATCGCGCCACCACCGCCGATCGTCAGCGTGATCGGCCTCGCGCCGACTTGCGTCTCGATCTGCTTTCCTTGCACGTTGAACGGCAGTCCAAGACCTTCAATCATACGGCGCACGGGCACGTAGAGTTCACCGTGCACCATCATCGGCGGCGGCTGCAGCGGAAGCTTCACACCGTTGATGATGATTGCGATTGTCGCAACCAGAACGTGAATCATCGTTGCTCCTCTACGATCTCACGATAGACTGCCGCTGTCTCGCGCGCGGTGCGAT
>DATJOM010000011.1:0-76248 GCA_035507095.1 Candidatus Acidiferrum sp.
CGAGCTTGGTACGCCAGGCGTATAGAGGGCGTGTACCCCTTGGATCCGCAGACGGCTTCGCCGCCGCGACCGTTCGATCTCACACTGCTGTTCGTTATTACCATGCTGGTCTTCGTGAGCATCTGCATCGCCCAATTTTCACGAGGCTGGAGCGATGCGCAGCGCGGCTTGCTTCTCTACGAACGGACGTGCCCGCTCAACGGTGGTGCGGATACGACCTGATAGGAAGTATGAGCCCCTGCTTCCGCAGGGCTCGTTCTTTTTATGGCTCCGGATGCTGGACTCGTCCTTCGACTCGCGCATCCTGCGCTCGCTCAGGATGACGGTTCTCGTCGAACCAGC
This sequence comes from Candidatus Acidiferrum sp., assembly GCA_035507095.1. Taxonomy (GTDB): domain Bacteria; phylum Vulcanimicrobiota; class Vulcanimicrobiia; order Vulcanimicrobiales; family Vulcanimicrobiaceae; genus Aquilonibacter. The sequence goes on from DATJOM010000011.1 coordinate 343, forward strand.
GACCCGCTGAATTGCCCTCAGCGGGCAACGATTCTATTGGGTCCTATCGATCACCAGCGATCGTGCGTGGCCTCGAGCACAAGGCGCGAGCCTTAATCCACACGAGGGTGATGTCCGCGCAGGAGCTCGCCGAATCGCGCCCTAGAACTTCAATGCCTCATCCTCGAAGCCGCGCAAGAAGTCCGCGTCTCGCCACGCCTGCTTGATGGAGTTTCTCGCGCGCTGCGCCTGAATGACGAGGCCTCAAATTATTTTTGCTCGCTATCGAGGAATTACCATGGTTACGCGCGACCGCATGACCCATGACGAGGTAAGGGCCGTTACAGCGTGACCTAGCGACTTGTATGAAGATCGTCGTGTCTTTCCATGAGAGGAACCGCATGACGTCCCTATATGACCAGCTCTCCGCGCTGCGGGAGGGGGCGAACTTGAAGCCCGAGGTATCGGGTCCGATGCACCGGCACGTCGAAGAACTGCGCAGGAAGCTTTACGAGGTCGGTGCGGTCGGTTTCGGTGATCGCTTTCCAGGCTTCGAACTGCTGGATCATCGCGGAGTGACCGTGCGGTCCGAAGCCCTATTGGGCCGAGGACCCCTGGCCGTCGTGCTTTTCCGCGGGACGTGGTGCACGTTCTGTGACTTCGAGTTGCGATTCTTAAATCAGATCTACGGCGAAATCCGGAGTCTCGGTGCTGAACTCGTAGCGATTTCTCCGCAATCCTCAGAGAGCGCAAGGAATTATCTGGCAGATCATCCGGTACTCTTTCCCGTGCTCGTCGACCCAAATGCCAGATTTGCAACGATTCTGGGCCTTGGGTACGGATTTCCCGACTATCTTGAAGAGCTTTACCGTAACGTCTTTAAGATCGACTTAGCGAAGATAAACGAGGGTGGCTCGTGGCGCCTTCCGATCGCAGGCCGTTTCGTTGTCAATCAGAACGGTATTGTGGCCGATGCGCAGTACGATCCCGACTATCGGTATAGGCCGGAGCCTGCAGATATTCTCTCCACCTTAGGCGCTCTTCGGGAAAGCGTCAGCTTCGGGTAGAGCGATGGCGACTCGCGGCTTTACCGGGCGGGCGCAAATGGTTCAGTTTTTGGGCCGAATCCCCCCCGGCCAGCACCTTGTGACAGACTTCCCCGTTTTGACGGCTGGACCGACTCAGCACGTCGACCCGAATTCCTGGACTTTTACGTTAAAAGTCGGTGCGAAGCCGATCAAATCGTGGACGTGGCGCGAATTCAATGCGCTGCCACAAACAAGCCTTACCTGCGATATTCATTGCGTCACACGGTGGACGAAGCTCGACACGCATTGGGAAGGCGTTCTTATCGACGATTTGCTTCACGACGCCAGTCTCGAACCGCCCATGCCGTTTACGCTGGCGCATTCCGTCGACGGCTACTCAAGCAATGTGGCGGCGTACGATCTCATCAACGGCAAAGCAATGGTAGCGACCCAGTATGAAGGTGCGCTGCTAGATGCAGATCATGGTGGACCTGCACGGCTCCTGGTGCCTCATCTCTATTTTTGGAAGTCGGCGAAATACGTCAATGCGCTAGAATTCACCGAACGCGAAGTCGCCGGCTTTTGGGAGGTTCGCGGCTATCATATCCACGGCGACCCTTGGCGCGAGCAGCGTTTTACCGGCGATGAGTGAGGGAGACGTGGCATCGGAGGCACGCTGGCAAACCGCCTCAGTCTACGCCATCACGCCGCGAACGCCGAAGATCAAGAGCTTCCTTTTCAACCTTGCAGATCCGATAGCGTTCATAGCTGGTCAGCACGTCGACGTGCGCTTAACGGCACCCGACGGCTACAACGCGGTACGAAGCTATTCGATTGCCTCGGCGCCCGAAAGCGAACAGCGCATCGAACTCGCGATCGAACTGCTTGAAAACGGGGAAGTCTCGCCTTTCTTTCATGAGATCGTGCAAATTGGTGACGCCATCGAACTGCGAGGTCCCTTGGGCAGACACTTCGTCTGGGACGCCGGCTGCGGCGGCCCCTTGCTCTTACTCGGCGGCGGCTCCGGGCTCGTTCCGCTGCTCTCCATCCTGCGTCATCGGAAGTCGATTCACAGCGGCGTGCCTGCGATACTGGTCCTTTCAGCACGCTCCTGGGACGACATCCCTTTTCGAGACGAGCTGCTAGAGATGGATGGTGCAAAAGATGGTTTTCAACTGGTGCTTGCGCTTACCCGAGACACGCGACGGCGCATGACCGATTATCAACGGCGCGTTGATTCGGACATGATGAGAGACGTGTTGCGGCGCTTGCCCTCGGCTCCATCACTCGCTTATGCCTGTGGCACCAACAAATTTGTCGACACGGCCGTAGACGCCGCAATCGATGCAGGCGTGCCGAAGGAGACGGACATCAGGACAGAACGTTACGGGGGCTGAGTACTTGCGCGTCCATAACGCAACCGCTAACTGCGAGCTTGGCTCGGAGGACTGCCGAACGTTCCTTTTCGAACACCCTTTTTCGTTCGGCCACGTTTGCTCTGGGCGTGACCGCGCGAAGGGCGGTTGATGCGACCCGCCCTTCGCGAATCGCCGGCCGCGACTATTTTATATTGCCGCAGGAAACGTAGGTACCAAGGTCGTTTGTGCTTTTGTGCACGTTGAGGGCATACGTCGCGCCGGTTAGCGCGCTCAAACGAACGCCCTTGACCAGAGAAGTGCTTTGCCCATTGACCGTGTTGCTGAGCGGATACCGCGGTGCCACATTGATGTGTGCGCACGTGCCGACATGAATGTGCGTCGGCTGCGGCACGTCCTTCGGCGCCCCGGTCAATACAACGACGACCTTCAAACCTCCGGATGTATCGCTGAGAGTCGCCGTACCGTTTTCCCCGCTGTCGTTCTGAGCGCGCATACTGATCGTTAACGACTTGCCCATCGTGGCCGTTGAATTGGACGTCATCGACATCGCCAGCACCCCGGTGAGCGTGGCGCCGAGAACAAAGGTTCGCGCGAAAGTCACTTCAATCGTCTCCTTGCACGCTTCTACTGTACTAAGTTTATGAAGGTTGGCCCGTGCGCCAGCTTACATATCGCTCAGAAACGATAACGCACGCGGAATTGCACGGTGCGCCCCATCGGCCAATTCTGTGGGACGTACCCGGTACGGCCGTACGTCCACGGCACCGCTTGCGTCTGGCCGTCGTTCGTCGGCACACCATTGCCAAGCGTGTACGGAACCGAGTAGCCACCGGCGGCTTCGTACGCCGCCGCGTATAAGGCGTTTCCGCCGGCATAACCCGGCGGCCCGATGAGATACGGATTACCTTGGTACGATGTTGGCGCACTGTTTCCAAGCAGGTTGACGACGTCGACGATCGCCGTCCAGCGCGGCCTGATATCGGCTTCGATATGAAGATTGACGAATGTTTCGGGCGGCGAATACAAGGAATTCGGGAAGTCGGCCTCCGGCGTACCGAGGTTGCCGATGTACGGGTTTGATACCGCATTATACGGCTCCGACGGATTCTCGAGAAAGTAATAGTTGTAGCCGGGGTCGACGTAGTTGTCGTTAGGAACCTCTTCGGGCTTGCCGGTCGTCGGACTGAAGATCCAGGCCATCTTGCCGTTGCCGTACGGATAGCCCGACTCAAACGAGAGTGACGGCGTGATGCGCAGCTTGCGATCGCGTGTGTGCCACTCGTACGAAAGATTGGCGGAGAAATTCGGCAGATAGCTTACCGGGAAGAGCACACCGGCCGCAACCGCCGGCGCATTGAGGTCGTTGTAGGCAAACTCGGAAGCACTCGACGAGTAGGCGCGGATAAAGTTCGTATCGAGAGTAAATCCACCCTGACTGAGCCACAGCTCCGCACCGCGTGAGCGCAGGTCGCCGACGTTCGTCGGAACGCCGACGTCGCTGGGCACCAAACCTGACTGCAGTGCCGATCGGAAGTTATACGGAAGCACGTCGATGAGGTTCTGTTCGTTGATGTTGAAAAGCGTTGCGCGAAACTGTAAGCGTGTCCCGCCTTCGAGAGAATAGGTCACGTCGTTTCCGACCTCGGGTGCAAGCTGCACGAACGGCGCTGGCGCATTCGTTAGCGGATCGACGTTGGTTGAGTCAACGCGATCCGCCTCGAGCGGCAGCGGCGCCACCGTGTTGCGATCGTAGGTGATGCGCGCCGCGATGGTGTTGGTTAGCTTGTAGACGGCGGAGGCGTGCGGATCCAGTGCAGCGTCATCGTAGATCGAACCGAAGCTCGGGATGACGTGCGTGTCGGTGAAGCGCTCGGTCGCCATGAGGTCGAGGCGCGGCGTGACATGCCAAGTGTCGCCGAAGTAGGCAAGGTACGAGATGAGGGTCGGATTCGACGTGATGAACTCTCCTGCCGTCGGCACCACCTGATTGAGAAACGAGGTATTCGTGCGGTACTCGGCACCGAAACGAAGATCGTGATGCTCGCCGATAATGTCCTCACCGTCGTAGCCCAAGCCTGTCTCTCGGCTTCCCTGCGTCTCGGAGAGCGAGATGATCCCGTCGGGCCAGCCGTTTTCGTCCCAGAACGGACCGCCCGCCTGCGAGCCGTATTGCGATTGATAGAGCTGCACGCGCGAAAGCGAGTGCGCACCGTTATGCAGCCATTGCGTCTTGAGGATACTGTACGAGCCGCGAATGCCGGATGCGTAATCGACCGGTGCGTTCGGATTCACTTCGCCAGGATAGGTCACCGGCGCTCCAGTCGACGGATTCGTCCCATCGAAGGCACCGACCGCTTCGCCCGCATAGGGCGATCCGTATTGGTCGTATGTCGCTTGACCGACGAGCCCCAAAATGGAGACATCGTCATTCGCGTCGATACGATAGTGAACGTTCGATTCCATTGAATACTCACCACGATTCTGCAGAGCAAGGCCATACGTCGCCGCCTCCTCCGGATAAAACGAACCGTTGCCGTAAAGGAAATATTGGCTGCCGGTCATCGTCGCGAAGGCGTAGCGCCACTTTAAATCCGGCGACGCGCCGAGTACTTGTAGCGACGTCTGCCCGAACTGCGCCCCAATACCGACACCGCTCTCGAGTGTGATGCTTCCGGGATACGTACCAACCGCGGGAATCTCATCGACAACGCCGCCAAGCGAGTTGTCGCCCTGCGTGGTATAGCCCGCAAGGGTGGTGGTTGTGGACGCGACGCCTGCGGTCGGAAGTTGCGCGCCGACGATGTTGCCGCCCGGCTCCGCGACCAACCCTTGCGGAACCGGCACAGAGTCGTAATCGAAGACCGCGTCGGAGACCTTGCCGCCCCGCAGAATCGCGTTGGCGAACTGATCGAGGACGACGCCGGGTACCGAGGCAATCGCGCCCTGCACGGTACCGCCGATATAATTCGAGAGGCCCGACGAAGAGACTGGTGGTGAGAGCGCACGCGCTTGCGCGCCGCTGACGGTAAACGAATCACTCGTGCTGCCGGTAGTGAAAGAGCGGCTGGTCGAGTGAACGCTCGCGATCGTCGCAAGCGTCGGAACCACCCGAAATGCAACGTACTGCGTCTGCCCGGGTAGCACAAGAACGCCGCTCTGCTTCGCGGACTGATATCCGGCGGCTTGAACCGAGACCACGTAGACGTCCGGCGCGATACCGAGTACGCTAAAGCGACCGCGAGTGTCCGATCTCGCGTTGTAGATTCCCGACGGCGACGACACGGTTAGCTTCGCGTTCGCTACGGGTGCACCGTTTGCGGTCAGGACGCCCACGATCGTGCCCGTCGTCGCTTCGGCGGCGCGCAGGGGTCCGACAATTTGGAAGTAGAGGATTGTCAACGCGAGCAGAACTCGACCCTTGATTTTCAATATGGATCCGACCTATAGGGAGACGATGATAATGCCGTGCATCGACTCTTCGAATTCATGCGGCTTGCAGAAATATGGGTACGTGCCTGGCCGAGTCAGTCGGAGCGCGAACGTTTGTCCGTCCGCAATGAGCGGAGAACTTTTCCAACGGCCGTCGTCGATGTTGTTACTTCCGCTTGTTACGGTGTGAGGATCTTGGTCGGTATTCGTCCATATGATTTGCTGGCCGACCTCGACGTGGATCACACGCGGTTGAAAAGCGTGATCGTGGATGGTGACGTGTAACGCTGGCGGCGTTTCAGCAGCGGCAGCTGCCGCCGGCCACCACGTAAGGAGGCCGGCGAGCAGCATGAATTGGCGTCGTTTCACCGATTGAAAACGTTGTCTGCCAGGTCTTTGTCGGGACGCTGATTGACAAACGCCACGGGTGGGCAGTTGACAACGAACACGGAGCCAAAGGGGGCGCCGCCGGGTCCGGTCAGATCCCCTTCGCCAACCAAATTGAGGATTTGATTCTCATCGGTCTGGCGGGTGTTTTTTCCGGCCTTAATGGCCGCTGGAGTCCACACGCCGAGCTGGACATCCCACAGCGGGCTGTAGGCGTTCGCGTGACGCGGATCGTCAAGCGACGGGAAGTCGCCCTGCGCGTTGAGCGGTGAGCAGAGCTGCGCCGAATTTGCTAAGGTGGCGTCTTCGCCGAGGTGACAGCGCAGACCGAGATACATCAGGCCCTGTGCATTTTCGCCGGACGTTCGACCGTTGAGGAAAACAAAGATACGTTCGCGGGCCGACCCGAGATTGTCATCGCCGTTCGCGAACGACGCGTGGTTGAGTAATGGCACGTAGATCGCGCGCTCGACCGCCGCAGCTCCGGGATCCGAGGCTTCCGTACTAAGATACACGATCGGCTGGCCCGAATCGAATCCGTGCGCGAGCAACATCGTGACTTCAGGGCCGTCGTTGTCCTGCCTTGTGTCGATGGCTAAAACGCGATCGGCCGTATTCGTATGATGTGTTACGTCGTAAGGGCCGTCACCAGTCGCGACGATCGACATGTTGTAGATGACGCTCGAGCCGGCGATGCGAACGAATGGAGAGTAGTGCGCATCGCCGATGCCACCTGGCGCGGCCTTCACCGGCGGGAATCCCGTAGCGGACGGCTCGTAAACGCGTGTCGGGCTGAAGTCGGGCGCGCCCTGGAAGTGTACGATTGCGTCGTTATTGAACTTGCCCACCGGCTTACCCAGAGTTACGGTCTCGACACACTCAGGGCAATTGATCGCCATATTGTTGAGCTTCGGTGCGTAAAGCACGTTGAGGTCGTGGGCTATGCCGTAGTCGGAAGCGTCGGTAATGATATACCAGACCGTCTTTCCGTTAGCTATCCCTCTATGAATCGGGACCACGACCGTGCTCGCAGCTACGTTAACGTCGCGAGCGCTCTTGAGAACGAGATGACTCTCAGGCAGGTATTGCGAGTCGGCAGACGCCTTGTGAGCCGGAAATGAGTGCACCGCAATGCTTATCACGCCAGCTATCGCAGCGAGCGCAACGGCTCCTTGGCGCCATGGCAAGCTCTTTATCATGTAATCTTCTCCGCGGCTTTAGTTTAAAATGAGAAACTCCGGCGCAAAGCATAGCCTAGCGCCGGAGGCGTGTCTGTGACGCCCCTTACAAGCCGGGTTGCGACGGGACTGGCGGGTAGCGACCCAAACCGCTAGATCCTCAGCAGTTCCTCCAGAGCGTGGTCCGCGGTCCACGCTGCTCCTTCACGAAGCAGGTCGTCGAGTGCGCGTCCAAGCTCCCGACTTAACAGCGTCAACATTTTGTCGTATTCTTGCTGCTCCGTGTATCTGCGCGAACTTTCGAGCTCAGCGAATAGCGCGTCGGTAAAGCCGAGTACCCGCGTAGCACGCTCAGGATCCGTTCGCTGCAAAGCGCCGATTGCCGCAAGGTGCTGCGATGCCCAGGCAAACTGCAAGCTGAAACCAGCTCCCGACGCAAGCAGGAGCGCTTCACGCGCATAGTTTCGCGCTTCGTCAAAGCGTGCAAGTGCGATCGCATACGTGGCCGCGTTATTCAATGTGAGTGCGAGATAGTACAGCAGGTTATACTCGCGCGTGCTGTCAACCGTTTCGAGCGTTACCTCCAGCGCAGTCTGCGCATTCCCAGCACGAAACTCGTATTCCGCAAGACTCACTCTCAGCATCGCCTGCTGTCGAGAACAACCGGCCTGCTCATACATGTCGAGCACACCGCGCATCAGCGTTCGCGCAGCATCGAGATCACCCGCGAGCGCTCGTGCTATGCTCAGGGTGCGAGTGATGTAGGCAACAAGCCTTTGCGCTCCTCCCGCCTGCGCAGCCGCAAGCGCGGTTCGCAGAAGCCTCTCGCCTTCGGCAATGGACTGTTTATAGATGAGTCCCTCTCCGATAAACATCTGCGCGACCGCGGCGCCAAGAGGATCTCGACCTTCCTCGAACAGGTCCAATGCGCGTTGCGCCGCGGCCGTCGTCTCAGCCGTGAGCAGCCGACCGAGCGGCAACGAGCAGATTACCTGCGCCACCTCCAGCTTCGCTCGGACCGAAGGCGGAGTCCCGTCGTTGCAGCTATCGATCGCCAGTCGCACCCAGCGCATGTCTTCCGCCGAGCTTTCTATTGCATACAGCACATTGATGAACTCGCCGGCCAGTCGTTGACCGAGAAGGACGTCCCCTCCGGGGCCGAATGCCCATTGCAGGGAAGCGCGCCAGTTCTCACGCTCAAACTGTACTTGTGCCTTCCAAAGCGCATCGGAAATAAAATGCCATCCGGCGAACCGTTCGACAAGTGCAAGGAGCGCGAGCGCGTGTGCCCGGGCCGCGCCGTCGCTCTCGCCTTGTTGCCGCAGCTTCTCACGGGCGTATTGCCGAGTCGGCTCTAACAGCCGGTAGCGGCTTGCGCCAGATCGCAAGTCACACTGCACCAGCGACTTGTCCACGAGGGAAGCGAGGAGGTCCAGCATCGTGGTTTCCTCGATTGACCGATCGACGGCGAATAAATCCGTCGCCAGTTCGAGCGTAAACCCACCGGCGAAGACGGAAAGATTCCGAAGAACCCGCTGCTCCTTATCGTCGAGCAGTTCGTAGCTCCAATCGAGTAATGCGCGCATTGTTCGGTGTCGCGGCGGCGCCGTGCGTTTTCCGCCGATCGAAATCAAGAAGTGCTCGTTCAGTTTGCGCGCGAGGGTGGTTACCGAGAGAACATTAACGCGAGCCGCGACCAGTTCGATTGCAAGCGCGATACCGTCGAGACGATCGCATATTTCCACGATCGTCGCCACGAGCGGTTCGGTAAACTCAAAGCGGCTATCCGCGTCTCTTGCTCTATCGACGAAAAGCGCTACTGCTCCATATCCTAGAGCATCGTCGACTGCGAGGGTCGTAGCTGACTCCAACGTGGGAACGCTGAGCGTTGAAACGCGGACGATTTTCTCGCCGGGTATGCCGAGCAACTCGCGGCTCGTCGCGAGAATATGGACACGCGGACATTGAAATAGAATCTCTTGAACCGCAGTCGCTGCGCTATCGATCACGTGTTCGCAGTTGTCGACGATCAGTAGAACGTGCTTGTTCTTCAGGAATGTGATGATCGACTGAAGCGGCGGTCGGCGCGGGGATTCGGGCACATTCAATGCTGATAAGATCGCAATTGGGACAAGCGATGCGTCGTCAAACGGCGCCAAGTCGATGAACCATGCACCTTCAAATGTGTCGAGGAGATTGTTGGCCGCGTTAAGCGCAATTCGGGTCTTACCGATGCCTCCAACGCCGATCAAGGTAACGTGGCGATGTTCGTTGACAAGCCCTCGAACGGTCTCGACGTCTTCTTCGCGCCCCACAAAACTTGAGACTTGAGTGGGCAGGTTGTTCACCGCGGCTCGCTCGTTGGGCGTACCCGCTTGGACCCGCGCACGCCCACGTGCGGCAACCTCTTCGAGTTCCCGCGATTGCGCCTCATCGAGTCCCAGCGCAATACTAAGCTGGGCAACGGTTCTGCGGTACGGGGCTCTTCGGGTTCCGCGTTCGAGCGTCCCTATCGCCTCGGGACTGATCCCGGCCTTTTCGGCGAGACCTTCCTGCGAGAATCCAGAGCGAAGCCGATGCTCTCGTAACAGATCGCCGAATCGCTTTAGCGTGGTCAGCACCTAGGCAAGATTCGCCGACCCGAGGGCAGCTCCTTAGCAACTCGTAGCTGTACGGACAACTGTACGGATTGCACGTGGTCGTGAACGCCCGGTGGGGATAGCATTACGCGTGTGAAGGCAGAGCACTTCGATATTGTCGTTCTCGGCGGAGGAAGCGGAGGATCGAATCTCGCTTGGGATCTTGCGCTTTCCGGCTGCCGGGTTGCTGTGATCGAGGACCGCTGGGTCGGAGGCTCGTGCCCCAACATCAATTGCCTTCCCACAAAGAATGTGATTTGGAGTGCGAAGGTCGCGCATCTTGTCCAGCACAGCAACAACTTCGGTACGATCGCTGGTCCTGCCATGGTAGATATGAAGCGCGTTCGGAAGCGCAAACGAGAGATGGTTGAAACGTTCATCGATGGAACGCTGGAACGCTACGCAAGCACGCGAGCTGAGTTGATCCTGGGCAAGGGTAAGTTCACCGGTCCGAAGACGATTCTTGTCCGTGCGAACGACGGCGGAAGTCGGTTGCTCTTGGCCGACCACATCGTCATCAACGTCGGAACGCGCGCGATGATACCAGATGTCCCCGGCCTGCGCGAAGCGGGATTTTTGACGAACATCGAAGCGTTGGAACTCGATTACGTTCCAGAGCATCTCATTGTTCTTGGAGGCGGGTTCGTTGGGCTCGAGTTCGCGCAAGCGTTCCGCCGCTTCGGCAGCCGCGTCTCCGTCGTTGAACGCGGGCCGCAAATTGCTGCCGCGGAAGATGCGGACCTCGCCGACGAAGTGCGGCGGATCTTTAAGAACGAAGGCATCGATGTATTGGAAAGCACGCGAGCGTTACAGGTGCAAGGGCGTTCGGGCATCGGCGTGAGCGTCGTCGTGCGCGGCCCCTCAGGAAAAGCAGTTCTCAACGGAACCGACGTACTCATCAGCGCGGGTCGTATTCCGAACACGAGTGGCATTGGATTGGATCATGCCGGCGTCGATATTGACGAAGGCGGGTACGTGAAAGTCAACGATCAGCTGGAAACGACGGCGGCTGGCATCTGGGCCGCCGGCGAATCATCAGCCGGTAATCCGCAATTCACGCCCGTGTCATATGACGACTATCGGATCCTGCGCGAGAACGTTGCCGGGGGATGTCGCGGCCGAGAGAACCGGCTCATCCCGCACTGCCTCTACATCGACCCGCCTTTGGCGCGCGTCGGCTTGAGCGAAACGGAAGCAAAGTATCGAAGAATCGATGTTCGCATCGCAAGATTGCCGATGAGCCGAATATCGCGAGCGTATACAATTGGCGAAACGCAGGGGTTCATGAAAGCTTTGGTGTCGGCGACTGACAATCGCATCCTCGGTTTTGCGATGATCGGCCCCGAGGCGTCGGAAGTAATGAGCGTGGTCAACGTGGCGATGCTAGCCGAGATGCCATATCCACGGTTGCGCGACGCCATTCTCGCTCACCCGACGATGTCGGAGGGTCTCAACACACTGTTTTCCATGGTCCCTTCCAAAGCAGCGGTGCTTGCACTCTAGTAAGGCGAGGCGATACCCTGATGGCACAAACGATCTACCGTGATGTCGACGTGGACGGCCTGAAGATTTTCTATCGAGAATCTGGCCCTGAGATGGCGGAAACCATTCTGCTGCTGCACGGCTTCCCCACGTCGAGCCACATGTTTCGCAATCTCATTCCGCGGCTGAGCGAACGGTATTCCGTGGTCGCCCCTGATCTGCCGGGGTTCGGGCAATCCGATATGCCGGCGCGTGACCGCTTTAAATACACCTTCGACAATATCGCGCGGGTGATGACACGGTTCACCGAGGCCATAGCACTCGACAGGTTTGCGCTCTACATTTTCGACTACGGTGCGCCGGTTGGATTGCGTATGGCGCTCGATCATCCCGAACGTATCACGGCGATCGTCTCTCAAAACGGCAACGCTTACGAAGAGGGCCTTAGCGATGGATGGAACCCGATTCGCACCTATTGGATGGATCCGACTGATGCGAATCGAGAGGCACTGCGCTCATTCCTCAGGCCAGAATCGACCATCTGGCAATACACGGAAGGCACCCCCGACAAGGGATTGGTAAGTCCCGACGGATATTCGCTCGACAATTTTTATCTGGCTCGACCCGGGTCGGATGAGGTCCAACTCGACCTCTTTCTCGACTACGCGAGCAACGTCGCGTTGTACCCAAAGTTTCAACAATATTTCCGTGAGAAGCAGCCGCCTCTACTCGCTGTGTGGGGATGCAACGATCCCTTCTTTCTACCAGCCGGCGCCGAGGCCTACAAGCGCGACAATCCGAATGCTCAGGTCCATCTTCTAGAAACGGGCCACTTTGCACTCGAAACGCACAATGACGCGATCGCATCCGCGATATTGAAGTTCTTGTCCATGGGGCCGTCCGGCATCGCGGCGTGAATTTACATTAGTGTATCGGAGGTTCGAGGGTTCGATAGTGATCGGTATCTCATCCAACAAGCCCTTAATCGTATTCGACGTAAATGAAACGTTACTCGACCTGGAATCGATATCGCCGATTTTCGAGCGCATCTTCGGCGACAAAATGGCCATGCGCTTGTGGTTCGCCAACCTCATTCTTTATTCCGAAGCGTTGACGTTGGCGGGCGTCTACGCTCCGTTTACTGCCATCGGAGGAGCCGTGATGGAAATGCTTGCGAGGACGCGTGGCATCGGCATTACCGAGCACGACAAGCACGAACTGAGCGATGCCTTCGCGTCGATGCCTCCCCATCCCGATGTTCCGATGGCCCTGAAGCGCTTGCGCGAGGCCGGATTTCGCCTCTTCACCCTGACGGACAACCTCCTTGAGGTTCAGACACAGCAGCTCGAACAGGGTGGGATCGTTGAATACTTCGAGCGGCGCTTCAGCGCCGATGGAGTCCGAAGCCACAAGCCGGCCTCTCAGGCTTACGCATACGTCGAAACTGAACTCGGTGCAAAATCCCGGGATCTCCTACTCATCGCTTGCCACACATGGGATATACTCGGCGCCCTTGGTGCGGGCTGGCGTGGGGCGCTGATCAAGCGTCCCGGGAACGACGTACTCTACGTCGGCCCGCAACCCGAGTTCGTCGGGTACGACTTGAACGACATTGCCGATCGGCTTATCGCGCTTTACTCGCTGCAGCCGCAGCGGTCAATGTGAGGTGAGGGCTGCATGCGCACGTTAACGGAGCTGTGCCCAGAGATGATGAATGCCAACGGCTCTCTGTTTGCGCTACTACGTGAGAACAAACTCTTTGCGGGCATGTCCGCCGCGGCGGTAACCGAATGCGCAAGGCAGTTCACGCTCATCCATTCCCGTCGACGGCAGCACTTGTACCGTCAGGGGGATCCGTGCGGTCAGGTATACTGCTTGCTGCGCGGATCGGTTCGAGTGGCACGCGTAGCGGAAGACGGATCAGAGTTCACAACGCGCATCGTAGCCCGTTGCGACGTCTTCGGGGAGGAAGCGCTTTTTGATCAGGTTCCGTACTCATCGACCGCAACGCCGGTATGCGACGGTATCGTTGCGGTATGTTCGGCACCGACGATGAGATCGCTTATCGCTAGGTATCCAATGCTCTCGATCAACATAGCCCATTGTCTGAGAGAGGATCAGAACCGAACGCTCAATCGCCTCGAACAAGTCTCGTACAAACACGTGCGCGAACGACTGCTCTCGCTGCTCCACGAGCTCGCCGCGCAGTGCGACGCCGGTGACGTGCGTGGTGGCAAATATGAGATCAAATTGACTCATGTCGAGATCGCGTCGCTTATCGGGTCCACCCGCGAAACGGTCTCGTTGGAACTGAACAAGCTCGTGCGCGCAGGCCTTATTGGAAAGCGCGGGCGCAAGATCCTGATCGACCTTGCTACAAACGACGCAGCTTAGGAGTCGCGAGGCCCAGAAAGGGCACCTTGCTCATCCAGTGATAGAGCGTCCGCGACGAACGCGTTTGCGGGCGTTGCCACGCCAAGCCGCAATCCCATCTCGACCACCCGCCCGCTAAACCAGGGCAGCTCGAGGCGGCGCTCCCTCTGCAAGTCAACGAGCATCGATGCGACCATGTCAGGTGGGAGCGTATCGATGAACCGGAGCCGATCTTTAGAGTACGCCGGATCCAGCCCGATGCCGGCAGCGATTCCGACCGAGACGGTTTCGGCCATTAAGGTGTGCAGGAGTTCGCGACTCTTGGGATGGGAGCGAATCGGTCCGATACCTCGCCGAAAAAGAGATGTCGTCGCGCTTAATCCGACGATAAAGACAAACTTCTCCCATATCTCCTTCTCAATATTGTCGCTTATCTCGCAATCGATGGCCGCTGTTTCGCAAGCCGAAGCGAGGCGCATCGTGCGCAACGTCTGACGCCCGCTGCGTTCCCCGAAGACTAGCCTCTGCAACTTGCCGGTGTGCCTAATTACGCCCGGTTCGGCAATCGACGCGGATATGTAAGCGACGCCACCGATCATGCGTTCCGAACCGACCACAGCGCCGATAGATTCCATCGCATCGACCCCGTTTTGGAAGGAAACCACGGTTGTCTCGGGCCCCAAGACCTTGGTCGCCGCATGCGCCGCCGCAATCGTGTCCCACAGCTTGACCGCGATAATGACGACGTCCGCTTCGAGGATGCCGTCAAGACTCTCGACCGCATGGACTCCTCGAAGCACCATCGGAGCCACGTCGCTTTCAATTCGCATTCCGCGTCGAATGGCCGCTAGGTGAGGGCCACGAGTGACAAATGTCACACTATGACCAACTAGCATAAGTCGTGCACCGAAATACGCGCCAAGGCCTCCGGCTCCGACAATGATGATGCGCATAAGCTACATTACCGCCCAGCCAACGCCTTAAATGGGGTCAACGCCTGCTCGAAGATCGGCCAACTCGTTGAAACTCTTAAGTTCGACTCGCAATAGCCACACCACGTTCCACGAAAGAAAGAAACCACAAGCGGTCCTCGTGCTAATAGCTCCTCAGATCGCACATTTACCGCCTGGCAGTCAGGCAGTTCAAACGCCGACGCCATGCAACTCCTCACTGGAAGTGACATAACGATCTTGATGTAAAGCAGGGCCCCAGGCTGTAATCCTCGTTACATGGCCACGAACCGACCCAGATTGAAACCAGATGTAACGAGTTTTGCCACCAGATTTCATCCGTGTTCCCTAAAGTATCAGTCCAGGCTCACGAATTCGATGTAAGCTTGCACACTTGTTCGGCCCCGGTAAGTTGCTATCGTAGTCTCAAACGTTGAAAGCGGAGGGTTCTATGAAATTGAGGTTCACTCGTCTCATTACGGTCGCTGCACTATCATTATTTACACTTGGACCGATGCTGCATTGTACGGCCGTATCGGCCGATTCGCCGTCCGCCCCGATCCAGATCCAAGGCTGCGTAACAACGCCTGCCACCGAAGAATTTACTTTTCCAGGCCTGGAAGGTGGCCCAACCGTAACTCAGCCGGCGACGCCGGCCATGGTTATCATCCGTTATGTCAACACGTCCTCAAACCCGATCGCGACAATAGATTTTGGGCTGGTTAGCGGCGGCAAACTAGCGGCGATGGTCCGCGATATCGGAAGCTTCGCTCCACAGGCAGACGTAATGCACGCGTTTGGGATCAACGACAGCGCTGTCATAAAGACTAGCGCGCCGTCGTCCTGTGTTCCGCTACGGATTCGCTATGCGAACGGCGGCTCTTGGACTAATCCTGCTCCGCCCTCCCACTAGCTATGCCATCTTTAGAGCAAACTGCCCCGAAGGAACATTCTCCCCATCGCGAGTTACACAAGATTGTCGTCGATCTCGGCGGATTTAGGGGAGTTAGCCCGACGTTTCTAAAGTTTCTTGTACGCCTTCAGTGCGAAGCTATCGCCTTTGACTACACAATTCATCTCGTCGGCGTAACGCCTTACATGAAGCACATAATCGAAACGATAGGAATAACGCAACTTCTGAGCTACGAAATTGATCCATGAACCCGCCGGCCTACTTGAGGTGGCTGGTCAGATCTTCTTCCGGATCGTGAATCCGAGCGTTTTGAGCACCTTAACGGCTCCAGTCTTCCCGCCCTCGAAATCGCCTGCGTGAAGCTGTTCACCCGTCGCAATTTCGTATGCAGCACCCAAAATTGCCTTAGGCGGATAACGGCGTTGGTCCCAGATGAGCTCATAGGTCGTCGTCGGAGCGAATCCGTGCCGAGAGAAAAAGCGCTGCGGGCCCAGCCGATCGTACTCCTGGATCGCGCGCAGCACGTCACCACGAGTCACGTGCTCCCAAACTACCATACTGTCACGCCTTTCCGTATGAGCCGCGGCGTCGAAGAGCTCGCAAAGCCCCACAAAGCGTGGTGATTTATCCACATGACGATGAGGAGATAGCTCACGGCATAGCTTAACGCAGTTGGCCGCTCTTGCAGCAGCGCGGAAAATGTTGAGTGCGCAGGCAATCGCAGCTGCAGAACCATGATTGTGATGATTACCGCGAAGACACCGTCGGAAAAGGCGGCCAGTCGTTCCTTCGTTACGCTTTGAACCATTATCGGTTTACGTGCAGCTCGGGTGAGTGAAAGCAACGGCCGGGAGCACTATTTCACCGTTGGCGGATCCGGGTTGCTCCAAACGCTACCGTCCTGATAGTGTACGCGAAGCGGCACGCAGGACATCGATGCACCACTATTGAGCTTGGCGGGAGTCACGCTGAAGGCATGCATGATCGCGGCATGTGGTGCGAAAGATCCCTGATCGCGCACAACGGCAGCAACTTTGTTGTCTTGGAGGTACGCGATCTCGACAGAGCTGATGGGCTTGCTTGAAACATTTTCGAAGTCGACCATCAGCATCGCTGCGGTGGGGTACTGTATGACTTGCTGGCCGAAATAGTCTGCAAAAGTCTGTGTCGAGTAGGCCGGTTGCGCCGCGCATCCGTTAATGTGCAAAACGTTGGCCGCGGACATCATTGACTGAGAGGATGCCGCGTGCACCGACGCAGCGCCGGCGATCAGCGTGAGGATGACGATCTCGATTCTCGTTCGCACACGAACCTCTGACTTGAGATGCGACTTTACTCAATACTACCGACCTTGAGAAAAGTGACCGTAAGCCGCGCTACAAACGCGAAGCGTCCCTCCCATGGCGAGTATATCGTCCGCCCGTGTCGCGTTGGGCTTCGAAAGCGCCGCTTATAAAGAGAAAACCCCCGCTTTCACGAGGGTTTCTGCTTTCCAAATGGCTCCGGATGCTGGACTCGTCCTTCGACTCGCGCATCGTGCGCTCGCTCAGGATGACGGTTCTCGTCGCAGCATCACGAGTTGAAGTAACAAAAGGCCACCCCATCGTGGGGTGGCCTTTTGTTACTTGGCTCCGGATGCTGGACTCGAACCAGCGACCCGCTGATTAACAGTCAGCTGCTCTACCAACTGAGCTAATCCGGACCAGAGGGTACTGCGGGATTCTACTGGATCATGCCAGCAGACGCAAGCGGGGTTCCCTCTCCGGATTAGCCGCCCCGCTAGTAGCGCGCGACGTAGCGCGTGTCGGGGTGCGCGTGGGCAACGACCGTGGCGATGATTTTCAATGGAGCGGGATAGATCGCGGCGCCGAGTGCCTCGGTACCGGCGTATACCAGGGCTACTGCGGCGACCAGACTGACCAGGAGGCGGCGGAACATCTCGGTTATCTCCTAATGATTTAGTTGATACCGATAGCCTACTCCGCCTAATTCCTTCTGTCAACTAAGGAATTAATTAAAAGTGGCTGTACCCGTGGGTCAGCAGGGTCGCAAAGAATGGGATGCAGGCGAGCAGCGCGGTCTCCGCTCCTAGCAGTGCCCACATGCTCCGATACGGCTGCTCGGGCACGACCACCATCCCCGAAGCGTCGGCGCTCCGCTTGAGGCGCAGGTAGTGGATCGTCGGCGGGATCGAGAGCAGCGCCACCGCGGCGAAGAACCCCATCTTCGTCCAGAAAACGGGGCTGTGCAAATAGAAGCCTGCGCCTTTGAGCCCAAGGGTCACCCGCAGCACGCCGCTCACGATAACCAGCCCGGCACTGATGCCGTACAAGCTATCGATGCGTTGCAACTGGGTCAACCGTGCAACGTCCATCCTGCGGCGATAGAGCACCAGTTCCGCCACCAATGCGCCGACTAGCGTGAAGATGCAGAGGAAATGCAGCCACGCTAGCAGCGCGTCGAGCAACACTTATCGCGTGCCGTTGGACGTATTTGGCGCCTGGCGACGGATCGTGACCGTCTGATTCAAGGTGATCTGCACATTGGATCCCGGGGGCAACGAAAAGTTCGCCTTGCCGTTGAGCCCGTAGAGCAAGCCGCCGGCCGCGCCGACTACGCCAAATCCGCCCGTATGGAAGAGCGTCTTGCCGATCGCATTACCGAGCAGCATACCGCCCAGCGTCGATAGCGCAACCTTGACGGCGTTCTTCTGCCCTTGCTTGCGCTGATCGTCGGTCATCGTCGCCGAGATGTCGACCGTGCTGCCGTCCGACAAACGGAGATAGTCGAATTGCAGACCGAGCGACGGTTTGCGGCCTTGACCCGCGCTCGTCACGCTGGTGACTTCGCCGGCGATGATCGCGCCCTGGTAGACGGGGTTGCCGCTTGGATACGGCGGCACCACATCCATCACGAAGCGGTCGCCGACGTGCGCTTTGCCGGTATCGATCGTGGTGCGCATCCGCGCGTTGAGTTGTGCTCCCTGGTACAGCGTCAGCTGCTCTTGCGCCGACGCAAGGAGTGTGCTTGCGGTGAACGCGGCCAGCATCGCGAACGCCGTTAGTGCATTTCGAAGGTTCATGCCCTCTCCTTTTGCTACTAAATTAGACCACCAAACGCAAGAACCCCGCGGGCTGGTTCCGCAGGGCTCCGATTTTCTTCTGAAATTCTAAGGAACGTGTAAGTCGCTTGCGAGTTCTAGCGTGCCGGGCGTGCCCGCTTGCACCACCAGCGGCTTACCTCGATCCGCGGCGTATGCGTAGCCGCCGGTCTGCGACGTTTCTTGCGCCTTGGGACCGAGCTGCGTCGACCACACCATCGTCGATTGATTCGGTGGACCTACTGTATTCGGCATCGTAAAAGGCCCGGGTGGCGGCAGAGGTGCGCCTGGCCCCGTGGCATTGCGCTGCACGACGTTGCGCGACAGCACATACGCGCGAATCGGCTCCTTTGCTCCACTTGCGAACGTAATCGAATCGAAGAGAAACGCGATCTCGGCCCGCTGCAAGCCGCGGGGACCGTATACCCGCGTGATGTGCCCTTTGATGTGCGCGCCGGCGAGCGCGGGCTGCGACGGATCGTTTACCGTGAGCGTGAACGTGTCGCCGGACTGCGCGGTGGCCGAGTCGATCGCCGTCTGCATGACGACGCCGATCTTCGTGCCGGACTTGAGCGTGATGGGCTGGGTGAGCGTCGTCACCGCCAGCACGAACGCGGCAAGCATCGCTACGGCGCTCAACTCGCGAAGTTCGGCACGCGCAGCGCTTCGCCGGTGAAACCGGTTGCAGCGCGAAGCGCATCGACTTTGTCGAGCCGCTCCCACGGGAGATCGAGATCCGGACGTCCGAAGTGACCGTACGCCGCGGTCTGCTTGTAGATCGGCCGGCGCAAATCGAGGTAGTGGATGATCGCGGCCGGGCGCAGGTCAAAGACCTTCTTGACGGCACTCGCGATCTGTTCTTCCGGAATTTTCGCCGTGCCGAACGTTTCGACGAGCACGCTCATCGGTTCGGCGACGCCGATCGCATAGGCGACTTGCAGTTCGCAGCGATCTGCCAGACCCGCGGCGACAACGTTTTTCGCAACCCAACGCGCCGCGTACGCCGCCGAGCGATCGACCTTGGTCGGATCTTTGCCGGAGAACGCGCCACCGCCGTGACGCGCCATGCCGCCGTACGTATCGGCGATGATCTTGCGCCCCGTCAAGCCGGCGTCGCCCTTGGGACCGCCGATGACGAAGCGGCCGGTCGGATTCACGAACACGCGGGTGTTTTTATCGAGCATTCCATTGGGAATGACGTGCTTGATGATCTTGTTGGTGACTTCGCTGCGGATGACTTCGAGCGAAATGTCCGGATCGTGCTGGGTCGAGAGTACGACCGCATCAACGCGAACCGGCCGGTCGCCGTCGTATTCGACCGTCACCTGCGATTTGCCGTCCGGGCGCAGATACGGAATGTCACCGTTCTTGCGCATCGCGGCCAGATGACGCGTGAGATTGTGCGCGAGCACAATCGGCAACGGCATCAGCTCCTGCGTCTCGCGGCACGCGAAGCCGAACATCATGCCTTGGTCGCCCGCGCCGGTCCGCTCGAACTCCTCGTCGTTGCCACCCTTGGCTTCGAGCGACTTATCGACGCCCATCGCGATATCGGGCGACTGCTCGTCAATCGAAACGCTGACGCCGCAGGTCTCGGCATCGAAGCCAACCGCTGATTTCGTGTAACCGATCTCTGCAATCGTGTTGCGTACGATGCTCGGAATATCGATGTAGGTCTTGGTCGTCACTTCACCCGCGATGTGAATCTGGCCGGTGATCGCGAACGTTTCGACCGCGACGCGCGAGTACGGGTCGTCTTTGAGCAGCGCATCGAGCACCGCGTCGGAGATTTGATCGGCGACCTTATCGGGATGCCCCTCGGTCACCGACTCCGAAGTGAAAAGTCTACGGTAATCGCTCATCTTATTACGTGCCCTCCGACCACGACGCCATATATTTCACCTGCTCCGGCGTCAGCGTGTCGATCTCGACGTTCATCGACGAAAGCTTGAGCTTCGCCACCTCTTCGTCGATTTCAACCGGCACGTCATACACGTGCTTCTTTAGCTTATCATGGTTTTTCGCCAAATAGGCGGCCGCCATCGCCTGGTTTGCGAACGACATATCCATTACCGCGGCCGGATGGCCCTCACCGGCAGCAAGATTCACGAGTCGACCGTCAGCCAGGATGCACACCTTGCGGCCATCGTGGAACTCATACTGTTCGACGAAGTTGCGCGGAACCGTCATGCCTTTCGCGAGGCGCTTGATGCCATCCAGATCGAGCTCGTCATTGAAGTGGCCGGAGTTACAAACGATCGCTCCGTCCTTCATCAACTTGAAGTGCTCCTCGCGGATCACATGGAAGTTGCCGGTGACGGTGACGAAGATGTCGCCGCTTTTCGCAGCGTCGGTCATCGGCATCACCCGATAGCCGTCCATGACGGCTTCGATCGCCTTGCGCGGATCGACTTCGGTTACGACCACGTGCGCGCCCATGCCGGCCGCGCGCTGCGCAATGCCGCGCCCACACCAGCCGTAGCCGACCACGACGACGGTGCGTCCGGCGAGCAACACGTTGGTAGCGCGCACGATACCGTCGAGCGTCGATTGACCGGTGCCGTAGCGATTGTCGAACATATGCTTGGTCAGCGCGTTATTGACGGCAACAACCGGATATGGCAGCACGCCGTCCTTCTCCATGGCCTTGAGCCGGATCACGCCGGTCGTCGTCTCTTCGCAGCCGCCGATCATCTCTTTGAGCAGATGATTGTGTTTGGTGAAGATCGTCGTGACGAGGTCGCAACCGTCGTCCATCGACATATGCGGTTTGGTCGCAACGACCGACTCGATGTGCGAATAGTAGGTGGCATTGTTTTCACCCTTGATCGCGTAGGTCGGAATGCCGTACTCGCAGAGCGCGGCGGCGACATCATCCTGGGTTGAGAGCGGGTTGCTCGCGCAAAGCGCGATCTCCGCACCGCCGGCTTGGAGCGCCAGCATCAAATTCGCCGTTTCGGTCGTGACGTGCAAGCATGCGCCGATACGCACACCCTTGAGCGGTTTCTCGATCTCGAAGCGATCGCGAATTTGCGCGAGCACCGGCATATACGCACCAGCCCACGCAATGCGCGAGCGGCCGGCCTCTGCCAAGCTGCGGTCTTTGACATCACCGGCGAGCTTTTCCGTGACGGGCACGATGAGACTCCTATAAACGAAGGCAAGGAATGTTCGGGGATTAGCGGGAGCCTTTCGAGCCCGGCGCGGAAAGCCCCCGGCGTGGAAACGATCTCCGAATACTTAGCGCAACTCGCGAGCGAATGGCCAACCCCCGGCGGGGGCAGCGCTGCGACCATGGTCGCAGCCGCCGGCGCGGCGCTCGTGGCGATGGTCGCGCGGATCTGCGCGGCGAACCCCAAGTACGCGGCGCACAAGGATCTGGCCCTCGAGCTGGTTGGTCAAGCCGACTCGCTGCGCGAGGCGTTTCTGCGCGCGCGCGAGCGGGACGAGGCCGCGTTTGACCGGGTAGTCGCGGCAACGGCAATGCCCAAGGCAACCGAAAGCGAGAAACACGCGCGGCGCGCGGCGCTCGAACTCGCGCTCGCGCATGCTTCCGCCGAGCCGCTTGCCGCCGCAGAGAATGCGCTCGAGGTGTTGCGTCTTGCCGATGACGCACTCGACCTAAACAACCCCAACCTCGTGAGCGACATCGGCTGTGCTGCCGAGTTCGCCTTTGCCGGACTCACCGCGTGCGCGTACAACGTGCGCATCAATCAAAAGTTCATGCGCGACAGCGCAGCGATCGAGGCGCAGCGCGACGCGCTCGCGCGCTACGAACGCGACGCTCACGCACTCTTGGCGACAATCCGGAGAGCTGTGAACGACGCGCTTGCGCCAAAGGCATGATCGAGATCCGCGTCGCCAATCCCGACGACGCGGCCGCGTGCGCGGCGATCTACGCGCCGATCTGCTCATCGACCCACATCTCATTTGAGGAGCAAGCGCCGAGCGTCGACGAGATGCGCGCGCGGATCGCGAAGACGCTCGCGTGGACGCCGTGGCTTACTGCCGTCGAAGACGGTGCTGTCGTCGGTTACGCATATGCATCGCGCCATCGCGAGCGGCCGGGGTATCGCTGGGCGGTCGACGTGTCGGTGTACCTCGACGAACGCGCGCGCGGACGCGGCGTCGGTCGCGCACTCTACGAAAAACTGTTTGCCATGCTCGAACAGCAACGGTTCCGGCGTGCATATGCCGGCATCGCGCTCCCGAACGATGCGAGCATCGCCGTGCATCGCGCGCTTGGCTTCGAACCGATCGGTGTGTACCGCCGCGTCGGATGGAAATTCGACCGGTGGTATGACGTGGCGTGGTTCGGACGCGATATCGGGGATGGGGACGACGAGCCTACGCCCGCCGAACCCATCCCCTTTCCCCGCCTCTAATGCGCGGCGCTCATTGCCGCTTTGAGCCGTGTCTCGGCGCTCGCAGCGTCGGCGCTGAGCGTATCGAAGACCGCGTACTCCGCTGCCGTCGGGCGGACGTACCCCGTGTCGACCTCGGCGTTGAGGTAGGCGATGAAGTTGCGTAACCGCGACTCGTAGAGCAGCGAGCCTTCGTCGGCCTGCGGGTGCACGATGTCGACGACGGCAGCGATTGCCGCATCGAGCTGCGCCGCGGACGCGCTACCGGCCGCAACCTTTGCGCGTGCCGCAATCGCCGCGTTGACCGTGCGATCGAGCTGGTCTTGCAACGCGTGGATCTTCAGCCCAAGATCGCGCCGCGCCGCGAGATCCTCCGCCGTTGCGGTACTACGCGGATCGAGTGCGAGCACGAGCGGTTGCGACGTCTGCGCTCCACCGTAATCGAGCGTGACCGTGTAGTTGCCCGGTACGATCTGCGGCCCGAGCAACGAATCCTCGAGCCCGCCGCCCGAACCCGAAGGTTCGAAGCCGGTGACCTCGGTTGCATCGGGATATCGCAGATCCCACTGAAAGACATTCATACCAGGTGAAATGCCGGTCAGACGCGCGTAGGCGTGTTCTCGATCCTCGGTCGGATGATAGCGCTCGCTTGGCGCTTCCGGCTTCGCCGTACTCTTCGTATGAAGTGCGAACGTGCGGACGACGTTGCCCGCGCTGTCTTTAAACGTGAGCGAGACCGGCGTTTTTCCGTCGTACGAGCTTGGCACGTAGAAGACCACCGTTGCGCCGAACGGCGGATTTTCGCCGTTGCCCGCGATGCCCGCGGCGCCGCCGAAAAACGGTGCACCGTACGCGTGCGTGAGCCACGCGCGCTCGGGCGCGTAGAGCACGGCACCGTTTGCGCTCGCCGGGGCCGGCTTTGTGAGCTGTTCGAGCAGCGCGAGATTGTCGAGCACCCACATCGAGCGGCCGTGCGTTGCGATGACAACTTCGCCTTCACGCGTGTTGATCGCCACATCGCGCACCTGCACGTTCGGCAGATTGAGCGTCAAGGGTTGCCAGTGCGCGGCACCGTCGAAGCTCACGTAGACCGTGCTCTTCGTCGTGAGGAAGAACAGATTCGGTGCATTTGGATCCTGGCGAACCGTGTAGAGATATTGGTCGGAGGGAAGACCACCGCTCAGTGACGTCCACGCTTTTCCGAAGTCCGTCGTCTTGTAGATGTAGGGATGGAAGTCGTCATATTGGTAGCGCGAGGCGGTCAAATAGGCCGTGCCCTTATCGGTGTGCGAGGGTTCGATCGAGGTGATCTCCGCCCACTGCGGCAGTGCCGGCGGCGTGATCGTGCTCCACGTCGCACCGTGATCGGTCGTTACGTGGACGAGGCCATCAACTGATCCCGCCCACAGTTCGTCGCCGTCGAGGGGTGACACCGCGAGCGCGGAGACGTTGGGATAGACCTCGGCACTCGATGCGTCGTAGTCGATCGGGCCTCCGCTCGCGGCTTCACTCTTTTTATCGTTACGGGTGAGATCGGGACTGATCTTCTTCCACGTCCGGCCGTAGTCGGTGCTGCTCAGTACGAACTGCGCGCCGACCAGTAGCTCTTTGGGGTTGACCGGCGAGAAGATAATCGGATGCGTCCAGGCGAGACGGTCCTCGAGTTCGGCCGAGCTCGCGCCTTCGCGATAGAGCGGATACGGACTGACGCTGTTGTACTCGTCGGTCACGGCATCGTGGCGCATCATGATGCTGAAGTAGCCGCTGCCGTAGTCGATGTTCGTGTCGCCGGGCTGCGGGGCGATGAACGTGCTTTCACCAAGCGCCGTGCGTTTCCAATCGGTCGTGAGGATCACGCCGCTCGACGAGGCGCTCGGCCCTTCGAACGACCCTTCGTCTTGTTGCGCGCCGTAGATGTTGAACGGAAACGCTTCATCCAGTGCAACGTGGTAGAACTGCGCGGTCAGCTGATTGTGCTCGCTGCTCCAGGTCTTTCCACGATCGACCGAAACGGTCGCGCCGCCGTCGTTGCCCTCGAGGATAATCTTCGGATTGTGCGGATCGATCCAGACGATGTGGTTGTCGCCGTGCGGCGGACGCAGCAGGCTGAAGCTCTTGCCGCCGTTGTACGAGACGAAGAACCGCGCGTTGGGCACATAGATCGTATTGGGATCGGTCGGGTCGGCGTAGATCGCCATATAATAGAAGGCGCGCTGCCGCATTTCCATGCTGGCGTTGACGCGCTTCCAGTGCGCGCCGCCGTCGTCCGAGCGGAAGACGCCGCCCTCCTTCGCCTGCACGATCGCGTAGACGATCTTCGGGTTGCTCTGCGCTACGCTCACGCCGATTCGGCCGAGCACGCCGGTTGCAAAACCGGGATTGGTGGAGATCTTCGTCCAGTGCGCGCCGCCGTCGGTCGTCTTGTAGAGACCGCTGCCGGGACCGCCGGAATTCAGCGACCAGGCGGTGCGATACGCTTGCCACATCGCGGCGTACAGCGTGTTCGGGTGCGAATTATCCATCGCGAGCTCGATTGCGCCCGTCTTATCGTCGACGTAAAGCACCTTGTGCCAGGTGACACCGCCGTCCGTCGATTTGAAGACGCCACGCTCGGTGTTATTTGCATAGACGTGGCCCATCGACGCTGCATACACAACGTTCGCATTGCGCGGATCGACGACGATCTTCGCGATCGTGTGCGTGTCCTTCAGGCCGATGTAGCGCCAGGTCTTCCCCGCATCGGTCGTCTTGTAGATGCCGTCACCGGTAATGAACGTGTTGCGGATATCGGCCTCACCCGTGCCGGCATAAATAACGTTCGGATTCGAGGGTGCGACTGCAAGCGCGCCGATGCTGTTGGACGCGTTGAGCTGGCCGTCGGTAATGTTCGTCCAGGTGAGTCCGTAATTCGTCGAACGCCACACGCCGCCGTCGACACCGCCAAAATAGAACGTAAACGGATCACCCGGCACCGCGTCAACGGCCACCGAACGTCCGCCGATTCCCGGACCGACGTTGCGCCAGTGCAGCGCACGCAGGACCGTCTGCGCGGTTGGCGCAGCGGTTTGCGCGGCGGCCGGAACGGCAACAATCGCCAGTGCTGCGGCGATCAGGGCAAAGCGCTTAAAACTCCACATGCGCGCGTTTTTTGACACGCACGTAGTAGTGCCTCTACCTGAAATTGACTTACATTACTAGGTCTAAGAATGGCGCGATGTCGTCGCGGTCGACGTCGATGCCGACCCCTTGCGTATGATACCGAATGTCGTGAAAATCCATACCGGCCGTCATCACTAAACCGTAGCGCTTCGCCGTCTCGCGAAAGATCCGCACGTCTTCGGCGTCATGACGTGGATAGAAGACCTCGAGCCCGCGCAACCCTTTCGCGGCGAGCTCGTCGATGAGCACACGATCCTTCAATCGGCCCGGATGCGCAAGAACTGGCACACCGCCCGCCGCGGTGATGCGCTCGATCGCTTCCTGCGGCGTGATATGCAGCGAGGGAACATAACCCGGCATCCCGGTGCGCAAAAGATGGCGGAACGCCCAGTCGATATCCGGGACGAGCCCCTTGGCAATCAATACCTTGGCGACGTGCGGGCGACCAATCGACTTTGCGTCGGGCGCTTCTTTGAGCACCTCGTCGTAGGTGATGCCGTACCCCGCGCGCTGGAGCTGATCGACCATGCGTTGCGCGCGCACGCGCCGCGCGTCGCAGTTGCGTTCGATCGTTGCGAGCAGCTCCGGCGCATCCGCCGGCATGCCGTAGCCCAAGAGGTGGACTTCATTGCCGCGGTAGGTGGTGTTGATCTCCACGCCGGTGACGACATGCGCGCTCGTTGGTGGAGTGAACTTGCCGTACGCGCTCAGCGTGTCGTGATCGCTGATCGAAAAGATTTCGACGCCGCGCTCGCCCATGAAGTCCGAGAGCGCCTGTGGGGTCAGCGTACCGTCGCTCTCGCACGTATGGCTGTGAAAATCGACGATCATGCGATTCCGCGCAGGAAGACGCGCTTGATTTCGGTCGCTCGCCCGTTCGACCGGTCGATGCGCACGACTGCCGCACAGAACTGCTTGGTTCCGTTCTTTTGCACGCTAAACCGCTCGGAGATGCCCGTAAGGAACCGCTCGAGCACGGCATCCTGTTCCATGCCGATCACGCCATCGGTCGGCCCGGTCATCCCAACATCGGTGATGTACGCTGTGCCGCCCGGAAGAATTTGTTCGTCGGCCGTTTGCACGTGCGTGTGGGTGCCGTAGATCGCCGACACCCGCCCGTCGAGAAACCGCGCGAGCGCCACTTTCTCCGACGTGGCCTCCGCATGCACGTCGACGATCACGATCGGCGTCGCCGCGCGCAACGCGTCGACCAATGCATCAGCACACCGAAACGGATCGTCAACCGGCGGCATGAACGTGCGACCCATCACGTTGAGCACGCCGACCGTTACCCCATCGGCCTCAAACGTACCATGCCCGCGACCGGGCGTCCCCGGCGGATAGTTGGCCGGACGCAAGACACGATCGCTCGATTCCAAGTACGTCTTGAAATCACGCTTGTCGAAGATGTGATTGCCGCTCGTAATGAAGTCGGCGCCGGTTTCGAAGAGCTCCTCGGCCGTCTGCGCCGTCAAGCCAAAGCCGCCCGCGACGTTCTCACCGTTGACGATGCAGGCGTGGATTTCGTACTGATCGCGCACGAGCGCAAGACAGCGCTTGAGCGTGTCGCGGCCGGGCGAACCGACCACGTCGCCGATCAAGAGCAGATTGAGTGTGCTTAGCGGCGAGACGACGCCTTCGCTTTCCTTTGCGACTTCAAAAAGTAGACCAGAACGCGCGCCTCTTCGCGAAAGCCGACCAAACTCTTGGACTGCGCGGGGTCGCGCAGCGCCTCGATCGCGTAGAGCGCAGCTTCGTCTTGCGCAGCCGGATCGGCGTCGAGATGATCCTCGGGCTGCGGGTTGCGGACCAGCGCATCGGGATAGCGGTCGCGCAAAAGCGCGACGAGCAGCTCGAGCTCTTCCTTTGAGAAGCTGTCGCTGTCCCGGGTCACATGCACGAACGTCGTCGAGCGATCGCCGTCGCACTCGATACGCAGGACGTGGGCCTCGTCCTTGGCAAGTGCGAGGTAGCCGTTGACGTGATCGGTGATCGTCTCGGCGATCGCCGCTTGCTCGTGCTTGCTCAGGCGTGCGCGCAGTGCAAACGTGAGCCGCACGCTGCCCTCTGCCGGCATCGAACGAATCGATGCGAGTTCGGGGAAGCGCACGAGTAGCGCGCACACCAAGCTGACGGTGTCAGCGTTCTCTAAGGGTTGACGGCTATTCATGATTGGGCCCACCTCATACGACGCGGCCTCCAGGCACACCCTGCGGCCCGCGTAGAATGGTAACAATCGTGAGACTCCAGCAGTTGCTGCCCGTCGCCTCGCTTGGCTTGCTTGCCGCCCTTCTGGCCCACATGGCCAGCTACGGCAGCGACCACGTGGCCGGCGGCACGCACCACACGGCGCTTGAACTCCTCGCCCTCGGCGGCGCAGGAGGCTTCGTCCTCCTGGTGGCGGCCTTGGCCGCTCTGGGCGCATCGCGCCATGCCGACGGCTCGATCCTTGCCGCTGCGCTACGGCCTTTCGTGCCCTCGTTCGGCGGCTTGTTTGCGAGCGCAACTCTCTGGTTTGTGCTGATCGAGAGTATCGAACCCGAACACGCCTATGAGGCGCCGGTCTTGGTGGTCGGTTTGTGCCTCTTCGCTGCCTCTGCGCTCATCACGTTTGCAGCAAAGTGGTTCGTGGCTGCCGTTGCTGCGATCGCGGTTGCTGCTGTGCATCTCACCTTCGAGCGACGGCCGGTTACCTATCGGCGTCGCTTCGACCATGTCTCCTCTGCGCACCGGATCGATTTTGTCTACCGGCGCTTTGCCCGGCCACCGCCGGGCCTGATGCTGCCCATCTAGCATCACCAATCCAACTTCAGAGGAGTTTCCATGTCTCGATGGATCGCGGCACTCGTTGCCGCGTGCATAGTTCTTTCCGCAGTACCGGCGCTCGCCGTTGAAACCGGTATCGTGCGCGGCGTCATCACCCGGTCTGGCACACCCACCGGCGGTGCGTCATTGACGCTCGCCGGCGAAGGTTCGCGCTTTACCGCTACCACGAATCCGCGCGGCGAATATACCTTCGCGGCCATTCCGTTCGGCCACTATCGTTTGACGGTTCACGTGAACGGCGCAACGGATCGCACGGTCGACGTTGACGTCCAAACGGACACGGTCGCAACGGTCAATCTCGACATGCTCAAGACGATCGTCGTCACCGCCACCACCGCAAACGGCGGCGTCGGCGGAGCGCCGGTCGCCGTAACCACCATCGACAACTCGCAGATCCGCACCTCGCCGGTTAGCGACAGTCTTAACCGTCTGATCGAAACGGTGCCGGGCATCGTACAGTTTTCGTACAACGAGCCCGTCGCCAACGGCTTCCACGGTATCACCTATGAAGTCGACGGCGCGCCGCTTCCGCTTGCAACGACCTCGAACTTCGCCGAAATCATGGATCCCAAGAACATCAATTCGCTCGAGATCCTGACCGGCGCAATTCCCGCGGAGTACGGCGGCGATCGTATCGGCGCGGTCGTCAACATCAGCACTGACCGCTTCGAAAATATTCCTGAGGGGACGTACGGAACGATCACCGGCGGCGCCGGCAGTCAAGCCCAAGCGCTCGGTCAATTCGATACGGTCTCGCGTTTCGGGAATAACGAGCTCTTCGTCGCTCTCAATTCCTCGAGCACAGATCGCGGGCTCGACGCGCCGACCTATCAAGCGATTCACGACCAGAGCTCGTCGAGCGACGAATTCCTGCGCTGGGTGACCAAGATGGGCGACCGCGCCACGATTGCGGCCGACTTCTCCAACCAGTTCTCGCAGTTCCAGATTCCGATCAATACCGACCCGAACAATCCCAACGATCCGATTTTTACGCCCGCCGGCACCGACGACACGCAACTCGAATACGACCGCTTCGCGAACATCAACTACACGCAGATCTCGCGCGATGGCAACGGCGTCTTTCAGCTAATACCGTGGTACCGTTCGACGCGCGTAGATTATGACGGCGATCTGGCCAACGACGTGCAAGGCATGGGTCCAAATTTCGGTTGCGCACCCGACGGCGATTCGGATAACTACCCCGACTGCAACGTCGACGGCTTCACCCAGAACTACATCAACAACGTCGGCTTGCAATCGTCGACCTACGCGAACTACCTCGGTTTACGCGTCTCCGAGCTACGTTCCAGCGCCCATCACACGTGGAAAATCGGCGTAGATGCCGACCGTGAGAACGCAACCGGATCCCAATCGTATGCCTGTTATTACGTCGATTGCGCGCTCCCGGGGACGCTCGATCCGACCACCGGCGCATTGATCACGCCCACGCCGGCGACGCCGGCCAACGGCTATCCGAACGGCTACTTCCTATCGGCTCCGGCGCCGCAAGCTCAGGCAGGATCGCAGATCGGGCTCTACGCGCAAGACAAATGGCAGCCCTCGCAAAACATCGCATTCAACTACGGCGTACGCTACGACCACTCGACCGGCTACACCAGCGGCTACATGATCGAGCCACGCATCGGCATCAACATCTCTGATGGCGGCAAGAACATCTTTCATGTTTTCTATGGGCGCTACTACGCCGCGCCGCTGCTGGAGGACGTGCGTGATGCATGCGCGGTCTTTGCGGCACAGAGCGGGTGCGCCACCACCACCCCGGTTTACGATCTGCAACCCGAGATGGATAGCTACTACGAAACGGGGCTGCAGCACACGTTCAGCGGCAACTTTACCGGTTGGGTCAACATCTTCGAGAAGAACGTCGTGAACGTACTCGACACGACGCAGTTGCTCAACACCCCGCTCTTCGCGGTCTACAACAACGCGATCGGCCACAATCAGGGCGTCGAAATCCGGCTGCAAGATCGCATGAGCAACGGCAGCGATTGGTTCTTCACCTCGACGATCTCCGGTTCGTACGCCGGAGGCATCTCCGGGGGAACGTTCCTCTTCCCAACCGACGTCAACCAGGGTCTACCCATCTCTTCGCCTGCGCAACTTGGCATCGAAGATCACTCGCAGACCGTCGACTCGACGGGCGGCTATACCGCGCGATTCGGCGCGGCCCGCGACTGGTTCGCATCGTTGCAGGCAAACTACGGCAGCGGTTTCCCGGTCGAGTTCCAAAACGTCAACGGCGCAAGTCTGAACGGAACGCTTCCGGCGCACACGACGTTCGACCTCAGCGGCGGCCGCCTCGTGATTCCCGGCGCAGGCCCAGAGTCACACGGCCTCGGCGTGACGCTCACCGTGCTCAACCTGCTCAATCACCAGTACGTGATCAAAGTCGCGAACGGGTTCAACACAACCCAGATCGCTAACGGACGTTCCTTCATCCTGAAATTGACAGCGCCATTCTAGAGAGGATTTGCAGATGATTCAACGACTCACGCTCCTTGCGTCGGGACTCGCGTTCGTGGCCCTTACCGCGGGCGCCATCCCGGCAACGGCAATGAACATGGGCTCGGGCGTGACGATGACAAAAGTCGCCGGTCCCTACAAGCTCGTACTCCAGCTCCTTCCGGCCGAGCCGTTCTACACGCAAAGTCAGTATGCTAAAGAGCATCCCAAAGACGGGATGTTGATCGTAGGCGGTGCGACGCCGGTGGCGCCGGATGCGCCGTCGCATCCCAACCATCACCTTATCGTTCACGTCTACGATGCTGCAAGCGGCAAAGCTCTGACGAACGCGACGGTTACCATCAGCTATGCGCAGGGCTCCGGCGCCGCGCACAGCCTGCCCATCGTCGAGATGCAAGCCATCGGGAAGGGCCCGCAGTCAACGCACTACGGGAACAACGTCAACCTTCCCGATGGAACCTACACGATCACCGTCACCGCTAACGGCAACACCGCGACGTTCAACGTCATGGCGATGTCGAACTCGATGAAGATGTAGAGGGTTCCGCCGGCCTTCGGCCGGTCGCACATCCCGTACTCGGAACCCTTCAGCCGCATCGTGCGGCCAACGCTCAAGGTGTGAAGCGCACGCCCATGCTGAAGATGCGCGGGGGAGCATAGTGGTTCCCCTGCGCGTTCAGCAGCGTTACGTAGTAGCGATCGTTGAGCAGATTTTGGATATCGAATGTGAGGGCGGTCTTCGGGGCGATAGCGATGCCCTTTTCCACATCGAAGATCGTGTGCGGCGTCATTTTGCACAGCAGACTCTCCGGCTCGCAAAAGTCGGAAGAGAGGCCGCTCCCGTATTCGCTGTCCATCGAGAACCAGCCGCCGCGCCGGTCGCGCAAGAGCGCACCGCCCACGATACTGTAGCGCTGCTCGTGATCGGCCGGTGTATAGCCGGTCGGCTGCCCGAAGCACGGCGCCAAAAGCTGCGTCTCGCAGCCACTGTTGACCGAGATCTGGTGCACGACCGAGAGATACGTGCGGCCGCCGCGCGCTAAGGGCTGCGTGTACACGAGCGACTCTTGCGATATGCGCCCAAGCACGTAGTTGATGTCCTGATGCAGCAGCGTCACGCCGACTTGCGTATCGTCGATCAAGTCGTTGGCGTTCTTTTGCCACACGCGAAATCCCAAGTCACCATGGCCGAGCGGAAGATGACCGCCAAGCTCGAGGTCCGTGTCGCGCTCAGGCTTGAGGTCGAACTGCGCCGGCGTCGGCTGCAGCGGAAGGTTCAGCAAATAGGCCGCGTCCGGACTTACGTTCTCGAATGAGAACGGCTCGAAGAAGCGCCCGATGTACGCATAGACGCTTGCGCGGTTGCCGTAGAAGCGCGTAATCTTCAAGCGCGGGCTGAACGCGCCGAAGCCGTCGTCGAACGACGTCGACTTGATGTTGAAGAAGTCGTAACGCATGCCGTAATCGGCTTCCCAAAGGTTGCTCATCCGCCAGCTGTCCTCGGCATAGGATTGATACGTGTTGCCTTGGTTGGGCGCGTTATCGACCACAGTGGTCGGGGCATCCGGCGTACCCGGCGTGAGAATCGGCGCCAGGAAGTTGTCGGGTTGCAGCGTGATCGCGTAGTACTTGAGCACACGCGTGTTATCGTAGGTTGCGCCGGCTTGGAACGTGTGTCGTCCATACGTGCGCGTGAAATCGCCTTGCATGATATAGTCGAGCGCCGTACGATCGTCGGCCAGTGAGTAGCCGCACGTCGTTGGCAAGAAGGTGCCGGGGTTGCTCATGGCATCGGCGCAGTCTTGCGGCGTTCCGCCGTTACCAAACGGCGGCGGCGTAACGTTGAGCGCCTCGCCGTAGATGAAGTCGTTGTTCGGATCGCCGAAATCCTGGATTTGCGACGATTTCAAGGCCGGGCCGAAATTGAACGAGCCGACGTCTCCGATAGCGTGATGGAACTGCACGGAGAGAAACGTGTCATTCTGATTCTCGTTGTCGTCGGTGTCGGCCGGCTCGCCAAACTGCACATCGTTGGGAATCTGGAATGTGCCGGTGCTGTGAATGACCGTGACGTTCGTATAATTGTTCGTCCCGCCGGGGAGGGTGAAGCGTGCAAACTGATTCATCGAGCTTGCCTCGTTGTGCGGCGAGTCGAAATCGGGCGGATCGAGGCCGCGCGTCGTTTGCATGCCACTGAGCGCGATGTCGTAACCGCCGCCACCGGCGAGCGGCGAATGATAGCCGATCGTGGTGTTCACGGTCCCGTACGAACCGTAGGAAGCATTGCCGTCGAATCCGGCCGGCCCGGTACCGGCACGCGTCGACATATTGAAGACCGCGCCAAACTTCATGCCGTACTGCGCCGGATAAGCACCGGCGATAAAGTCGACGAACGAGAGATCGTTGAGATTGATCTCGCCGCCGATATCGCGATTGAGCTCTTGCGGAAGCGCAACGCCGTCGATCTGATAGTTGATGACGCCGTGATCACCGTTGAAATGCACAACGCCGTTAGCTCCCCGCGCAGAACCCGGCAGCTGAATCTGCATCTCCGTAAAGCTGTTGTTATACGGCATCTCGGTTAGCGTCGTGTGGTTGAGCACTTCGTCGCTGCCGCTGCCGTGCACGGTATTCGATGAGGTGACGACGACCGCACCGATCTCTTTGAGCCCAATCGGTATGGTCACGACGGCACCGCCGGTGCCCAAATCGACGCGCGCCGACCCGTGCGCGTCGTTCAATGTCGCTTCGACGTTATACGTCCCGACGCCGAAAGGCGGAAATTGGAAGCGGCCCTGCGCGTTCGTCGTCGTCTTGTATGTACGGTTGTTGCCGGTCGCGGTGACCTGAGCGCGCGCGACGGGTTTGGCGTTTTGCGTCACGGTTCCCGAGAGAAACGCGCTCGTACTGGTCGCAAACGCGGGCAGCGAATAACAGAGCGCTATCAAAATAGCGGAAACTGCCGCACGTGCGTTGCGTAGCGATGGATAAAAAGACATGGGTGCTCCTAGAAAGTGTGCGCGGTTACGATGAGGCGTGGCTATGCTAGGAGCAGCGGTGGCGGGCGGTTCCCGCGTGTGGGCATGAACGCGAAATACGGCCCGAAACGTGGAACAGCGGGCGCAGGTATAGGCTTGGCTAACGTGGTCCGGGCGACTCGAACGTGCGGCAGCGCTGCGAAGCTCGCGCACTCGATCGCCCAACCGCCGAGCAGACCGAGCAGCACCGACAACGCGACGGCGAAAGCGAGCGCGACCACGCTGAGCCCGTTGCCTTCGACCAGCAATGAGATCGCCACGACGGCGGCGACGACGTACCCCAGACGGCGGGCGTTCGCAGCGCGCAGCCAGAGCGGGAACGCCAGCACGGCCACAATAAGCAGCACCAGGTGCGCGGGTTCCCAGGCAACGGTTACCAGGCTTCGCCCAGAGGCAAGCGCCTCGGACACCACGTGCCCAAGAACGGTAACCGGCGCCGCCAACGCGGGCAACCAGGCGCAACGAGTCTTCACGATTTGAGAATGGTTCTCAATTTTTGCCCGGCTTCCTTCCTGAGCAAAGGACTCAGCATTTTGAGCCGGGGAATAGGCCGCTTCGCTATATGAAGAATCTCGAACAACGGCCCGTAATCGTGACAGGGGCCGCCGGGCTCATCGGCAGCGCCCTGATCTGGGCCCTCAACCGGCGCGGCATTGACGATATCATCGCCGTCGACCGCCTCGACGACTCTGAAAAGTGGCGCCACCTCGTCCCACTGCGCTTTACCGATTACGTCGATGCCGACGACTTTGCGGCGGTGCTCGAGGAGCGTTCCGATGCCTTCGGCGGGGTCGGCACGATGTTCCATCTCGGCGCATGTTCCTCGACGACGGAGCGCGACGCCGATTACCTCATGCGCAATAACTACGAATATACGAAAGCGCTCGCACAATGGGCAGTCGAGCGCGACGTACGGTTTGTGTATGCATCGTCAGCGGCGACCTACGGTGCGCTTGAGGACAACCTCTCCGACGAAATCGACTTGCACACGCTTCGTCCGCTAAATATGTACGCGTACTCTAAAGCGCTCTTCGATCTCTACGCGCAGCGTACGGGCATCAGCGACCAGATCGTCGGCCTGAAGTACTTCAACGTCTTCGGACCCAACGAAGATCACAAAGGCGATATGCGTAGCGTCGTTGCCAAGGCCTACGAGCAGATCCGCGGCGGAGGCGGCGTCAAGCTCTTCAAGAGCTACCGTACGGAATTCCGCGATGGTGAACAGCGGCGTGATTTCGTCTACGTGAAGGATGCCGTTGAAATGACACTCGCTGTCGCCCAAAGCGATGCGGGCGGCCTCGTCAACATCGGTTCCGGTCAGGCGCAAACCTGGCTCGAGTTGGTGCGGCCGATCTTCAAGGCGCTCGGGTTGCCCGAGCGAATCGAATTTATCGAGATGCCGGAACTTTTGCGACCGAAGTATCAGTATTCCACGCAGGCGCGGATCGAGCGCCTGCGCGCAACCGGGTACACGGCACCGATCACCCCGCTCGCCGATGCGGTGAGCGATTACGTGTCGAACTATCTGGTGCCCGCGCGTGTCCTCGACCCCGTGCAGCAAGAAGCTCTCTCCGTCCGATAACGAGGCCCGATGTCAAACTCCCGTTCCGAGCGCCGTCGTCAAACGCGTGGCGGCTCGGCGCCACCGCCCAGACGCGATCCGATGACGATGGTCTATGTCAGCGCGGGCGCGCTGGTCGTGGTCGTCGTTGCCATCTTCGCCATCATGAACTGGACGCAGCAGCGACGCCTGATGGCGGCGTACGCGACGCCAACGCCCGCTCCATCGGTGGCCTACACCGGAAAACCAATACAACTCACCGACGGTGAAACGATCGGCAAGCCGACATTCAAGCTGAGCAAAGCCGGGTTACCCGACACGCCCACCGGCGGCCAGGGGCAGCCGCTCGACGGCATGACCTGCGGTGGCATGGAGTACAACACGCTGCACACGCACACGCATCTTGCCATCTTCGACCACGGGACGCAAGTTGCCGTGCCCCGCCTGGTTGGCGCCGCACCCGTGCCGCCACAGGGCTGCCTCTATTGGACGCACACGCACTCGATGGACGGGATCATTCACGTCGAGTCGCCCGTGGTCGCGCCCGAAGGGAGTTCGGGATTTAGCCTTGGGATGTTCTTCGACGTCTGGGGCCAACCGCTGACGCGCGATGATGTTGCCGGGTTGAAAGGCCCCGTCATCGCCTATGTGAACGGCGTGCCTTACGACGGCGATCTGCGGAGTATTCCATTACGTTCGCACCAGCAGATCGTACTCGAGATCGGCACGCCGACGGTGCCACCGCCGCAATACATCTTCCCGCCCGGCGACTAGCGCAACACCTGGTTCAATGCAGCGGCGAGCTCCGGATACGGGACCTCGCCGCTGTTGATATAGGCGATGTTCTTGTTCCGATCGACGATCGCAATCGTGGGATAACCGCCCTTGAGATATTCCTTTGCGACCGTCAGGTTCGGATCGTAAACACCGATCGGATACTTGACGTTGAACTTGATCGTAAAATTGAGCACGTCGAATTGCGATTCGGGCGAGGCGCCATCCATTGCCGTGTCGCTGCCGGGAATTGCTAGAAACGCAACGCGCTTCCCGTAGGCGGCGTAGAGTTTGTTCATAACTGCGGTCTCGCGCTGGCAATGCGGGCACCACGTCGCAAAGATCTCAATCAACACCGGCTGCTTCACCGTCGCAAGATCGAACGGACCCGCGGTGGTCGGCAGCGTGAAGGTCGGCGCCTTCGTTCCGGCTGCAAGGGGCGCGTTTACCGGCGCGCTCGATGCGTTCTGCAATTGCGCGGGATGGAGTTTGACGTAGATGACGCCGCCGGCCACGAGCACGACCAGCACAATGGCGGAGATAATGGCGAGCGTGCGTTGATTCATCGTGGGCGAAGTCTCCGGTCGAGTGCAAACGTACCAGGTGCGCGCAGAGCGATGAAAAGAGCCACCGCGGCTAAGGCAAGATCAAAAGCAACGTGCGGCCAATCCGCGACCGCCGCGTCACCTGGTCCAAAGCAGCCGCAGTTCGCGGGGATGCCGCGCAGTACCGCTGACGCAATCGCCGCCGCGTACAGAACGAACTGTACGCTTGCCACCCATCCGGCAACGCGCGTGAAGAGCCCGGCAACCAGATAGAGGCCGAGCAGCAATTCGAAGTAGGGAAGAATAACCGCGAGCGGGGCCACGAGCGGCCCGGGGAGCAGCCGGAAGCCGGCGATCGCCGCGGCGAGCGCGTCGGGGTGCCCGACCTTGGCAGCGCCGGTCCAGAGTAAGAGGGCGCCGAGCAGCCAGCGCGCGAGTGCAACCGCCATGAATAGAGACCTTTCTTGCAGGGGGCAATGTCCAAATTAGGCTAACCTAACAACGACCATGGCCACCCTCGAGAGACCCGTCGCGACCGCTCCGGCCCGCCGTTCGCTGTGGCAGGTGATTCTTCGCTTCTTGGCCGTTACCGGCCCGGGGCTGATCGTCGCGTTTGCGGACACCGAGGCGGGCAGCGTTACAACGGCATCTGTCTCGGGTGCGCAGTACGGCTACAAACTGATTTTGCTGCAATTGCTGCTGATCGTTCCGCTCTTCGTCGTGCAAGAGATGACGGTGCGTTTGGGTACGGTGACCGGCAAAGGTCACGCGCGTTTGATTCGCGAGCACTACGGGCTTGGGTGGGCGTGGGTTTCACTCGGCACGATGTTGATCACGAACGTAGCCGCACTGGTGACGGAGTTCGCGGGGATCGCGGGCGCTGCGCTGATCTTCGGGTTGCCCGCCGCACCGCTCGTGATCGTGGCGGCCCTGCTGCTCGTGGTCGTGATCTTTACCGCGTCGTATAAACGTGCGGAGATGTTCGCGTTTGCACTGTGCACGGTCGAGCTGCTTTTTATTCCGGCTGCGTTCGCCGCGCATCCAGCGGTGCATGATGTCATCATGCAAGGGCTTTTCGGCAAACAGCCGCTTGCGGACTACGGCTACCTGATGCTGATCGCCTCGAACATCGGTGCGGTGATCATGCCGTGGATGATCTTCTATCAGCAGAGCGCCGTTGTCGACAAAGGCCTCACCACCAAGGATCTCGGTTTCGCGCGCTTCGACACGGGCCTGGGCGCCGTGCTCACGCAGGGCATCATGGCGGCGATCATCATCACGACGGCCGCCACGCTCTTCGTTCATCACATTCAAGTGACCGACGCAGCGCACGCGGCGCTCGCGTTCCAGCCACTGGTCGGGCGATTTGCCGGCCTGACGTTCGGCGTCGGCCTGATCGGCGCGTCGATGCTCGGCGCGTTCGTCGTCTCCCTCGCAACCGCGTGGGCATTCGGCGAGGCCTTCGGCTGGCGCTGCTCCCTCAACGACGGTCTGCGCGCAAAGCGCTTCTCCGCGCTCTACGTAGCCTGCGTCGTCGTGGCCGCTGCGGTCGTGCTCATTCCGAACCTGCCGTTGATTCAGATTACACTCAACGTTGAGGCCTTCAACGGCTTCGTGCTTCCGATCGTGCTCGGCTTCTTGCTCGTGCTGGTCAACGACAAACGCGTGATCGGCGACCGGCGCAACACGCTGCTGGGCAACGCGATCACCTTCTCGCTCTCGGCCGTCATCATCGTCCTCGGCGTGTGGATGACGTTCCAAACCATCCTTCACCCTGGAAGTTGACCGTGCGATTGCCTTTCGCGCTCGTACTTGCGGGTGCGCTGCTCACCGGCTGCGCCCATGCGACCGCACCGGACTTTACGCTCACGAGCGACGACGGCACCCCGTGGTCGCTCTCGGCGCAGCACGGGAAAGTCGTTGCCTTGTTCTTTGGCTTCACGCATTGTGACGATACATGCCCGGACACGATCGCCAAAATCGCCTCCTCGTTGCACGCGGACAAAGCAACCCAGAAAACAGCGGAGATCGCCTTCGTCACGATCGATCCGGAGCGCGATACACCTGCAGTCATGCACCGGTACTTGCATAACCGTTTCGTCGGTGCGCCGATCGTCGGGCTGAGCGGCACGCCGGCGCAGATCGCCGCGGTGGAGAACGCATATCACGTGTGGTCGAAGAAGGTTCCTGGGAAGCACGGCTCGATCGATTACGATGAGATACACAGCGCCTTTACTTTCCTGATCGATCGAAACGGCAATTTGCGTATGATCCACAACGACGACGATGCGCGTCGCGATTTTATCACCGACTTAGCGATTCTGCTGCGATGATACTCTCGCTCTTGCTTGCAGGTCTGCTGCCGTTTCACGGTGTGGTCATTGCGCCGCTCGGCGATAACGCGGCCGTGGTGCGTAACGCGCCGATCACGCGCACGCTGCCGGTCGAGACGCGGCGCTACCGCCTTGATCCCGCGCTCAGACTGCGCGCCGGAGCCGGCATCGACGCGTTCCTCGATCGCTCGACGCAACCGTGGACGCTACGCAAGCCGGTTGCCGCCGCGGCGTTCGCCGCCGGGTTGCCCAATCCGGGACGCGTCGTGCCGGTCGACGTCGGCAAGCCGCTGCCGCAGGCAACGTTGATCGATCAAGACGCACACCCGGTGCAGCTCGCGAATGCGTTCAGCGGCAAGACGGTGCTGTTGTCGTTCATCTTCACGCGTTGCCCCGACACCGACGTCTGCATCGCAATCAGCAGCAAGTACTCGCAGATTCAACACGACCTCGATCCCGCGCATTTTGCGCTCGTCGAGATCAGCCTCGACCCGCCCTACGACTCTCCGGCCGTGCTCCGGGCCTATGGCAAGCAGTTCGATCAAAACCCGGCCAGCTGGACACTGCTCACCGGCACGGGCTCCACGATCACCCAGGTGCTGGACGAATTCGGTATATCCTCGCTCGAGACCGACGACGACGATTATGTGCACAGCGACCGGCTCTTCATCGTGACACCCCAGGGGCGCGTAGCGTATATCGTCGAGACGGCGGGGTGGGATCCGCGCGGCGTCGTCGCCGAAGCGCGCGCTGTCGATGGCATGGCCAGCAACCCGTTCGAGCGCTTCAAGCTCTCGCTGATCGCGAGCGTCGTCGCGCTTTGTGGCGGCAGTCAGTACGCGGGCATCGTGACGCTCGAGATCGTGCTCTTTCTGCTGATCGTGGTCGTAGTGACGGTCGCACTGGTGATCGTCGGAAGGGTGTTGTGGCATCGCGCTGCGTAAAGCCCGACCATGGCCGCTCCGCGCAAGCCGTTCGATCCGCCGTCTCCGGAGCAGTCCGCGTTCCTCGAGCGTGCGATCGCCGAATATGGGAAGGCGACCTATAATTACGCGCTGCGCCTCACGCGCAACGAGGCCGACGCGCGCGATCTGAGCCAGGAGGCCTTCATCCGGGTCTACCGCGCATGGCGCAGCTTCCAGCCGGGCACGTCCTTCCTCTCGTGGATCTATCGGATCGTCACGAATCTCCACCGGGATGAACTTCGGCGACGGAAAGGACGTTATCAGGAAGAGATCCCCGAGGACAACGCCCCGCAGCGGTTCGGGGGCACGCGGCCGCTCGCCACCGAGCCGATTGAGGATCTGGTGGAACGGCAGCTCAGCGAACGCATGTCAAAGGCGCTCGCGGCCCTCTCCCTCGAGCAACGGCAGGTCCTGATCCTCGCGGATGTTGAGGAATACAGCTACCAGGAGATCGCCGACGTTGTCGGCTGCTCGATCGGAACGGTCCGCTCGCGCCTGCACCGCGCTCGGCACCAGCTTCGCCGTTACATCGAGTCACTATCAACATCATCATGAACGCGCATCCGAATCACGACCTGCTCATCGACTACTTGCACGGCGAACTTGCGCCGGGCGAGGATGCTGCGCTCTCGCTGCATCTTGACAGCTGCACCGACTGCCGTGCGCGCTACGAGGGTGAGGTCGAGCTTTCGGAGTCGTTGCGCGCATACGCGCGTCTCAGCGAGCGCGAGCTACCCGCCGGTGTGCGAAACGCTGTTTGGGCTGCAATAGAAGCGAGTGAGCGCCGCCCCGCGTGGTTGCAGCGCGTCGCCGCATGGTTACATCCGGCCATCGCGTTTCCGGTGGCTGCGGCGCTCGTACTCGGCGCATTCCTTGGGTTCGGCGTGAGCGCGCACCACAGCGGTACGATGATCGATGCCGCCTACTACCTCGATGACCACGCAGCTGTCACCAGCGCCGTGCCGTTCAACGAAGGAAACACCGTCCCCGCCGCGCTCTTCACCACCGAGAACGCGGATGGCGCACAGTAGTAGCGTACTTCTTCTCGCGGCGTTACTAGCTAGCCCAACCCCCTCACCCGCACCCGCCGATTTGCTGCGTGACGCGATGACCGCGCAGCAGCGCATTTCATACGTGGGCGAGGTTGCGGTGTTACGGATCGGCCAGGAGCACGCAGACGCCGAAGTGTATCGCATCGAACACCGCGCACCGGGCATGACGCGACGTTGGTACATCGCGCCGCAGGAACTCTACGGCGACTCGATTATCACGCGCGGTTCGACGACCTACTCTATCGACGTCAAACGCGAACAAGTCGTCGTTTCGAAGGGAGAGGATGTCGATCAAGAGGTCACCGAAAACGGCAACTTTGGCGTGCTCCTCTCCAATTACAATGCGATCTATGCGCCGAACGAAACCTTCGATGGCCGAACGGTCGACGTCGTGCTGCTCAACAACCGGTACACCGGCCAGACCACGATGCGCGTGCTGATCGATCAGAGAACGCATATCATGTTGGAGCGCCAGGAATACGCCAGCAACGGCTCGTTGATCGCGCAGACGCGAATGGAGCAGATACGCTTCACGGGCGCGATTCCTCAAGGGGTGTTTGCGATACCGTCCGGGTTACATCGCGTGGACGGCGCAGCTCGTGGTGCCGAATCGAGCGACGTGCAACACGTGATCTTGAGCGCCGGATTCGCTGCGCTCGAGCCTAAGTATCTGCCCGAGGGTTTTAGTCCGATCGCGGGAGACGTTGTTTCGATCAAAAACGTCCCAACGTTGCATTTGATCTATTCTGACGGCATACGTACGGTCTCGCTTTTTCAGAACGAAAAGGACGCTGCGGTCGATCTTTCACACTATCACGCAGTGGTAACCAACGTTGCCAATCATCCCGCGCACTATGTCCAAGAGGGCCCCACTACGTTGCTCGCGTGGTCGGATGGAAGCCGGCATTTCGCGCTCGTTGGCGACTTGAGCTTGAACGAACTGGAAAAAATCGGAGCGAGTGTGTTACCCTAAGCGCGTGCCGGAACGCGACTTAGCTACGCTCCTCGTTTTGATGAAACCCGCTTTAGACCCACGAGAGTGGGTCTTTTGCTGCGTTGACCGCTCCTTTCCCATCGCCGACGCACGCCCGCTGCTCACGTTTCGCGAGACCGAAGGCGTCACGATCGTTGTCGAGCGCGCCGTGGCCGAGGAGCACGATCTGGAGTACGCATTTCCTTCGCGCCGAATCACGCTGCGCGTGGAATCGGATTTGGAATCCGTCGGCCTAACTGCCGCCGTGACGGCGGCTCTGACCAAGCACACGATCGCAGCGAACGTGGTCACCGGCTTCTATCACGACCATATCTTCGTGCCGGTCGACCGTGGTGAGGAAGCGCTGCGTGTCCTCGAGGAGCTCAGCGCGCAAAGCGCGCGTCGAGTGCTGTAAGCAACGTGCGCTGCGCCTGCGGCACGGCCTGTAATTGCGCGCCGCTTGCCGCCGTATCGCCGCGATCGGTCACGCCGATTACTTGGGCGATCGATTCGGTCAGCGCGTCGATGCCGTAGCCGCCCTCCAAGATATATGCGACGCGGCCATTACAGCAACGCTGCGCCGTGGCGTTGATCGCGCGCGCAAGCGCCGAGGCAGCGCTCACATCGATGCCGAGATCGCCGACCGGATCGCCGGCGACGTAGTCGAAGCCGGCGCTCGCCACGATCAGGTCGGGCCGCGTGTATGCCGCGACGCGATCGAGCAGATGTTCCCAGATGGCCACGAACGCTTCGGTGGCGATGCCCGAGGCAGGCAGCGGAACGTTGACGAGCACGTCGTCGCCGAGTACGGCGCTTTCGTAGCCCGTGCCCGGATATGCTGGCGCTGCATGCGTCGAGACGTAACTCAATCCCTCGCCGACGACGTCTTCGGATCCGTTGCCGTGATGGTAGTCAAAGTCGATCAAGAGCACGCGACCGCCGGCCCGAGCTTGATACGCACGCGCGGCGATGGCCGCATTGTTGAAGACGCAAAACCCCATGCCACGCGCCGACTCGGCGTGATGCCCCGGCGGACGCACGAGCGCAAACACCGGCGCGTTGCTTTGCACGGCGGCTTCCATCGCGTTAATCGCTCCGCCGGCCGCGCGGCGCGCCACGTCGAGCGTGCGCGCGTCGACGACGACGTCGCCTGTAGAAAGGTAGCGCGGTCCGGAGAGTTCGCCGATCTCCCGCTTGACCAACTCAACGTACCGCTGCGCGTGCACGCGCTCGATC
Organism: Candidatus Acidiferrum sp.; assembly: GCA_035507095.1. GTDB lineage: Bacteria > Vulcanimicrobiota > Vulcanimicrobiia > Vulcanimicrobiales > Vulcanimicrobiaceae > Aquilonibacter. The sequence continues at coordinate 44,490 of DATJOM010000011.1, forward strand.
TCGCTATCGTCCGCATCACGCGGCTGCACGACGTCGTGCGTCAATCCGCGCTCCGCTAAACGCGCAGCGACCGCCTCCACGCGGTCGGGCGATTCAGGATGCCCGAGGTCGCGGAGATGGTCGCCATACAGGGGGTCAAAAACAAGTTTCAACGCCTACGTCATCCTGCGGTGCGCGCGATAGCAAGCCTCGAAGGGCTCACATTATGGTTTTTTCGCCGGCGTCGGCTTGCTCAGATCGGCGATGTAGCCTTGGATCTCGGTATAGGCTTTCGTGCCCTTTTTCACACTCGCCAGCAAGCGTTTATAGGCACTAAGCGCCTTCGTCCGCTGATTGGTCTGTGCGTAGCACTTTCCGGCGACGTAGAGCAGCTGCGGATTCTGGTCGAGATAGCCCTTCGCGTTGTTATCGAGTACGTCGAAGATCTGCGCGGCCTCCTTGTAGTTCTTCAATTCGTAGTCGGCGCCGGCGATGCATCCGAGCATCTCCGGCGTCCGCTGCAGCTTGAAGCTTTGGCTGCACGCGTCTTTTGAGTCGGGATAGTCATGCAGAAACGAGTACGCCTGACCCATCAGTGCAAATGCCGTCGGGTCGGGTTGCGCAGCGACGACGCGCTTGAGGTAGCCGACCGCATCTTGGTACTTCTGCTGCTGCATCGAGAGCTGAGCCAACCGGTTGAGGGCATCAAGTTGCGTGTTGTCGATCGCGAGCGCTGCCAGCCACTCGGTCTTGGCCTTATCCAGATTCTTCTGCGCGGCCAAGAAGTCGCCGTAGGCCACATAGATTTGCGGAACCTTCGGATACTGCGCGATCCCTTCCAAGAAGATGCCCTCGGCCTGAGAGTTCTTCTTTTCTCCCACGAAGTACGAGGCTTTACGGATCAGGATCTGTACCTTCTGCGAATCATCGGGCGCCGCGACGATCGCGTCGTCGTACGCGGACGAGGCTAGGTCGTCCTGATGCTGGCGCGCGTACAGATCGGCCTTAAAGACCAATGCTTCAACATTTTTCGGGTCGAGTGCGATGGCTTTCGCAACCCACTGCAGGGCCATCGGAATGTTATCCTGCTGCGCGTACGTCTGTGCGGTCTGGATCAACGGGTCCGGAGCCTTGGGATCCTTGCTCGCCGAGAGCGCGAATTGCGCACGCGCTTCGTCAAACTTCTGTTCCGCTGCGTAGACGGCGCCGAGCATCGCGTACGATTGTGCGTCGCCCTTGTTCAATACGACGGCGCGATTGGCGATGCGCTCCGCGTCGGTGAAACGGTTTGCCTTGAGGTAGAGCGATTCGAGTTGCTGGAGCACGCCTAAATTGCTCGGATCGAGGTCCTCGGCTTGCTCGAGATCGCTGATCGCGACGTCATCGTGACCGAGCGCGTCCATCGCGTAGCCGTCGAGATAGTAGACCTGCGCGTTCTTGTCGCCCATCTGCAACAAGTGCTGCGTGAGTTGCACCGAAAGATCCGGACGGCCGATACCCAAGAACTGCCCGGCGAGGAGCGTCATCGAATCCTGATCGTTCGGATTCGCCTTGAGCTTCGCTTGCAGTCGAGGTATCGCAACCGACGGGGGCTCGGGCGACGCAGTAGGCAGTGCCGATGGCGACGGCGACGGTGTCGGTGACGCAGCGCTCTTACTGAAGAGCCCGGCCTGCGCGCTGGGCGGGGTGACGACCAGCGTCGCGCAGAGCGCAACGAGCATCGTGACGAGGAGTGTAAAGCGTTTCAACGTGTTCGAGATCCTATTCAAGATTTGGCGGCTTGGACGAGCTTGGTAAGTTCGGGGACGATGGCGAACGCATCGCCGACAACCATGAGATCCGAGAATTCGGCGATCGGGGATTGTCCATCTTTATTGATAGCGACGATCGTACCGGAAGAACGCATGCCGACCTTGTGTTGTATCGCGCCGGAGATCCCGACCGCGATGTAGAGGTTTGGACTGACCGTTTTACCGGTCTGCCCAATTTGCAGACTGTACGGAACCCATCCGGCGTCTGCGGCAGCACGGGACGCACCAACCGCACCGCCAAGGGCGTGGGCCAGCGGCTTGAGCAGCGTATCGAAGGGTTCGGGGCCACCCAGGCCACGACCACCTGCAACCACCACGGGAGCTTCCTCGAGCGCAAGCTCGCCTGAGCCCTCTTCGATGTCTTTCTCGACGAGGACGCCATAGCTCTTGCCGGACGGCTTGTCGATTGCTTGTACCGTCGCGCCGGCCCCGCCCGCTTGCGCAGCAAACGCATTAGGCCGAACCGTCACGATGCCGTAGTCGGCGGCCAGCAGCTCGCAATTCGTAACTGCAGCGCCGCCGAACTTCGGCATCACGGCGACGATCTTTCCACCTTCGAGCTTGAAGTCGGTCGCGTCGGCACACACACCGGCATGAAGACGTCCAACCAACCGGCCGGCGACGTCCTTTCCGGTCAATGTATTAGCAACGAGAATAAGCGCCGGGCCGACCGCTTTCGCCGCCGCCTCAAGATAATCGACGACCGGATCGAGCAAGTACGTATCGACGTCGTTGTCGTCATTGACATGGATCGCATCGAGTGGATAGCCCTTGAGCGCATCGGCGAGCCGGGTAGAGCCGGCACCGACGACGAGCGCGTGCGCCTTGCCGCCGAGTTGATCGGCAAGCTTACGCGCCTGCGTTGCCATCTCAAACGTGACCTTTGGCGTCACACCGTTCTTGTGCTGAACGTAAACCAGAACGTTTTTCATACGAGTTTGCGCTCTTTGAGGAATGCGAAGATCGCTTGCGCGCCGGCAACGGCATCTGCGGCTTCAATCACTTGGCCCTTGCCCCGCGCGGGCGGCGGCGCAAATGCGAGCAACTGCGTCTTGGATCCGGCCTGCCCAACCTTTTCGCTTAATCCAAGCTCGGCAACCGTCAACGGCGCGATCGTCTTTTTCTTCGCGCCCATGATGCCTTTGAGCGAGGCATAGCGCGGCTCGCCGAACGTCAGCGCGGTCGTCATCACGCACGGCAGCGGAGCGGTTACGTCCTGGTAACCGGTATCGGTCTCGCGTTCGATCTTCAGCTTTCCGTCGACGACTTCGGCCTTGCGCGCATTGGTCACGAGCGGTGCCTGCAGATATTCGGCGAGCGCACCGGGCGTTGCGCCGGTCGAGCCGTCATCGGAGAGTCCGCCGACGATCAACAAGTCGAAGCCGACCTTCTTGAGCGCATGCGAGATTGCGTACGCACTTGCCCAGACATCGCTACCTTCGAGCCCCGCATCCGAAAGTAACACCGCGTCATCTGCGCCCATCGCGAGCGCCTTGCGCAACGTTTCCTTCAACGATTCCGGCGCCATGCTGAAGACTGTGACGGTGGTATCACCGCCGACCTTCTCTTTGATTTGCAGCGCCGCTTCGAGCGCGTACTCGTCGTAGGGATTGAGCACCGTTTCGGCGCCAGTGCGAACCAGACGCTTCGTGCCGTCGTCGATACGCTTGTCAGCGTTCGGATCCGGCACAAGCTTGACCGTAACCACGATCTTCACGTGGAGAACTCGACCTCCTCATTTAAAAAGCGCCGCACTTCGCGCGGCGCTCGGTGCTCCGTCTCGCTTTTTGGACTTCGCCCCAAAAACTCAACTGCGCACCCCCACACTGACTTCGCAGTGCGGGCCCCCGTGAGCGTGGGGGAGAACCCGGCGCCATTAGGGTTGTCTAGAGCACAATCCTCTGGTCGACCACCAAGGCGGTGCCGCGCACGGTCGGCGCCGGCCCGCCCGGTACGGAGGGTAGACCGGTCAGGCCATAGCGGCGGAGCTGCACCAGCAATTGCTGGCCGTTGGTAAAGTCCCACTCTGCGCCGGCGAAGGCGACGCCGTAGATGCCCTGGACCGGCGTCGTCGACCAGCTGCCGTTGGCGCTGTAGCGTCCGTAGCCGATGGCCGCAACCATCTTCTTATTCCAGTGATGCTGCAAGCTCCCGATGATCTCGGGATAGTTCATGCTTACGAAATCGGCCGGATCGAGCGCCGGCCGGTACGAACGATCCCACACGGTATCGAACGCGAGGTCGTCGTTCTTCCAATGCCACGCCGTATACAATGCAACTTGCCGCTGCCAGCCAAGCGTGGCGAATTGATCGAACTGCGGCAGAAAGAATCCGTCGATCCAACCTTCTTGCGACGCGCTCGACAAGGTGATCGGCTCAATCTGACGCCAGACGTACCCATCGGCGTGCGCTTCAAAGCGCCCGCGCGTATAGTCAGCGTGCACGCGGTAACCTTCACGATTGATACCGATGATCGAATTGTCGACGGCCTGATAGGTTGACTTCAACCACTGCCCCGGCCAGGACCACGCTACGCTCCAGACGTTCTCGGGTACGCCGTACGGCAAAATGATTGTGGCGTAGTGCGGATCGAAGCGATAATACTCGGCACCGGCATCGACGATCGTGTTGAAGTGGCGAGTGAAGGCGTAGTGTTGGTAGGTTCCGGGTTGCTGCGTGCCGGGCTCGGCAGCAAGCCCCTCGTGATACCACGCTTCGCCGAATTCGACCAACACGTCGTCGCCGCGGAACGGATGCACGAATGCTCGCACGCCCGCGATCGTCTGCACTTGATCGGCGAGCACGCTCGAGAAGAGCCGTCCCTGCGACCCGGGATACAGTGTTTGATCCGCGCCGAAGTACGTCGTCGTCGTGATCGGGTCGCCCGACGTTGTGATATTCGCAACTTGCGCGGAGTAGCGCCCGAAATCACCGCGATCGAGCACGTAGGAGCCCATCGCGAGGCGCGCACCGGTACCTTGCAAGACCGGAAGTAGCGCGTCGGTAAGTTCGAGTGTCGACGGCCCTTGCGAAACGACCGCATCCGCGCCGAGCAGCGGCAACGACGAGGGCGACGCGCTCCACGCACCGACGTTGGGCATGCCCGGGCCGAGCGTCTCCGCACTCGTGACACCGATCGACGGATTGGCATTTGTCACCGCTGCGGGCGCAAAGACGAAGCGGTCGGTCTGCGTGAGGTTGACGTAGCCGGCGCTGAACTTCCATGCGCCGTCGTTGCTCGCAAGCGACGCGGTGTATGGCGCGATAAATTGTCCCGCGCCGCCTTCAATACCCTGGCCGCCGCTCTGCGGAAAGTTGATCGCATAGGCGATCGCCGAGTGGCCTTCGTGCGGATCGAGCGGCCCCTGCCACGGCTCGCTCCAATACATCAGGTTGTTGAGATCGCCGGCATACCCGCCAACGAGCACTTGCGCATCAAGCGTCACCGTACGCATGCGATCGCTTGCGTCCAGCAGATATTGCAGCACGCCCGCGTTGCCCGGCGTTTGCGCGGCGCTGGTAAACCAATCGTACGGCGACATCGGTGAGATCGGCAGGCCGTTTTCGAACGGCACGGCTTCCGGCGGCGAAAGCCCCGGTCCGCTTGCGCCTTGCGAAACGAAGACGTTGGCGCCTTGTGCGTGCAACGAAAACCCCGGGGTCGGCGAAGGCGACGGCGTGGGCGCAGCGAGCCCAACCGCGAGAGCAAACGTCAAGCCCAGCATCTGTGTAGCTACAGTGCGAGCCGGAGCGACCGGGAGCCTCTAGATACGCGTGATTTACCGGTACGGGAGCATCGCGAGCCACAGGCTGACTCGCGCGTTCGTTTCAAATTGGCCGGCGCGCAGCCGGTCGTCGTGGGGCGTTGCGGGCTTGGCGCGGCAAATGAATGCCAACAGTGCTTTCATCGCACGTAGCCTCCTTTTGCAAAAATATCTGCTTACTATATCGGCAGACCAGAGGCTACGACAATTACCGGGATGTAAGGCTTATGTCTTGGTTTTACGACCGCGCTGGTACTCGGGCGGCACGAACGACTCCGCGCCGAGCGCATCGGCGGCATCCCATACCCAGTTTGGATTGCGGATGAAGCCGCGCGCGAGTGCGACCGCGTCGGCCTGGCCCGTCGCGACGATCTCTTCGGCTTGCGTCGGCGCTGTGATCATGCCGACCGCAATCGTCGTCATCCCGGTCGCCTTCTTGATCGCTTCCGAAAAGGGCACTTGGTAGCCGGGCCCGAGCGGAATCTGTTGCGCGGGCGAGAGCCCGCCGCTTGAAACGTCAATGAAATCGCAGCCGCGCTGTTGTAGCTCATGCACGAATGCAATCGTCTGCTCGATATTCCAGCCGTCCGGAACCCAATCGCTCGCCGAGACGCGCACACCGAGCGGCTTCTCCTTCGGCCAGACCTTGCGCACCGCGTCGAAAAGCTCGAGCGGAAAGCGCATGCGGTTCTCGAGCGAGCCGCCGTAGGCGTCGCTGCGCACGTTTGAGAGCGGTGAAAGGAATTGGTGCGCGAGGTAGCCGTGCGCGAAGTGCAACTCGATCACGTCGAGGTCGAGCCGCTGCGCGCGCTCGGCGGCCACGATGAAATCGTTGCGAACCTTTTGCAAACCCGCTTCATCGAGGGCTTTCGGCGCGGGCCAGTCGCCGTACGGCAGCGCCGACGCCGACACCGTTTGATACGCGTGCACGCCGCTCGCCGGTCCGCCGCCGTCCCACGGCGGCAGTGTCGAGCCCTTGCGGCCCGCGTGCGCAAGCTGAACGCCGATCTTGCTGCGCGTCCATCGGCGGACGAAAGCGACGACACGCGCCATCGCATCCTCGTTCTCGTCGGAATAAAGACCGAGATCTTGGTCCGTGATCCGGCCTTCGGGGCTCACGTGAGTAGCTTCAAAAAAGGCCAGACCTGGTCCAGACAGCGCGTAGTGACCGAGATTCACAACGTGCCAATCGTTCGCGTTGCCGTCGGTGGACGAGTACTGGCACATCGGCGAAACGACGATCCGGTTCTCGAGCGTCAGGCCGCGCAGCGTGATGGGAGAGAATAGCTTGCTCACGAAACCTCCGTACCCAATGAATTCCACCGAGGTTGCGCCCGCATGACCTATCGCCCTCCGCACGTCCGCGCCGACGAGCGCGCGCCGCTGCTGGATTTGATCGCCGCCCATCCGCTTGCGACGTTTGTCACGGTCGCCGAGGGGGCGCCCGTCGTGACCTATATGCCGATGCTCGCGCGTCTCGAGAACGATGCGGTCTTGCTCGAGGGGCATCTCGCTCGCGCCAACAATCAGTGGCGCGGTGGCGACGGCACGGCAGCCGCGCTGTTTCGCATAGCCGATCACTACATTTCGCCCACGTGGTATGCGACCAAACGCGTCAACGGACGGGTGGTACCGACGTTTGATTACATCGCGGTCGAAGCACGCGGGAACGTGCACTTTATCGATGACGTGGTGTGGCTACGCGAGTTCGTCGCACGCCTGACCGTTTCGCAAGAGGCGCGCGTCGGCGCCGGATGGACGATCGACGAGGCGCCGGCAGACTACATGGAATCGCAACTCAAGGCGATTGTCGGCGTGCAGATGCGCGTCGATGCGTTGACCGGATTATTTAAATTGAATCGCCACCACCCGGCGGAGAACGTCGCCGGCGTCATTGCGGGCTTGGAGAAGCTCGGCAGTCCCGACGCACTGGCCATTGCCGCGGCTATGCGTAGTGATCTCGCCGACCGCAACGAATAGCACACTCGGACTTTCCGGAGGTAGATGATGAAGCCTTTCCTGCGTTTCGGGCTCGCTCTCGTACTCGTCGCTGCATTCAGCGCACCCGCCGTCGCAGCCGGCAAGCGGTATGTGATGGTGGTTAACCGCAGCGACGCGCTGATCGACGTCGGCTTCTTGCAGCCACCCACTTCGGGCGTAGTTTCGCTGTACGGCACGCTGCACACCAAGGCGCAGCTGAAGTTCACGCTCGACGCGGGCGAGGCGAAGTTTGTGGTTAAGTCAAAAGCGTGCCACGGCTCGACGTACGCGATGCTGCCGACACGCGAGAACGTGACCGTCAACGTCACCAACGGCTGCAAGGTCGCCATTCAGTAACACGGCGCTACCGGCCGGGTACGTCTAGACCGCCGCGGTGCCGATCAGGCCGTTACGTGTGACCAGCTTGGCGAGCTGCTCCTCGGTAAAGCCTTCGGTGCCGGGCGGGCGTAACGGCACGACGATGTAGCGCAGCTCTGCGGTGCTGTCCCACACGCTCACGTGAACGCTGCTGTCCAACGAAAGACCGAACTCCGTCAGGACGCCGCGGGGGTCCCGAACCACGCGCGAGCGGTAGCCTTCACTTTTATACCAGGCCGGGGACGGCCCCAACAGCGCGATCGGATAACATGAGCAGAGCGTGCACACGATCACATTATGTTCGCGCGCTGTGTTCTCGACTGCACGAACCTTGACCGGAGCCCAATGGCTCATGTCAATGCCGAGTTCGGCTATCGCCGCGCCGGCGTCGGCAATAAGGCGGGCCTTGAACGCGGGATCGCTCCACGCGCGTGCGACGAGGTGCGCACCGTTGAGCGGCGTTGCTTTCAGCAAAAATTTCTCGACGATTCTGTCCAGTTCGCTTTCGGTCGTAATGCCTCGGCGCTCGAGCTGCGCAACGAGCTCTTTGACGCGGTTCGATGCGCCCGCGCTGGACTCGTGACCGTGCGAATGCGTAGTCACGCGTCAGCCTCCAAGTACGATTCAAAAAGGTCAGCCATAATCGACACATCATCGCCGTGGAAACAAACCGTGTAAAGCGCTTGCTTCGCATCGCCATTTCCGATCGCGCGCTCATCCGCAAAGGGCACGACGCCTACGAAGCGCTCGACCCGGCCATGGCGCCCTTCGAGATACCGCGGCAGGCGGGTGTGCGGTGCAGGGTTCACGTGGGTTCGAACGCGATCGCCTACGGAAAACGCCTTCAAGGCACGAGACCTTTCTCGCGCGCAAGCATCTCTATCGCAAGTAGCCAGCGCTCGTAATATGAAGCGTTTCGATAGGCTTCCGGCTCGATGCGCTCGGTTGCATAGCGAAACTCGTCCAAATTGTAGACGCCTGCTTTGAGCAAGACACGGTTGATCGCGAAGACGCGCGCCTCCCACTCGTGGTGGAAGCCCGCAAAATCGTCGTTGACATCGAGCGGTGTGGTCAGATCGGTCCCGCCAACGTCGTGAATGCGTGACATACTACCTCAGCAAGAGCGTAAACCGACACTAACGCTTTGTCAAAGGGTGGCTCAGTTCAGCGCCCGCGATCGCGAGCGTTCGCCTTCGCTAGCAATCGAGCGCTCTTGTTTGTTCACAGAATTATGGAGCCCCTTATAGCCCTGCATAGTCTGAAAAGACTAGTGACTGCGGAAGGTTATGCGAGAGACAAATCATATGTATGCGTTTGGGTGTCGGGCGATCCGAATTCGAGCTGTAGTCGGCGCGTTGCGATAAACCGAGTTTATTGTGCTAATAGGAGTTCGAAATGAGTTTTCGTTCGCTTAAGCTTGCGCCGGGCCTAGCTGTGATGGCGGCGCTTTCGATATTGGTGACAAGTTGCGGCGGCGGCGGCAGCGTCCCGGCCAATGCGGGAAGTTCTAATGCCAGGCCTGCTTCTTGCCCGTTGGATGAAACGCCGCAACTCGGTGGAACGGGTTGCGGTGGCGGCCCTACGCCCGGTGAGTCGTTCAGGTTTACCGAAGGGAATTACATCAGCAGTGCGACGACGGGCGCAAATGATTCGGCAAACGGATCGGCGACGCTCGTCTCAACCGACGCAAGCGCGGGCACATTTAGCGGCAACCTAAACACCGAAACCGGCGTGACGACTGCGACGATCAACATGCCGTCAGTTTCATCGCAAGCGATGCAATTACAATACTACAACGGCAACTACATCGGCGATGGAACTACACCGCTGCCGAGTGGCGGCTCGATTACCGTCAGTTCGTCCGGCGCCGTCGCAACGCAAACCGATGCGAACGGCAATGTCTGGACGATCACCGGCGCAATGCAATCCGATAATCGCACGGTCACGCTGACGTACTCGTCAGCCATTGGTACGTTTACGGCGAATGTGGATAGTGCAGCATGGGCACCGGCACAATATGCCGCCGCACAAGATGCCGCGCGCCGCGCAGCAGCGCAAGGGTTGCGACTGCATCCCGATGTAACGGCGACACAAGTTGCGGCCGTCGCGACCTGTATCGCGGCTGGGGCCGGCCTCGTGGCTGCGGTTGCGTTCGTTATTCCCGGCGGCCAAGGCGTCGCAGGTGTGGCCGGAATCGTCGCCGGCGTATTCGGGGTCGTTGCTGCCGGTGCAGGGGCGTGGGCCACCTTTGCTCCGCAAAGTCCAGCACCAGCACCAACCGCGGCACCAAAATGACAATCGAGAATACGCAACTCTTCACCATTGCGGTCATCTGCTTCGTGTCGTTGGTCATCAACTTCAGAGTGCAGACAAAGCCGCTTTGGAAGTGGATCGGCGTTGGACTCTCGGCGCTGGGATTGCTGATCGCCGTCGCGGTGATGATCCTGCAACACGTCGCGCCCAAGTAGCGCTAGGACGGGGTAGACCAACCTCGTTAATTCAATGGGATGACCGGGGGTCGAACCCGGACGCCGATTTCTCGGCTGCAGATTTTAAGTCTGCTGTGTCTGCCAATTCCACCATCATCCCAAGACACAAGCAGCGCAAGTGAAAACTCTGCGCCGCCCCTCGACTACGCTTCGCTACGCTCGGGGTGACAACTACTGCTGGTAGTGTTCGACGGTGTCAGCCGTGCGCATGTGTGCGACCTCGGGATCTTGCCCGGCATCACGGCGCGCGCGCCGCTGACGTAAGAGATCGTAGTAGAGGTCGAGCTGCACCTGGACTTCCTCCAGGCGCAGACGGTCTTGCGGCGTCAGCTTCCCCGCGTCACCGTGTTCGAGCAACTTGTGCTCTTCAGTAACCAGGTCTTCAATGTGCTGGTGAATCGCCTTGTCGTCCATGCCGGAACCATCCGGGGTCGTGCCCCGGCCGTCCTGCCCGCTCGTGATCTCGTTGCGCGAGCAGGTACCCCAGCAGCAGGTCGGCCGTCGTTGCGGTCGCGCGGTCGTGCCCGACGAGGTCGAGTACGGTCTCGAGCACGATGATGCCGGCCGGAAGAATGTCGGCACGCTGCGGCTTCATGCCCTCGAGCTTCTTGCGCTCGTCGAGCGGCAGGCCGCACAAGCGCACGAGCGCGCGCTGCAGATCGCTGCGCGACAGCTCGTAGGTCTCGAAGAGCGTTCGCTTGCCGCGAATCAGCGCCGCCGTCGTTGTAGCCGAACCACCGACGAATGCAAGATGCGCGACCTTCGGGAACGGCTCGATCGGCGCGAGCGCGTTGCGCGCAAGCTTGCGCGCTTCTTCAATCGTATCGAGATCCACCACGCCATCTCGCCCACCCAAAAGCGGCAGCGCTTCGGTCAAGCGCACCGCGCCAATTTCGCACGAGACGGTCTTCGCCGGCAGCGGGCCGTCGCCGACCGCGTACTCGGTGCTGCCGCCGCCCAGATCGATTACACCGAGCTCTTCACCATGCAACGGCCCCCACGCGGTGATCGCGCCGCGGTACGACGCTTGCGCTTCTTCATCACCGCTAAGGATGTGTACCGGTACGCCGAGCAGCTTTTCCATGCGCGCCACGAACACGTCGCCGTTCTCGGCGCGCCGCAATGCGCTCGTCGCGATTGCAAACAGCCGCACGTAGTGTCCGCGCACAGCACGTAGGTGTGCAGCTATGGCATCGAGCGTGCGTCGCATCGGCTCTTCACCGAGGTTGCCGCGCTCGCGCACGCCTTCGCCGATACGCGTCCCAATCGATCGCGCAAGATCGACGCGCGGCCGCTCGGGCGCCATATCGGCGAGCAGCACGCGCGTAGAATTCGTTCCGACGGAAATTATTGCGTAGTGTTTACTCAAAACGAGCGGCGCGCTTCTTTTTACTCAAGAAGTGTCGCTCGTGGGCCGGTACGCCGTCGGCGTCGTTTTCCCATTCTTGCGTGCTTTCGAGATAGCGAGCGATCTGCGCATCGAGTTCGGGCTCCTCGATGCGCGGCACAATCGTCACCATTGGGCGACGCGCACTCGGGTGCATCACGAACGCGAGCGACTCGCGTGACGACATCCCACGTTCGTAGTCGTTGCGATGCGCCTCGACGTCGCCCGCCGGCGCGCTCGCGAGTTCGCCACTTTCCAGACGTACGGTCGCGCCGTACGCGTTGACGTTGATTACGAAGCCATAGACGCGTTCGTTCACGGAGTCGCGGTTGGTTCGGGGGACGGAAGCGGGCTGACGAAGACGATCGCTTCGTTTGCGCGCACGAGACGGAGCCGGTCGTGAATCTCGGGGATCGCGCCCTGCGGATCTTGCAGACGTCGCAGTTGCCGCAACTGCCAATCACGGTGCGTCTCGAGCTGGGTGATATCGCTCTGCGTTGCAGCGAGTTCGCGGGAAAGAGCCACGTTCTGCCGGATCACCCGCGCGAACTGGATCGCGACGAGCGTGAAGACGAGCAGGGCAAGGGTCGTGGCTCCAATGCGGCCGAGGAAACGGACAATCAGCGAAGCGCGTGTGCGACGCTTCACCGTGCGGGCAGGCCGATGTCTCCCTGACGCTCCGATTCCCATGCGCCTATCCGGCGATACTTCCGATAGCGAGCCTCTTTTAAATCCTGCGGCGTCATCCGCGCGAGCCGGTCCACCGCCGACGAAACTGCCCCGAGCACGGTCGCGACGATCGTCGTGGGATCGCGATGTGCCCCACCCAGCGGCTCGTCCACGATCTCATCGATGATACCAAACCGCAGCAAATCTGCCGAGGTCAGCTTCAATCGCGCCGCCGCTTCCTCGGCCTTGCTCGCATCGCCCCAGAGAATCGCCGCGCAGCCTTCGGGCGACGCGACCGAATACACGGAGTGTTCCAGCATGATCACGTGATCCGCGATCCCAAGCGCAAGGGCACCCCCGGAGCCACCCTCGCCGATGATCGAGGCCACGATCGGCACCCGCGCCTCGGTAAATTCGTAGAGGCACATCGCGATCGCCTCGGATTGCGCGTGTTCCTCCGACGAAATGCCCGGATCGGCGCCCTTCGTATCGATGAACGTCACGATCGGCAAACCCAAACGCGAGGCCGTGTGTGCTAGGCGCTGAACCTTGCGGTACCCCTCCGGCGTGACCATACCGAAGTTGCGACGCAAATTCTCCTTCGTATCGCGCCCGCGTTGCTGGCCGATCGCCATCACGGAGCGCCCGTGCAAGAGCGCAAAGCCCGCCACGATGGCGGGATCATCACGAAACTCACGGTCGCCGTGCAGCTCGTCAAACCGATCGAGTTGCGCGATGAAATCCAGTGTCGTCGGCCGGCTGGGATGGCGGGCCATGTTGACCTTCTCCCAGGGCGTGAGCGAGCCGAAGAGCTCGCGCTGCAGCGTCTCGTACTTTTGCTCGAGCGCGGCGATCTCAGCGGAGAAGTCGACGGGCTGATTGACGTTCGCGCTGCGCAAGTCGGCGATGCGCTTCTCAACTTCGAGCAAGCCGCGTTCGCGCTCGATGATGACGTTACCGCCGTTCATGCTTCGCCCCAATGCCACCGGCGGCGTACTGCAACAACCGCACCAGCGTCGTCTTGAGATCGTGCCGATCGACGACCATGTCGATATGGCCCTTCTCGAGTAAGAACTCAGCGGTCTGGAACTGATCGGGGAGTTTTTGACGAATCGTCTGCTCGATCACCCGCCGGCCGGCAAAGCCGATCATCGCCTTGGGCTCAGCCAAAATCACGTCGGATTCGAACGCGAACGACGCCGAAACACCGCCGGTCGTCGGATCGGTAAGGACGGTCACGAAGAAATTACCATCGTCCTTGAAGCGCGCAACGGCCGCCGTCGTCTTCGCCATCTGCATCAGCGCGAACATCCCCTCTTCCATTCGCGCCCCGCCGGAGGCGGTGAAGATGATGCAGGGCAAATGCCGCCTGCGCGCTTCCTCTAGAAGCAACGTCACGCGCTCGCCGACCACGGTGCCCATCGTGCCGCCACGGAAGTGAAAGTCCATCACCCCAAGGGCAATTTCGAAGCCGTCGATCGACCCGATACCGCAAACGATGCCTTCCGAGATCCCACTCTTCTCGCGATCGCCCGCAAGCTTGACCGGGTAGGTTTTCTTGTCGACCCAGCCGAGCGGGTCGCCGGGAAAAATCTCATTACCGATTTCGGTGAAGTCGCCGTCGATCAGCATGTTGATGCGATCGTACGCGTTCATGCGGAAGTGATGCCCACATTTCGTGCACACATCGTAGTTCGCCGCCAGATCCCGCCGGTACAGCACTTCACCGCATACTGGGCACTTCGTCCACAGTGCGGCGTCGCGCCCATCGTCTTTGCCGCGCCGGCTGCGCAGCCAATCGGGCATCGGCATCAGTTACGCCCCGAGAAGATGCGCGCAGCGTAGAGATTTCGCAGCTGCTTGAGGTAATTGAAGATCTCGCGCTGATTCAACTTCGATTCACCAACGATCCGATCGGTGAAGACATACGGAATCTCGATCGCACGGCCGTAATGCGCCTTCGCCACCACCTCGAGACCGATTTTGAAACCAATCGGGTCGAGGTGCACCCCTTCGAGCGCTTCACGCTTCACCAAGAAATAACCGCTCGTGATGTCTTTCACGTTGGTCAGCGGACGCGCCAGCGCGCAGGCTACCCGCGATGTTATGATACGCCGTTTTGGCCAATTGGAGATGCCGCCTCCCTTGACGTACCGGCTGCCAATCGCCAGCCCGTATTCCCCCGACTCGAGCGCCGCGACCATCATCGGCAAGATGTTGATGTCGTGACTGAAATCGGCATCCATTGCGCCGAGCGCCTGCGACTGTGGCCGTGCAAATTTCCAACCATCGATGACACCACTAGACAGTCCAAGTTTTCCGGGACGATGAAGACAGCGCACCGGGAGTTCTGCGGCAAGCCGATCGACGATCGCGCCCGTACCGTCAGGCGAATTGTCATCGACGACAATGATCTCGCCGTCGAGATCGTGCTGCTTGAACACGTCCGTCACCGCGCGCAGCAATCGCTCGATGCCGCCGGCTTCATTATACGTGGGAACGACGATTGAAAAAGGGAGCTTGGGCATAGTCTAGCCCGGGCCTATACGACGGCGCGGCAGCGGTCTCCGTTACGAGGAGAGGGTCGCGACGCCTTTCCCGGCGCGCTTCGATGCGTACATCGCCCGGTCGGCCCGCTCGAGCAACTCCTCCGCTGTGGCGGCATCTCGTGGATATGTAGCAATACCGACACTCGCCCCGACTACAACAGAACGGTCCTCGAAGATCGCCCGATCCGAGGCCGCCTCGATCAAGCGCTCACCCAGGCGCAGTGCTCCCGCATCGTCCCGTGTAACGACTTGAATCGCGAGAAATTCGTCGCCGCCCACGCGTGCAAGCACATCACCCTCGCGCAACACCGCCCGTAAGCGGGCGGCGGTGATGGCAAGGAACTCATCGCCGATTGCGTGTCCGAATGCGTCATTGACCGCCTTAAAGCCGTCGAGGTCGATGAAATACAGGACCACTGCCTCACCACTGCGCTCGGCTCGCGCGATGGCCAATCGCAGCTGATCCATGCCGTAGCGTCGATTGGGCAAACGCGTCACCGAATCGACGTAGGCAATCGCCTCGAGTTCGTCTTCGCGACGCTCGCGCGCCAGCGATGCACCGATCATCGCGGCGACTACGCGTGCAAAGTCCAAATCGGCCTCTTCGAATGGGCGTTTGCGCGGTGTTCGCGACATGAAACTCACCGCGCCCACCGGCACGCCGTCGGCGAAGGCGGTGGTCGTAATCAGCGCGCCCCAACCGAAACGTGCTTGTGCCGAATCGTTCGCCCACGCGTTACTCTCCCGATTCCAAAATGCGATCAACTTATTCGTACCAAAGATGTGACGCGTGTACGATTGGGCAAACGGGTAAGCCGCGCCGACGGGCAGCGTTTCGCCGACGGAGTGCACGACGCGGACCTCATCGTCGTTGACGCGCGTGACCACCGCGCCGTGCAACTCGAGCGCGAGCATCGCAAACTGCAACGTCTCGTTTATCTGCCGCTCGACGGAGCCCGCGTGAACCGACGCGATGCGCGCGAGCGAGCGCAAGCGCTCGCGCTGGGCACGCTCCCGAAATTCCAGCTCGCGTTCGTTCGTAACATCGCGCGCGATCACGTAGACACCTTCGAGTGTGCCGCCTTGGTGCATCGGTACCGTGTCAACGTGCACCATGAGCGCACCGCCGGTACGGGTGCGCATCGCGGCTTCAAATCCGCGCGATGTTTCGAAGAAAAGCGGCTGCGCAAATCCGGCGTGTTCGATCGCGTCGGGCGCCGGCGCGAGCATGTCGAGGGGTGCGCCGACCAAATCCTGCGCGCTATACAGCGAAAGCCGCTCCAAGGAGGGGTTCACCTGCGCGATGCGGCCCCGGTCATCGATCAGCGCGATCGCGTCCGGATGAAACTCGAACATCGAACGGAAACGCTCGCGACTCTCTTCCAGTCGCCCCACCATCGCGGCCCAGGCTGCCTCGGCGGGACGCGCCAGGCGAAAATACAGCACCGTCGCTATGGCAATCGCGATCAGGCTGGTAACGATAGCGCCGATGCGAAAGCGCCGGCGCGATGCGCGCGCGCCGGCTTCGTAGGCGTTCGTCTTCGCATCGAACAACGTGAAGAGCGCGAATCCATCCGCGCGCGTCGGACGAACTACGAAGCGATCGAAGATCGCCTCCTCGCTCGGCGAGAGATCCTGGAAATTCGCCTGATCTTCACTTAGCGCCACGATCGCTCGGTGCAGATCGGCATCATCGCGGATGGTTCCATCGTAGAGAATGCGCAGCGTCAGGCCGCGGCGCAACCCGCTTGCGTTTACCGAACGCGACGCCGGGAGCGCGGTCAGCGAGAGCGCGACAAGTATGAGGACCTGGACGACCAGGACACCGATAATGGCGGCAGCGCCGGCTGCGCTCAAGTTGCGCAGCCGACGAACGGCATTGCGCTCAATCACTACTGTAGTTATCGGATCAAGTAGTCGAGAATTGCTACGATGGCCATGGCCGCGCTCTCGGTGCGCAGAATGCGCTTGCCAAGCGAGAGCAGATGTGCTCCCGATGCCCGCGCCGCCTCGCCCTCGGCGTGCGAAAAGCCGCCTTCAGGGCCGACCACCACGAGCAGCGACTTTGCCCGCTCGACAAGCGTGGGAAGCAGTTCGCGCAGCGGCCGCTGTTCGGCGACCTCCCACAAAAAGAGCACGACGTCATATTCTTCAAAGCGCCCATACAGACGCATTAGCGGCGTCGGATCTTCGACAACGAGCATCTCATTGCGGCCGCTCTGTTGTGCGGCGCTTCGCGCCAGCCGCTGCCAGCGCTCGAGCTTTGACGGGCCGACGCTCTGCACGATCGTGCGCTCGGTTTCGAGCGGGATCAACGCACGCACGCCGAGCTCGCTCAGCTTCTCGACAACGAAATCCATCTTCTGCCCTTTGGGAATACCTTGGGCAACATCGATTGCAACGAGCGGCGTCGGAGCCTCGCGTTCTTCCGATAGGCGCGCTTGCAACACGCCGCCTTTCGATTCGAGGGTAGCACTAAAGACGATTCCGCGGGAATCAACGACTTCGATCACATCCCCGTCGCGTAGGCGCAAGACGTTCGTGATCTTGTGCGCATCGCTGCCGTGGATAGCGACGGCTTCACCGGCCTCGTGCGCGTTTTGAACAAAAAACCGTCGAGCAGGCATTAGGGAAATTCCCCCTATTCGGGGCGGAACGCGTCTTTAACGCGATCGAAGAAGCTTTTTTCTTCAATCGCATCGCCGCCCGCGCGCGCGTACTCTTCGAGTAGTTCGCGTTGCCGTTTGTTCAGTTTCGTCGGGATCATGACGTGCACGGTGACGTGATGATCGCCGCGTTGTGAGCCGCGCACCGAGGGCATGCCGTGACCGCGCAGGCGCAGCGTTGTCCCGCTTTGCGTACCTGCCGGAATGTTGAGCGGAAGCGGGCCTTCCAGCGAGGGCACTTCGAGCGTCGTACCGAGCGCCGCGAGCGGAAAACTGATCGGGACGTCAACGAACGTCTCGAGCCCATCGCGTTTGAAGAACGGGTGCGCGATCACGCCAAGGTAGACGTAAAGATCTCCGGCGGGACCGCCGCGAATGCCGGCTTCGCCGTTTCCGCCGATACGAATGCGCGATCCGTCGTCGACTCCCGCGGGAACTCTCACGGTAAGCTTGCGCTCGACTTCGTGGCGTCCGCGCCCGCTGCACGTCGCGCAAGGCTGCGTGATGACATGACCTTCGCCACCACACGTCGTGCACGTCGTTTGCGTGACGAATTGCCCGAGCGGCGTCTGTCGAACGGTACGCATAATGCCGCTGCCCTGGCAACGCTCGCATCCGACGATCAGCGATCCCGGTTGAGCCCCCGAACCCTTGCACGTTTCGCACTGCGCGAGGTGCGAGAACTGAATCTCTTTCGTCGTGCCACTAAATGCTTCGTCGAGTGTGATCTCAAGATCGTAGCGCAAGTCCGAACCACGCTGCGGGCCGCTGCGGCGCGGCGCCGCCTGTGCGCGCGCATCGCCGAAAAACATGTCGAAGATATCGCCGAAGCCGTTGGGACCAAAACCCGAGAAGCCGAAGTCCGCGCCGCCCGGCGCGCCGCTTACCGTCCCGAAGCGATCGTATTGCGCGCGCTTCTGCGGATCGGAGAGGACTTCGTAGGCCTCGTTGATCTCTTTGAAATGATGTTCGGCGGTCGCCTTATCCTCAGCAACGTCGGGATGATGCCGGCGAGCCAGGGTGCGATACGCGCGTTTTATTTCATCGGGTGACGCATCGCGCGCGATACCGAGAAGTCCGTAGTAGTCCTTGGTGGGCATTCCGTTGTGTCTTGAACCTTACTTGATTTCGACGTCCGAGAGGCGTTCAGAAAGAGTATCGGCCGTTCCCGATGCGAGCGCGACCAGGCGCCCGTACGGCATGCGGCGCGGTCCGAGGATCGAGAGCATGCCGATCGCGTTCTTGCCGAAGCGGTACGGGACGGTGACGACCGAAAGGTCCGCCAACTCTTCTACCCCAAGTTCGCTGCCGATCTTCACGACCGGCGTTTCGTTACCGATCGCATCGGCCACCATTTCATAGAGCGTCTTCTGCTCCTCGACGATGCGCAGGATCGAGCGCAGCTTGCGCAGGTCTTGAAATTCCGGCTGATCCAGCAGATTTTGTGCGCCGGCGGCGGCGATCGACGGCGCTTGCGCGCTGCGCGCGCTGCGCATCGCCGCAAGTACTGCGCCGCGCAACTCATCAGCAAGGCCGAGCTCTTCGACCGCGGCCTGAACGTCCGATTCCGGGATGTCGCGCATCAACCGATTGCTCAAGCGTGCATTGAGCGCGTTGGAAAGCCGCGTCAGCGCATCGGCGTCCAGGTCGCTCGAAACCTCGAAGACCGACTGCGCCGCGACACCCAGCGACGTCACGACGATTGCGACACCAGTGCGTGGCGAGAGCCAAATCAACTGGATGTGTTTGAACGTCTGCGTGTCGGGCTGCGGTTTGGTTACGAACGCGAGATTATTCGAAAGCCGCCCGACCAGTCGCGTCGCACTCTCGAGCAAATCGTCGAGTTCGCGGCTGGCTTCGCGCAGATCGTCGCGGATGCGACGCCGATCTTCAGGCGCAAGCGTCTCGGGTTGCATCAACTCGTCGACGTAGGTGCGATACCCGGTGTCGGAGGGCACGCGTCCCGCAGAGGTATGCGGCTGCACCAAATACCCGCCGGCCTCGAGCTCCGCCATTTCATTGCGTACCGTAGCCGAGCTCACGCCGAGGTTGTACTTCTGGGTAAGCGTGTTCGAACCGACCGGCTCCGCGGTCGCTATATATTCGTAGACGACGGTTGCCAGAATGTAGGCCTTGCGCTTATCGAGTCCGCCCTCACTCCTCATTGCCCGCTATCTTAGCACTCCAGAGCCCGGAGTGCCAACAGCCGGGATCGTAAGGGCTTTATCAATCGCCCCTTGGAGCTCAGCCCACGAGAGCTCGCCGATCGAGATGTACGAGACGTTCCCGGCCGGATCGACGACGATCGTGAGCGGGATCGGCGGCGCGTGGTACGCCTTGGAGATCGAGCCGTCGGCGTCTTCGAGTACCGGAAGCGCGATGTTCCAAAGCCGCAAATAACTCGCGGCGACGTCGGGAGGTTCGGATGAAATCGTCAGCAGGTCGATCTTATCGCCGTACGCTTTCGCCGCGCGCACGAAGTACTTCAACTCGTCGGTGCACGGTGGACACCACGTTGCCCAAAAATTCAGCACGACGACTTTGCCACGCAGGTCGGCAAGGTGCTTCGTCCCCTTAGCACTTGGGAAGGCAAAATTTGGTGGTGGTGCGTGCTCCGGCACGTGGCTAATGGCGGTCGCGGCGGCGAGCACGAACGCGGCAAGCATTTGTACGACTTTTTCGGCAGGCATTTCCGATGACCCCCGGTGAACTCGGCGCCATGAGCACGCAAGCAATTGAGGCGCTCTTTGAAGAGAGCCGCCGTTTCCCACCGCCGCCGGACTTCACCGCGCAAGCTAATGCGCAACCCGGCATTTACGAAGAAGCTGAGAAAGATTATCTCGCATTCTGGGCGGGCTGGGCCCGCAAGCTCGAATGGATGAAGCCGTTCACCAAGACCCTCGAGTGGAAAGAGCCGTTTGCTAAGTGGTTCTACGACGGCGAGCTCAACGTGTCGGTGAACTGTCTCGATCGCCACGTCAAAGCCGGTAAAGGCGATAAAATCGCCTATTATTACGAGGGCGAACCGGGCGATCGCTGGACCATCACGTACAAACAATTGCTCGAAGACGTGTGCAAGTTTGCCAACGGTCTTCGCAAACTCGGTATCAAGAAGGGCGACCGCGTCGCGATCTACATGCCGATGATCCCAGAGCTCCCCGTTGCCATGCTGGCCTGCGCGCGCATCGGCGCGGCGCACTCGGTTATCTTCGGGGGATTCTCGCCGGATTCGATCATCGATCGCGTCAACGACTCAGAGTGCGTCGCGATCATTACCGCCGACTACGGGTGGCGGCGCGGCCAAAAGGTTCCGCTCAAGCGCAACTGCGACATCGCGATGGAAAAAACACCATCGGTGAAGTACTGCCTCGTCGCAAAACGCGTCGGCGATGAAGTCTTCATGCACGAAGGCCGTGACTATTGGTTCGATGAGGTTATTGCGGGACAGCCGACCACCTGCGAGCCCGAACGCATGAATGCCGAAGATCTTCTATTCTTACTTTATACCAGCGGCACAACCGCTAAGCCAAAAGGCATCAAACACACCACGGGCGGATATCTCACGCAAGCGACCGCTACGCACAAGCTGATCTTCGATCTCAAGGAAGACAAAGATGTCTTCTGGTGCGGCGCCGACATCGGTTGGGTGACCGGACACACCTACATCGTTTACGGTCCTCTCGCCAACGGCGCGACCAGCGTCATTTACGAAGGCACGCCCGACTTCCCGGAAAAGGATCGGCTGTGGCAGATCATCGAGCGTTACAAGGTCTCGATCTTCTATACGGCGCCGACGGCGATCCGCACGTTCATGAAGTGGGGAACCGAATATCCCGCGAAGCGCGATCTCAGCTCGCTGCGTCTGTTGGGTTCGGTCGGCGAGCCGATCAATCCCGAAGCCTGGATTTGGTATCGTGAATGGATCGGCAACAACAACGTGCCGGTCTGCGATACGTGGTGGATGACGGAGACCGGCGGGATTATGATCACGCCGCTGCCCGGCATCACGACGCTGCTGCCCGGATCCGCGACGCGCCCCTTCCCCGGCATCGCCGCAGATGTCGTCGATGAAAAAGGCAACTCCGTTCCGCTCGGCGGGGGCGGCTATGCCGTCATCACACGACCGTGGCCCGGAATGCTGCGCGGCATTTGGGGCGACGACGAACGCTACAAACAGACGTATTGGTCGAAGTTCCCGGGCAAGTTCTTGGCCGGCGACGGTTGCAAGCGCGACAAGGACGGCAACTTCTGGTTCATGGGCCGTATCGACGACGTGATGAACGTGAGCGGACATCGCATCTCAACCACCGAGATCGAGAGCGCGCTCGTCGATCATCCGAAAGTCGCTGAAGCAGCGGTTTGCGGAAAAGTGGACGAGATGACCGGCCAAGCGATCTACGCGTTCGTGTCGCTCAAACCCGGTAGTACCGGAACGCCGGAATTCGCCGATGAGCTGCGCGATCACGTCGCGAACAAACTCGGCAAATTCACCCGACCGAAGTACATTACGTTCACGCAAGAACTGCCCAAGACGCGGAGCGGCAAGATCATGCGTCGCTTGCTGCGTGACATCGCCGAAGGACGAACCCTCGGCGATACCACGACGCTTGCCGACTCCGTGATCGTCCACGAACTACAGGAACGCGCGAAGATCGAAGTCCGCGAGGACTAGCTCGCTCTTGTCACCCCGAGCGTAGTGAGCGGAGCGAACGTAGTCGAGGGGCCGGCGTAATGCCGGTCCCTGCGATTTTTTTCTTCCTCGTCTGTCTTTTCAGCGAGGCGATACTTTTCGTCTACAATCGCGCGGATGCATACGCGGCGCTCGGCGCATTCGCCTACGGTCTCGTGCTATGGCTCATTACACGTGCATGCATTCGCTCTAGCCCCGCAGCCGAAGAATCCACGCTGAAGGCGCAAGCTACCGGCCTGCGCTTATACGCCCGAATTGCTGTGGTCGTTGCATCGTTGCTTTTCGTCGCCCTCCGTGCAAACACGGGCTTCTTCCTCGTATGGCGTGGCGACACGGCATTTACTGCCTTCATCAGCGAAGCGCTCATTCCGGGATTGTTGCTCTTTGCGCTCGGTGCGAAGCCGATCGAGCTCGGGCTCGGCAAGTGGGCGAAGGGCAGTTGGTTCGCGCTGCTCGGCGCGCTCGTGTTCCCGACGATCATGGCCGCACTTTGGTTCACCAAGGGGCATGCAAGCGTCGGTCTGTTGATCTTCATGCTCGCGCGGAATTTCTTGGGCCCGGGCATTAGTGAAGAGTTTCTCATGCGCGGCATGACAATGAGCCATCTGCGGGCGTTCTTCAGCAATGGTTGGGCCGTGGCCGTTCAGGCGCTGCTCTTTGGCGTGTTGCATTTCCAAACGGGCGGAAACGCGCTGCTAACGCTCGCAGACGTCATTGCACTTAACGCACCGATGGGATTCTTCTTAGGCCTCATTGCCCTGCGGGCGAGAAGCGTCGTGCTCACCGGTCTGATTCACACGACGCTCGACACCCTCAAAGATATCGTGATGTAGGCTGACTACGGTTTGCTGGACGGCGATGGTTTGGGCGACCCCATCATGTGGCTGCCGCTCATGTGGCTGCTGCTTTTCATCGAATGCATAGACGACGGGCTCGGCTTGGGCGACCCCATCATGTGGTTGCTGCTCTTCATCGAATGACCGCTCATCATGGCATGTGCGGTCGGGCTCGGGGTAGGTGTCGCCGCTGCCATGTTCGCGGCCAGAATTAGACTAAGCATGACAATGCTACGCCGCACCGCGACGGACGGATGACTACGGCGTCAAACTGGCTTGCGTGGGCACGACCTTGCCGGAGAGGATGTCGCGAACCGGGACTTCGGGGTAGCCGAAGCTCGCGTAGAGGCTGTTCTCGTACGCGAGGAAGATCAGTTGGCGCAGCATCGACGCGCCGCGCGCGAGCTGGGCGTCCGTGAACTTGACCGCGTCCGGCGAGCCATGCTGAAACGCCTGCGCTGCCCAAAGTTTATAGAGCGGCTCGACCTGCTTTGACGTCTCGAGCAGATAGCCGCCTACCAGCGTGCCAATCTCGTCTTGCGAGAGCAGATGATCGGGAATACCCAGCTTTACCATCGGCATCGCGGCACGAACGTCGGCAATCTTCGCATACGCGTTGACGAACGCGGTCTCGAAGGGCGAGTGAATGTGTTCGGTCGTGTAGTTGTTCGGATTCGGATAGTTGCCCCAGCCGTTGAAGTGGACCGTGATGTGCAGCGGCTGGCTTCCATCCCCGACGAAGTGGCCCCAATCGCCGATGTCACGCAGCGTGAGCACCTCACGCAGCGCGCGATCCTTCGCAAACTCGTCACGCGCCGCTTGCGTGGCGGCGTGGGTGCTCAGATAGTCGTCGACGCGCCAAATCGCAAAGTCTTGGCGGACACGCTCGAAACCATCCATGATCGTGTATGGGATATAGCCCATGCGATACGGATTGGTCCCGGCCTTTGCAAGCGCGTCTCCGTACGCTTGCATGTCCCTTGGCAACGCATCGAGGTGCACGACGCCGGCCACCATACCGTCGTCACCGATGTCGAGGTAGTGTCCGGGGTCGTTGTCGTCATCCCACGAACGACCCGCGCCTTTAATCCGGTCTTCTTCCGGTCCGAGGTTCGAGATTTCGGCGATCGCATCCGGCGTGCGCACGAACGCGGGCAGATTCTCGGGCAGTGTCTCGGCAGCAAGGCGGTTGATCATTGTGTGGCCGACGTAACCCCACGCGAACGCGGCGTGCGGAAGGAACGCGATTACGAAGGTGAAGGTTAGCGCAGCGGCAATCGAACGGTTCTTCAAGCAAAAAACTCCGTGAGCTCATCGAGGTGGGCGATACGCCGGGCGGGCGGAAGTGCGCGCAGGATCGTTTCACCGTAGCGCGTCGAGGTTGCCCGTCCGTCAAGCAATGCCAGCGCACCGGTGTCGGTGGTACTGCGAATCAAACGCCCGAACCCCTGCCGCAGTCGCACGATCGCTGCCGGGATCATGTAGCGCTCGAAGCCGTCGAGCCCCCGCGCCTCCAGCGCCCGCACGCGCGCCGCGACGAGCGGATCGGATGGCGACGGAAACGGCAAACGATCGATGATCACGCACGAGAGCGCATCGCCGACAACGTCGATACCCTCCCAGAACGTGCCGGTCGCAAAGAGCACGGCATTCGGCGTCGAGCGAAACCACTGGAGTAAATGCGCGCGCGGCAGCTCGCCTTGCAATTTCACCGGAAACGGCAAGCGCTCGCGCACCAGCGCGTACACTTCGCGCAGCCGCGCGTACGACGTGAACAGCACGAAGGCGCGGCCACGGCAACGATCCAGGCACTCTTCGACAATAGGCGCGGCTTTGCGCGCAAAATCCGCGGCCTTTGGATTGAGTTCCGGGGGTGCAATGTAGAGGCGCGCCTGCTCCGCGTAGTCGAAAGGCGAGGGCGCGATCACTTCCTGCGCGTCCTCGACGCCAAGCGACTGTTTGAGGAATTCGAAACTCCCGTCGATCGAGATCGTGGCGCTGGTGAGCACGACGCTGGCGCATCGGGCGAAGAGGGCGGCACGCAGGAATTCGGCGACGTCGAACGGCGCGCTATTGACTTCGTACTTGCCGTCGCGTTCGCCGCGCTCGACCCACGCGATCGCCTCATCGGCCGGTAACTGCGCGCGATCGATCGCGCCCTGGTGGGCGAGAATCGCACGCATCGCCAGATCGCGGCGTCGTTCGGCCTCCGCGTCGTTCTCGACGCGCTTCTTTAGCGACCCATGCCAATTGGCGTACAACCAATTCTCGAGCTTATAAAGCGTTCCGCGCACGGTCTCGAGTGCGGGCCACGCGTCCTCGTTTGCGCCGAGCGGGTAGCGATCGCCCGGCACGCGTGCAAGCGCCGATTCGAGCGCGCGCATCCCGTCGTCAAACTCGCCATCGAAGGCAGCCGGTAAGGTGTAGGTGCGATGCAGCTTGCGCAGCATTCGATTGAGCGTGCCGCGCGAGATGGTCGAGGTGAGCGCATCGGTCGCCCAGCGCTCGCATTGGTGCGCCTCATCGAGAATCGCAACGTCGTACGGTGGCAGCAGGCCGCCGCCTACCGCCAGATCGAGAAAGAACAGCGCGTGATTGACGACGACCAGATCGGCGTACTTCGCCTCGTCGCGTTTCTTGAAGAACCAGCAGTCGCGGAAGTGTTCGCAAAACTCGCCGGTGCAGTCGTCGGCATCGGCATCGAGCGCCTCCCATTCGTCGCCGGGTGGAATGAAGGGCAGCTCGGCGCGATCGCCGGTCTTGGTGCGGGCTGCCCACGCCCAGGTCTCTTCCATCGTACGCGACGAGGCGATCAATCGCTCGGCGCGCATACGCTCGTACTTTTGCTTGCACAGATAATGATTGCGGCCTTTGAGGAGCGTAACGCGCATCGGCACGCCGAGCGCTTTCTCGACGAGCGGAATGTCCTTGCGCACGAGCTGCTCTTGCAGCGCAATCGTGCCGGTCGAGAGCACGATTTTCTTCCCGCTGCGAACGGCCGGAACGAGATACGCGAGCGACTTGCCGACGCCGGTGCCGGCTTCGACGATCGTGTGCATGCCTTCGAGGATGCCGCGCTCGATCGATTGCGCCATCTGCACCTGACCCGGTCGCGCTTCAAAGCCGGGCAGTGCACGCGCGAGCGGGCCGCCCGGCGCAAAGAGCTCTTCGGTCGTAAGGCTATGCACTAGTGTGGCGGTTCGGGCGTCTGGTATTCGGTTTCGTAGCGATCGCCGGTATTCGCGTCGACCACGACCGGCGCGACGCGCTTAGGCGGTGTGTAGATTGCGAGCGTCAATAAAAACCCGGCGACGAGTCCGCTGACATGGGCTTGCCACGAGATGCCCGGCACCACAAAGGTGAAGATCAAATTGAGGACCAGAATGCCGATGTTCGCACGGATCAGCTGCATGCCCGGCGGTCCGAGCTTGAAACCGATCGCGAAGAGCGCCCCGAAGAGCCCGAAGATCGCACCACTAGCGCCAAGCGTTGAGATACCGGGATACGCCGGACTCAAGTACACGACACCCAAGCCCGATGCAACGAGCGACACTCCGTAGATCACGCCCATGCGCGCCGGACCGGCAACCGCTTCGATAAAACGCCCGAGCACCCACAGCGAAAACATGTTCACACCGATGTGCGCCAACCCGTCGTGCAAGAATGCCGACGTGACGATCCGCCACCACTGATGATGAATCAGCACGTCGTCGGGCGCAAGCGCACCTAGCGCGTGCACGTCGACCGAGTAGCTGCCCATCAAGCTGAGCATCCGGCCACCGGTCGCAAAAACTTCCCACACGAACGCGAGCACGTTCGCAATGACAAGCAACCGTGTGATCATGCAGCCTCGACCGTGACCAGGCCCGCAAGCTCGAGCGAGATCGCATGCCGCGCGCCGTTGACCGCAATCGTGAGCGGACCGCCGAGCGGCGCCTTCTGCTCGAGCGTAATCTCAACGCCGGGACGCAAGCCAATATCTGCGAGGTAGCGTAAGATTTCGGGGAATTCTTCGGTGACGCTTTCGACGCGCGCGCGTGTGCCTTCAGGAACTTGTGCAAGCGGTTCACCATGGCGCACCGGATCGCTCAGGTCGCTCGGCGGAATCGGTTGCCCATGCGGGCATGTCGTCGGGTCGCGCAACAGCGAGAGCAATCGCGCTTCGACGTTGGACGAAATTGCGTGCTCGAGCATGCACGCTTCGTCGTGCACCTGATCCCACGGCATCCCAAGGACGTCGGTCAACAAGCGCTCGGCGAGGCGGTGGCGCCGTAAGACGCGCACGCCGACGGCGAGTCCCTTTTCGGTGAGCTTTACTTCGCCGCGCGAAACCTGCTCGACGTAACCGTCCTTCGCAAGCTTCTTGAGCATGCCGGAAACCGATGCGGGCGCAACGCCGAGCGACGACGCAAGCCCGGAGGTCGTGACCCCTGGCCCCTCACGCTCAAGACGGTAGACCGCTTCGAGATATTCCTCGACGGATTCGGCAAAATGACTATGTCCGGACATCCTAGGCTAGAACTTCGCGGCCGGGTCACAGGGTTCCATGCGAACCCGTTCGCGCAGCGTTGCCTTGGCCGGCGGAGCTAAGAACGACACGTCCGCCGCCTGCTGGATAAACCGCCGCAACGCCGCCATCCCGGCTCGCTGCGCGACCAGGGCATATTCGTGTGAAATCGACGTGCCGAAGATCGCCGGGTCGTCGGCGTCGATCGTGATGCGCACGCCGCTGCGGTCGAGCTCGTGCAACGGATGTTCCGCATCGGGTGCTACGACCGCCGTGCGCGCATTCGAGGTCGGCGAGATCTCGAGCGGGATCGCGCGCTCGCGCAAGAGCGCGACGACCGCGGGATCCTCGATGGCTCGTACACCGTGCCCGATACGCTCTGCGCCGATCTCGACCGCCGCACGCACGCTCTGGGCCCCGGCGCCCTCGCCTGCGTGCGCGACGGTGTGTAAGCCGTTCGCACGTGCGAACGCAAAGACGTCGCCAAAGAGTTCGGCCGGAAAGTTTGCTTCATCGCCGCCGAGGCCGATGCCGATGATACCCTCGCCCGCCATCGACACAGCGAGCTGCGCCGTTCGCATCGCCGAATCCACGCCAAAATTTCGCGTGACGTCGACGATGAGCGAAAACTCCACGCCCTGCGCGCGCGCGGCGCGTAGTTCTGCGACGATCGCGCGCATCGTCGCGCGCAGATCGAGCTCACGATGGAAGTACGACCAGACAGACGGAGAGATGAAAAGTTCGCCGTAGACGACGTTTTGCGCAAGCGCGCCGGCAACGAATTCGCGCGCCAGGCGCGCGTAGTCGTCCGGCGAGGCAAGCGCCCGGCTCACCGCCGCGAAGATCAGCAAGAACTCGCCGAAGTCGGAAAATTCGTAGACCTGCGCGGGATCGGTCGGGCCGCCTACCTCGGCCTGGCCGGGGCGAAAGCGGGTCGACAGCCCATAGCGCCGCGTCAGCTCGACAAAAGTCTCGGGTCGCAAACAGCCTTCGAGGTGGCAATGCAGATGGATCTTCGGGAGGGCGGCAATGACCGGATCGATGGCTTCCATGTGATAGCACAGCTTCGGAAGGAAAGGCGTTCGACCCGCCGTATCCAAGAGAGCCCATCGCGGGGTGGAGCAGTCCGGTAGCTCGTCGGGCTCATAACCCGAAGGTCGCAAGTTCAAATCTTGCCCCCGCAACCAACCTGTGCAGGTCCAGAAATGAATAATTTCTGGACCTGCTGTTTTCATTGTCAGTCGAATTCCGTCGAGAGTGAACGTCGTGATGAAAACGCGTATTTGGGCGGTCCCCAGGCCATCGTCGCCCGTGGCGCGATAGCCGCAACCACGTTGGAAGCCGTGAGAGACTTCCACCTTGCCGTTCCCGTATTGCGGCAAGCCCCGATGCCGATAACGCAAGATTCGTTGAAACTAGGTCACAGGAAAGACTTCATCGTAGAGTTTTGCCGGAAACGCGAAGTGATCGTAGGCGAAGGTCATCCTAACGTGTTTCACGCCGAAGCCCATCAAGCGCACCACAAACTCGATCGTTCCACCGCGTACCAGCGACTCGCCCGCGATGTCGGCAATGTTCAGCTCGAACGTGCCGCTGTATCCGGCAGCCACGACGCTCTGGTGCATCGCGAGGCGCACGTAGCAGAAGCGGCGCGTGCGCTCGTCGATCACGGCATCGGTGAGTGGGTGATCGAGCGGATCCCTTCGCGCGATCAAGTGCACGCGGTGTGCCGGATCGCCGTTCGCGCAGGTCGCTGCGCCGGCGTCACTCACATTGTAGAACGCGACGCCCATCGTTTGCACCGCCGCGATAATGGGCAGACCGCCGAGTGCCGGCGTCGGTAACGGCAGCGCGGTTGCCGAGTCCGGACGCCCGTTGAATCCGTACCGGATCCAATCGTCAACGCCGTTCCACGTCGGATCGAAGACTGGAGAACGAATGACGCCCCAGCCCTGCGGTGTCTCCACCGATGTCAGATCGTCGCTCTTCCGGTATGCCGCCGAAAAAAGCGCTTCGGGTTTCATGCCCTGGCCCCACCCGAGGCCAATGGAAGCCTTGCCGTTTGGCTCGCGCGTGAGCGCGAAGCCCATTCCCGTGATGTGCAGGCGCACGTCATAGGTCGCGTAGTTCGGCTGCGCCAAATCGCGCATCGCTTCGAGCGCGTTTGCATAGTACTGCTCTGCCGACGGCGGCTCCGTTACGCCCACAATCGCAGCCAAAATGAACGAGAGCATCATGGCTGCCCGCCGTAACGCGCCTGATCGACAACTTCGTCAACGGCGGAAATAACGACGGATGGATGGTCTAGTTGAATCGCATGGGTCGAACCGGCGACGACGAAATGCGCACCGACGGCGGATAAGCTCGCGACGTGTTCCTCAGCCTCGTCCTTGGCGGCCCACTCCGCGCGCTGCGCCGGTATTGATATAATCAGAGGAGCACTGTAGTCGATGTCGCCCTCTTCGGAGTCGGTGAGGACGATGAGTGGTAAATTGCCGTACGGACGCTCCGCTGCGCGGACCTCCGCCGCGCTTTTGTCGGAAGCCTCGAGCTCCAGCGCTTCATCTTTCCAAAGCGAAGCGCGATCCAGGTGCTTTCCCCGCACTTCTGCAATGGCGCACGCAGCCGCTGAAATCGTCGGACATCCGGCTGCACGTAGGCGTTGGTGATAGGCGGCAAGGCCGCCGGGAAAAAACGCGCACGTTCCTCGCGTCACATTTACCGCGCAGTTGTCGTACTGTTTGTACCAATCTTGCACTTGCTGGTCGTACCATTGGCGTGATTTGTGCATCTCGGCCGTCACGATTTTCGAGTCGTCGGCGAGCGTGTCAAACTCCGAATCTGGGTCGACCTCGACAAGACCCACGACCTCGTTCGGATAGCGGTACTGGTAGAGGCGCGTATACAGCCCGCCGCTCGACCATCCAACGAGCACGTAAGGCGGAGCGAGTCCGGCACGCTGCAGGAGCGCGTGCAAATCGTTGACGATCGCTGCTGCGTCGCGTGGGGAGCCGGCAGGATCGCTAAAGCCCAATCCGGCGCGATCGTACGAGCAGACCCGAGTGGTTCGTGAAATGGCGGGTTGCACTAAGCGCCAGGCAGCCGAATCGGCGACGAGCCCCGCCTCGAGGATCACGGTCGGTGACCCGGTTCCCGTGCAGATGATATTCAGCCGGCGGCCGCCGATGTCGACACGACGCTGGGGATGGACATACCAGGCGACGTTGTATGGTGGTTTGTGATGTGGCGTTGCCGCGATTAGCGCGAGTACGATTGCGCTCATAAGGGCAACACGAAGTACGCCTCGCATTGAGGTTGTCATATCAGATCGTGTCGAGCTTGGTCGAGCACCTCGGCGATTGCGGAGATCACTGCCGAGGGGCGCTCGTTCTGAATGTCGTGACCGGTGTGATGCACGGTGAAGTTTACTCCAATGCTCGACAAATGTGCGACGCGGTCGTGACCCTCTTCCGACGCGCGTTGTATAGCTTCCATTTCTCGCGCCGGGAATGGAGAGGGCGACCCGTCGTCGTTCGCCGCCGTCAGCACAATCAACGGCAGGGGGCCGTAGCTGCGCTGAGCACCGAGAACCTCGGCGGAATTTTGCCCCGCGTCCGACGTGAGTTCCGACGTCAGTTCCGACCCCGAATCAAGCCAGAATGCTGGGCGGAGAATGTGCTCTAGCTGCACGTGCGCGAGCCGGCAGTACCACGGGCCGTTCTGCGTGCACTGCGCCTTCAGGATCGCTTGCCAATGCGGAGGGAATCCGCAGGGCGCATATGCAGCAGACCCTTGCGCAAGTTTGCCGTGCAGCGCGGCCTCGTAGCACAGATGATAGAGGCCGGCTACCGACGCATCCATGCGCGCCGCCGTAGGAGATACCGCGTCAAACGCTTGCTCGTCGTTCGGAAAGGACGGGTCGACCAGCACGATGCCGGCGACCTCTCGCGAATAACGATCAGCATATAGCGGTTCGTAAAAGCCTGCTTCCGAATGCCCCACGAGCACGTATGGCGGCGCAACACCGGCGCGATGCAGCAGCGCGTGAAGGTCG
>DATJOM010000012.1:0-3320 GCA_035507095.1 Candidatus Acidiferrum sp.
GCGGCGCTCCAAGAATCGCCGGATGAGCGCGCGCTCTTCGCCGCTTACGTAGGCGGTCGCTGCGTAGACCGGCTCGGCCACGTCACGCAGCATTTGCTCGGGCGACTCCATCCGCGACTCGCGAATCACGATCGTCCCGGCCGCAAGATCGCCGATACGTTTGTTCAGCGGCGAGAGCACGGCCACGACGGCCGAGATCGCATAAAATCCCACGAACATCTCGCCTACCCGAATTAGATTGCGAATCAGCGAGGCCATGAAATCGACCGGATATCCGCCGTCGCGTACGACCCGGATGCCCAGCATACGCTTTCCGGGCGTTTGGCCGTTCCAAAGTGTCTCAAAGAAGACAAAATACCCGTAGAAAATCAGGAAGAGCAGCGCGACCAGGCTGCCGAGCCAGATATTGTACGCGAACCGGCCGCCGCCACGCGGCGCGTGCACGTGCGCCGACGAGGCAGCCCATGCGAGCAACAAGAGCAGCGCGACTTGAATGGTGAGATCGATCGCCACGGCGAGAAATCGACTGCCGACGCCCGCCAACTCGTACGAGAAGGCGATCGATTCGGGCGTGCGGACTTCTAGGGTTCGATCCATCGCCGGAGTACCTAAGACGGCGTGACGCAAGCCACCTTCGTCGAACGGCGCACCGCTGCGTGGAGCGAACTCGATGCGCTGCTGCGGCGGGCCGGCCGGCGCGGTTTGCGTCGCCTGCAGCCCGAAGAGGTCGAGCAAATCGGCCGCCTCTACCGAGCGGTCACAAGCGATCTTGCCTACGCGAGCGGACGCGGCTACGATGGGCGCCTCATCATCTACCTGAACCGGCTCGTCGCCCGCGCCCACGCGTACGTCTACGGCAGCGCGGCGGCGACGGGATGGCAACGCATCGCGCGCTTCTACGCGCAAACGTTTCCACGAGAGTTCCGGCGTTCGTTCGTCTACATCGGGATCTGTGCCGCGATCACGGTCGCCGCGGCGGTCGTCGCCTACGTGCTGGTGCGCACGCATCCGGCCGACGCGTACGCACTCTTACCCGATCAGCTCATCCCCGCGCAGATCCGCAAGAGTCTGCACGACTCGAACTTCGCCTTCGACCCGTCAACGTCGCCGGCCGTAGCATCGGCGATTATCACCAACAACATTCGCGTCGCGATCGTGGCCTTCGCCGGCTGCGCAACGCTCGGCCTACTCACGCTGTGGATCATCTTCTTCAACGGGTTGATGCTCGGCAGCGTCGGCGCGCTCTTCACCAACGCCGGGTTCGGCGCAGACTATTGGGCCACGGTCGCACCACACGGCGTAATCGAACTCACCGCGATTCAGATCGCGGGCGGCGCGGGCTTATTGATCAGCGCGGGAATTCTCGCGCCGGGCCGCTTGCGGCGACGCGACGCGATCGCGGCTGCGGCGCGCCGTGCCGGGGTGTTGATCGCGGGCGTCGCGTCGATGCTGCTCGTCGCCGGCACGATCGAAGGCTTCTTTTCACCGTTGCGTTTGCCGGCTTCCGACCGCATCGGCGTCGGCGTCGTCACCGCCGTGGCATTGATTCTATACTTCGGGTTCACCGGTCG
Source organism: Candidatus Acidiferrum sp. (assembly GCA_035507095.1). GTDB lineage: Bacteria > Vulcanimicrobiota > Vulcanimicrobiia > Vulcanimicrobiales > Vulcanimicrobiaceae > Aquilonibacter. The sequence goes on from DATJOM010000012.1 coordinate 1,572, forward strand.
AGCTAGAGCAAGCCGCGCGATTTGACCCGCAGGTACTCGTCGACGGCGGCGATCGTGAGTTTTTCGGCCGGCACATCGAGCACGATGATGCCGGATCGTTGCAGCGTTCGCGCTGCGGCCGTCCGCTCCAACGAGAGCCCGAGCGCAACGCCCAGCCCGAATGCGTCGTTGACCGAATGCGGCGTCTTTGCCAGCGTCGCGCTCACCGCGGCGTCATTCATGAAGATGCACAGCACGACGTGGCGCTTCGCGAGCGTTCCGAGTTCGGCCAGCACGGCGCTCTGCGCGACCGGATCGATCACGTCGGTAAAGAACGCAATGAGGCTGCGGCGGTGCAGGTGCGAGCGCAGGTATGCAAACGCGCGCGCGTAGTCGGATTCTTCGAAGCGCGGCTCGACGTCGCACAGCGCATCGGCGAGCGCGCGCACCGATGCCGTGGTCGAACGCGGCGCGCGTGCTACCAAGATGTGCGCTGCGAACGCAACGACACCGACCCGATCGCTCGCGAGCGATGCAATCGACGCCATCGAAAGACCGGCGGTCACCGCATAGTCGAGTTTGCGCTGTGCGCCGATGCGTGCAGTCATCAAACGCCCGCAATCGAGCAGCAGCATCACGTCTTGACTACGCTCGACCTCGCGCTGCACGACCATCAGCTTGCCGCGTCGTGCGGTCGCCTTCCAATCGATCGATCGAAATCCATCGCCGCTTTCGTAGTCGCGCACGCTCTCGAACTCGCTGCCGACGCCGCGCAGTCGCATGCGCCGCAATCCGGCCTCGACCAAACGATTGCGCACCTGCAGCGAGCCGTACCGTTCGACCGCGGAGAGGTCGGGATAGACGCGCAGCATAGCGGGCGCGTCGATCGTCATGCGCCGCCGTACTAAGCCGAGCGTGCTTTCGTACCAGAGATAGATATGCGTGAAGCGATCGCTTCCGCGTGCAACCGGCAACACCGTCATAGCGGCCGTCACTTCGCTGCGCGCCGGAACCCCCGTCACGAGCTCGGCTTCACCGAGGTCGAGCGTGCGCAACGGTGCCTCGACGAGGCCGATCCGCAGCGCGCGCCGCGAGCGGTTTTCAAAAAGATAGCGCAACTCGGCGCTGCGCCGCAGCGAGAAGTGCGCCGGCAGCTCGCGGCGCACGTGCACGTCGCGCGGCGGCGGCAGGAGCGCGCTATCAGCGATCAGCGCAACGAACAACACGGCAGCAAAGAGCATCGCCAGCGGCAGACAGATCGGCGCGCCGGGTGAACAGGCGAGCAGAATTGCGATCGCGGCGAGCGCCCAGAGCGCGCGTGCCGAGGGCCAGAGCCGCAGCAATTTACTCACGCGGCACGGGAACGCTCGCCAACACTTCATCGAGTACCGACGCGGCGGTGGCGCCCTCGATCTCGGCGTCGGGCTGTACGATCAGCCGATGCGCCAGCACCGCCTCCGCGACATCTTTGATATCGTCGGGTGTCGCGTAGTCGCGTCCGTCGATTGCCGCGGCCGCCTGCGCGGCGACGAGTAATGTCACGGTCGCACGCGGCGATGCACCGAGCGTCAACTTCGGGTGCGCCCGCGTCGCCAGCGCTACCGCGTGCGCGTACGCGCGCACATCCGGCGCGACGTGCACGCGGCGCACAGCGGTCTGCGCGTCGAGGACCTCTTGCGCGGTCGTCACGGCGCTGATCCCGGCAAGCTCGAGCGCGCGCGAATCGAAGCCCGCAGCAACGCGTTCCAGGAGATCCAGCTCTTGTGCGGG
>DATJOM010000013.1:0-4995 GCA_035507095.1 Candidatus Acidiferrum sp.
TTGTCATCCCGAGCGTAGGCGCGAAGCGCCGTAGTCGAGGGACCGCTACTAACTACTTGCGTTTGATACTCATCTCGCGAAGCCCCATCCAGATTAGGTAGGGGGCCAGCTAACGAACTTGCTGCCGCGCTCGTAGAAGCGTAGGCGCCGCTTTTGCTCGCGGCTTAGGCCGATTCGCGTGGTCGTTGCCACAACAACGCGGTGTTCGGAATCGGCTTCGCCAAGCCAGAGCGACGGATCGGTGCACAGATCCATGCCGTCATCGTGCAAATCGATCGCCATTGCGAGGGTGAGACGGCCCGGCCCGCGCGCGAGATCCCGTACCGACGAAGCGCCGCGGCGCTTCTTCATCAGGTCGATTCCCTCGATCGGCTCGAGCGCGCGAATCAGCACGCCCGCACCAACGCCCGCCCGTTCGCTCGATACGTTCATGCAATAGTACATGCCGTAGACGAAATACACGTAGGCATGCCCGCGGGCCAAATACAGCGACGCATTTCGTTGCGTCTTACCGCCAAACGCGTGCCCTGCCGCGTCGCCGACCGGATAGGCCTCGGTTTCCACGATGCGTCCGCTCGTTCGCCCGCCGCGAAGATCGTGCACCAACGTCTTCCCGACGAGAAAACGTGCAAGTTCGACGGTGTCGGCCGGCAAATCGCGCCTGCGAAGCCGTCTGATTTTTGGGTACGAAACCATCGGCCCTCTTTCTGCTTTCTAGAGAGTTACCATCTGCGAATGGAGTGATCTATGAACGACGTAGAAGTCGAACACGTCAACTATCGGATGCCACCGCAGGAGGGGTTTACGGTCGCGCTCTTTCTCACCGTAGCCGACGTGCAGCGATCCACACAATTCTACCAAACGGTCTTCGGAGGTAAAGTTCTGCGCCGAAGCGTGCTCGGACCCGATGACCCGGCGTACGTCCAAATCGGGAACACGTGGCTCATCTTCAACCCGGGAGGCGGCCCGACGCCCGACAAACCGGGTGTGACGCTCACGACGCCCGACCCCAACACAATCAACAGCTTCATGAATCTTCGTGTCGCCGACATTCAAGCATGCTACAAGCTCTGGAAAAGCCGCGGGGCAACGTTTCTCACGGAACCGCTCGACAAATACGGCGAGACGCGCTGCTATATCCGCGACCCTGACGGTTACATTATCGAAGTCGGACAGAGCAAGCCCGGGTTCTTTGGAGCCGCTGCGGAGTAACCATACAAAGCATCCGTCACGCGACCGTCCGCGTGGGCCCCGCCAACGTCTTCTATCGATCTCGCGAACGGCAATGCCTACGAGGAAGGCTTGGGTGACGCTCCAAGCTCGACTACAAGTCGAATATCGCGCGCTATCCGCTGCGTCCGCAAATCTGCAGCTTCCTATCCGTACTTGAATCCGGGTTTGCTTTGCCCGACTTCGATGATGTAGCCGTCAGGATCGCGGATGTAGCATCGCGTCTCGCCGTATTTGTCGAGCGGTTCCGTGAGAAACGTTGCTCCCCGGCTTTTCCAAAGCTTGTAGCATGCTTGAATGTCCGCGACGCGGATATTCATGAAGCTACTGATGTGGTTGGGGTCGGGCGGTGGGCTGAGCGTCACGGTCGGTTTGTCGGGTGTGGGACCGCCGCCAACGTTGAGAATCAGCCAGGTGTTGGCGATCCTGATGTAAGGTGGCGCGTTCCCGTCGCCCATGCTCACAATTTCTCCATCGAAGACCGTTTTGTAGAATTCGGCGGATCGCTTGAGGTCGGCCACGGTAAGAAAGTGCGCGATGGTAAACCCTTCGGTCGGCGGCATGTGATAGGTCGTCTGCTCGACTTGTACTTCGTCCATCGATCTCTCCAATCGCAGCTCGTGAGAGCTAGACCCTCATGGTAGCACAAAGCCACCCGGCCGAATCAGCCTACCCGCAGACGTGCCCGGCCGCCAAGAACAGTGGTTGCGTAATCGACGGGATCGCATCCGGCGCAAACGCGATCAACGCGCCAAGCGCGACGATCGCGAACCCCAGTGACACATCGACGGCACGCATCGGCGGCAGCACTTTCTGCGCTACGATGATCGCGGCGATCAGCGCCATCCAGGTCAGGTCCATCATGCCGAGCACGGTCTGCATTGCCATGAGGCCGCTGCACGACGCCACGCACGCACAACCGAACCGCAATCCGGAGACGTGTTCGTTGCACCGCAGGCGTAAGGCGCGCTTGAGCGGCGTCAATTCGTAGATGCCCGCGGCGATCGTGATGAGGCCCGCCACCAACACACCGGGTGGCCGATAGAACGTGCCGATTGCCGCGCCGATCAACGCCCATATCGCGAGATACGACGCGATAAAGAGCAGTGCGGCGCACACGCTCGTTCGCGCGCGCCGCAACGTTGCGGGGGCCGCCGCCGGCAGCATCATGCCGGCCATCATCGCGGCCATCGCAATCATGACACAATCTCGAGCCAGCGTGGATCGATCGGCGCACCGGCGACGTAGTTGTCATGCCAATTCCACCACGCATAGGGCGCCGTCTGCGGATAGCCTTCGGGCGAATCTTCCCACGTTTCCTGACGTCCGAGCGCCGTCATATCCAAGTAACCCCACGTGGTGCCGAGCGCCTCGTCGCCGCGCCCGTTGATGAAGTATGTGCGGAACACGCGTTCGCCGTCGCGAATAAACGCGTTGTGGCCGTGCCATTCGTCGACACCGAAATCGGCGTCGAAGCTGTCGGTAATAGTGTACCACGGCATCGTCCAGCCCATCCGCGCTTTCACGCGCGCGATATCGGGTTGCGACGCGCGCGACACGTACGCGAGCGTCGTGTCGCGTGCATTGAGATGCGCGAGGTGCGCGACTTGGTCGGCGCCGAGCGAACAGCCGCGACATGCATGGTCGGGCCACCCGAACACGCCGGGTTCGAAGAAGGCGCGGTAGACGATCAGTTGCCGCCGCCCCTCGAAGAGATCGAGCAGGCTCAACGTGCCGCTCGGTCCCTCGAACTGGTAGGTCTGGGTGACGGGCGTCCAGGGCATGCGGCGGCGCTCGGCAGCCAGCGCATCGCGCGCGCGGGTGTGCGCCTTCTCGTGTACCAGCAGCGCTTGGCGTGCGGCCTCCCATTCCTGCGGTGATACGATCGGTGGGGTCTTCATGGAGATTTCGACCTTTCTGAGGCCTCGGCACGAGGCATCGACACCCTTTGTCGAATACGGCCGCCCAAAATCGACTACGAGTATCCCATACGAATATCCCATACAGGAGGCCCCCATGCAGTATGCCTGTCTGATCTACGGCGACGGCAACGTCGCGGACCCGCTGCCGCGCAGCGAAATGGAAAAATATGTCGCGGACGTGCTTGCCTACCACGAGCAGCTCCGCCAGGGCGGCCGTCTCACGCTTTCGCAAGGTCTCGATCGCGAGAACAAGGCGACGGTCAAAAAGCGCAACGGCAAAATCACCACGACCGACGGGCCGTTCATGGAAACGAAGGAACAAATCGCCGGCCTGTTCGTGATCGAAGCGCGCGATCTCAATGAAGCCCTGCGCATCGTCGCCGACCATCCGCTTGCCGACGGCGATACCATCGAAGTGCACGCGATGTTCGATCCGTGACCGATAGCATCGAGTCCGTCTACCGTGAGGAGTCGCGCCACGTTCTGGCAACGCTGATTCGCTTGCTGGGCGACTTCGATCTCGCGGAAGATGCGCTGCAACAAGCGTTTCTGGCTGCAGCCGAACGCTGGCCACGCGACGGTGCGCCGCACAATCCTCGCGCGTGGTTGATCTCCACCGGACGATTCCAAGCCATCGATGCGCTGCGCCGGCGCGCGCGCTTCACCGAACTCGAACCGCGGATAAAGGCCGACATGCAACCCAACGATGAACTGAACGTGGCGCTCGATCACGTTCCCGACGACGACTTGCGACTGATCTTTCTCTGCTGCCATCCGGCGCTGAGCCTCGACAGCCAGATCGTGCTTACGCTGCGCGAAGCGTGCGGACTAAAAACCGAAGAGATCGCCACCGCATTTCTGAGCAAACCGGCCACGATCGCGCAACGCATCGTGCGCGCGAAGCAACGCATTCGCGACGCCGAGCTGCCCTACGAACTCCCGCCGAACCCCGACCTGCCCGCGCGTTTGCAAGGCGTGCTGCACGTCATCTACTTGCTCTTCAATGAAGGCTATGAAGCCTCGAGCGGCCCGGCGCTGTTGCGCGTCGACCTGTGCGGCGAAGCAATCCGGCTCGCAACCCTCATCGCCGAGATTCTCCCCGATCCGGAAGTCTTTGCATTGCTCGCGCTGATGACGTTCCATCACGCGCGCCGCGCCTCGCGCACCGACGCAAACGGCGACATCGTGCTCCTCGAAGAGCAAGATCGCGCGCAATGGGATCGCGCACAACTCGAACGCGGCACACAGTTTCTCGCGCGCGCAGTGCGCGAGCGGCACACCGGCCGCTATGCCGTCGAGGCGTCGATCGCCGCAGTGCACGTTGCGGCACCCACGTCCGAAGCGACGAACTGGGCCGGTATCGTACAGCTGTACGACGCGTTGCTCGATCTCGAGCCTTCACCCGTCGTCGAACTCAATCGGGCTGCCGCGATCGCGATGCGCGACGGCCCCGCGGCCGGGCTCGCGCTCGTCGAGGAACTCTTGCAGCGACCCGACTTGCGCGACTACCGTTTTGCGCATGCCGCGCGGGCCGATATGTATCGGCGACTCGGCCGCGCCGGCGACGCCCGCGCCGCGTACGAAACTGCGCTGGCCCTCACTACCCAGGCCGCCGAACGCCGTTTTCTCGAGAAACGCCTCAGTCGGTTAGATCCGCAAAGCCCTTTGCCGTCGTGATAAACTTCGGCACCATAAATGCACCCGAGCAGCCGTTGACATTGAGCCCCTTTGCCGATTGCGCGCGCACGAATTGCACCACGAGCGCATCGGTACATGTTGTCTCCCCCGCATGCCCCGCGCCTTCCACTAAGGCGATCTTCGCGTTGGGTAGATACTTCGCGGC
>DATJOM010000014.1:0-10621 GCA_035507095.1 Candidatus Acidiferrum sp.
TGGAGCGCGGCGCTAGACAGCCACATCGTAGGCCTTCGCTGGAGTGCCGATCGTCGCACGCTCGTTGCGGCCGGAATCGAGGGCGAAGTTGGCATCATCGACGTTGCGACGGGTGAGTTCATCCGTCGTTGGAGCGCGCACACGTTCGGGCTCGCCTCGGTCGCGCTCTCGCCGAACGGCGAGCGCATCGCAACATGTGGGCACGACGGCGCGATGCGCATTTGGAACGTTGTCGATGGCAGCCTTGCGGCCGAGTGTGAACTCTCCGATCGTTGGGGGGTTCGCGCGGAATATAGTCCGTCCGGAAGCTGCATCGGCGTCGCAGCGGGCAAGACCGTCACAATGTTCAATGCGGACGGTGCCCTCGTGCGAGAACTGCCTTCGCTAAAGAACACGGTGAGCGATATCGGATGGAAACCGGAAGCAACAGCCGGCGAGCCCGAGGTGCTCGCAAGCAGTGGATACGGCGGCGTGCATCTGTGGCGCGACGATCTCGACGCGCGCGCAAAGCTCTTCGCCTGGCGAGGCTCATCGCTCGCGCTCGCCTGGAGTCCGGACGCGCGCTACATTGCTACCGGTGATCAGGACTGCACCGTTCATTTTTGGATCGTCGCGAAGGGCAAAGATCTCGAGATGTCCGGCTATCCGATCAAGGTGCAAGAACTCGCCTGGAGTGCAGACTCGCGCTTCCTCGCGACCGGCGGGAGCGCGGATGTCACAGTTTGGAACTGCGGCGGGCGTGGACCGCGCGGGACTGAGCCAATCGTTTGCGAGGGGCACGAAGAGAAGATCACGGCCCTGGCGTTCTCACACGCGGGAATTCTTGCCAGCGCTGCTGCTGATGGGGACCTGCGGATGTGGCTACCACACATCGACACGAACGCTCGAGCGAGATTCGCCGCACCCGATGTCGTGTCGACAATGGCGTGGTCGGCAGACGATGCACTGCTCGCTCTCGGTACGACCGATGGTAAGATCCTCTGCTGCGCGCCGGAGATCGCATGAGCGGTCTTGGCACGCTGACGGTCTTCGTGCTGGGGATGCGACATGGCGCCGATCCCGATCACCTCGCAGCTATCGATAACGTGACGCGAAATTCCCACGCGCACAAGCCACGCCTCAGCCGGTTCACGGGATTTTTCTTTGCCGCCGGTCACTCGATCATGGTGCTGTCGCTGGCAGTGCTTTTTTCGTCGTTGACCGTTTCCGTGGCAGGTCGCGCCGCGTGGCTCGAGACGCTCGGCACGTGGCTCTCAATTGCGATTCTGTTGCTGATCGCCGGATTGAACCTTCGCGCATGGTTACGCAACGAGGTGCGCCCAAGCGGAGCGAAGACGCGACTCTTACCGCGAATGCTTCGCGAAGCGCGCAATCCGTTGGTCGCGCTGCCGATCGGTCTGCTGTTCGGCCTTGGGTTTGAAACGTCGAGTCAGTTGGCAGCCTATGGTGTTGCGCTTTCGCACGGCGGCGGTTTGCTTACGGGCGCGCTGGTGGGCGTTGCGTTCTGCGGCGGCCTGGTGCTAACCGACGTACTCGACGGATTTCTTGTACATCACGTCGTCGCGCATCGTTCGAACGGATTACCGTTCGTAGCCCGCCTTTGGTTGTGGATCGTGACGGTTTTTGCGGTAGCCGTCGCGGGGTATGAGATCGCGCCATACTTCGGCTTTCACGCCGACGAACGGAGCGATTTGGTATTCGGGTTGAGTCTGGTCGCCGTACTCGTGCTGACTTTCCTCGCCGTGTTTGTAGGGCTGGCGCTCCACCGGCGCCGCTGTGACGTGTCGGCGGTCTAGGGCGATGTCGAACACACGCGTGCATTTCTCGCACTGAAAATGGTGGTGGTGTCCCTTGTTAGCGAGTTCATATCGCACCGGCTCTCCCGGGATCGCTACCGCCTCAACTACATCGTCTTCCAATACGGCATTGACGGTCCGATAGACAGTTGCAACGCCGAGCCCGTCGATACGCTTTGTGGCAGCCTCGAGCAATTCTCCGATACTGAGCGGTCGCTCGGAGCGCTCCAAGACCTCACGTAAGACATCTCGCCGTTTGGTCTTTCGGCTGGGCTGGCTTGGCGGCGTCGCGATGTTTCGTCGTCGACGGAGCCGGGTGGCCGGGCGCAGGATACAACGTGAGGCGCCCACAACGATTTTCAAATCTTGAGCAAACTACTTTCGGTTTTCCTTGCGCTTGCGATCGCTGCGGCGGGTCTCGAACCGATTGCGACGCGAGGCGATGAATCGCTCGTCTCGACCTACGCGGTCGTTAAGCAGAGCCTGGCCCTTATCGCCTACCGGAAAGGCAAGTTCCTCTTCACGGGTTCGGCTTTTTGCGTGGGCAATGTAACGCACAAGGACGGAACGGCGACCTCATTTCTCCTGACGAACGCGCACGTCGTGGGAGGATCCCATACGGTCGGTGTTTCCCTCGCAAGCGATCAGAAAAGATGGCAAACGGGCACGGTCGTTCGGACGAACGCCGACTTGGATCTTGCATTGGTTGCGATTGCCGGCGTGGTTCCTCCCCTTCGTATCGTTCGCAACCGCTTGCCTGAGGGGAGTGCGATCGCGATCGCCGGTTATCCGGGCTCGAATGTTGAGTTTGCGCTTGCGGGTCTCGGTCTTTCGCCGGCGGTGCACCAGGGAATCGTCAATTCCTATGAGGCGGGCGGTCGCTTTATGATTTTTGATGCTCAGGTGGAGCGCGGCAACAGCGGAGGCCCGGTGTTCGATCCGAGCACGGGCAACGTCTACGCGATAGTCGATGCGAAAGTCGGGTCCGATGAGACGAACATCGGTATTGGGATAAACAGTGCCATGCCGTTTCTGCAGAACTCCGGAGTCGCACTCGGCGCGACTCGTAGCGTAGAGGTCGCGCAGGTCACGCCTACGACCGCGACCACTCCCCAACCGGAAACGCCGATGGCGCCGGCAACAATCGACGCAGAACTCTCGGGCGACGTTGCCGAGATTCTTGCTAATACTTCCGATTTTGGGTCGCAAGACTTCGGTGTCGTTGTTCCACTAATCGTGCGAGATCAACACTATCGCTGTAGCAGCGGTACTACCATGATTATGAGGATTCGGCAAGCATCGGCGGGGGATTCTCTCGTCGTTCAGCTGCCTTACGGAACGCTCTATCGGTACACGAGTGTCATCGAGCGACACGATAGCAAAGGTAACATGTTGTTTGTCGGAAACGTAGCGCGCAATGGCTTGGTAACGGGGCCTCGCGACCCCGTGCTCATTCTGCCAGTGCATCATCCGGCAGCGGGCGAAGCGATAGCGATCCAGGCAAGTGATGGTGCTTCCGGAGTGCGAACCTGGCTCGGTAGTGCGATGATCCGAATGGACGAGCACCACTACAGCGTTCAGGTGTATCAGGACACGTTCAAGCAAGGCATAACGAGGGCCGCATATGCGGATCGGGTAGGTCTCGTCGGCGTTCTCTATGAGAATACTCTTTCTCAGGTCGTTCGCGCCTGCGAACTCGAGTCAATAACAGCGGCTCACCGGTAGCGAGAGGCGCCGGCACACCGCAACGAATCTCCGCGAAGAGTGAATGCCTCGGCTGTTCCTCAAGTGCCTGAGATACAAGCCGTGACTGATGCCGCGTTCGCGCCGTCGCTTATAATCGTCACTGCTCCGCCATCATCGGTCCGATAGACTGTCGAGCCCGAGCGGTCGAGCGCGTCGATCGTCGAGGGCGCGGGATGGCCGAACATGTTATGGCGACCGACCGATATGATTGCGTAATGCGGATGTACGGCGGCGAGGAACGCGGGGGACGATCCATAGGCCGAACCGTGATGTCCCACTTTCAAAACCGACGCAGAAAGGTCGATCCCTTCGCCCAAAAAGCGCTGCTCTGCCGCCACCCCCGCGTCGCCGGTGAAGAGCATGCGGAATTGCTTGTACTGCAATATGAAAGTGATCGAATTGTCGTTGATCGCGTTTTTGCCGCCGATGAACGGCAGGGATGGACCAATGAACGTCAGCGTCACGCCGTCGTTCGTCCGCCATATCGCGCCGGCGCGAGGATGTACAATCGGCACGTGATCGGCCGCAGCTGTATCGAGACAATCGTGATACGCATGTCCGCCATACGTCTGTCCGCTGTCCGCAATCTCCGCGACGCGAATTTTATCGAGCACGGGCCGGCAGCCGCCGACGTGGTCGCCGTGCGGATGACTGACGATGATTGCATCGAGATCGTGCACGCCCTCGCGCAGGAGAAACGGCACGACGATGCGTTCGCCGACGCGTTCGGCGCTCGAGTCGTCACTCTGCGGGCCCCGCTCGAGCCGGCCACCCGCGTCGACCAGGATCGCATGGTGCGCCGGCGTCTCGATGACGATCGCATCGGCCTGCCCGACATCGAGCACGGTGATGCGCAGCTGCGATCCGAGCGATTGCGGTGGCCACAACACGAGCGACGTCGCCGTCAGCACGAAGGTGAACGCGACCGTTGTACCGCCGCGACGGATCAGCGGAACGGCGGCGAGCAACGCGGCTTCGTAGAGGGCGATGCACCAGAGGGGCGCAGGCGTCATGACCACCGCCGAACCCGGCATCGTCCCGAGCGTGCGCACGACGCCGATCACCCAAGCGAGCATCCATCCGTTGAGATTTGCGCAGGCTTGCGCCAGTGGGGCGCACCACGCGCAGGCGAGTTGCAGCGCGCCAAGCAGCATCGTAAGTGGCACGCACGGCACGACGGCCAGATTCGCAAGCAGTGCATAGCTCGACCACTGCAAAAAGATCGCGGCGGTAATCGGCCAGGTTCCAAGTTGCGTTGCCGTCGTGAGCACCAGCGCTTCGCTCGCGCGCTCCGGCAGCGCGACGTGCTCGCGCAGCGCGTCGCCGATGGACGTGCCGAGCGCGAAAATCGCGCCGACGCAACAGAACGAGAGCCAGAACGATGGTGATCCGATACTGCCCGGGATCGCCGCGATCACCACAACTGCCGCGATCCCCAGCGTGTTCCACGAGAACGCGGCGCGGCCGCAGGCGCGTGCCGTGAGCGCGCAGGTGGACATCGTCGCCGCGCGTAGCGCGGGTAATTCGAGTCCGCTGAATCCGGCGAAGACCCAGACAGCCACGATCCCGGCCCCGCAACCGACGGCACGCGGCGCACGCAGCTGCGCAGCGCACCACGCGACGATGAGTGCAACGAGTCCGACGTGCAACCCAGCGGTGACAAGCACATGTACCGTGCCGGTCTCTTGAAATTCTGCGCGTAGATCGGGCGGTAGTTGTGCGCGCTCGCCCCATAACTCGCCCGCGACGATCGAAGCTCCGGGTTCACCGAGGCGCTGCCGCAACACGTCGTGCGCGCGTTGGCGAAGGCGTGCAAGCCGCGCCGGCCACGAGGTGTCAAGACCGAGCGTTGCAAGCAGCGTTGCGTGCTCGAGGCGCGCGCCGATGCCATGCTCGCCTTCAATCGCGCGCTCGCTCGTCTCGCCGGGGTTACGTGCCGCATCGAGTGGCTCGAGCCGCCCGCGCACGATCGCGCGCGTGCCGCTGCGAAGTTGATCGGATAACGAAACAAGCGCGAGCGGACCGCGATCGAGCGCAAACGTATACGTCCGTAGCCCCGGTTCGGTACCGCGTGCGTCGAGAATCGTTCCGCTCCAGCGCGTGAGTCGCGATTCGAGCACGGGTGCGGCGGTATGTTCGCGCCACCACGAAAAAATGGAGGCGACGACGACGAGGGCGGCCAGCGCGGCTACGCGAAGCACGCGAGCCGAGGTATACCCTGTGATCATCCGCGGCCTCTGCGTCGGCGCGCGGCGATGACAAGTCGTGTAAGGAAAACAGCCGTGCGTATCATTGTAACCGGCGGGGCCGGGTTCATCGGTTCACATGTCGTGGACGCGTATCTTGCTGCGGGTCACGACGTGCTTGTCTTAGATTCGTTATGGGAGCACGGTGGTGGTAGGCGCATCAATGTGCCCGAGCGCGCGAGCTTCGTTCACATGGACATCCGCGATGAAGGCGTAATGCGGATTTTTCAGGAGTTCAAGCCGCAGCTCGTCAGTCATCACGCCGCGCAACACTCGGTCGCGATCTCGTCGCGCGATCCGAAATACGATGCCGACGTAAACGTGCTCGGGATGCTCAACGTCCTCGATGCGAGCGTGAAGACCGGTGTGAAGAAGGTGATCTTTGCGTCGAGCGGCGCCACTTTCGGTACGCCGGAGCACCTCCCGATGACCGAGCTGACCCCGCAGCGGCCCGAATCGCCTTACGGCATCACCAAGATGGTTACCGAGCACTACCTGCGCTTCTATAAAAAGGAAAAGGGGCTCGACTTTACGGCGCTGCGCTACCCTAACGTGTATGGGCCGCGTCAGGACCCCAATGGCGAAGCCGGCGTGATCGCGATCTTCATCGGTAGATTTCTAAAACGCGAAGGCATACGCATCGATTGGGACGGCGAGCAGACGCGCGACTACATCTATGTCAAGGATATTGCGGCACTGAACGTGGCGGCGCTCGATAAGGGATCCGGCCGGTGCTACGCCATCGGAACGGGCATCCGGACCAGCGTGAACGATATCTACCGCGCGCTGGTCGAGATCAGCGGCTTCCAAGCGCCGGTCACCAACGCACCGAAGCGTCCCGGTGACGCGCGCGATGCACAGTTCGACGCGGCGCTCGCGAAAAAAGAACTTGGCTGGAAGGCGCAGACGCGTCTAATCGACGGCATGCGAGAGACGTACGATTACTTTAAGGGGTTAGTGCCGGCATAGCGAAGGAGTCAGCGTTTTGACAAAGACGTTGGCTATCAAGCGCCACGGGCTCGCAGATCAGGTCGTGGATCGCCTTCGAGGTCTCGTTGCGCAGGGCGCCTATCGGGTTGGGGATCGTCTCCCACCCGAGGCCGAGCTGTGCGAACTCTTCGGTGTCGGCCGGTCGACGATTCGCGAAGCAATGCGCGTGCTCTCCCATCGCGGCGTGGTCGAGGTTCGTCACGGGGACGGCACCTTCGTCGCGTCGCGCGCGTTGCAGCAATCCTTTGAAGAGCGGCTCGAGCGCGCGGCGCTCGACGAGATCTACGAAGCGCGGATGGTCCTCGAGCGCCCGCTCGCGGAGCTTGCTGCGCAGCGTCGGGATGCCCGCGACGTAGCGGCGATGCGCAAGGCGCTGCGAACGCGCTCGCGCGCCATCGCGGCCCGTGATGTCGAAGCGTACACGGAAAGCGACTTTGCCTTTCACGTCGCCGTGGCGCGCGCGTCCAAGAACGCGGCACTTATTGGCGTCTACGAATCGTTCATTGCCGCGGTGCGGCCAAAGCTGGGCGCGGTGATGACCGCCGACTATATCGCGGCGGAGCACGATGAGCTGCATGCGGCCCTGTGTGAGGCAATTGCCCGCGGCGATGTGCCGGAAACGCGGCGCTTGGTGCTTTCACATCTCAAGAAATCGCGCAAGGAATTCGGCAGGCATTTGGTCTAATCGGCCTTCGAGACAGCAGGTCATCTGATGTCTCGACGGAGGTTTCTACGGATGTGGCGTTGCTGGGGCGTGCTCCTCACCATTCTTCTTCCTAGCGGCTGGCTGTTGCACGACGCGCCGGCGCTCTCGGTGCGAACGGATACAATGCCGCAGGGCGCGGCAGCTTCACCGGATGGTCGCGAGTTAGCGGTCGTTGAAGCCGGCTTCAATCCTGCGACGCTCGGGCTTTACGATGCCCATTCGCTCGTGCGCGTCGCATCAATACCGCTGTGGGCGGCGTTCGGGCGCCCAATCTGGTTGGATGCACGTCGCGTGCTCGTTGCCGGCGCAGGCAATCAATCGCTCCTGATCGTTGACACGACCACGCACGTGCTGCAGCGGATTCGCCTTGGGGCCGGCACGTATCCCATTGCCGTCGCACGCGCCGGTGACACTGTTGCGGTTGCGAGCGACGACGACGGCAACGTGCGCATCGGCTCGCTGCGGACGATCGCGAAGGCCAAGCCCGTCCACATTGGGACGCATCCGGGTGGTTTGGCGTTTAGCGGCGACGGTCGCACGCTCTTCGCGGCGGACCGCTCGGGCAATAGCGTTAAAGCGATCGACGTAGGGACGCTCGCCGTTCGCAGCATCCCCACGGGTTTGCATCCGAGCGATCTGCTCGTTGTCAATGACCGTCTTTACGTCGCCAATAGCGACGACGACACGGTCGGCGTCTATCGCACATCCGATGCACAACACATGACCGACGTGTTTGTCGGCGACGCGATCGGTGCGATGCGCCTGAGCGGCGTCTCGCCGAACGCGCTGGCCTGGGCGAATGGGAGCCTCTACGTAAGCCTTGGCGCCGCAAACTCAGTCGCGGTCATTCGCAACGAACGCGTCGTCGGGCGGATCGACGCCGGGCACTATCCCACCGACATAGTGGCGCTCGGCGACCGTCTCTATGTGATCGACGGCAAAGGGGAAGCCGTTCCGGCGAATCCCCGTTTCGATGTGTTCAGCCGCAGCAACGTCGATTATGTTGCCGCAATCGAATTCGGCTCGATTCGCGCCTACACGCTTCCGACGGCGATCGGGGCCGGAAGCGCGCAGGGTTCAACCGGCTGGCGGCAAACGGCGCCGGCCGACACCGTCATCCGCTCGAACGGTCCGATCAAGCACGTATTCTTTATTCTCAAAGAAAACCGCACGTACGATCAGATCCTCGGCGACATTCGCGCGGGAAATGGTGATACCAAGCTTTGCTTCTTCGGAGCGAAGGTGACGCCGAACCAGCACGCAATCGCGCAGCGTTTTGGCCTGTTCGACAACGCATACACCAACGGCGAGGTCAGCGACGCGGGACACAACTGGTCGACGGCAGCTCTTGCGAACGACTACGTCGAGCGGAATTGGCCGCAGGCCTACGGCGGACGTGCCGACGGCGACGACGTGGTCGAAGGCTTCGGTGCCGCCGCGCCACACAACGGGTATATCTGGGACGCGGCGGCGCGCGCGCACGTCTCGTTTCGAGACTACGGCGAGATGGTCGACTTCAGCGGGCGCTTCCCCACCTCCGCCGTTGTCACCGCGCCAACGCTTGCCGGCCGCTACGACCCCAAGTATGTGAGCTGGAATCTCGACTACAGCGACGTCGACCGCTACCGTGAGTGGAAGCGCGAATTCGACGCCTTCGTGCAGCACGGCGATCTTCCGCAATTCGAATACATCTGGTTGCCGAACGATCACACCTACGGGAGCCGCCCGGGCAAACCCACGCCGGCGGTCTATATTGCGCAGAACGACCATGCTGTCGGACTCATGATCCAGGCGATTTCACACTCCGCGGTCTGGAAATCGTCGGTAGTCTTCATCATCGAGGACGACTCACAAGACGGCGCGGATCACGTGAGCGCGCAGCGCACGACCATGTACATTGCATCCCCGTACGCACGCGGTGGGGTGCAGCACACGCACTATACGACCGCGAGCCTGTTGCGTACGGTCGAGCTGATTCTGGGGATGCGACCGCTCTCGACCTACGACGCGATGGCCGTACCGCTCTACGCTGCGTTCGGAACGGCGGCGGATCTGCGGCCTTTCGAGGCGATCCCGACGGAGATCGATATGAACGCGCGCAACAAGAAGCACGCCTACGCTGCGCATTTGAGCTCTACGCTTGACTTCTCACATCCCGACGCGATCGCGCCGGGGATCCTGCGCGATATCATAGCGCACAACCGCGCGTTTCAGCCGTGATTCGGCGCGGAGTTCGGGGCGACGTTGCAGCAGCCGTCGCGATTCTTCGCGCAGTGGCCGAAGAATACGTCACGCGCGGTACGCCGATCTGGAATCCCGCGAGCTTCGACGAGCACGACTACGCGGATGCCGCACGGCGCGGTGAGCTCGTGCTCGGCTACGACGGTTCGCAGGCGGTCGCAACCATGCTGCTTCAATCGCACGATCCGCTCTTTTGGCCGGATGATACGAACGGGGAGGCACGGTATCTCCACAAACTTGCCGTCGTCGCGGGGGCGCGCGGATGCGGATGGAGCGAGCGGCTTGTCGCATGGGCGCGAGGCGAGGCGCTCAGGGCGCACGCGCGCTTTTTGCGACTGGACACGGCTCCGCGCCCGCGACTCATTGCACTCTACCAGCGCTACGGTTTCGTCCTCGTGGATACTACGCCACGGCGGTTCGGCGAAACGCTAGCGGTCCGGTTGCAGCTGCCGCTCGACGTGCTCGGGGCGAAAACCAATGCCGACGAGATAGGCTGGAATCCGCCGTAAGATTTTGATCGATGCGAGAAACCGCAGAATCGCCGGTGCGCGTTTGGGCGGCGCCTGCGAGCGCAACACGTTGGCGATGATATTACGCTGGATCAGCACCTGCAAGCCTTGCGTCATCACCGTTGGAAAGGTCCGGCGACGCTGCACGGCGGCGAGCGCCGCGTCACCGACCGGGCCCGGCCGGGCGAGCACCGGGGAGAGGATGTTCGCGGTTGCGACCGCGTCTTGGATCGCGAGATTAATGCCCACGCCGCCGATCGGTGACATTGCATGCGCGGCGTCCCCGATGAAGAGCAACCCGGTCAGATACCAACAATTCAAACGATTGACGGCGACGGAAAGCAGTTTGACGTTGTCCCAGCTCTCGATCTCACCGACACGATCGGC
>DATJOM010000015.1:0-17920 GCA_035507095.1 Candidatus Acidiferrum sp.
CTGCGCCAGTCCCAACCGTTCGCATTGCAGTAGCGGAGCCAGCTCAACAAGCCGAAGGCATAGTTTCTCCAAGTTCCCGGAGAGCGGCTCGAGCCGCGAATGACCGCTTGAAAAACGATCCATTCGGTCGGTAAGTACTCAATCCGCATGGTCGACTGATCAACGAATATCGGGATGCCGGGGTAAGACAGGCCATCGATTTCGAATCCGTCGCTGCTGAAAATAAGAGAAAGTCCTAAGGCCTTCTCAATACTGGGGAGGGAGGCCGCAGTCTTACACTGGCCGAGGATGTTCTGAGTCATGCTTGGCAATACACCGTAAACCCGCGATACGGGTTGATCGACCATTTGAACGGCATGCCCGCGACGGCATTGATGATGCTCTTGGCGTGCTGCTCGATGATTTCGACCCCGCGCATGGTCCCTGGAGTATAATACGAACATACGTTCGTATCAAGGGGTGCCCCTGTCGGGGTGTAACCCCGAGCCCGGAGAGGGGTTATTATCAAGAGCCATGGCTTATCAAATGCAGCCCAATCAATACGGCCGCGGTGGCGCCGCGGTCATCCCGACCCAGTCGCTACTCGCGCAAGTCCTCGGGATCACCGCGCTCGGCATGTGCATCACGGCGCTCGCGGTCTATCTCTTCCCGAATGCTCCCCTGAGCTGGTTGGCCGTGATCGGCTCGTTTGCGCTCATCATCGCGATGAACTTCACGCGCAACAACCCAGCGCTCTCACTCGTACTCTTTTATGCATTCACGTTTCTCGAAGGCATCTTCATCGCACCGATCGTGACGTATTACGCACATACGGCAGGGAGCGCGGTCGTGTTCAATGCCGCGTTGACGACGGGCCTCGGTATGTTTGCGCTCGGAGCGATCGTCTATGCAACGGGGCTCGATCTGCGTCGCTTTTCGGGGATATTCTTCGGCGCATTGCTCGTGCTGGTCGTGATCGGCATCATCTCGATCTTCGTGCATTTCCTCTCGCCGACAATCTACTCGTGGGCGATCTTGGTCATCTTCAGCGGGCTCGTGCTGATCGATTTTGCACGGATCCGAGCCGGCGGCGACGGTCTGAGCCCCGTGCAGATCGCAACCTCGATCTACCTCGACGCGATCAATATCTTCCTCGCACTGCTGCAGATTTTCGGTGGGCGGAGCAGCAGCAGAGATTAACATAGTAGGGACGGAACCAGCCTTTGGCTGCTAGAATGGCTTAAGGCAGCGTATGTGCGGGATCACAGGGGTACTAACGCCGGGGCGTGAGGCGGCGCGCTTGGCGTACTTCGGGCTTTATGCCCTCCAGCACCGTGGACAGGAGTCCGCGGGCATTGCTGCAGCCGACGGCGGCACGATCCGCTCGCACAAAGACATGGGGCTTATCGGCGCGATCTTCGACGAGGGAACGCTCGCCGAATTGACCGGCCACATCGCCGTAGGGCATACGCGCTATTCGACCACCGGTTCTTCGATCGTCGTCAACGCGCAACCGCTACTCGAGTCGACCGAGATCGGCGACTTCGCATTCGCGCACAACGGCAATCTAACCAACACCGACGAGCTGCGCGCAACGCTTTCGCCCACGACAACGCTGCAAGCGACCTCCGACTCGGAAGTGATGGCCAAGGTGATCGTCGAGGCGCCCGGCACGATGCTCGATCGCATCAAGCACGTGCTGTCGGTTGCGCGGGGCGCGTACTCGATCGTGCTGTGCACAAAAGACGAACTCTACGCCTTTCGCGATCCATGGGGCGTGCGTCCGCTCTGTTTGGGCAGCTTCGAAGACGGCGGCTATGCCGTTGCTTCGGAGTCGTGCGCATTGCCGACGATCGGCGCGCAGTATCTGCGAGAGATCGAACCCGGCGAGGTCGTGCGCATTACACCAAACGGCATTGAGTCGACCAGCGTTGTGCGTGAAGACGCGCACCCGGCGATGTGCATGTTCGAGTACATCTACTTCGCGCGACCTGATTCGGTGCTCAACGGGCGTTCGATCTACATGGCGCGCTACGCGATGGGACGCGCGCTCGCGAAGGAGCATCCGGTCGACGCCGACGTGGTGATGGCGATTCCCGACTCGGCGGTACCCGGCGGCATCGGCTACGCCACCGAGAGCGGATTGCCATACATCGAAGGCTTGATCAAGAATCGCTACATCGGTCGCACGTTTATCAGTCCCGATCAAGACCTGCGCGCGCGCGGCGTGCAACTGAAATTCAATCCGGTAGTCGAGAACTTGCGCGGGCAGCGCGTGGTGGTGGTCGACGATTCGATCGTGCGCGGCACGACGACGCCGCGCATCGTGAAATTGCTACGCGACGCCGGGGCAAGCGAGGTCCATCTCCGTATCACCTCGCCGCCGATCAAGCATCCGTGTTATCTCGGGGTCGACATGGCGACCTACGACGAATTGATTGCGGCGAACTACTCGGTCGAAGAGATTCGCGCCAAAGCCGGCGCGGATTCGCTCGGGTATCTTTCGCTCGACGGCTTGGTTACGGCGACCGGCCGCAAGCGCGAGGAAATGTGCCTCGGCTGCCTGACCGGCGAGTATCCGAACGTGCCGGCGGCGCATGCGGCCCGCGCAATGGTCGGTTGATCGAAGCAGCGTGATCGAGTACATCCTCAAAGACGGACGCTCGCAGTTGCGCGTCGGACGCGTGACCATATCCCAAACAACCTTTTTGATCGTGACCGCGGTCATCGTCGGCATCGGCGGAGGATTTGGCGCGGTCGCTTTCCGCGCGTTGATTTCCGCAGAAACCTACCTCGCGTTCAACATCATCGGCGCCGCGCTCGGGCGCGTGTTCGGCGTGCTCGCGATCGTCATACAGCTTGCCATGGGCGGCGTTATCGCCGCGTGGATCGCATCGACGTTTGCGCCGGAGGCGAAGGGCCACGGCGTGCCCGAGGTGATGGAGGCCGTTGCGCTGCGCGGCGGCCAGATGCGCCCGCGCGTGATCGCGATCAAGGCGCTGGCATCGGCGACGTCGATCGGCTTCGGCGGAAGTTGCGGGCGCGAAGGACCGATCGTGCAGATCGGTTCGACGATCGGCTCGGTCCTCGGACAACTCGTGCGCGCGCCGGCACCGATCGTTCGCACGTTGGTAGCCTGCGGTGCTGCCGCAGGCATCTCCGCGACGTTCAACGCGCCGATCGGCGGCGTGTTCTTCGCCGCCGAAGTCATCCTCGGTGAGTTTGCACCGCGCTCGTTCGCCGCGATTGTCGTTTCGTCGGTGCTCGCCGCCGTGATCGGCCGCGCATTTCTCGGCAACACGCCATCGTTCTCAGCCTCCGGCTTCGAATTGGTCTCGCCTTACGAACTCGTGCTCTATGCGATCCTCGGCGTGATCGCCGCAGTGTGGGCAACCGGCTTCGTGCGGATGCTCTATCTCATCGAGGATCGCTTCGAGGCGTTCAAGATTCCGCCGTGGGTCAAAGGCGGCATCGGCTTCGCGCTCGTCGGCGTCATCGGCATTTGGATTCCGCAGATTTTTGGCGTCGGCTACGTGTCGATGCAGCAAGTGCTCGACGAACACGTCGGCGTGGGACGCGCCCTTGCGCTTGCGGTTGCCAAACCGCTTGCAACGTCATTAACGCTCGGATCGGGTGGATCGGGCGGCATCTTTGCGCCCTCACTCTTTACCGGCGCGTTTCTGGGTGATGCGTTCGGTCGATTCGTACACCTCATCTTCCCCGCCTGGACAGCGCCGGGTGCAGCGTATGGTCTCGTCGGCATGGCCGCGCTTTTTGCCGCCGCCGCCGAGGCGCCGATGACGGCGATCCTGATCGTCTTCGAGATGTCGAACGATTACCGGATCATCCTGCCGTTGATGGTGTGCGTCGTTATCGCGACGGTTGTGGGCCGTAGGCTCCTCGGCTCGACGGTCTACGAAATGAAGTTGATCCGCCGTGGTGTCGATTGGCAACGCGTTCGACGGCCGCGGTTCCTAAGCCGGGTGAAGATCGCGACGATAGCACGCAACGCTCCCGTGATCGCGCAGTTACACGACTTGATCGAGGATATCGTCGCACGCGACGGAGAGGCCGGCGAATTAGCCGTTCCGGTGTGCAACAACCAGCGGTTCGTCGGCATCGTGACCTCTTCGGATTTGGCGATCGCGCTCGCGGAGGGTAAGGGTGCGCAACGCATCTCGAGCATCGTGCACACGATGGAGCACGTGCTCGAACCCGATGATACGGTCGAGCGCGCCGCAACGTTGATGGCGGACGCGCCCGTTCCGCTGTTGCCGGTGGTGGATCCGCACGATCGCCATTTACTCGGGATCGTCACGCGCCGCGACGTGTTGCAAGCCTATCGCAGTCTGGCGGACGTGTAGCGAAATCCGGACCACGATGGTCGAAGAAGTCGTCGCCACGGCACGGAGGACCGCAGCGCCTACGCTCGGGATGACAAAAGGCGCTACTTCCGCAGCGATCTGAAACCCGCGCGAACTTCTTCCGAAAAGACTTGGGGCTGCTCCCAGGCTGCAAAATGACCGCCGGCGCCGGCACGACTGTAATAGATCAATTTGTGAAACGCTTGTTCGGCCCAACTGCGCGGGGCTAAGTAGATCTCGCCCGGGAAGACGATAGCGGCAGTCGGCATGGAGATGTTGGCGGCATTGAGCGGGCTGGTTCTATTCAACCAATACGAGCGTGCTGCGGAAACGCCGGTATTCGTTAGCCAATAAAGCGTGATGTTATCGAGGACGTCGTCGCGCGTCAGCGCACCCGCACTATGTCCGTCGACCGTGTGCCCGGCTACCGCAGAGATGACGGCCGCGGCCGGCTGATTCCAGCCGTCGCCGTGGTCGAGAAGCCAACCCGCCAGTCCCACCGGAGAATCCGCAATGCCGTAGAGCGTTTGCGGCCGCGTATGCTGGAACGCGGAATAAGCGAATTGCTTTCCATACAGGAGCTGTAACTGCGCGTATGCCTGCGCCTCGTCGGCTGAAAGGCCCGCCGGCGCGGGATCGCCGCAGTTCAGCGACTTTGCAATGGCAGGTGGAACGGTCGCCGGTAAGCTCGTGTTGATCGCCAGCAATCCGGGCGGAGCTTGTTTGCCCATCAACGTGGTAACCACCGAACCGAGATCGCCGCCTTGCGCAACGTAGTGCGTATAGCCAAGGCGTTGCATCAGCACGGCCCAGGCACGCGCGGTAGTGTCCGTCAGCCAATTGGGCGAAGTCGGCTTGCCCGAAAAACCGTAGCCCGGTATCGATGGAATAACGACGTGGAACGCATCCGACGCGCTTGCGCCATGCGCGGTCGGATCGGTCAGCGGTGCGATGATCTTGAGCTGTTCGATGATCGATCCGGGCCAGCCATGGGTGACGATCAGCGGCAGCGCGTCTGCATGTTTCGACTTTACGTGAATGTATTGAATGTCGAGCCCGTCGATCGTGGTGACGAACATCGGCAACGCGTTCAACTTGGCTTCGCATTTTCGCCAATCGTACTCGGTTGCCCAATAGCTCGCCAGCCCTTGAATCATCGCCAGCGGTACGCCCTGCGAGTCATCGCTGACCGTTTCCCGGTCGGGCCATCGCGTCGCCTTGATGCGCTTGCGCATGTCGTCGAGGTCCGCATCGGAAAAGTTCACCTGGAAGGGACGAATCGTGGTAGAGTCAGTGCCGGTTTGGGCCGAGAGCCCAGCCGGGTATGCTGCAGCGGCTGCAGCGGCTGCCGCGGCAGAACCAAAAAAATGGCGGCGATTGATAGAGGCGTCTTCTGGCATGCTGAGTCCTCCGAACTCTAGTATACTACCGTTCGTAGAGCGTGACGGCCCGGTCGTCGCGCGATTCCCAACCGGCGCGCTCGAGTTCGGGTGCGTCGTTTTCTTCCACCGGATAGCCGACGCACAAGTAGGCAATGAGTTTCCACTCCGGCGGCACGTCGAGGGTGCGCGTAACGAGTTCGGGTTCGAGGATCGAGACCCAGCCTGCGCCGATGCCGTGTGCGCGCGCGGCGAGCCAAAATGTGTACACCGCGTTTGCTGCGGAGTAGGCCAGCGTCTCGGGCATGGTTGCGCGTCCCAGACCTTTGCCCGTTGCAGTCGATTCGTCGCAGAAGACCGCGAGATGCACCGGTGCATCGCGGAGCCCGGCGAGCTTGAGTGTCGCATATTTGGCCGCATCGTCGCCGTTGTAGCCGCGCAGCGCATCGGCGTTGGCGCGTTCGAACGAGGCGATGACGGCATTGCGGCGTTCGGGTGCATCGACGCGGACAAAACGCCACGGCTGTGCAAAGCCGACCGACGGCGCAAGCGCAGTCTCGCGAATCAGCGCCGCGATCGTGCTACCGGCGACGGGGTCGCTGCGAAAGTGACGGACGTCACGGCGCCAGCGAAAAAGCTCGTGCAGCTGTGCGCGAAACGTGTCGTCGAACCGCGGGCCGTTCACGTGGTGGGGAATTCGCCTTCTTTCACTGCGCTCGCGTAGTCGCGTAGCGCGTTCACAGTGTCGGCGCCGATTTCGGCAAAACGCCGAGCAAAGGGCGGCGAGTTTGGATACATGCCGAGCACATCGTGGAGCACGAGCACTTGCGAATCGCAGTGCGGCCCCGAGCCAATGCCGATCGTTAGGATCGAAAGCTTTTCGGTAAGCTCGCGCGCGATCTCAAAATCGACGACTTCGAGCACGATCGCATACGCGCCGGCCGACTCAACGGCGAGCGCATCTTCGAGCAGACGATCGCGGTGCGTGCGCATGCGATAACCCGGACCAAGACCGGCCGTTTGCGGCGTAATGCCGATGTGGCCGACGACCGGAATACCCGCGCGGTAGATCGAGCGAATGCGGGCGGCAACGTCGCTGCCGCCTTCGAGTTTGATCGACATCGCGCCGCCCTCTTTGACCAGGCGAATCGCGTTACGAACCGCCTCCTCGTCGCTGACTTGATACGAACCAAACGGCATGTCGGCAATGATATGTGCGCGCGACGTGCCGCGTACGACGGCGGCCGTATGATGCACCATGTCATCCATCGTAACCGGCGTGGTTTCATCGAAGCCGAGGACGACGTTGCCGAGGCTATCACCAACTAGGATCCAATCGATGCCCGCCTCTTCGGCGAAACGCCCGAAGGGTGCGTCATACGCCGTGACCATGGGTACGATGGTACTGCCCTTGCGGCGCTTGATCGCTCCGGCAGTCACGCGCCTCAGAGCCGGACCTTTCGCCGGCTCGTACGGGCGCGAGTCGTCTTTGAGAGGCTGGCGTGTTTGTGCCATAGCTCAGTGTACTACGCGTTGACCTTGATGTGTCCGTTCGCGTGCACAACGGGCGATCCGGCGAGCGTCTCGACGAACGAGACGAGCGCGCGCACCGGCGTTCCGGTCGGGCCTTTGGCTTGCCACGCCGACTCGTTGTCGAGGTACGCGGTGCCCGCGATGTCGAGGTGCAGCCACGGCGTTTCGTCGACGAAGGCTTTGAGAAAGGCCGCCGCGGTGAGCGCACCGGCCGGACGTCCGCCGGTGTTCTTGAGGTCGGCGATGTCACTCTTCATCGCGCTCGCGTACTCGTCGTAGAGCGGCATTTCCCAATAGCGCTCGCCGGTCGGTTTGGCCGCAGCGAGAAATTCATTGGTCAGGCCTTCGTTGTTCCCGATGGCGGCGCTCGCCGCGTGTCCGAGCGCGATGACGCACGCGCCGGTAAGCGTCGCCGCGTCGATGATCTTGGTCGCGCCGAGTTTATTGGCGTACGCGAGCGCGTCGGCGAGGATCAGGCGCCCTTCGGCGTCGGTGTTGATCACCTCGATCGTTTTGCCGTTCATCGCCTTGACGATATCGCCCGGTTTCGTGGCTTTACCGCCGGGCATGTTCTCCGTCGCCGGGACCAAGCCGACGACGTTGAGTTTCGGTTTGAGTCTGCCGAGCGCGATCATCGCGGCGATGACGCCGGCACCACCCGACATGTCGTACTTCATCTCTTCCATGCGCTCCGGCGGTTTGAGCGAGATGCCACCGGTGTCGAACGTGATGCCTTTGCCGACGAGCGCGAGCAGCTCTTTGTTGCCCGGATCACCGGTGTACTTCATCACGATGAACTTTGGCGGCTGCACGCTTCCCTGCGCCACGGAGAGGAACGAACCCATGCCTTCCTTGCGGATGCGCGCTTCGTCGAAGACCTCGATCTCAACGCCGGCGGCCTTCGCAGCTTTGACCGCTTCGTCGGCAAGTATCGTCGGCGTCATATCATTGGCGGGCGTTACCGCGAGACGCCGCGCAAAGTTTACGGCTTCACCGAGAATCGTACCGCGCTCGACGCCTACCTTGATAGCCTTGGCGTCAAAGCCGTCCGCGAGGATGGTCACGCTCTCGATCGCGATGCGTTTTTCGGGCTTTTCCTGATACATGCTCGTTTGGAACGCCCCGGTGATCGCGCCTTCAACCGCAAACGACGCGCACGCCGTCTCGTTGCCTTTTGCTTCATCGGGCAGCGCGATTGCGAGGGTCTCGACATTGCGCCGTCCGAGATAGCGCGCAGCCGTGCCGGCGTAACGCGCGAGATGTGACGGTTCGAACTTCGCGCGGTCGCCCAGACCGACGACGAGCACGCGATGATACGGTTGATCCTTTGCGTGAAGCAGCACGCAATCGGCGAGTTTGCCTTTGATCTCCTCCGATGCGAGGACGTCGGTAATCGCGCCTCCAAGCGCAGCGTCGAGTGCTTTTGCAGCACTGCTCAGTTCACCACCCGTAAAAACTGGAACGACGAGCGCACCGGTGCGCACCGCGACCGGCGCGTCTTGCGCGATGAGGACTTGCATGGGCTACCTTTCGCTGAGGTGAAGTAGTTCTAACGGATGACTACAATTCAAGGGCGCAGGAGGCCTGGTGAGCGACGAAAGTAGCTCGAAAAAGGACGCGTACGCACGGGCGGGGGTGGATATTGCCGCCGGTAATGAGGCCGTCGCGCGCTACAAGGAGGTCCTCGGGACGTGGCGCCACCCGGATCAGCTCGATGCGATCGGGGGGTTCGGTGGTATCTTCCGATTGCCGGGCGGAGGCGATCGGGCGCTGGTCGCGTCGGCCGACGGCGTCGGTACGAAGATCCTCATTGCTGCCGAACTGCGGCGCTATGACGGCGTTGGACGCGACTTGGTCAATCATTGCGTCAACGATATTCTCGTCGTCAACGCAACGCCGATGTTCTTTCTGGATTACTTTGCCGCCGGCAAACTCGATCCGGCGGTGGCAGCGGCCGTTGTCGAGGGTTGCGCGCAAGCGTGCCGCGCGCATAATTGCGCGCTGCTCGGCGGTGAAACCGCGGAGATGCCGGGCCTCTATTCGGCGGGACATTTCGATCTCGCCGGCACGATCGTCGGCATCGTCGACGTCAACGACGTTCCCAAGCCCGAGAGCGTTGTGCCGGGCGACGCGATCATTGGGCTGCCGTCGGTCGGGCTACACACGAACGGCTACTCGCTCGCGCGTGCGTTGATTCCGCGCGACGAGTGGACGAAGCGCTTCAACGGCGGTACCTACGCAGACGCGCTGCTTGCGGAACATCCATCGTATTATGATTCGGTGCGCGCGATCGAGAAGGTCGCGCGCGTGAAGACGATGGCGCACATCACCGGCGGCGGACTGCTCGAAAATGTGCCACGCACGCTACCGGGCACCGTCACAGCGATCTTTGACGCGGCGTGCTGGAGCGTACCTCCGATCATGACCGAGCTGGTGCGGCGTGGCAATCTCACCTACGAAGAGAAGTACCGTACGCTCAATATGGGCGTGGGCTATACGCTGATCGTACCGCGTGCCGATGCGGAGAAGGCCGCAGCCGCGCTACCCGGTGCAGCGGTGATCGGCCGGATCGAACGGCGTCACCCCGATGAGCCGCAGGTCGTTATTTCTTGATCAATCTCCTGGTCGACCTCGACGAACGCTACGCGAGTGATGTTGCAGCGCGTGAGCGAGTCGCGCGCGCCGGCTACGATATCTCTATTGCAAGCGGCGCGAGCGACCCGGTGCTTGCGTGGATCGACGAGGTCTTCGGTGGCGCGTGGAGCAGCGAAGTCGCCGTTGCCGGCGTTGCGCTGGCTACGCGCGACGGCCGGCCGGCCGGGTTTGCGGCGTTCGATCCGCGCGGGTTGAACTATGCGTGGTTGCGTGGAATTGCCCGCGAACCGGACGTGGGGGTCTTTGGGCCGTTTGGTGTGGCTGTCGAACATCGCGGTATAGGCTCCGCCTTACTCGAGATCGCATTGTGCCACTTGCGTGCGCGCGGATATCGCCGAGGGTTGATCGCCGCAACCTCGGACGCCTTGACGCCGTACTACCAGCGCCATGCGGGCGCGCGCGTCGTCGAGCGCTACGATCCGGCAAGTTTCACGCCTGCGCCGGTTCGAACCGTGGTGCTCGCGTCGGGAAGCGGCACGAATTTGCAGGCGGTGATCGATCGCGTTGCGGATGGACTGCCGCTCGATCTCGTCGCCGTGGTGTCGAACAAGCCGGATGCATTCGCAATCGAGCGCGCCCGTCGTGCCGGAATTGGTGCCGTTGCGCTGCCATGGGAGCGTGACCGGCAGTCGCGGCCCGCGTACGACCGTGCGCTGCATGAGACCGTTGCGAGCTACGCGCCCGAACTCGTGTTGCTGCTCGGATGGATGCATCTGCTCGAGCCGGCGTTCGTTGATGCATTTCCGGAGATGCTCAACGTGCATCCCGCATTTTTGCCGCTGGATCCGTCGCGCGACCGTGTCGGTATGCCGGACGGCACCACAATTGCGGCGTTTCGCGGCGCGCATGCCGTGCGCGATGCGCTTGCGGCCGGCAGCCACTGGGTTGGCGCAAGCGTGCACGAAGTCACCACCGACGCGGATCGCGGACGTGTGCTCGCTCGCAAACCATTGCGCGTGATGAGCGGCGAAGAAGAAGACGCTGTACTCGAGCGTTTACATCCAATCGAGCATCAGCTCGTTGCAATTGCAATCAAGCGCTGGCTTTACGAACGCGAATAAATACCACGCGAGCTGGGTATGAACGCTCGTATGAAACGAGAAATCACTGCGATCATGCTAACCGCCGCGCTTGGGGTGGCCCTGAGCCTGCCCGCATTGTCGCAAACCGATCCGAATGCGGACTTGAACGACACCGCGGCGATGGGGCCGGGCAATCAGTACGGTGATCCCATCTGCGGCGAATGGGACAACGGTGTGTGGCAACCGAACGGCCACTGCCCGGGCTACGTTGTCGGTCCGCATCGCGCGCGTGTGGCCGGAACGATTACCATCGTGCGTGGACATCTCGTAACGATACAGCAGGCCGATAAAACGATCGTGATCAACGACCAGCCGGCGCTCAATCGCCAAATGAGCGGACGCGTGGCGGTCGGGCGTCAGATCGTAGCCTACGGCTATTGGCGAGATGGAAACTTCTACGCTACGGCAATGGAATAGCCCCGCGACGCTCTACGTGCGGTGCTAGCAAGACCCGGCGATGCTGCTCGCCGGGTCTTTGATGTTGTATAGTAAAGTGTGACGGTTAGCGACACTCCTAAAAGTGCATCGCGACTCGGTGCGATGCTATGCGTGCTGGCTGCGATTGCGGTTTCGCATGCCATGCCGGATCGCTATGTCTTTGGGGGTGGACATATTGCCCCCACGGCCACCCTCGTGCTCCTCGGGGTCTTCGCGTTATCGCTCCTCGGCCGTTGGCTACGACTCCCGTCGTGGCTTGCGAACACGACGGTGCTCGTGGTCGTCGCGATCTTGTTGAGCGTGAATATCCTTAGCCTGATCAAGCTCATTCAGCTGATTCTCTTCCACGTGAAGGATATCGACGGACATCGGTTGCTCGGCTCGTCGGTCGTGATTTGGATCAGCAATCTGCTCGCTTTTTCGCTGTTGTACTGGTTGATCGACGGCGGAGGACCGGACGCGCGCATCAATTCGGATAGGTGGCGGGCGGATTTCGTCTTCCCACAGCCGGTGCGACCGGTCGATATGAATCCGAATTGGCAACCGAATTTCCTTGATTATCTCTTTTTAGGATTCTCGACGGCCACGGCGTTCAGTCCGACCGACACGCTGCCGCTGACAACGCGGGCACGCATGTTGATGATGGTCGAAGCGGCGGCGTCACTCATGACGATCGCCATCACCGCAGCTCGCGCCGTGAATATTCTCTCGTAAATCGCGAATGTCTAGGACAAGGTACAATATATTGGCACTGTGTGCCGTATGCTTCAGCCGTGGCGTAGCACGGTGGCGAGTTCTCGCAATGTGCTCACCGTGACGAGGTCGGGAGGCGCTAAGCTCTTACCTCGACCCGTCAAGATGAGGTGCACGTGAGGCAGCTTGCTCCGTAGTCGCAAGGCGGCTTGCATGTGTTCGAACGACTCCATACCCGCATGGATGATGATGCCGACGGCGTTGAGATCGCTAACGAGCGCTTCGATGTCGGGCGGTTCGATCTGCGTTCCCACGTACATCCCGTCAAACCCGGCCTCGGCGGCAACGAGCGCGGCAAGGAGCGGTGGGATGGCGCGGTGCTCGCCGGGTAGCGTCAACGAGATCATCGGGGGTCCGTGCGCGATGCGATACTTCGCAAAGAGCATCGACGAGGTCGAAACGAGCGCAGCCGAGAGCAGCAACTCACCGGTTTGCCGGATGTCGACGTCGCGCTCGACCTCGGAGAGCACGGCCGCAATGACATCGTCGCCGAACTCAGCGGCGTCGCGCACGAGCGCGACTTGCAAAAGATCTTCGCACAATACCGAGACGTCGCGGGCCCGGATCGAACGCAAGATGCGCACGACCTCGGCATCATCGGATTCGCCGCGTTGTGCGGCGTCGCGCGCCATCCCGCGCAGTTCGGTCGTCTCGCACTTCGCAACGCGTGAAATCGAAACGCCCGTGGCGACGATGTCGCGGAGCAAGATTAGACGCTCAACGTCGACGCTGCTGAAGATTCTGCGGCCTCCGTGGCCGCGCTCCGGTACAATCGCCCGGTATCGCTTTTCCCACGCACGAATCGTGTCGATGGAAACGTTCGCGATACGCGCGACAGCCTTAATGCTCAGCGACGGACGAAGGCCTTCGATTGCTGTTGCTCCACTCACAACACTCACCCGCCTCACTTGTCCTGGACAATCAGTATACTCCGGGTTTGCGTATTTTGGCAGCTATGTCTAGGACAGACGCAAAATCTCCGCGCTCCTTCGGTGAGGAAGCGATCGAGCGAATTTGTGTAAACGCTTACCCGTTGCTCGTGAGTGAGGCATATGCAAGATTGCTGGCATCGCGTGCAATCGATCCTTTGGCACGCGCCGGCAGACCGGCGACGCTTGCAAACGCTGAAGGCGCATCGCTCGAGTGCCGCGCTGCGTGGTTGCACGTTAAAACTCCCGAAATTCACCTGCAAACCGTGCCCTGCAACGACTATCACGTGTGCACGCTCCTCGATGCGGAGCTGCAGCCGTTTGCAAGTATCGGCACGCGGAGCGCCGGCGGAGCACGGCAAGAGCTGGTGTTGCTCTCGCCGAGTAGTACCAATTCTACTAGTCACCATGCGCAAGGAATACGTTGTCCAAGTGAGCTGATTGCCGTGCTCACCCATCACGTGCGTTTCGGCCGGGAGAGCACCGCGAGCAACGGGTCCCCATTTAGGATCGAGGATCAAAACGGGAAGGCGCTAGTCGACCTCGAGGGTCCGGTCGAGACGCTCGACGCGGTCGCGCACGTCGAAGCGCTTCGCCCAGAACAGTATTTCTCCGAGGCGCTCGGGGTGCTGCACGAAATGCCGGGCATCGCGGCCGCGAACGTCGTCACGGCGGGCGTGCAAAAGAGCTTCGCGACGATTGCATCCAGTGCTCGCGCGAGCGCACCGTCAAAAGGCTGGGCATCTATCGATCATCGCCTCCGGGATCGGACGCCTGAAGGTCATGCCGCATCCGTGCATGCGGGATACTTCCCGGCGGAGTCGCACGACATACTCGAAGTTGTCACGCGCTGTGACGAATCGGGCACTGCCTTGGACGGTGCACGCACCTATCGCATGCGGTTCGAACGGTGGAATGAGCCGCCCTCGCATGCATCATGGTTCCTCTACGTTGCGCCCGCTGCACCGGGCCGGGTCAACCTCGTGCGCGCGGAGCCGGCGATGACTATCATGTTAGGCCCTCGACCCACAAACGGCCAAGGCGAAAATTGGATCCGAACGCTTCCCGCGCCCACGCCGCTCGAAGTGCGTCTTATTCTTTGCTGGCCGACTGAGCGTGCGCGGAGTGAGATATGGGCGCCCCCAGCGATTGTTGCCGTTTGAGAGCCTGCGCGAGCAGATTCGCGACAACGAGCTGGATGACGAAGTAGGTTAAGACGGTTGGACTCGCAATCGTGCCGGCGAAATTCTGGCCGGTCACGAGCAGCGCCAGCCCAAAGTTGCGCATGATCGTTGAGAGCGTCATCGTATTGCGATAACGCGCCTCGCTTCCGCCGAAGAGCCAGCCGGTCCCGGCGGAAAGCACGACGATCAGCAGCGCAGCTAAAAGACCACGCGATCCGTAGAGTGCAACAAACGCCGCACCCATCCTCGGCGCGAGCGCAACCAGCACAACGAGGAGGGCAACCGCAACGACGGCCATACACGCCTTGATCAGCGTCGGCGCCGTACTCGGCGCGCGCTGACGAATGTAGAGCCCGATGATAAGCGGGAGCAGTTGGAGCGCAAGGAGGTTGACGATAAACGACGCGAGCACGATGTGCGCCTCGGCATTGACCGGCAACACGAGCGGCGCCATGATCGGAACCGTTACGATCGAGATGGCAGGCAGCAACACGGCGAGCGCGGTTGCGAGACCCTCGTCGCCGCCATTTTTCGTGCCGGCGAGCATCGGTAAGAACGGAACGCCCGGAGCGATCGCCATCAAGAGGATCCCGACGGCAACAAAGTCGTCGAGTGCGAAGACGCGTACCGCCAATACTCCGATGAGCGGCACCACGACGAAGTTCGCAAGCACGACGCGAATCATACAATTTCGGTTGCGTAAGGCCGCGAGCAGGTCGCGGAAGTCGCAACCTAACCCGGCCTGCAACATGAACGCGGCTAGAAAGACCGCGACAACGACCTTCTCCACTATGGTTGCGAAACGAGGGAGAGCGTCTCAGTATCGAGGGTGTACTCTCCGGCCGAAACCTTCGCGTTCGGCGTTGCGCAGATCACGCTGTTATCGGGTCCGTAGACGACCACGAGATTTGCCGGCCCGCACTGCACTTGCGTGAGGCCGTAATTGGAGAGCATGGTGGCGCCCGGACTGCTCGGTTGCACTTGGTACGACGTGACGGTTTCGTGCGTCGTCGTGTTGACGATCGAACCGAACACCGCAGCCGACGTGACGCCGATTGCCATCGCGCCCCAAAATCCGCCGCCGTAGTAATAGGGCACGGGTGCCCATGCGACGCCGCCATTCCAACCGTAGGCTCCGCCGCCGCCGTAGACCGGATTGCGGTTGATCGTGCAGTTGTTGCACGTGCGATTGCCGTTGTTGTTGCCGTTGCCGTTACCGCGATTGCCGTTGCCGCGATTGCCGTTGCCCACGTTGTTGTTGCCGCCGGCACCGCCGACGCCGCCGGGTTTGCCTGGACTGCCGACGCCGCCGGGTTTGCCTGCACCGCCCACGCCGCCGGGTTTTCCTGGACCGCCGACACCGCCGGGTCTGCCCGCGCCGCCGGCTCCGCCGACTCCACCGGCTCCACCGACGCCGCCCGGTCTGCCGGCGCCTCCGCGCCCAGCTGCAGCCGTGTCGCGATTCATATTGAAACCGCCGCCGGAACTTGCAGGCCGTGCGCCGCCGCCACCGCGACTCGCGCCGCCGCGACTCGCGCCGCCGCCTCGCGCGCCACCGCCGCCGGCTCGCGCGCCACCGCCGCCGCCGCGCGCTCCGCCACCACCACCGCCGCGGCCACCGCCGCCGCCGCGCGCGTCCGCCAACACCGGTGCGGCTGCAAGAACGAGCGCAAGGAACAACGCTACGTATTTCATCGTACTATTCCATCGACTTTACCGGTCATCGTCACGTAGGTGCCGATGTCGGTAACAAATGAAAGAAGAATGCCGTGCGCCGGTAACTGCTGCGAGGACAGCGGCATCTGTTGGGCGTCGCTGGTCGTGTTCACGTAGATCGTCCCGCGCTTGAGATCGATCGGCTTCGTTGCTCCGCCTTGTTCGAGCGAGACTTTCAGCGGGTAGCAGCGCTGGATCCGATCGACGAACGAGCAGGCCGCTTGATTGACAATCAGCGTGCCTTTTCCGTCGGCGGAGGTAATACGCAGTGTGTGATGCACAACTTTGACCGAAACGTTGTCGTAGGTACGGACGTCGCCGTCGCTTTCCTGAATGCGCAGCGTTCCGGCCGCGAACGCGGGACCGAGCGCGGCGAAGAAAAGGAGAAGTGCAGCTATGGTTGGTGTACTACGCATAGTACCACTAACGATAGCGCGCGCAGTGGGTGCGGGCGCTTCCCCGTCTAGGACAGTGCTTTTGAGATGGGACTGATTGCCCTTTCATTAAATAGGCTGGGAGAATAGGCGCATGCTGAACTTGGTTTTGGCGGCTACCGTGACGCAGCTCGGCCTGCACGTGAAGCCCTGCACGCAAGGCAAGACCAAGGTGCACGCCGTGTGCGGAACGTTCGGCGTCTATGAAGATCGCGCCGCGCAATCGGGCCGCATCATCCAGATTAAACTGGTGGTGCTCGAGGCCAAGCATCCGTCGAACCGCGCGGTGGCGCTCATTGCGGGCGGTCCAGGCGAGAGCACCGTACCGTACGCGCCGTTTATTGCCGACGGACAATTCGAAAAGGCGCTCATCCCGTTGCGCGACACGTACAACGTCGTGTTTATGGACGACCGTGGGATGGGCGGGTCGAACGGTCTGCAGTGCGACCTCACGCCGCAGTCGAATCCCGCGTCCTATTTTCTCAATCTGTTCCCGCGCAGCGTCGTGACCGCATGTCGCGCGAAGAATGCAGCCCAGGGCAACCTCGCGGATTACAATACCAATAACGCCGTCGACGATCTCAACGACATTCGCGCAGCGCTCGGGTATCCGAAGTTGGTGCTCGACGGTGGATCGTACGGTACGTTCTTTTCCCTCATCTATATGCGGCGACACCCGGAAAGCGTAGAGAGTGCCGTGCTCGACGGCGTCGCGCCGCCGGGATTTGTGCCGTTGCCCGGAGAGCCGATGGGCGCGCAGCGCGCACTCGACGATTTGATCGCCAAGTGTAAACGTAACGCGTCATGCAATGCACATTTTCCGAACTTTGCGCAACAGTTCAACGCGCTGATCGCCCGGCTCGACAACGGCCCGATTCCGGTGACGCTGGTGCTGAAGAAGGGCGCCAAGCCGGTCACCGTGCAGCTGTCGAAGGGGGTCTTCGTCGATCACCTGCGACAGACGCTCTACGATCCGGAGGCGGCGGCGTTCGTACCGTACGTCATCGATCGTGCCTCGCACGGCGACACCGCACCACTCGCCACGCTGATCAACGTCATCGCGGTAGGCCTCAACGAAGATCTCACCAACGGCGCGTGGTTCTCGTACACCTGCGCGGAGTTCATTCCGTTCTTGGATCAACGCGCCGTTGACGAAGCTGCCGCGCACTCGTTTACGGGCAGCCTGCGTATCGACGCGCAGCGCAAAGCCTGTGCGCAGTGGAATGTCCCGGCGATGCCGGCGGCCTTCAACGATCCGGTTCGCAGCGACGCGCCGGTGCTGATGCTCTCGGGCTCCGACGATCCCGCGACGCCGCCGCGCTACGCGGAAGAGGCCGCGAAGTATCTACCCAACGCGAAGATCGCCTTAGTGGAAGGCGCGGGGCATGCGGGGGAGACAACATGTACCGATGCGCTCGTGGTGCAATTCGTGCGCGCGCAATCGGCAAAGGGGCTCAATGTCAACGGCTGCTCG
>DATJOM010000016.1:0-30334 GCA_035507095.1 Candidatus Acidiferrum sp.
CTCTATTTTTGCTAGAAGCGAGGTGGGCGACCATCCCGGTGGTACTGCCCGTGCGGATAATAGCCGCCACGCGACGCGGGCGCGACGTACGTGCGTCCGTGCCATGTGCCGTAGCGGTAGACGTTGTTCACGCGCACGTTGTCGTACACGCGGGCATTGCCGACGTAGTGATAGCGCGCCGGCCCGAAGTAGCCGCCGTGCCACCACCCGGTGTTACCGAAGAAAAAGCCCAAGCTGATCGTCGGCCCGTAGTAGTTCCACGGGTGGCCCGCATAGTACGGAACACCGCCATAGTACGTGTACGGCGTGTCGACCTCGTTGGCCGCGAAGTACGATCCGGCGTTGTACCCGAGGATGCTGACGACCATGCCCGGCGCAAGCGTGAGGCCGGTCGGATTGATGATCGTACCGTCGTGGAGCTCGACGTTGTCTACGAAACCACGACTGTCCTGAACCGTAAGACTGTACGCGCCGTCGAAACTCGAGATGCGCCCCTGAATTTGCTGGTCATCGGTGTAGCCGGCCTGTACCTGCGGCTGCGCGTAGGATGGCGCGTCCTGCGCGACGGCAGCGAGCGGAGTCAAGAGAGCGAGCGCCGCGAACGCGGCGAGAAAGTAGTTACGCATAGCATATAAGAAACGCATCGCGCCGCTCCGCGATGCGCCACCCGCGTAACTCTCGCAGAATTCTAATCTCAGCCGGTGCTCAGAGAGCGCTGTGGATCGCAGATATCGTCTCGTCGATATCCGCGTTGGTGTGGGCGGTCGAAACGAACATCACTTCATTTTGACTCGGCGGTAACAGGATGCCGCGGTCCAGCATGGCGTGCCAGTAGTCCGCGTACTTCGCTTTGTCGGCAGCGCGTGCATCATCGTAGTTCTGGTTCGGTTGTCCGGCGCGGAATTTGAAATCCACGATCGATTCGTGCTGTACGACGGCGTACGGAAGGTCGCGCTCGGCAAAGATCGCGCGGATGCCGCTCGCGAGGCGCGTGGCAAGATCGCGCATCCGGTCGTAGTATTCCGGATGCGCCTCGAGCAGATCGAGAACGCGATGCGCCATGCCGACGCAGAATGGGTTGCCGCCGTGCGTACCGCCGGTAAACGTACTCCCGACCGGGGCAAGCATCGCCATCACATCTTCTCTGCCGCCAAATGCCGCGATCGGCGCGCCACCGCCCATGATCTTGCCGATCGTTGTCATGTCGGGCGTGATACCGACGCGCGCTTGCGCGCCGCCTAAACCAAAACGTGGCCACGTGATCACTTCGTCGAAGATCAGCAACGCACCGTGGTACATCGTGCGCTCGCGCAAGCCTTCGAGAAATCCGGCAACCGGCGTCACTACGCCCATGTTCGCAACGATCGGCTCCACGACGATCGCCGCAAGCTCGTGCCCGCGCCCCCGCAGCAACGTATCGACACTTGCCAGATCGTTGTAGCGCGCGACCGCGACGTCGCGCATCACACCGTCGGGAATGCCGCTCCGGCCCGCATTCGAGGTGTGCGCCGAGGCACCCGCATCGAGCAATGCGAGATCGAAATGCCCGTGGTAGTTGCCGGCAAACTTGAGGATAAGCGACCGATTCGTGAACGCACGCGCCACACGAATCGCGCTCATCACCGCTTCAGTGCCGGTTGTGACAAAGCGCATGCGCTGCATCGACGGGAGGTACGCGCGAAGCCGCTCGGCAAGGCGCAGTTCTTCCGGATGCGTCGTGCCCCACACGAAGCCATGCCCTGCGAGTTCGTCGAGGCCGGTTACCAGCGCGGGATGCGTGTGCCCAAAGAGCAACGGTCCGTACGCCATGATGTAGTCGATGTAGCGACGGCCGTCTTCATCGTAGGCATGCGCGCCGGAGGCCCGCGCCTGGACAAACATCGGTCCGCCCACGCCCCACCCCGAGCGCACCGGCGAATCACAGCCACCGGCCAGAACGGCCTGGGCGCGATCGATACTGCGACTAAACTCGGTCTGCATATAGGGCCCGACCCTTCGTGCAACCAATTGGGCGCTCCCGGTGTTTTAGAGAGCGTTCCAGGTTTTCGAATTCCGTAGTCGAGCTTTATCTAAGTCCACGAGCGAGTCGAACCCCAGACAAATATAGAGATAGGAGACTCGTTCATGTACAGAGATGAAACGCTCGGTTGTGTTGATTGCGGACGCCAGTTCGCATTTACGACCGGCGAACAAGAATTCTTCGCGATGAAGGGCTTTACCAATAAGCCCAGCCGCTGTCCGGATTGTCGTGCGGCGCGCAAAGCGCGCTCGCCGCAGACCGGTGGCAGCAGCTACAGCCGTCGCGAGATGTTCCGTGCCACGTGCAGCCAGTGCGGCAACGTCGCGGAGCTACCGTTCCAGCCGCGTACCGATCGCCCGGTGTATTGCCGGGATTGCTTCGGGGCGCGCCAGGCTTACCGGTAATAAGAGAGGCATTCCTCCGGGGGTGCCTTTTTTGTTTGGCCGAAGAGAGGACCATCGTGCCACACATCGAGATTGAGATCACCCCGCAGACCAATATCAGAGAGCTGGTCGCCGCGTTGCCGATCGCGGCCGAGGTCCTGACGCAATTCGGTCTGGGCTGTTCGGGCTGCAGTGTCAGCAAAAACGAGACGATCGAGCAAGGCGCAAAGGCGCACGGCCTGCGTATCGAGCCGATCGTTGCCGCGCTCGGACAAGCGCGCCTCTCCGGTTTCGTGCCGCTGATCTCGAACGAAGATCGCACGCCTGCACGCCGCGCGCCCGGCGCATTCACCGGCCGTGCAAAGATTGCGCACGTCGTGCCGATCATGTCGGGCAAAGGCGGCGTCGGGAAGTCGCTCGTCACCGCGATGCTCGCGCTTGGCTTGCGTCGCAAACATCTCAACGTTGGGATTCTTGACGCCGACATCACCGGACCGTCGATTCCCAAACTCTTCGGCTTGCACACGCCGCTCGCAATCGAAGCCGATCCGAATGCACCCAAGACGCCGCAAGGCAATCCGCAACCGTTAATGGTGCCGGCCGTCTCGCGCAGCGCTATTGAAGTTGTCAGCTCGAATTTGCTCACCGACAAAGAAGACACGGCGATGATCTGGCGTGGACCGATCCTCTCAGGCGTGATCCGTCAGTTCTACGAACAAGTGCTTTGGAGCGACCTCGACGTGTTGCTGATCGATCTGCCGCCCGGCACGTCCGATGCGCCGCTGACGGTGCTGCAGTCACTTGCGGTCGATGGCGTCGTGCTGATCACGATGCCGCAGGCACTTGCGACGATGATCGTGCGCAAAGCGGCGAACCTCGTGCATCAGCTCAAGAAACCGATCCTTGGCGTAGTTGAGAACATGTCGTACTTCGTGGCGCCGGATACCGGCACGAAATACGAAGTCTTCGGCCTCTCGTATGCCGACCGCGTCGCCGAACTCGCGCAAGCACCGGTCTTTGCGCGCATTCCGATCGACCCACGCAAAGCTGCGCTCGCCGACGAAGGACGCGTCGAAGAGATAGACGATCCGATCGTCGACCAGCTCGCCGACGCACTGCTCGCATCGCTCGCGGCGCATCCCAAGCCCAAGGAGACGATTTCGCTCGTCTAGGCCGCAATGCTCTGCTACTTTTTACGGCACGGTCCGGCCGGCGACGCTACGACGTGGGAAGGCTCGGATTTCGAGCGTCCGCTGACGCAAGACGGCATAAAACGCATCGCGCGCGAGGCCAAAACCATCGCAGCATTGGAGCCCGAACTCGATCTCATCATTACGAGCCCGCTGGTTCGCGCACGCCAGA
Organism: Candidatus Acidiferrum sp.; assembly: GCA_035507095.1. Classification (GTDB taxonomy): domain Bacteria; phylum Vulcanimicrobiota; class Vulcanimicrobiia; order Vulcanimicrobiales; family Vulcanimicrobiaceae; genus Aquilonibacter. The sequence continues at coordinate 3,766 of DATJOM010000016.1, forward strand.
CGGCCGAGATCGTTGCCGATGAACTGAAGCTACGAAACAAGCTGCGCCAAGACGATCGCCTCGGCTTGGGCTTTTCTGCAGCGCGTCTGGCCGAGATCCTGCGCGAGTGCGAGAACGCGAGCGCCCTGATGCTGGTGGGCCACGAACCGTCGATGAGCGGGACCGTCGGCGAGCTGATCGGCGGCGGCGAGGTCGATTTCAAGAAAGGCGCGCTCGCGTGCGTTGAGGTCACGCGCGAGTCACCGCTTCGTGGCGTGCTCCTCTGGCTCGCGTCGCCGAAATTGCTAACGCGATAACCCGGCAAACGAGCCGCGTTCGTGCATCTCGGTTGCAACGCTTCGCGCGGCACTGTATGCGACACGGGCAAGACCACTGCCGACGCTGATGCGCCGCACGCCGATGCGCGAGAGGTCATCGAGGGTCATCGTCATGCCCGCCAACCCGACGAGCACGTTCAGGGGTCGATCGACGGCGCGCACGACCGCGCCGATCTCTTCCTCGGTTCGCAGGCCCGGCGCATACACGACGTCGGCGCCGGCATCCGCGAATGCTCGCAAGCGTGCGATCGTGTCGGCAAGATCGGGACGATCGGCAATAAAGTTCTCGGCGCGCGCCGTTAGCACGAACGAAAACGGTAACGCGCGTGCGGCCTCGACTGCCGCCCGCACGCGCGCGGCGGCAAAATCGATGTCGTAGGGTCCGGCCTCGCGACCGAGCGGCAGATCCTCGATCGAACAGCCGGCGAGTCCGGCCGCCGCGGCAAGTCGCACGGTTTCGGCGACGCCGGCCGGTTCGTCGGCATAACCATTCTCGAGATCGGCGCTCACCGGCAGATCCGTCGCAGCGGCAAGCTGCGCGGCGTGCGCGAGCATCGTATCGCGATCGACGGCACCGTCGGCCTTCCCGATCGAATACGCAAAGCCCCAACTCGTCGTTGCGAGCGCTTCGAACCCGAGCGCTTCGAGCATCTTCGCAGAGCCGATGTCCCACGGATTAGGAATGATGAACGCGCGATCCCGTTCGTGAAGAGCGCGGAAGATCGCCGCCTTCTCGGATTGATTTTTCATTGCGTCCGGCTTAGGGCTGACCCACCACCACGCAATTGCGTGCCTGGATGGGGCCGCGCGAGAAAATCGTGTGGAAGGTGCCGGTAACCGTGACGGATTGCCCTACCACAACGGCCGGCTTCGAGAACTCCACAACATTGATGCAGCGGCTGTCGCACAGCGCGAACTGCGTGATCCATCCGCCCGAGATCTGTTGCGCGGCAACGGCTTTCACCATCCCCAAGACGGTCACGTTTTGGCGCTCGAAATGCGCAGGTGCACCCAGGATACCGGAAGGTGCGAGCAGACTCGCGGCCAGCAACACGGCGGAAAGCAACGGCATGCGCAGAGTTTCTCCGGACGCACTCTCAGGTCCCGGTCGCGCCGCCCATGTGAAACACGTACTTTACGATGAAGCGGTGTAGCGTCGCCGGTGCAGCCGGGGTGCCGTACTCGAGATAGAGCATGTCGGCGTTGACAAAACGTTGCTCGTAGAGCAACGCGAGGTTCGCGCCCGGCTCGGAATAGCCCCCGGTGCCGTTGATCGACCGAAAGCTGAGCGCGAGCGAGGCGTTGCGACCGAACGATCGCGACAACGAAACGCGCCGCAGCCACTGCGAATCGAAGATCGGCGCGCCGGCGGCGATGCGCTCGATATTGCCGTCCCATTCGAGCGTGATTCCGTAGGGGCCGTAGATGCGCGAAATCGACGACGCGGTCTGCTGCACGTAGTAGCCGCCGAATGGTCCCCACGTATACGAAACATCGATCGGCGAAGCGGTGTTGTTCTTGTACCCAAGCGCGATTTGCCGGCGATTGTACCAATACGTGACGCCGTCGCTATAGACCGGGTAGCCCTGTTCGTACGAGCGCAGTTCGCTCGGTCCGAAGAACCCGCTCACCGAGATGAGATTCTTGAACGTGAGCGAGTAAAACGCATTGACGTCGGCCTGACGGACGTTGCCGCTGCGATCGAAATAGTGGTCGCCGAAGACGCTGAACGAATACGACTGGATCGCGCTTTGCGCCGACCCGACATTGGCGTATCCCGCAATCGCACCCGGTCCGCGAATGTCGTTGACTGCCGTGTACCCGTCGAGCGGTGCGTAATCGGGCCCGATATTCTGGTAGATGCCCTGCACGTTCCAATGCTGATTGTGCAGGCCTTCATTCAGCGTAAATGCTTGCGACGTGCCGGGCTGGGCGACGAGCGTTCCGCTCTCCGTGGCGACGAGCACGTCGGTAAACTGGCCGGAATGTGGATTGCTCTGCGTGGTTCCGGCGGCGAAGGTGTTGTCATTGATTCCATTTTGGTTCAGCACAACGCCCTCAGTGCTGACCGAGAATGAGTTATCCGGACGCACGTAGGCATAGCCGTACGCGTTATCGTTGAAGCCCGGCCCGATGACGTTGAGCACGCCGATCGCATTTTGCCCCGCAGTTCCCTCGACTTTAAGACCCCGATCGAAGATCCCGATTGAAGGCGTGTAGAAAATCTGGTTGCTGCTGCCGAAGAGTCCCACCTGCGGCACGGCGTTGATGTACTGCGCGCCTTGCGCAAAGAACGGACGGTACTCGGTGTAGACTTTCGCGAACTCCGTTGGCGCAATAGTCGCCTGGTCTTCCTCGACGTTGGAGAAATCGGGGTTGAGCGTTCCGACGAACGCGAGCGTGTTGGTGAACGGATAGGTCGCGTCGACCCCGGCGAAACGCGGGTTTGCCGGTTCGAAGAGCGGCGCGCCATCCTGGTAGCCGTCTTGAAAAATATTGCGCTGCGAGCCGAGGCTTCCGAGCACATACGCATCGGCATACGGCTTTGGCCGCGTCGCCGACTTGCCGATCACGATCCCGCTTACCTGCGGCCAATATTGCGGGTTCGACACACTTGTTTGTGCCGGCTCGAACGCCCACGTATAGTCGTCATTGGTGTTTGCGATATACCGCTCGAAATTAATACGCCACGTCTGTGACCCGCTGCCCTGCGCCCGTAGGACGGAGAGCGGAATCTCCATCATGACGGTATAGTTGCCATCCGAACTCGCGGCAACGGTCGTCCACGTCGGCGCATAACGCGTATTCTCACTCGACGTCTCGCTGCTCACGCCCCGTGGATTCGCGCTGAACGAATAGGTGCGCGAGCCGTTTCCGGAGGTGTCGATCCACACCGTGACGTGGTCGTCGCTGCTAACCCCGGCATGGTCGACGGTCTGCGTAGCAACGATCGGTACGCCGCGCTGCGCGCAGCGAAAGCCGATGTAGAGGTTGTGGTCGTCGTAAAGGAAGTAGGCAACCGTCTCGTGTGCCGCCGGACGCAAGAGCGTGAAGTTGACGAATCCGGTCGCCGTGAGCGCCGTCTGCCAGACGGGGTCGCGCAGCGATGCGTCCAGCGGCACCGCATGCTCGGCCTTGACGGCCCGCACAACCGCAGTATGCGGAACCGATGCACGCGCAGCAAAAGGACACGCAAGCAGGAAAAGTGCTGCAACCAAAAACGTCTTCATGCGCTTGCTCGGGCTTCGTCACAATCTGTATCAACCCCGCGTCCGTACTTGTGTGGGCAATGAGGTGTCATTCGGACCATTCGTGCTAAGCGTCGCGCAACGCCGGCTGTGGCATGCTGGTTCGCGCGTCGCGCTCAAGCCGAAGGAGGCGGAACTACTCGTGCTGCTGGCTGAACGGCGCCCGCGCACAATCAGCAAAGACGAGATCATCGAGCGGTTGTGGCGCGGTGCTGCGGCGAGTGACGCCGCGCTGACACAGACCGTCTACCGGCTGCGGCGCACCCTCGGCAAGTACGCGACCGAGCGCGACTTCATTCGCACGATTCCTGGAATCGGGTTTCAATTCGCAGGCGGTTCGCCGATCGAGTCGCGCAGCGAGCAGCTCGATGCCTTGCGCCCAGCGTTTTCGCTCTACCAGCGCGCCGTGTCACAATACCGCAAACGCACCGAAGCCTCGATTCTCATCGCGATTCGATTGCTCGAGAACGTCCGTACCGAAGATCCGGACTATATGCCCGCTCTGGTCATGCAAGCCAAAGCCTACACGAACGCGGGCATTCGCCTTCTCCTCCCGCCGCAAGATGCGTATTGGCTCGCGCGCCGCACGTTGCAACGCGTGCTCGATCGTGACCCAGCCAATGCCGACGCTCTTGCGACCCTTAGCACGCTACTACTGTTTTTCAACGGCGACCGTGACGCCGCACATCGTGCGGCTGAGCGCGCGCTGCTGCTGTCGCCACAGACGCCGCCTGCGCACAAAGCTGCGATCTGGGAGCGCCTTTCGCGCGGCGATTTCGCCGCAGCGTTGACACAAGCGGATTTCGCCGTGCGATCCGGGCCGGCTTCGCAGCAATCCACGGCCTTGCTCGGCACAGTCCTCTACATGGCGCAACGCTATGCCGAAGCGTACGCCTGCTTCGAGACGGCACGCACGCTCGGTCCGCTCGACACAACGGCGCGATTCTACGAAGCGTGTGCCTACGTCATGACCGGCGCGTACGATCGGGCAGAGGAACTCCTCAACGCAATGACCGGCACGGATATGCTGACACGCGTTATCGGCGCGCGCGGATACATCGCAGCCAAGCGCGGCAATGCGCCGGCGTCCACGAGAGCGCTCGAAGATCTGGCTGCCGCGCACGCTCCTTCGGATATCTCACGCTGCGTCGTGCATTTGGCACGTGGTGAACACGCAAGCGCGGCTGCGGCGCTCGAGCGCGCGATGCGCACCCGCGAGCCCGGCCTCTTCCTGGTGACCATCGATCCGATGTACGGGGCGCTGCACGCGAATCATCGGGAACTCGTAACCCTGGTTCAACGCGGAAGGCCGCCGCGGTGTGACAGCTGCGCGATAGAAATCCGCACGCCCGACAACGATGGCAGTTTTGATTGTTCGCTTTGCGCGCAGTGCCAGTCGACGCTTCCCGATTGTTAGGTTTTGTTGAGACCGTTATGTCGAGCTTATGACACGCTGTGACACGTGTAAGATTGCACCCAGCAATCGACACGACTCACAGTAAAGGAAAAAGCTAGCACATGAAACGTCTCCCATTCCGGCGCGGAATGGCTGCAGTCGTCATGACGTTCGTCTTCGTCAGCCAGGTAACTTGGGCACTGGCAGGCACGACGGGCGGTCTCGGCGGCACAGTCAGCGATGACGCCGGACATCCAATCGCGGGCGTGGCGGTCAAAGTCGTCTCGCCTTCCCAAAATGCAAATACAACTACGGATAGCGGAGGACACTTCGTGTTCCTCGCGCTCGCTCCGGACACATACACGATCTCACTGCAGAAAGGTGATTACCAGGCGGTTTCCCTACCCGGAATCACAATCTTCGCGGATCAAAACCAGACGCTTGCGCTCCACATGGCGTTGCTCAAGACGATCGGCATTGTCCGCTCAACGGCTACGGCATCGTCAATCGTCAAAGCCGGCGTCGGTGCGGATCTCTACAACGTCAACGCGGCTGCAATCTCGGCAAGCTCCGCACTCGGCGGCGGCACCAACATGAACAGCGCGTACGCGGCGATTTCATCGGTGCCCGGCGTTAGCGTGGCTGCAGGCGGCATGGGCTGGAACCAACCGGTGTTCATCCGTGGTCAACAAGGCTTCTTCTCGGGCTTCGAATACGACGGCGTGCCGGTAAACCGCGCGTTCGATAACTACGTTGCGTCAACCGAGAGCAACACGGGCCTCCAGGAACTCGAGGTCTACACCGGGGGCGGCCCGGCCTCGAATTCTTCGTCGGGCACGTCCGGATTCGTCAACCAAGTCATCAAGACCGGAACGTATCCGGGCTACGCCTCGTTCAGCGGCGGCATCGGCACGGATGCCTACTATCACCAAGCAAAGGTCGAAGTTGGTGGCGCGTCGCCCGATCGCAACTTCAGCTACTACGTTGGCCTCTCGGGCTACAATCAGGCGTTTCGCGTTCTCGACAACGACAACGGCGTGAGCTTGATGCAACCCGGCGACGTGTATTCAGGCTACTCGTTCGGCGCGCTCAGCTCCGTGCTCAACGGCGCGGGTCGCACACTCGCACCGCTCTGCGAACCCGGAACAAACATCACGCCGGCGGGCGTCGCAAGCCTGCCCTGGTTCGCGGGCGAGTCGACGACGACCAATCCGATCTGGGGAGAAACGAGCAACTGCTACATCCCGTTCACCGGGGCGTACGGCAACTCGGCGACCGTGCCCGCGTCGATCTCCGACCGCGAGAACGTCGTGAACTTCCACTTCCGCGTGCCGCGCAAAAACGGGCTCAGCGATGACGTGCAAGTTCTCTGGAGTGCGTCCTCGATGAATACGGAGCCGTACTCTAGCGTGAATGACGGGGGCGGCTACGGACCCTACACCCTTGCGGTGACCGGTGCTCCATACTGTCCGCCCTCGGGCACAGCCTGTTCGCCAAACTATCCGCAGTACGTCGACGCGCAGGTGTACAACGCGCCGTTCGGCACCCCGATCGCGGGACTGAACCTAGAAAACTACTATCAACCGTCGAGTCCGACGGATCGCGCACCCGATGCGGAGATTCCCGCCAACCTCAACGATGGTTTTTGGAATGATACCGGCATCGTAAAGGTGCAATACACGCACCAACTCTCGGAAAACGCATATCTACGCGCGTTTGCGTACACGTTCTTCTCGGATTGGACGCAAGCGGGTGCCAACTCCGCGTATAACGGGTACGTGTGGGGCCTCGGTCCGCTCGATGACGCCTTCGTTTCGGCAAACTACGACCTGATCACCCACACAGCGGGCGGCGAACTGCAGTTTACCGACCAACTCAACAACACAAACTTGTTGCAGCTGACCGGCAATTACACAACCGCCAACGTGATGCGCTTCAATAACGAAGGCTACACCGGCATCACGAGTGGCGGCGTCTCGCCGATCGGTCTCGTGAGCTTCAACAACGGCGGCTTCCAATGCTGGGATCCGGCAACCGGCGGCTCCGCAATGACCGGCGGCGTGGTCACGGGTTGCGCTCCCGGTGGATCCTACGCGAGCACGGCGGCGGCCGGTCCGACGGGAAATCCTCCGCCGGGCAGTCCCGCCGCCCTTGCCGGTGCGCAATGGTCAACGCTTTGGAACGGGAATTCCAGCGGCTCGTACAACACGGTTGATCCGAACTTCGCGTTCGTGTCACTGAGCGATCAGTGGCGGCCGAGCGACAAGCTCCTCTTCAACGTCGCGATGCGCTACGAAAACTACGAGTACGGGCTCAACTCGTCGGCAAATCTCGCTACGCAGTTCTACGCGTCGATCGTACAAAACGACGTGTGCGTGAACGCGGTCGGCACGGTGCTCTCTGAGCCGTTGCTGCCGGGTCAAGCACCGCCCGCACCGACGATCTACACGCCGAATTGCCCGGCGGGCTACAATCACCCGAACTTCTCGGGGAATTCGCCGACAAGCTACATCCTCTCCGACCTCTCGCCGCGTTTCTCGGCGACCTACACGCAATCGCCGGATACGGTATGGCGTTTTTCCGCAGGCCGCTTCACCGAACCGCCGATCTCGGCGTCGGTGCAGTATCTAAGCAACTCGGGTAATGAGTTGAGCATTTGGAACGCGGGTCTGCCGCTCGGCTTCAACTCGCCGTTCCATCCAATTCCCGCAATGAGCTCGGATCAGTTCGATCTCTCGCTCGAGCGGCATATCCGCGGCACGGACATGAGCTTTAAGCTCACGCCGTTCTACAACATCACGCAGGGCTACCAGCAGCAGGCCTTCATCGGGCCGAACTTCGTCACCCAAGCGCCGGTCGGAGAATTCCGGTCGATGGGTGGAGAGTTCGCGCTGCAGAAAGGCGACTTCTCGCGTGACGGATTCTCGGGCGTACTCTCGCTCACGTACACCGACGCAAAGGTGAAGTACGAAGACTTCTACGGTGCGAACCAAATCGTCTCCGCGAACAGTGCGATCCAACAGTACAACGCACTGACATCGGGCGGTGGCGGGTGTCCGTACTATCAGGCGGGTACGTGCGTTCCGGCCGGCACGGCGCCCCCTGCAACGGCGATTCAGAATCCCTACTACAACCAGCCGACGCAAGCGTTGCTCAATCCCAACGCATGGTATGCCGGGGGTAACACCGGCCTCTCGCCGGTTTCGAACCCATCGACGAGCTACTTCGATTCACCGCTCGACGCGTCGCTGATCCTCAACTACCGCAAAGCAAAGTGGGCGATCACGCCGTCGGTGCAACTGCAGGAAGGTAATTCGTACGGCGGTCCGCTCGACGTGGTTGGCATCGATCCCCGCACGTGCGGACAAAATTCGGCAACCGCCGGCATCACGGCCGTCTCACCCGGAACCAATCCGTTCCAGTGCGATGCGCTTTCGGATGCCGGTACGTACTCGACGGCCGCGGCCGTTTTGTACACGCCGAACTTCCAAACGGGGTCGTTCACCTCGCCCGGCGAGTATCGCAACCCGTGGGTACTGGTCACAAATCTGCAACTCTCGTATGACATCTCGCCGAAACTCACGGCGACCGTGACGGTTGCAGATCTTGCGCACACCTGCTTCGGTGGTTCGAAAGAGCCGTGGACCTCGGTCTACGCTCCGGGACCGAACTACTGCGGCTACGCAGCCAACGGCTTCTACGCCGGCAACTTCTACAACGGCACCGGACCGAACGATACCGCAGCCAACGGCTTCACGCCCTACCCGTGGCAAGAGCAGTCCTACGTGCCGACGCTAGGAAGCGGCTTCGGATTCCCGCCGCCCATCAACGTCTACTTCCAATTCAATGTGAAGGTGTAGACATGTCCACCGGTTCTGCGCTCATGGTTTCCATGAGCGCAGAACCAACCCCATCGCCGACGCGAGCATCAATACGACAAAAAGCCCGCGCAGCGTGCGCTCGGGCAAGCGCTTTGCGAGGTTGACGCCGTGCGGCACCGAGACTGCACCGCCGAGCGCGAGCGCAATCCCCGGAATCCAGTTCACATCGCGCGCCGCGGCATAGGTAATGATGCTCACCACGGTGCCCGGCGCCACAAGTGCGAGACCCATGCCCTGCGCCGCGACTTGGCTCAAACCAAAGAACGATGACATCGCCGGCACTGCGAACACCGCGCCACCGACGCTAAAAAATCCTGAGAGCGTTCCACCAATCGCGCCAATCAGGCCGGCAAGCGGCCAGGGATAGATGCGTGCGGCATGCGCGCCCTTGGGGCCGAAGGTGCGCCAAGCCATCTGCACGGCGATCGCCGCGAGAAAGATCGCAAAGGCAATGCGCAGCGGTCCGCTCGGGAGCACCGTGGCAACCCTTGCACCGGCGAAGGTAAAGGGCACCGCCGCGACCGCGAGCGTGATCGCTAAGCGCGCGTCAAGCCCGACCTTCCGGATATAATGCCACAGCCCGAGTAGCACATTGGGCACGATCATCACGAGTGCCGTTCCTTGGGCAACTTGCTCGGAATACCCAAAGAACACGCCGAGAACCGGAATGGCGATCAACCCGCCGCCGATCCCAAAGAGACCACCCAAATAGCCGAAAAGCAGACCCAAAACGAGATACACGAGTGCGCTCGCTAGCATGCGCGCTATTATACGTCACATTTCACGACTGATGATAAAGATTTGAGTTTTCTTTGGTCGCCGGCTGTCGGAAATGTCGCATTCCCGAGGCTCTCGCGCGCGCACGCTGATAGCATCATGCAACACCACAAAATCCTGCGCCCTCTCGTATCGGTGGCTCTTTGCAGCACGCTTGGCATCGCGTTGCTCGGTGCAAGCAACGATGCCGCCAATCCGGCAGACACGCAGTTTACTCAACAGGCCATGCAGCTGCTTCTGCAGAGTGTTTCAAATGCCAATCCTGCCGAAGCCGACGGTAATGATGGCGTCAAAACGCTAGCAACCAGCGTTCAAAGTGATGAAGTCACCATCGGCAGCCAACTCGCGTCGATCGCGAGCTACTACGGGATCAAGGTGGCAACCGACGCGCCGAAGCCGTCGTGCACGGCGTCGGACTACGCGGCAGACCAAGCAAAAGCACTGTCGCAGCTCGTGGCGTTATTCCAAGCGGAACAAACGGCCGGCGGCGGAGCGCAACTGCGATCACTCGCAGCCGAGTCACTGCCGGTGCTTGAAAAAGACTTGAGCGCAGCGCAGAAGGCGCAGAGCTAACGGTCACAGTACCGGCGCTTCGCGCGTCGAAGCCTCTCGGGGAGGGGTTTGCCGCCGATGAAACGCTGGGGAATTCTGGGGCTGATGGTGCTGCTGTGCGGGTTCAGCGTGGGAACGCCCATGCTGAACTTTGAGGGCGCCGCACGCTGGATCAACAGCCCCGAGCTCAAGCCCGCCGACCTGCACGGCAAAGTCGTGCTGGTCGATTTTTGGGAGTACACGTGCCTGAATTGCCTGCGCACGCTTCCCTATCTGCGCGAATGGTACAAACGTTACCACGACGACGGCTTTGTGATCGTCGGCGTGCACACGCCGGAGTTCGCGTTCTCATCGAAATCGGACCAAGTTGACGCTGCAACCAAACGCCTCGATATCACCTGGCCGGTTGCGGTCGACAGCGATCTTGCGATCTGGAAGCGTTACGGCACAAACGAATGGCCAACCGAACTGCTCTACGATCAGAGCGGTAAATTGGTCGAGGTGCAGTTGGGTGAAGGCAACTATCCATACACCGAGTCCAAGATTCAAGCCTTACTCAAAGCCGCGAACCCCTCGCTTTCACTACCACCGGTGATGGCGCTGCTGCCGCAAGACAACTACGACAAGCCGGGCGCTGTCTGTTATCCGCATACGCAAGAAGTCTTGGTCGGACATCAGCCGGTCGCGGATGCGCCGAGCTTTGGTGATCCCTCGACCGACCTCTCCTATCATGACCCCGGCACCCACCGCGACGGCGCGATCTATCTCGACGGCTTTTGGCATGCAAGCCGTGAGGCCATGGCCTTCGGCGGCGGAAGCGGCTATTTCGACATGGCCTATCACGCAATCGAGGTCTCGGTCGTCATGACGCCGGGCAACGGTGCGACGCGTGTCGACGTCACGCAAAACGGCAAGCCGCTTGCCAAAGATGACGCCGGCTCAGACGTGCAATATGACCCGAGTGGCATGTCGTACGTCAACGTGGATGCATCACGGGCGTATCACGTTGTCGAGAACAAGACCTTCGGCAACTATGATTTACGGCTCAGTCCCAAAGGCTATGGGCTGGCCGTCTACGACGTCGATTTTGAATCGTGCGAGGTGCCGGGGGCGCATTAGCTCGAAAGCGCCGGAGTGCGCAAATTCCTCGTGGGCCTCATTGCCGGTGTGAGCGCCGGATACATCGCAGTACGTGCCGTTCAGGCGGTGTCACTCGGACGGCGCACCCCGAGCACAACGTCGCACGATCCAACGGCCTACGGCCGGACGCGGCGCGCGCTCGCCGTGGCGGGAACGCTACGCTCGACGCTCGCGACGCTGGCATTCGCGTACGGGCCGCTCGCGGCGCGCATCGAGCGCGCGATCGAGCCGCTTCCCCAATGGTTGCGACCTGGTGTATTCTTCGGCGCGCTCGTGCTTGGGTCGAGCGCGCTCGAGTTACCCGTTACATTCGTCGAAGATTACGCCATCGAACGGCGCTATGGACTGAGCGATCAATCCGTGCCGGCATTTCTCGCTGATTGGACCAAGAGCACGGGTATCTCCGTGCTGCTAATCGCCGGCCTTGGACTCCTCGGCGGCGTCGCAGTGCGGCGCTTTCGCCGTGCGTGGCCGTTGGTCGCGGCAGTCGGAATGCTGCCGCTGTTCGTACTTGCTAATCTAATCGTGCCGATCTACATTCTCCCGCTCTTTAATCGTTTTGAGCCGCTGGAAGGTCCACTCGAGACGCGTCTCCGAGCGCTCGCTGCGCGCTTCGGCGTGGGTGATGCGGAGATTCTGCGCATGGACATGAGCCGTCAAACGAAAAAGGCCAACGCGTTCGTCGCTGGTATCGGCTCGACCCATCGTATCGTACTCGGCGACACGCTGATCGACGCCTTCGAACCAGATGAGATTACGTTCGTCGTCGCGCACGAACTCGGGCACTATGTCTCGCGGGATACATGGCGCATGATCGCGCTCGCGGAAGGTGTGAGCGCGGCCCTATTGGGCCTCGTGGCATCGGGCCTGCGCAAAGATGCGTCGTTGCAGAACATCTTCTTGCTGCGCATCGTCGCCTGGCTCGGCGCCGGCATGCTCGTCGTACGGCCGGCAGTCAACGCGTTCTCGCGATCGCGTGAATGGGCGGCCGACAGATTTGCGCTTGCAACGACGCGCGACCCGAAAAGCGGCGTGGCGGCGTTCCGTCGCCTGCGCGATCAGAATCTCGCCGAGGAAGAACCACCGGGATGGTACGAGTGGCTCTTTGCGTCCCATCCGAGCCTCGGTAAACGCATCGCAGCACTCGAAACGCAGTGAGCTACAGCTGCAGCTCCATAAACGTCGGGCAGGCATATTCGACGCCTTCGCACCCGCCGGCGTACTCGGTGAAGCCCATCGAAAGATACAGCTTGTACGCGGCGGCGAGTTGCTCACGATTGGTGTCGAGAATCACGCGCGTATGGCCACGTTCGCGCGCCGCCGCCAGCAAGTCATCCATTAGCGCGCGCGCGATCCCGTGGCCGCGAAAGGACGGTTTCACGTAGAGACGCTTGACGATACCCGTCGTCGCATCGCGCTCGTCGAGTGCGAGGCATCCGCAAGGTTCTCCGTCGAGCGACGCCATAAATCCCACGATGAACGGCTCGAGCTTCGCATGACGCAGTTCCGGCGAAAGGCTGGCCTCGTACTCAGCGATGAGCTCGTAAAACGCTGGAGGGGTGTTACGCGTAATCTCGAGCGCCATGTCTCATAAAGACCAGGTACACGAGGGCGCCGGTTGCAACGCTCACGAGGCCGAACACGATTGGCCACAAGGTCGCGCTGCAAAATACATAGATCCACCCTGCGAGCGCGAGCACGGCCGGGATCGGATAGAACCACATCCTGTACGGTGCGTGCTCGCCGCGCGCGCGCATTACGAAAAGCGCGACGATCTGTGCGAGCGACTGGACGAGCACGATCCCGACGGTAAGCGCACTGATCACCTGATCGAGGCTGAAAAAGCAAGCGGCCAGGGCAAGAACGCCCATAATGACCAGCGATATATCGGGGAAGCGGTGGCGCGGATGTACGTGAGCAAACGCTCGGAGAAACAGCCCGTCCCGCGCCGCGGCAAACGGAATCCGTGACGAATTGAGGAGAACGCCGTACACCGAGGCAAATGCGGTGGCGAGAATCAGCAGCGTGACGGCGACGGCGGCAAGAGAACCGCCGGCGCGTTCGACGATCGCCGATGCAAGATGCTGGCCGAGCGCCGGTAGCGATCCGTCCGCAAGAGGCACGAATTGCTGCCAGGGAATTGCGCCGAGCACGCCTACCTGCATCGCAACGTAGAGTACCGCAACCAGGGCGACTGAAATTATAATCGAGCGCGGAAGCGTGCGCCGCGGCTCGATCACTTCTTCGGCAATCGTGTTGGCCGCGTTATATCCAATGTAGTCATACATTGCAATAACCAACGCCGACCCGAGACCAGCGCGCAATCCGCCCCAAAACGAATCACCCGGCGCGAGTGTAAACGCGAGGTGGGGCGACCAGTGGACGAACGCGGCGGCTGCAACGCAGAGCAGCGTAAACACCGCGATCCCGCCTAGTGCGATGCCGATACGCTCGATCGTCTTGATCCCGCGGTAAAGCGCAACCAAGGTTGCGAGACCGACGGCGACGGCAATCCACTGCAGCGCATGCGGCTTCGCAGTCAACGCCGGAAAGAGATAGCCGCTATAGTTTGCAAAACCGATATAGCCGGTCGCGAGCGTCAGCGGCACGATGAAGATCGTCTCCCATACGAATAAGAATGCCGGGAGCGCGCCGATCCGGCTTCTGCCGAAAACCGCGAGCAAATACCCGTACGTGCCGCCGGAGCGCGGGTAGGCAGAGCCCAACTCTGCCCAAACTAATCCATCGCACATTGCGAGCAGCGCACCGAGCAGCCATCCTACCAGCGAAAGTGGCCCGTGCAGCGAGCCGAGCACGAGTGGGATCGTGATTAGCGGACCGATACCGATCATCGAGATAACATTGACCGCCACGGCGCCGAGAAGGCCGACGCCGCGAACGAGCGTGGGGCGAACCTCGTTCACTCGGTAACGATCGCTTTGGTCAAGCCGCGCGGACGATCGCTATCGATGCCGCGCGCGCGCGCAACGTGGAGCGCCAAGAGTTGCACGGTCACGAGCCACGCAAGCGTGTTGTATGGATCGTCGACGATCGGGCCAAGTCGCGTAATTTCATCTACCGTTGTCGTGCCGATTGCATAGCGCAGCGCGCCGGTCCTGCGCGCCTCGCGTAGCGGACGTCCGACAATGTCGATTGCGTCGCGATCCATGATGCCGAGTACCACGCTCGACGCATCGACCATCGCCGCGCTGCCATGGCGAAATTCGCCGGCTTCGAAACCCTCCGCGTGCAAATACGTCGCCTCTTTGAATTTAAGCGCAGCTTCGCGCGCGATCGGCGCGCCGTAATCCGTCCCGAGCACCATCACATCGTGCCGCGCGGCGATCGCGACGGCCGCGCGCACGATAGTCTCGACACCTGCGCCGGCGAGCCATATGCGGATGTTCTCCGCCGTGTGTATCAATATTTCGGGTTCGCGCGTGTGGTCGCCGCCAAGCAACGATGCCGCTGAAAGCAATATCGCAATCGTTGAGGAGACGCTCTTGCTTGCGGGAATCGCCAACTCCGGGCCCGCCAAAACGTCGACCGTAAGGTCGGCGCGTTCGGCCAGGAGCGATTCGACGCTGTTGGTCAACGCTATCGTGCGCTTGGGGCGCAGTACGTCCAGCGCCGCGAGCACGTCGGCAGAACTCCCGCTCTGCGAGATCGCAACGATGACACGCTGCTGATAGGCACGGTTGTCGCCGCGAGCCTCGCTTGCCGCAAGCGCGTGCGCGCTCATTCCGCGGCGGCGTAGCGCGATTGCACCGAGTTGTGCTGCAAAGAGCGAACTACCGCTGCCGATGAGGATCACCTCACCCTCGAGCGAATTCGCCAGCTGCACGGCAACATCAGCACGTGCGACACGGTCCCAGACATCAGGCTGTTCGCGAATCTCGCGCTCGAAATTGATGCCCAAACTCATCATCGCAATATCGTAGGCGAGGGGCACGAAGGCCTGCCGTGGTAACGTCCTTCCATGAGCCTGTCCGTCGACCGCTCCGCTGCGGCCGCCCCGGATAATGTCTGGGAGATGGCTCAGCGGCAGCTTGATGAAGTCGCTCGCCTCATCGGCCTGAGCGACGCCATTCACCAGTTCTTGCGCGTGCCGAAGCGCGTGCTCGAAGTTTCAGTTCCCGTCAAGCTCGATAATGGCGCGTTTCGCTGTTACATGGGTTATCGCGTGCAACATAACATGGCACGCGGTCCGGGGAAAGGCGGTATACGCTTTCATCCCGATGTCACGCTTGACGAAGTCAAAGCCCTTGCGATGTGGATGACTTGGAAATGCGCGCTCGTCAACATTCCGTTCGGGGGTGCCAAAGGCGGCGTGATATGCGATCCGAAAACGATGTCCCTCCAAGAGCTCGAGAATCTGACGCGACGTTTTACAACAGAAATCTCGATCATCATCGGGCCCGAGAAAGACATTCCCGCACCCGATGTCTACACCACGCCGCAAGTGATGGCGTGGATCATGGACACCTTTTCGATGCAGCACGGCTACTCGATACCGGGCGTTGTAACAGGGAAGCCGATCGCAATCGGCGGATCGCTTGGGCGCGACAAGGCGACCGCGCGCGGCTGTCTCTATGTGATCGATGAAGCCTTGCGCGTGCTCGGTCGCAAAGCTGAAGGCACGCGTGTCGCGATTCAAGGATTCGGCAACGCGGGGTACCACGCCGCCGAATTGCTGAGCCGCCAAGGGTATCGCATTGTCGCCGTCTCCGATTCGCGCGGCGGCGCGGCAAACTCGAAAGGTCTTGATGTTGCGGGCTTGATCGCGCACAAACAAGAGACCGGCTCGGTCGCCGGCTTTGCGGGCGCCGATCGCGTCACGAACAAAGAGGTGCTCGAGTACGATTGCGACGTGCTCATACCGGCGGCGCTCGAGAAAGTGATTACCGTGGAGAACGCGCCACGGATTCGCGCAAAACTCATCGCCGAGGCGGCGAACGGCCCTACGTTACCCGAAGCCGACGAAATTCTTTACGATCGCGACATCATGGTGCTACCGGACATTCTTGCAAATGCCGGCGGCGTTACCGTCTCGTATTTCGAATGGGTGCAAGATCTGCAAGAAACCTTCTGGGAGGAAGACGCGATCAACGAGCGCCTCAAGCGCAAGATGACGCGCGCCTTCCACGAGGTGTACGACCAGGCGCACCGCTTCAAGACGGATATGCGCCGCGGCGCTTATGCGGTTGCCGTCGACCGCGTGGCCGAAGCAACAAGACTCCGCGGCGTCTACCCCTAGACGTTTTCGAGAATACGCGATAAGGCCATCTTGCGCAGGGCGCTACGGTAGCAGAGGAAAATTAAGCCTCATGGTAGTTTGCGCTAAAGATGCGCTTCGACGAATTGCGGTGAGTTTGCAAGACAACCATCCAACAGCCCGATCGTGCGCTTCGCGTACGTTGCGAAGCGCCGATCGTGTGTAACCATCACGATCGTTGATCCGCCTGCGTGCAATTCCGAAAGCAACTCCATTACCGCTTCGCCATGCGCGGAGTCAAGGTTTCCCGTCGGCTCGTCGGCAAGTAGCACTGACGGATTCCCGGCGAGCGCACGCGCCACGGCAACGCGCTGCTGCTGACCGCCGGAGAGCTGGGCTGGGAAATGGCGCGCACGGTGCGCCACATTGACGCGCTCTAACACCTCGGAGACACGCCGGCGTCGCTCGTTCCTCGAGACACCGCGGTAGGTTAGCGGCAACTCGACGTTCTCTTCCACCGTCAGATCGCCGATGAGGTTGAAATTCTGAAAGATGAAGCCAATCTCGCGGTTGCGTATGGCCGCGCGTTCGCCGGCTGAAAGTGCCGCGACGGCGCGCCCGTTTAACACGTACTCGCCGCTCGTCGGTGCGTCGAGCAACCCGATGATTGAGAGCAGCGTTGACTTACCGCACCCGGACGGCCCTTCGATCGAGACGTACTCGCCGCGCTCTATCGTCAGATCGATATCGCGCAACGCACGCGTTTCGACCTCATCGGTGTAATACGTCTTATTGATGCCGTGAAGGTTGAGCAACATGAGAACCCTTTCTAATGCAAACGGAGCAGCGGCGCGCCACCGTACGCCGACGTGTCTGAGACGATAACGATGTCACCGGCTGAAATGCCGTCGAGAATCTGGATCCGATCGGTCGAGCCGACGCCGAGGTGCACGAGCACCAGACGCGCTTGGTTCGAGCGGGGATCGAGGCGATAGAGACTGACGACGCTATTGTCCGCCGCACCCGCAGGACGCGCGATCGAGAGCACGTTGCGCAGCGTTTGCAAGTCGATCGTGCCGTCGACGTTCAGATCGGGACGCGCGCCGCCCGGAAGCGCAGTGGTAAATGCGACGTCGACCGCGACGCTGCCGTCTTGCGCCGATGGAGCGATGCGCGCGACGTGTCCCATCACCGTGCCGTTGCCGGTGTCGACGCTAACGGGCATCCCGATCGCGACGGCGTGCACCTGCCCCTCGGGAACCTGCAGTACGGCCTTGAGGTCGTGCTGGTCCGCCACACGCGCGATTTCGGTACCGGCGTCGACGCGAGCGCCGGGATCGATCGCAACGGATTGCACGATGCCGGACGAGCGCGCGCGCACCATCAGCGTTTCGACCTCCGCTTCTTTTGCTTGCAATAATGCGGACGCTTGATCGAGCTGCGCTTGCGCCGCGGCGACTTTTGCATCTTGATCTGCCGCGTCGACGCCGATCTGCGCATGGGCTACGCTGAGCTGATCCTTCGATTGCGTCGCCTTGATCTGCGCGATTCGATAGGTCTGATCGGCGATGTAGCCTTCGCGGTGCAACTCCGCTTCGCCCGACACATTGGTCGTGTCCATCTCGGACTGTGCGCGCGCCGAGGTGTAGGCCGACTGCTGCGCGAGCGACGAGGCTTGCGCTTGTTGTTGCGCGCTCGCAAGGTCGGCACGGGCAACGTCAACGGCCGAGCGCGCGCTGATCACATCCGCGTCCAGCTCGGGATTGCTCAGCCGCGCGATTGGCGTGCTCGCCGTTACGTCGGCCCCGGGCTTCACGAAAACTATCTCGACGATGCCGGGCTGCACGGCAGCGACGATGTGGACCTCTTGCGGCGCGAGTGCGCCTGACGCGGCGACGGCGCGATCCAGGTCGCCGCGGCGGACGATATCCGTGACAACGCTCGCACGGTCGACCACGATGCCGCCGCCGGTTCGCGTCAATGAAAGCAATGCGATGCCGGCGGCGACGAACAGCAGCACGACGGTGAGGCCGATCGCTGCGCCCCGTGACAACGTGCGCGTCTTAGGACGGGCGACGTCCATCTCGTCGATTGCGTGCGGCCTCATTCGTACCTCAGTGCATCAACCGGCTGCACGCGGGTCGCGCGCAGCGCGGGGTGTAGCGACGCGAGCATCGCCGAGCATAAGATCAGCAGCACAACGACACCGAAGGTCATCGGATCGAAGGGCGAGATCGATCCGAGCTGCGACGCGATAGCGCGCGCGGCGAGCGCTGCAATGACGAGGCCGATCGCGACGCCCATCGCCGTTGTTACGAGCGTGCGACGCAGAACGTCGGCGAGCACTGCGGGTTCGGTTGCGCCCAGCGCCATGCGCACGCCGAACTCACGCGAGCGCTGCGTCACCGAGAACGAGACGACGCCGAAGATGCCGGAGAGCGCGAGCACGAGCGCGATGCAAGCCAGTGTCGCCAAGAGAATCGTGGCGAAGCGTTCTTGTGCGGTGTGGTTTGCGACGAGTTGAGCGACGGTATGCATGCCCGGAGGCTGTACGGTCGGCAGAGCGCCGGCGAACGCGCCCTGCATCTCGCGCGCGATCACCGCGGCGTCGACGTCCGGCGCGTACACGAGCGCGGAGGTATAGGCCGTCGGCCCTTGTGCCATCGGAACGAAGAACTCGGGGAAGGGTGGCTGCGCGATCTCGTCGCGTTCGTCGCCGACGACGCCCACGATCGTCGACCAGGTGGTCGGTGTATCGTTCCAACCTTGGCTTAGGATGCGCACGCCAATCGGATTCATACCTTGCAAATAGCGCTGCGCAAAGGCCTCATTCACGATGGCGACCGGCGCCGAGCCCATTGTATCGGTGGAATCGAACACACGGCCGCGCAGCAACGGAATCCCTAGCACGCGGAAGTAGTCCGATGTGATGTTGTTTGCCGTTGCGTGCGGCACACTGCCGATCGGATAGGTACGTCCGAAAACCGGCGCGTTGCTGCGGTTGGTCATCGGTCCGAGCGGGTACTGCGCCGTCAAGGCGGCGGCGCGAACGCCGGGGAGCGCTTGCAGCCGCGCGAGCAGGTCGCGTTGCATTGCCGCGCGCGCGGCGAGCGTGCCGAGGTTCTTCTCCGGCAGCATCGTCAGCCCACTCGCGATCACCCCGTTTGGGCGAATCCCGAGCGGAGTGTTGATCAGATTGACGAAACTGCGTACGGTCAGACCCGAGACAACGACGAGCGCGAGCGCGAGCGCGATCTCGAGCACGACGAGCGTCGAGCGCAGCCGATGACGCGCCGACGCGTCACCCCCACGACCGGCCGCTTTGAGCACGCTCTGCAAGTCGGGATTAGCGAGCGAGAGCAGCGGCGTGACGCCTGCCAGCAGGGTCGCTGCGATCACTGCGCCGATTGCATAGAGCAGGCTCGCACCGTCGATGCGCACGGTCGAGGCGCGTGGTAGCGCGTTTACAAGAAGCCCGGCAAGCGCGTACAGTGCGCCGTAGGCGAGTGCGACGCCGGCCGCGGCACCGATCGTCGCAAGAACACCGGCCTCGATCAGGAGTTGCGTACCGATCCGGCGCGACGACGCGCCGAGCGCGCTGCGCACCGCCAGCTCGCGGTCGCGCGTCGACCAGCGGGCGCCGAGCAGATTGCCGACATTCGCACACGCGATCAGCAAGATGCCCACGACCGCGGCGAAAATGATCCAAAGTACGGACGCCGCGCTGCCGAGCAACTCGTTTCGTGCCGGCACGATCGAGAACACGCGTTCGTGATCGATTTTCGGATACAGCTTCTGCAGCCGCGCCGACAGCAACGCGAGTTGTGCGTTCGTGCTCGCGATACTTGCCCCGGGTACCAAACGCGCGAATCCGGCCAAGTAGCGTTCCTCACGATCGGCGAACGTGGCGTGCTCGGGCAGCGCGGCGTAGTAGTCTTGCGATCCTAACGAGCCGTTCGGATCGAGCGCGGGCTGGCCGGGTCTCAGCACCCCGACGATCCGCTCGGGGACGCCGTTGAGACGCACGGTCTCACCGATGACGCTCGGGTCGGCATTGAAATGGGCGTGCCAGACTTCGTCGGAAATCACGATGTTGTGTACCCCGGGATCGCCGTCGGCGGGCACGAGCACGCGACCGAGTTCCGCCGTGATGCCGAGGATGTTGAAGTAATCCGGGATCACGTCGAGACCGCCGATCGCAAACGGCGTGTTCCGAGCAAGCATCGTTCCGCCGTCGCTGGCGAGCGCGGCGGTTGCCGCGAACGTTGGCACCGATCGCATGTCGAGCGGGTCGGCCAATGAGAGGTTGTCCGGCACCTCAGCACCGCCGCGAACCCCATCGAAGATCACGACGATTCCATTTGGATCCTTGAACGGAAGAGGTTTGATTACTACGGCATTGAGCACGCTGAATACGGCAACGTTTGCGCCGATGCCGAGCGCGAACGTCAGCACGACGATCGAGACGAAGAGCGGCGCTTTACTCAGGCGGCGCAACGCGTAGGTAATGTCACGAGCGAAATCTTCCCAGCGCAGCCGCAGACCGGTGAGCGCGACGTCGAGCACGTCGCCGGCGCGCATCTCGCGTTCGCCGGCCGCAATCTCCTCACCATAGCGACGCCGAAACTCGGCAGGCGCCAGTAGCAACGCGAGACGAAGCCAGAAGCTCATTACGCGAACGCGCTCGCGGAAAGTAACTTGCGATCGACAGCGGTGCGCACCGCATCGGCGAGCCGTTCCGCTTCAGCACGCGCGATGCGCTTGCCCCACGGGGTCAGGCGATAGTAGCGCCGGCGCGGATCTTCGGAATCGAGGCGATCGACCTCGACGAGCCAGCCGTCGGTAACCATCTGCTTGATGAGGCGATACAGCGTGCCCGGGCCGAGGCGCACCGAACCGCTAGTGGCTTCTTCTACTTCTTTGGCGATGCTGTAGCCGTGGCGTTCCTCAGCCGAGACCGCCAATAGAATGTAAAACGCGCTCGGGCTGAGCGGAAGAAACGCCCGCGGATCGCTCGCGATCATGCCATGCCTCCAATATATCCATAATAGATATATCAGAAGTGGAGGCATGTCAAGAGGGCGAACGCTTCACTGCGGCGCTAGCGGACGCTGCGTTGGTTTACGCCACGAGGTGGGAAACCGTCACGACATGGCTTACACCGTCTTGCCGTCCCTCGGGCATATCAAGCGCCTTTGCGGCGACCACGGAATCATCCAATTTGCAAAGGGTGACGTGCCCGACCTCACATCCGGATTCTGCCTCGATGACAACGTGCGATTGCTCGTTCTGGCGCTTTCAATTCGGGACCGCGACCCCGAAAACGCTTTCGCGCTCGAAGCCGGATATTGCGTGCTCGATTTTATCGCACACGCGTCGCACGAAGCGCCAATGTACCACAATATGATGAACGCGCACGGCACCTTTACGGACCGCTTTGCGTCGCCCGAATCGATCGGCCGTCTCATACGCGCCCTTGGGCTCGTGCTTCGCGACAGCGACGACGAGAATTGGCGAACCGTGGCGGCATTTGAGTTGCGCCGCGCGATGAGCGCACTGCCCGCTCTTTCTTCCGAGCACGCGCGTGCTTTTGCGGCGCTCGGCTTTGCGGCGGCGGTCGAGAGCGGTGCGGTCGCCTATCGCGCACCCCTACGCGCGGTAGCCGAAGCGATGAATTTCGAACTCGAGCGTAACTCGGCTGAAGGCTGGACGTGGCCGCTGCCGGAGATGACGTACGATAACGGCCGGCTCCCCGAGGCGCTGATGCGCGCGGGCAGCGTGCTCGGCGATGACGAGCTGACCGCCAACGGTCGCCGCGCGATGGAGTTTCTCGCGGGGATCGTGCAGTCAGGTGATGTCTTTGAACCCATCGGCGCGCCCGGATGGTATCCGCGCGGCGGAGAGCGCCCGTATTACGCTGCGCAACCGCTTGAGGCACTCGCAATGATCGACGCCTGGCTCGCCTACGGCGACAGCGAACGCGCGCAAGTTGCGTATGAGTGGTTCCTCGGACGTAATCGCGAGGAGTTCACCGTCGCCGACGAGGCGAGCGGCGGATGCCACGACGGTATCGACGGACCGCGCTCGATGAATGACTCGATGGGTGCTGAAAGCACGCTCGCCTACGTGCAGGCCGGTCTGACCATGAGCGATTACGCGGGTTAGCGCAGCGCGTCGGAGCCCATCTCAGTGCAGCCGCGCGTTACGGGCGGGGCGGAGGGTCATGCGGAACGGCAAACGCGCTCGCGCGGGCGCGTCGAGTGCAGAGATTATCTTGCGCGAAGCAGACGACGTGACGGACGGGCTTGGCGCAACTGGTTGAAGCGGCAAAGCAAACCGTGAACGGCGCGGGCCGCGCATGGGTGGGCGGCGCGACGAGGGCCAGGAGGGCGTGTATCGCGAGGAATGCATGAATCATCGGATGACCTCCTCATCTCCGTAACGCCGCAAACGCAATTAGGGTGACAGGACGGGGGAAGGGCGCGTGCCGAGCCAGGATGCGAGATCGGTTTTGGCCGTCACGTAGCTGCCGGTATTGAGTTCCGCACGGAACTCGCCGAAGAGCCCGAAGCCTTCCGCGAACGCATCGTGCTTGTGAATCGATTCGTAGTTGATTTGACTCGCGAAGACGAACGTGTCGTCGGGCAGGTCGGCATACATGTCGAGCGCGCGCGAGAGAATCCCGCGCACGACGTCTTCGACGAACTTCGGGTTGTGGTGCGCCTTGTTGACGATGAAAAACTCGTCCGGCCGCTTGAGCAGATCGTACGTCTCGCTCGACATCGAACTCTCGACGATCTCGACCAAATCTTCGGCACGTACGGCGTCCGCGTACTCCGCGTCTACGCCCAGGAGCATGGCGCCGCGCCCGCGCTGATTGTGCGTCGCAACCGGCAACGCATCAAGCGCGCGCTGCGCGTCGGCTTCGGAAAAGCCGGACTCCATCAACTGGTGCAGCGAGTGTTCGCGCACCATCTGCTGCGCGCACGGACACGCGGTCATGCCTTCGGCCTCGACACCGACGACGCGGCGCGTGCCGCGCTCGTCGGCGTGCGCAATGCCGACCAACGTGTAGATCTCTTCGCCGCGTTTGCCCGAGACCGGCGTCCAGCGCTCCAGCCCGAAGTCGGCACGTAAGCGCACGTCAGTACGAATCGCGCGCTGACTGCGCACGATCTGCCGCGCAATCGCTTCGACCAGCCCTTCAATGCGCGCCGGCCCGGGTGACCGATCGAGCACGTCGAGCGTCGCTTCTTCGAGAATCTCCGAGAAACGCGACATGTGGACGCCCGCCTTATCGGGCGCGAGATCGGCGACCATCGTGAATTCGCCGTTGAAGACGCGCGGCGTTCCGTCGATCTCGAGCTGCACGATACGGCGGACGTGCGAGACGCCGACTCGATTGAGCGAGAGCCGTACGTCGGGCGCCTCTTCCTGGCGATTCGAAAGAAAGTGCAAGCTGCGCGCGCGACGTCGCGGTGTAACGCTGCCGTTGCTCTTGGCAACGTGCGCAAACTGCGGCGCAATCTCGGCGAGCGGCACCGCATTATACGGGCGATGCGCCAGCTTGGGATGGGTCCACTCGCCGAAGGCGAGCAGGTCGATATCGATCGGGCGTGCCTGCAGGCGCGTATCCGAGATGCGGCCGACCGCACGTTCGACTTCGCGCAGGATGCGTTCGAAGGCTGCGCGATCGAGGTCGGTCTCGACCTGCGCGGCGAGATTGAGAAAGGACGGCCCGCCCGCGCCATCGGCCGGTTCGCTCTCGTAGAACGACGAGACGCGACCGATGCGCGCATAGGCGCGCAGCCGCTGCAGCGCAGTGAGGATGTTCGCTTGCCGGTCGCCGAGGTTCGAGCCTATACCGATGTAGACGTGCACACTTACCGTTCTTGGAGAAGCGCCTGTGTCTCGGCGCGCACCGCGTCGTCTTGCGAGTCGCCGATGATAACCTTACGCAATGTACCGTGCCGATCGAAGAAGAGTTGCGTCGGCCATGCGTTGACCCGATACATATCCCAGAGCGAGAATGCATTGTCGACCGCGACCGGCCAGACGATGCCCTGTTGCCGCAGGCTCTGCGTTACGTACGACCGCTCCTTTTCGGGAGGGGTCTCGGGGGTATGAATCCCGACGATCGCGAGGCCCTTGTTGCGGTCGGCCGCGTAGAGTGATCGCAGCGTGGGTACGACGTTGCGACAGTTATAACAATCGACGGTGAAAAAGTCGAGGATTACGACCTTGCCCGCCAGTTCGGCGGCGTGGACTCGCGCGCCGATCCAATCCGTCGCCGCGTAGACCGGTTGGAGCGAGGTGGTCGCCAGGAGCGCAAGTGCGATGAGTTTGAACAT
The DNA here is from genome assembly GCA_035507095.1 of Candidatus Acidiferrum sp. Taxonomy (GTDB): domain Bacteria; phylum Vulcanimicrobiota; class Vulcanimicrobiia; order Vulcanimicrobiales; family Vulcanimicrobiaceae; genus Aquilonibacter. The sequence goes on from DATJOM010000016.1 coordinate 28,643, forward strand.
ATCTGTCGTACGCCGGATCACCGGTGCACGGATGAACATGGAGACGGCGTGAGCGAGTCGGTCTACCCCTATTCCATCGAGCCGAAGGAGACCCCCGCTATTTGGGGCGGCGACGCCCTCGTCAAGCGCTTCGGGAAAACGGCCGATCCGAACGCCAGAATCGGCGAATCGTGGGAATGTTGGGACGAAAACCATGTCCGCAACGGCCCGCTCGCCGGCAAGACCATCGCCGATCTGCGCGCGCAACTCGGCCCGACGCTGCTCGGCGATCTCGATCCCAAGCAACTCTTTCCGATCCTCACCAAGATCATCGATGCGCGCGACGCGCTTTCGGTGCAAGTGCATCCGAACGATGCCTACGCGCAGCGCGTCGAGCATCAGCACAACGGCAAAACGGAATGCTGGTACATCCTTTCGGCCAACGAGGGCGCGGAACTCGTGTATGGCTGGGCTCGCGATACCACGCGCGAAGAGTACGAACGGCGCGTCGCCGACGGCACGCTAGGCGAGATTCTGCGACGCGTGCCGGTAAAAGCCGGTGAAACGTACTACTTGCCGGCTGGAACGCTGCACGCGATTGGTGCAGGCATTATCTTGTTCGAGACACAACAGGCCAGTGACTTGACCTACCGCATCTTCGATTGGAACCGTGTCGGCGCCGACGGCAAACCGCGCGAACTGCACGTAAAGAAGGCCGCCGACGTGCTGGACTATCACCAAGGCACGCGCGGCGCGGCCGAGACGATTGCATACAAATACGAAGGCCTGGATCGCACGGCACTGGTCGCGAGCAAGAACTTCATCGTCGAGCTCGTGGTTGCGACCGACGAGATCGCATCGCTTGCAACTGCACAACGGCCCGCCATCCTAATGACGCTCGACCACCCGATGACGGTGCGCGCCGGCGATGTTGCGCTCACCCTGGAGAAATATCAGACCGCGGTTGTACCGGCGGGGGCCGAGTGGTTCATGGTTTCGGCCGTCGAGGGACGCACCGCGCCGTTCATGCTGGTCGCTCCACCGGAAAGCACCGAAACGATGGTCGTGCGCCTGCTCGCGGCCGGCATCGAACAAACGCGGATCGATACCTTCGTGGCGCAATTCACGTGATGACACTCGGCGGCGAGCGCGCCGACGCACTCGCCGAACGCTTCGGCACACCGGTCCTCGTCATCGATCTGCGCGCCTTAGACGGCGCGCTGGATGCGATGCTCGCCGCGGCGGCACCGCACAACATCGCGGTCTCGTATGCGGGCAAAGCGCTGCTGTTGCCCGGCCTCGTACGATATCTGCATCCGCGTCCGATCGGCATCGACGTGTCGTCGATCGGCGAGATCATCGTTGCGGAGCGCGGCGGCTTCGAAGCATCGCGCCTGACGTTTCACGGGGCAGGCAAAACGGCTGAGGAGCACGACGCCGCGCTGGACGGTCGCGTCGGCCGGATCGTCATCGATGGGATGGATGAGCTGCACGCGCTTGCGGCGCGAGCTGCCGGCCGCGGCGTTGATGTGCTGCTGCGCTTTAACACTGGGATCGAAGCGCATACACACGACTTCATTCGAACGGCGGGCAGCCGGAGCAAGTTCGGCTTTGCGCCCAGTGAACTCGACGATGCGCTCGCACTGCTTCACAATTACCCGTCGCTGCGTGTACGTGGTGTGCACGCGCACATCGGCTCGCAGACCTATGACA
>DATJOM010000017.1:0-6528 GCA_035507095.1 Candidatus Acidiferrum sp.
GGCTTCGGTCTTGGAGAGCGTCGACGTCGCGGTCGCGGATGCGGTGGCCGTGCCGCGTGAAGACGGCGGCGCGGTCGGTGGCGCGAACGTTGCGGCGCTTCCCTGAGGTGTGGGCGTCGGCGTTCCGCTTCCGGGGTGGAGGTGCGTGCTGACCGGATGCAGTTTCTCTGCAACGCCCGCGGGACGGACGTTGACGCCGCCATCTTCCTCGTCGATGAAGTCGTCGGTCGCTTCGACGCCCATGGCATCCATCTGCATCGACGGCTGCACGTGCGCGAGATCGTAGCGGCCGAGATAGCTCACGGCCAGCTCGCGGAAGATGTAGTCAAGTAGCGAGGTCGCCATCTTGATGTTCTGATGTCCGACCACCGGACCGTTGGGCTCGAAGCGTGTGAAGGTGAAGGCCTCCACGTACTCTTCCAGCGGCACGCCGTGCTGCAAGCCGAGGCTCACCGCAATCGCGAAGTTGTTCATCAGCGAGCGGAACGCGGCGCCTTCCTTGTGCATGTCGATGAAGATCTCGCCGAGTTGGCCGTTCTCGTACTCGCCGGTGCGCAGGTAGACTTTGTGGCCGCCGATGATCGCTTTTTGCGTGTAGCCGCTGCGCCGCTGCGGCATGCTGCGGCGCTTGGCAATATAGCGGTAGACGATCTTCTCGGCAACTTGCAGCGGTTGCTGGAACGGTGCCGGCGCCGGCACCTCTTCATCGATCGACGCATCGCCGCCGAGATCGAAGCTCGCCGCGAGCGGCTGCGAGAGCTTCGAGCCATCGCGATAGAGCGCGACCGCTTTGATCATGCGCTCCCAACTATAGCGATAGGCTTCCTTGACATCGACGATCGACGCCGTTTGTGGCAGGTTGATCGTCTTCGAGATTGCGCCTGACACGAACGGCTGCGCTGCGGCCATCATATCAACGTGGGCGAGGGGACGGATGAAGCGCGTGCCGTACTTGCCGCATGGCGTCGCGCAGTCGAAGACTGGGAGATGCTCGTCTTTGAGATAGGGCGCGCCTTCCAGCGTCATGCGTCCGCAGATGTGCGCCGACGCCTCCTCGATCTGCTGCGTGCTAAAGCCGAGGCCATCGCGCAGCAGTGACCAGTTCCAATCGTTGAGTTGCGCATCGGTGAAACCGAGTTTGTCTTTGCAGAACTCCTCGCCGAGCACGAACTTGTTGAAGACGAACGGCAACTCGAATGCACCTGGCAGCGATTCCTCGACGCGAGCGATCGCCTCGTCGTCGAAACCTTTAGCTTTGAGCGTCGCGCGATTGATGTGCGGCGCTTCGAGTAGGGTGCCGGTACCTTTTGCGTACGTCTCGATCGCCTCGATTTGTTCTTGCGAGTAGCCAAGGCGATGCAGTGCAGCGTCGACCGACTGATTGACGATCTTGAAGTAGCCGCCGCCGGCGAGCTTCTTGAACTTCACGAGTGCGAAGTCCGGCTCGATGCCGGTCGTGTCACAATCCATGACTAAACCGATAGTCCCAGTCGGCGCGATCACGACGGTTTGCGCGTTGCGGAAGCCTGCGACTTCACCGATCGAGAGCGCGTCGTCCCACATCTTTCGCGCGAGTGCCCACGTCTCTTGGGTGAAAAGCGACGGCGTGTGCGTCACCGGCGTAACGGTGAGGCCTTCATATTCATGACGCGGTGCGTCATATGCAGCGCGCCGATGGTTGCGAATCACGCGCAGCATCGGCTCGCGGTTCGCGTCGAAGCGCTCGAACGTGCCGAGTTGTTGGGCCATCTCCGCCGACGTGCGATATGCCGCGCCGGTCATCAGCGCATTGATTGCTGCGCACCAGCCGTACGCTTCATCTGAATCGTAGGGGAGGCCCATGCGCATCAGCAGCGTGCCGAGATTGGCGTATCCGAGGCCAAGTGTTCGATACTTGTGATTCTTCTCGGCGATGGTCTTGGACGGCATTTGGCCCATCGTGACCGAGATCTCGAGCGTGGTCGTCCAGACGCGCGCCGCTTCGGCGAAGCGATTTGCGTCAAATCCACCGCGCGCATCTTCGAATTTGACCAAATTCATGCTAGCGAGGTTGCAATTGTGGGCAATCATGCCTTCGGCAACAACCGAGTGCGTAACGGGCTCGGTGATGTCGTAAACAGTCTCGACGCCATCGGGCAAAATTGAGAGGACCTTCGGCGAGCGCGGATTCTTCTTCTGGGCGGCGTTGAAGCCGCTCTTTAGAATCGCCTGCGCCTTTTCGTTCTTCTCGTTGGAGCACGGGAAGCCAATAAGCGTTAGAAACTTCCTAGCTTGCTGATTGTAGAGATGCAATTGCCCCTGCGGATTCTTGCGACCGCTCGGGTGCGTCCACGCGATGCGCGACGTTATGCCGAGGTCGGAGAGCAGCAGCTGCGTTGAGCGCAACAGCGCCGGTGACGACGACGCCAACATAACTTCGCTCTCGATGGCGCGGCTGTCATTGCGGATGCAACCATCGGCCGAGAAGAGGCCCTGCAGATACGCAACCTTGAGATCGTCAGGTGCGCGGTGGATCGCCGCGGGCACATCCTTCGTCGTGGCAATGCCCTGTTTGAAGCCATATCGATTTTCGAGATGCGCGACTAGAGAGCTGTTGGTCGACGTAGTTTGCATCACGCCGTTGCGCTGTACACCTACCGAATTCATCCGAATATCGACTGGCGGACCGCCGGCAACTGCAACCGCTGCAACCTTGAGTTCATTGAGGCGTTCGGTCATCTCGTACGCTGTCCGTTGTTCATGGGGACCGAAGACAAGCGCCACGGTGTCTTTGCTGAACACGCCGTCGCCGGTGAGCCACCCCAGCATCTGCCAGCGCTTCACTTCGGTCGGATCCGACATGAACGAAACGTGATTACCGCTTTCCCGAATTTGAATGCGATCGATTCCAGGAACAAGCTGATCAAGACGCTTCCACGCGCCATCTTCAGTAAGGAAGCGATGGTCGCCGGTCGCGCGGATTTCGCGACCATCTTTGAGCTTCATCCGATAGACTGGCTTTTCACCGACGCGCGTTACGACGGCCGGTCGATGCGAGGTTAGACGCCGATCGTCGTTCTCCGCATGGATATCGGTTGTGACAAGCACGTGCTGTCCGCGCTGTTGCATCTCGTGCAGTTGCTCAACAGTGCGTAATCCATCGGGCGTGCTGATGCGCGTCTCAGGCGCAAAGCACGCGGTATCATCTATAAAAACGTATTCGGAGCACGGGTTAGTCGCGTTGATGCGTTCGTCGTTCGAACACGTATGCCACTCTTGAATCGTGTCGTCGAATTGCAGGCCGGGATCGGCGCATTGCCACGCGGCAAGCCCGATTTGTTCCCATAGATCCGCCGCCTTGATTGTTTTGACCGTCGTACCTTTGGTGCGCGAGGTCAGCTCCCAGTCGCCGTTTTCATCCAGCGTCTTGAAGAACGCATTGGTCAAGCGCACCGAGTTGTTCGAGTTCTGACCTGAAACCGTGTTGTACGCTTCCGAATCCCACGCCGTATCGTACTGCTCGATCTCGAGGCTCGTGTAACCTTGACGCGCATAATCGAGCGCCTGTTGCGTCGCGCCACTGGGCACGCCCATGTTGAGCGCTTTGCGCAATGCTTCACGCAAATGCGAATTAAACACCACGTCGAGACGCGATGCCTCCGGCACGCGCGTATCGTGCGCGGCAGCCATGATCGCGTTGAGCTGCTGTTGCAGAATGCGCGAGCCGATCACGAGATCGGCGACCTTGCGCTCTTCGGTGACCTTCCAGTTGACGAAATCTTCGATGTCAGGGTGGTCGGCGTTAAGCACCACCATTTTGGCTGCGCGGCGCGTCGTACCACCGGATTTAATCGCACCCGCGGCGCGATCGAAGACTTTGAGGAACGACATCAGGCCGCTCGACGTGCCGCCGCCGGTGAGCTTTTCACCGACGCCGCGAATCCGCGAGAAGTTCGCACCCGAACCCGAGCCGCCCTTAAAAATGCGCGCTTCGCGAATAAGTCCGTCGAAAATCCCGCCTTCGTTGACCAGATCATCATCGATCGAAAGGATATAGCACGCCGAAACCTGTGGCCGTTCGAAGGCGGACGTCGAACGCACGGCTTCATTCGTCTTGGGATCGACGTAGTAATGGCCTTGCGCCGGACCCGAAATGCCGTACGCCCAATGCAGCCCGGTGTTAAACCATTGTGGCGAATTCGGCGCGCCGACTTGGCGCGCGAGCATCGCCGACATCTCGTCGAAATAGACGCGCGCGTCGTCTTCGCTATCGAAATAGCCGGACTTCCAGCCCCAGTACGCCCAGCAGCCGGCCAAACGATTGAAGACCTGGCGCGCATCGCGCTCCGCACCAAAGGTGGAATCCGATGCGGCTTCCGAGCGCCACAGCCATTCGGGCACGTCGGTTTCTTGCACCCGCACGGTCGTGCTGGGCACGCCGGCCTTGCGGCAATACTTCTGGGCGAGCACGTCGACTGCGACCTGGCTCCAGCCGGCCGGCACCATCACATCCTTGGCTTCGAAAATGACCGAACCGTCGGGGTTCACGATCCGCGAGGTGCGCGGCTCGAACTCCAGGCCCGCGTACGGATCGCCGGGGGCCGAATAGAGGCGGCGGAACTTCATGGGGTGCTGCTCCTTAGCGCTGCTGGTTGGAATCAGTGATCTTCGAGGGGCGTTATACGAACACCTGTTCGCTATGCGCGAGACCCGAAGACCAGCGGGACACCTATTGTGCCACACCGATCTTATTGCCACAAGATATTGGGGTCTGCAGACGCAACTCCTTGTGATCGCGCTGTGGAAAACGACAAAAATCGGAGGACCGGCCGAGGATGCCCGGCCGCCCGAGAGGAGAGCCTGTGGAGCCTTCCGAGGATACCGGGGATAAGCCGTCGGAACCGCAGCCCTAATGTTCGGTCCAGACCGGTTTGTCGCGCGCCTTGCCGCTGTCTCGCTGGGAGACCTCCACGCCCGGGGCTTCCGCGGCCTGATCATCGACCTCGACAACACCCTGATGGGTTTCCGGCAGACCGAGCTTGAGGCCGACCATTTGCAGTGGGTACAGGAAGCCCATGCGCGGGGCTTCGCGATGGTCATGGTCTCGAACAATTTCACCGATCGCGTGACCGGCATCGCGCGTCAGCTCGGCATCGCCTGCGTGCCGAATGCGCTCAAGCCGCTACCGTTCGGCATGTCGCGCGCGGTCCGGCTGCTCGGACTACCGCGCCGGCAGATTGCGGTCGTCGGCGACCAGCTTTTCACCGACGTGCTCTCGGGGAAACTCTGTGGTCTCTACACGATTCTCACCGAACCGATCGAAGCCAAGGATTTTCCGGTTACGAAGATCTTCCGGTTCTTGGAACGGCTGATGCTGCCGGAGCGGCGCAGCTCGTGAGGCTCGCAGTCATCGGCGATCCGGTCGAGCATAGCCGCAGCCCCGACATTCACCGGCGTTTCATGCGCGAAGCCGAGATCGAGGACGGCAGCTACGTCGCGATTCGCGTGCCGAAGATCAACGCGGTGTCGGTGATTCGGCGCATGCGGATGGACGGGTACACGGGCGCGAACGTCACGACACCGCTGAAAGAAGAAGCCCTGGCCGCGTGCGATACGCTGACCGAGGAGGCGCAACGCGCGCAAGCCGTCAACACGATTTTCTTTGGTCCGCAGATTCTCGGCCACAACACCGACGGCATCGGCGCGCGCAGCGCGCTCGAAGCCTTGCTCGACGAGGAAATTGCGCTCAAGCGCATCGGCGTGCTCGGCTACGGGCCGACGGCGCGCGCGATTTTGGGTCAATTTTCAGAGAAAGACGCCTACCTTTTCGTGTGGGGGCGCGATCCGCAACGAGTGCAAGCCGCCTGCGAACGCTACGACGCGCAGCCGTGGCCGAGCGAAAACCCGCCGGAAATCATCATCAGCACGCTGCCCCCGAGGGTTCGTTTCGAACCCGACATGCTCGACGCCCTGATGCGCGCCGATCTGGTGATGGATGCAAATTACGGCACACGATCGACCCTGCACCATCAACTCGAACGGGAGATCGTTAGCGGTGATGCGATGCTGGAAGAGCAGGCGCGGGCGTCGTTCGATTTCTGGTTGGCGCACGTCGAGGGACTGGCCCCCGAACGCGGATAATCACCTCTCTGTGCGGGGCGCGCGTTCCGGGTTTTCGCAAGCGTTCCTGATATCGCTTGCTCTTGCGGCGAGCGCCGTCGTCGCGTGTTCCGGCAGCGGAATGACCTATGTGACCGAAACGGGGAGTCCGAGCGGTTCATCCTCCCCGGGCGTGCTCAGTGTGAGTCCAACCACCCTTTCCTTGACCGGGACCGGCGCATCAAACGCGCAGAACGTCTACGTGCAAGAGCTAGGCTATGGGGGCGCTTTCAGCGAGAGCGACACATGCACGGCGATCGCTGCGGTGGCGCCCTCGAGTGGTGCGGGTCCGGCTGCAACCTTTACCGTGACGCCGTCGAGCGCGGGTACGTGTGCGGCGACATTCACCGACGCACACGCAAATAAAGTCTCGGTCGCTATTACCGTCAC
>DATJOM010000018.1:0-6350 GCA_035507095.1 Candidatus Acidiferrum sp.
AGGGGCTCGCAGCCGCGGGCCCCTTCAGGGCGCCATAACCATCCCTTAACAATTCCCCCATACACTAGGGGCGTTGCTGCGATAAAAACCTCGCGGCACCGCTACTTTTCCTTTTACTGCTGATGGAGGCTGTGTGAGAAAGCTCACGAGCATCCTGGCTGCGGTAATGATCGCGACGTTCACCGTTGGACCCGTCAGTGCGGCAACGACCCCGAACGTCCCGATCACCGTGGCTCAGAATGCAACTGCGACGGTGCAAGGCACCGTCTCCGACGACACCGGCGCCCCGCTCGCCGACGCGAGCGTAACGATGCGGGGAGCCCAGACCTACACCGGGACGACTGATAAGGCCGGTGTGTTTTCGATCACGGGCGTCGCGCCGGGCGTCTATGCGCTGGCCGTGAGCAAGGCCGGCTACGAGACCGCGACGGCAACCGACTTCGCGGTGCTGGGCGGTCAAACCGAGACGGTCCAGGTTACGATTCACGCGCAGACGTTTAGCTCGTTACGGACGATTGCAACGGTCCGCGCGAATGGTCAGGCGACCTTTAATACGTCGCCTGCGTCGATCTCGGTGGTCAGCGCGCAAGCGTTCGTCGACCAGTCGCAGCCGCAAGTGGGGCGCATTCTGAACCAAATTCCGGGCGTCCAGAACAGTCTCCCGACTTCGAGCGCCAACGGGGCTGCGCCGGGCGCGGTGACGGTGCCGAATATTCGTGGCGGCCTCTCGTTTGAAACGGCGACGCTCATCGACGGTCACCCGCTCGCCGTCGGCGACTACGGCGACTACGTCACCACCTTCCTCAACAGCTACCTCTTGGGGAGCGTCGAAGTCATCAAAGGTCCGGGCGCGACGGCTCCCGAGACGAATTATGCGATCAACGGTACGGTCAACTTCCGTACCAAAGATCCGACCGCGGACTTCACGCCGGATTACACGTTCGGCTTTACGACGCACGGCGGCAACTACTATAACTTCGGCGTTTCCGACACAATCGGGCGTCTGGGTTTCGTCGCCGATATCGCCGGCATCAACGATGCGAGCGCGCTCAACGGCTACAGCACCTACTTCCAAACCTACGGCAATAACGGCATAGCGGGCTGGACGGGGTCGAGCGGGACGAGCGTCTCGTACAATCCGACCTATATTCCCTCGACGGTGAATACAACCGCCGGCCCAGGCGGTGGCTTCCTCCCGGGCACGACGACGGCACTCAACCACGTCTACGGCTTGGTGGCGTGCTGCTATGTGTACCAGGGCTGGTATAACAGCACGGGCGAGCTGCTCAAGTTACGCTATAAGATGTCGGGCGCGACGACGGTCACTGCGAGCTATCTCGGTTCGCAGACGTTTGCCGATCAGAACGCCAACACGTCGGAGCTGATTCCGTCGGTGTTCAGTCCGAGCACGGTTGGAGCGCTGTATAACACGTATCCGGCCTACCAAACGGCCGCCGCATCCTACAGCGGCCCGCTCGCACAAGGCACGACGCTCACGATTCCAAACAGCGTCTATCCGAATACCGCGCAAGAGATCAACAACGAACCGATCTTCCAAGCCGAAGTTCGGACGCTGCTCGGGCAGGATACGGTCCTTGCGCGCTACTACCACGCGTCGATCGACCGTCTGATCTATGAAGGCAATCCGAATCCGTCGGTGCCGGCGCTGCAGTACTACACGCTCTACGGCGTCAATCCGTCGTCGAAGACAAGTTGTTCGCTTACGACCTGCGCGCCGAACGTCTACAACGGCACGCCGGAATCGATGGCGTTCTTCGACTGGTACAACCAGTGGGAAGAGGACCGTCTGACCGGTCTTACCTTCGAGTACGATCACGGCTGGGGCGACGGGGATGACGCGACGTTCTCGTACGATACGACCAACGCTTCGTCGGCTGCGGGTAGTCAGTCAGCGAGCTTTCCGGGCGTTGTCTCCGGCACGAACAACTGGGCGCCGCCCACAAGCCCGGTTGGTGCTCCGTCGGTTACCAATCCCCAAGGCACGAGCCAGGTCTTTAACACGATCCTCGGGCGAGTGATCTACAACTTCACGCCGCAATTGTCGGGAACGTTCGCGCTCTACGACAATCAGTACAACAACACGTTCCCCTTCGCGTGTACGACGTCCACGGGCGCAAATACGTCGTGCGCAAGCGACGGCTCGAATGCGCAGTTCACGACCAACCACAACTCGCATTTAGACGAGCGGCTCGCGCTCACGTATCGGCCGAAGAATAATCTGTCGATTCGTGCCTCCGCCGGATCGTCGATCGCGCCGCCCTACCTCAGCTTGCTGAGCAAAGTCAACACGACGCCAACCGCTACGTCGTGCACGGTCGCGTGTACCTTCAGCCTCAACAACCCGAACCTGTTGCCGGAGACGGCGTGGGGTTACGACCTCGGCGCGGATTTCCGGTTGAAAGACAACGTGACCGTCATCTCAATCGATGGCTACCTCACGAACCTCTTCAACCGGTTCCTCGGCGAAACATATCAGGTCGGGACTTGCGCTTCGAACACGTCGGGCCTCACGTGTCCGACTGGCGTCGCAGGCACGATTCCGGTGGAACAAGCCTTCAATACGAATCTCGCCAACTCGCGTTACGAAGGTATCGAGTTGCAGATCAAGCGCGTCGTGCCGGAAGGCGTGGGTTACGATATCTCGGGCGCACTTCAGCATTCGTACGCATACAATCTGCCGCCTGGGTTCTATTGCGCGGGCGCGGTTGCAGTGGCGAACTGTATCCCGGCAAACTACAACGTGAACCTCCCGATCATTGCCGGCGAGAACTTTACCGGCAACACCTTCGGCTCGGTGTACGGCGCGCCGGGCGGCGCATTTGCGACGAGCACCGTCGGTGCAAGCGGGTTCTCGAACACCGCGATCCCGTATCTGCAAGGCGATGCGAGCGTAAACTACACGTTCAAGAACGGAGCGTTCGTCTTGCTCGGTGAGACGCTCTACGGCAAGAACAACAGCTACAATCTGCCGCCGTTTGGCATCGGTTACGCAACGATACGCTATCCGGTCTCGAAGACGATATCGATCCAAGTCGCCGGCGATAACATCTTCAACGCGTGGACCGGGCTATTCCCAATCGTCGGCGGCGGCATCGCCTATCCGCTGGCAAACGGGACGCTCGGCGGCACGATCGGCAACACGGTCGGTCCGGCCACGTACACCTTCTCGCTGACCAAGACCATCGGCGGTCCGTAAGGCACGGCTTTACCGCCGCCGGCAAGAACAAGGGGCTCGCATTAGCGAGCCCCTTTTGCTAGCTCCAAGATGACTTTCCATTCGTGCGGCATCACCGGCTGTACCGAAAGCCGTTGCCCACGCTTGAGCAGCGCCATACCAACCAGGCGCGGCTCGGCACGCATGCGTGCCAGCGTCACCGGATGTTCGAGCGGCTCGACGTACTCGACATCGACGTTCATCCACTTTGGTTTGTCCGGCGTGCTGCGCGGATCGTAGTACTCGCCGCCGCGGGCAAACGCCGTAACGTCCGGGTAGGCGGTGCGCACGACCTTGCAGATGCCCACGGCTGCCGGCTCGGCGATGCTCGAGTGATAGAAGAGGCCCAAGTCACCGACCGCCATCTCCATCATATTGTTGCGCGCTTGGAAGTTGCGCACGCCGCTCCACGGCGTCGTGCGATCTTTTTGCAATTGCTCGAAGCTGTACGCGTCGGGCTCGCTTTTGAACAACCAGTAGCGGGACATCGGCGACACCTCTGTGAAAATGCCTGACGAAATGTTTGCGCCGGTTCTCGCGTTCGTGCTCGCTGCGGCGCAACCTTGGATTGTTCTGAGCGACCTGCACTTCGATCCCTTTACTCGGCCGCGTCTAGTCGATCGCTTAGCCGCGGCGCCGCCCAATCGTTGGCGCGCAATCTTCGCGACCGGCGAAGCGACGGCGCCGTCGGGCCCGGGCAGCGATACAAACGACGCGCTTCTCGAATCAACGCTCGACGGTGCGCACGACGCCGTTCCGGATCCACGCGTCGTTATCGTCGCGGGCGATTTCCTGGCACACGAATTTCGCGCAAAGTTCGATCGCACCGCAAGAGTGCATGACGATGCCGCTTATCGCGTCTTCGTCGATAAGACGATCGGCTTTCTCGCCTGGGAACTGCAAACCGCGTTTCCTCGGGCACGCTTGCTTCCGGCCATCGGCAACAACGACGGGTACTGTGGCGACTATCAGAGCACACCGCACGATCCGTTTCTGGCGCACATGGGCGCGGATTTTGCCGCTTCCGTCGGTGCGCCCGATCCAACCGCGTTCATCACCCAATTTTCCACCGGTGGGTATTATACAGTTCCCTTGCCGGTAGGAAACGCGCAGGCCATCGTGCTCAACGACGTCTTCTGGTCCACCAACTACAAGAATGCATGCGGCGATCCCAAAGCGGATCCCGGCGGTGACGAACTTGCATGGCTGCAGACGACGCAGACAGCGATCCCTTCGGGAACACCGGTATGGATCATTGCGCACATTCCGCCCGGCGTCGATGTCTTTTCAACGCTGCACGCAAAGACTGGGTCCACTCCCGTGATGTTTCTCGCCGATCGCTTCAATCGGGAACTCGTGACCTCGCTCGACTCCCGGTCGGCGGTCGTGATGTCGATCGCGGGACATACCCACATGGACAGCTTTCGCGTAATCGGCCCGGATCCAAGCACGCCACGCGCGCCGATGCTCGTCGTCCCGTCGGTGAGCCCGATCTTCGGCAACGCCCCGTCGTTCACGGTGGTCGACGTCGATGCAACTGCCGCCTGGGTCGAGGATTCGCAAGTCTACTTTCTCTCGAAGATCAAAGATGCATGGATGTGGCGTCGCGAGTACGATTTCGATAGCGTCTACGGTCGCGGCACGATCGACGCGGCGCACTTGTGGGGCGTGCAGCAGGCGATCTTCGAAGACGAGCGCGTACGTCGTCGCTTCGAGGAATATTACCAAAGCGGCGACGGCGTGGCGCCGATCACGGATACAACGTGGCGCGACTATTGGTGCGCAAACGTCGCGCTGACGGCCACCGATTACGCGGCATGCGCGATGCCGCAGATCCAAACCGATCTGCCGCCACATCCCTCGCCGCCGCCGTCGCCGACGCCATCACCAACACCATCACCAACACCGCCTGCGTCGCCATCACCTTCAGCATCACCGTGATGCATCTTGTGTTCGCGCTGGTCGTCCAGCACTGGCTCATCGTGAATGACATTCATCTCGACCCGTTCTCGAAGGCCGATGTCGTATACGGATCCGATACTACGAGTCTGCTCTGGCGATCGGCGGTGCGCGCGATGCGTGCCGAAGTACCCGACGCGCGGGTGATTTTGCTCGGCGGTGACATGCTCGCGCATCATTTTTCCGCGGATGCGGCTGCGGCGAACAAGGCCCCGGTCGCGAATGCCCTTGCGACGGTGCGCACGATAGCCGGCGATCTCGACGCCGCATTCCCCAAGGCACAGTTTCTCGTCGCGCTCGGGAACAACGATGATCCCTGCGGCGACTACCGCAGCGAGACCGGTGGGACGTATCAAGCGCGGCTCGCGCAAATCTGGGCGCCGCTCGTGAACCGGCACGGTAACGCGCCGGATTTTGTCGCGCAATTCTCGCGCGGCGGCTACTATGCGGCCCGCTTACCGGTTCGATCCGAGCGCGCACTCGTGCTCAATAGCGTCTTCTGGTCGATCTTGTACAGCGGCGGCTGTTACTCGCGAGCGCGCGATCCGGGCGGCTCGGAGCTTTCCTGGTTGCAACGCGAGCTCGACCAGCTCCCAGCCGGCGCGACGGCGATGATCTTGATGCACATTCCGCCGGGCTATGACCCGCGCGGGACGGAAGTCGTGCATCGCGCGGTAGCCGTGCCGTTTCTTACGACGTCGAGTAACGGCGCGTTGTTGCGGATGCTGACTGCTCGCGCGAGCGTGCTGCGATTTATCGCCGGCGCCCACACCCACCGGTACGACTTTCGCGTTGCCGGCGGCGTGCCGATGCTGATCGCGTCGTCCGTGTCGCCGGTTTACCTAAATAACCCCGCGTTCTTTGTGCTGGATGTACGCGAAGACGGCACGCTCGCGGACGTGCATCCGTATGTCTATGATCGGGCGACGGCAGCGTGGCTTTCGGAGCCAACCTTCGATGCGATGTACGGTATTCGCGGCATTACGGCGGGCACGCTCACGGCGGTAGCGGCCCGGATCCGTAGCGACGCGAACGCGCGCGCAGCCTGGAGAATGGCCTTCGACGCGTGGGCGCGCAAGGACGGAGGGATGACCGCGGCATGGCTTCCCTACGCGTGCGCGCAGACCGAACTCGACGGGGGCTATGCAGCTTGCGC
>DATJOM010000019.1:0-32264 GCA_035507095.1 Candidatus Acidiferrum sp.
TCGGGCAGCAGCTCACCGATTTCCAGTGGTCGCCGACGGTCGTCGCGGGCCGCGGAATGACCGAAGAAGACATCCAGCAGCTAACCCGCAACGTCGAGCGCGCCGGGGTCGAGATCGAAGTCGAGCTCGGGCAGACCATGGTGTCGCTGCGGGATTTAGTGACGCTGCGAGAAGGGGACGTCGTCGTCTTCGATAAGTTGACCAACGAGCCGCTGTCGGCAAGGGTGAACGAAAAGGAAAAATTCCGGGTCTTCCCCGGAATCAACAAGGACCAACTGACGGTGCAGGTCTCACACGTTTTAGCGAGCGAGGACGAATAGCGTATGCCCGATACACAGCAGCTTGCCGACGCGATGCTGGCTGCGGCCGGCACGGTGCTGGGCAGGCTGGTGGAACAGTCCGCGACCGTAGGAGCGGCATCGCGCGACGACCACGATGGGTCGATTCGTACCGATGGCGACGAACTCGTTTCGCTCGCGACGATTCCCGCGCTCGGGGCGCAGCTCGTGGTACGCTTCCCCACCGCCGACATGCAACAGATCGTCGGCGTGATGTTGGGCGGCGGCGACGACGTCACCGAGATGGGGCCGATGCAGCTTTCGATTGCTTCAGAAACCGTCTCGCAGATTGCAACGGCGATGGTGGAAGAACTCGCCAAGCAGATCGGAACGTCGGCGGAAGGTGCCCACGCCTCGATGTGCACCGACGCGACGCTCCTGCCGCCTCCGCCGTTCATCTCGTACAACGCAAGAGTCGAGGTCGGCTCGGATCTACACCCGCATATCAGCATCGACTTCGCCGCGATTACGCTTTCGAAGCTCGGTCTGGGAGCAACCGCGTCGGCTGAAGCCGCGAAAGCGCGCGAGACTGAACCTGTGGCAGCGGCTGCGCCGAAGAAGGCTACCGCGCCGGCTGCAAACGCGCAGAACGTGGCCTACACCTCGATGCCGCCAACGCCGGTCCGTGCTGCGCAGCCCGGCCAAGCCAACCTCGATCTCGTGCACGACGTGCCGCTGCAGATCAGTGCCGTGCTCGGCAAGACGGTTATGCCGCTGCGCGAGGTTGTGTCGCTCCAGTCGGGCAGCGTTTTCGAACTCGATAAGCTGGCCGCCGAGCCGATCGATCTGTATGTGAACAACATCCTGATCGCGCGCGGCGAAGTGGTCGTTGTGGATGACAAGTACGCCGTGAAGATCAGCGAACTCAATCCGCAGACGAGTTCGTAACCCTCGCTTATGGCCTCTGGGTTCTGGCTCAGCTACGTCTTTGCATTACTGGTCGTCGCGCTATTGCTCGGCGGCCTTTATCTTGTTGCACGGGGGCTCGCTCGCGGACGCATCCTGACCTCGGCCAATCGCCGGCTCGTGACCGTCCTCGAATCGACGCCGCTTTCCCAGCATTCGGCGCTCCACGTTATCAAGGCCGGCACGAAGTACTATTTGATCGGTGGCGGTCAGGGACACGTTACCTCGATCGTCGAGCTTCCGGCCGAGGAGGTCGAAGGCTGGCTCGAGACGCAGCGCGCGCTGCTGCGCACAACGCAAAAATCGTTTGCCGATATGGTGAAATCGCTGCGTGGAAAACCGTAGCCGGCGCGAGGCGCTCGCACGTGTCTGGGCGCGCCACGCACCGTTCCTGATCTCGTCGGCGCTTGCGTTCGTCCTGCTGTGGGTGTTGCCGGCGCTTGCCAATGCGCAAACCGCCCCAACCGCGCCGACCTCTCCGACCCTGCCGATCCCGAACATCAATCTGAGCCTAGGACAAACCAACAATCCGCAGCAGGTCGTCGGCGCGCTGCAGGTACTCCTACTGCTGACCGTCCTCACGCTTGCGCCGACGCTGCTCGTAATGATGACGTCATTTACGCGCATCATCGTTGTCCTCTCGTTCGTGCGCACCGCCATGGGCACGCAGCAGACACCGCCCAACCAAGTCTTGGTCGGTCTCGCCCTGCTCTTGACGTTCTTCGTCATGAACCCGGTGATCCACCAGATCAACAACAACGCCGTCCAGCCGTATCTTCAGAAGAAGATATCGCAACAAGTCGCGCTCGACCGCGCGGCCCAGCCGCTGCGGGCGTTCATGTTCAAACAGACGCGAGAGAAGGACATCCAACTTTTCTACTCGATCTCGAAAGAGCCGCGCCCGACCGCGCAAAAAGACGTGCCGACGTATTTGCTCGTCCCCGCGTTCGTGCTCTCCGAGCTGAAGACGGCCTTTGAGATCGGCTTTGCGATCTACATTCCGTTCATCATCGTCGACATGGTCACGGCGGCAATCCTGCTCTCGATGGGCATGATGATGATCCCGCCGATCATCATTTCGTTGCCTTTCAAGGTCTTGATCTTCATCTTGGTTGACGGCTGGGATCTGGTCGTCAGCGCGCTGTTTCAGAGCTTCCATACGTGACATTCGGCGACGTCGTACAGATGGGTCAACAGGCAATTTTTGTCGCACTGCTGGCGGCTGCGCCGGTGTTGATTCTTAGTATGATGGTTGGCCTGGTGATCTCGATCTTCCAAGCGGTCACGCAGATCCAGGAGCCGACGTTGGCGTTCATCCCGAAGATCGTCGTTTCGGCGCTCGCAATTCTGTTCTTTGCACCGTTCATTCTTGCGCTCTTGACCGATTTTGCCGCGCGAGTGTTCGCGAGTTTACCCGCGCTGGCAAAATAGGCCATGCATCTTTTCGGCCTGACGCCAGAGCAGTTTGAGACCTTCTTCCTGATCTTTCTGCGCGTCACGTCGATGCTGTATCTATTTCCGGTGTTCTCCTCGGCGCAGATTCCCCACCAGGTGCGCCTAGGCTTAGGAGGGCTGCTTGCGTTTCTGGTCTATCGCGTCATCCCGGTGCCGCATCTCACCGGCGGCGCCTTCGAACTGATCATCGGTGCGACGGCACAGGTGCTACTCGGGGTGATCGTCGGATTCGTCGCGTCGCTCGTCTTTGTGGGCATCCAATTCGCCGGCGAATTGATCGACTTACAGGTTGGATTTGCGATCGCCAACGTTCTCAATCCACAGACGCAACAGAACATCACGATCATCGGCGAATTTCAGCTGGCCCTTGCAACGCTGATCTTTCTCGCAACGAACTCGCACTACTTTTTCATCCAGGGCATCGCCGGCTCGTTCAACCTCGTGCCGCTGCCGTACATCAATCTGGATCCGAGTGCGGGCGGTAATCTCGTGCTATTTTTCTCAGAATCGTTCCTGATCGTGTTCAAAGTATCAGCGCCGGTTATTGTCGCGCTGTTCCTCACGAACGTCGCGCTCGCGTTCATGGCGCGCGTCGCACCGCAAATGAATGTCTTTGTGATCGGCCTACCGATTCAGGTGACGGTCGGCTTCACGATGATGATCATCGCGCTGCCATTGTTGGCAATAGTCGGCCCCGAGATATTCCAAGACGTGTCCGGCCAAATGGATGCGGTGATGCGAGGACTGAAGCCGCCATGATGATCCGCTGGGCAACCTTACTGATCGCGGTTATGCTACTCGCGGCGTCGACGCCGTCGAATCTTGCCGGAACCTGGGAGGGCACCATGGATGGGCCGACCGGACACATCCGGCGGATCATGGTTATCACGCGACATGGCGGTGCGTACAGCGTCACGATCCACAGCATCGACGAAAGCGACGTGCCGATCGTTACAAAGAACGTAAAAGTCGATGGCCCCAACGTGACGATGACGTTCGATATGGACACCGACCCGTGGTTCGACTACCATCGCGTCTACCACGCGACGCTCGGTGCAAATGCGACAACGATGGATGGAATGTGGAGCACGACGCAAGGTCCTTCGTTCAAATTCGCGACGAACTACCATCGCGTTGCGCACGCCTCGTGGCCCGTGCCCGAGCCGAAGGTGACGATGGTCCAAGTCGAACCTGGTGTGAAGGTCGAGGCGCTCGATTGGGGTGGTACCGGCCGGCCGGTGCTGTTGCTCGCCGGGCTTGGAAACACGGGGCATGACTTTTTTAAGATCGTACCTGCGCTGCGAGCGCGCTATCGCGTCTACTCGATGACACGCCGCGGTTTTGGCAATTCGAGTAAACCCGCGCCAACCGTTGCGAACTATTCCGCCGACCGCCTTGGGGATGACGTCCTTACCGTGATGAAAGCGCTGAACATTGAGAAGCCGGTCCTGATCGGTCACTCGATCGCGGGCGAGGAGTTGAGCGATATCGGCACGCGTTCTCCGCAGAAAGTCGCGGGTTTGATCTATCTCGACGCGGGATATTGGTATGCGTTCGATGCCGGCGTCCCGCAGCCGAGGTCGAGCCCGAAGGCCGGCTATCCGCCTCTCCCGCCGATCGGCAAAGCAGTGCTCGACGGAAAGCGCGATTTCAAGGGGCCGATCGACCTACCGATCCTCGCGATCTTCGCGAATCCGCACGACGATGACTGCGCCGCCAAGACGCCTACAGCCAAAGCGCGGGCGAAAAGGAACGGCGCTCGAAACGCAAAGCAGATCGACGGATTTCGCCGCGGATTACCGCAGGCGAAAGTCATCGTCATCCCATGCGCCGATCATTTCGTCTATGAATCGAATACCGACGAAGTGCTGCGCGACATCAACGCGTTCGTGAGCGCGTTACCAGGCTAGAAATATCTGAACTGACCGATGTTGTTGGCAGTTTGCTCGGTGAAATAGACTTCGTTGTCGGGACCGATCGTGAGCCAGAACGGGCCGGCGTTGGCAGTCTTGGTCGGAAACACGTTGACCGCGCCGGTCGACGTAATGAACTGCACGATGTTGCTCTTGGCTTGATCGCCGATGTAGAAGTTGCCGTCGGGCGCGTTGGCAAGACCGTACGGCTGGCTGACGCCGGGGAGCGCCGTTTCAGACGCGAGGGTACCGGTGGTGAGCATGCGGCCGAGCTTGTCGCTCTTGGTCTCGGTGAACCAGATCGCGCTGTCGGACCCCGAGGTGATGACCCCTAAGCCCGCACCCGCGCTGACCTTGAATTCGGTCGGTTGGGTCACGCCGGGGGTGGCGTCCGTAAAGATTTCACCGATCTGATCGACGTTGTATTCGGTGAACCAGAGCGCGCCGTTGGGTCCGACGGTGATGTTCTCCGGGCCGGCGTTGGGCGTCGCAAGTGCGAAGAAGCCGAAGCTGCCGCAGCCGGGGGCCACGCGCCAGATGCCGTTACTGGCCGGGTCGGTCACCCACAGGTTCCCGTCCGGGCCGGCTGCGATGCCGAAGGGCGTCGGGCTCGCCGCCGTCTGCGCGGGGAGGGTGCATTCGGTGAACGCGGCGTTCGAGAGATTGAACTCGGCGATCCGGTCGCCCCCGAACTCGGTTAGCCAAATGTTCCCGTCCTCGCCGACCGTGATATTGAGCGGCTTGGAGTTGGCCACGGGTAGGGGGTATTCCGTGATCGTGGCGGTCGAGCTGAGGACGCCGAGCTTGTCGGCGGCTTCCTCGGTGAAGAACAGGGCCGTCGTGGTCTTGGTGATCCCCGCAGGCATCGAGTTGGCGGTCGGAATGGGATATTCGCCGCTGACGTTCGGGACGTACGGCGGAGCCGGGGTCGGCGATCCGCTGGTTACCGGAGTCGTATGGCCGCAGCCGCCCAGCAGAAACGCGGCAGCTACCGCGCCGGCCAAGACCAGCGTATGTTTCAAGGTGTTCTCCTACGGGTGATCGTTTTCGGTCAGCCTCCCTTATTGGCAGGCTACAACCACGTTCCCGCTGGCGATACCCAAGCAAGCGCACAGGATGCGCGTGAAGGTCGGAGCACAGGACGTGCGCTTGGCCGCAGGCCGACCGACCCTCCTCAGCTTGCGTGAAGGTGCGCCGAAAACATCTATGAGCATGCTCGCGACCGATAGCGATGGCTAAGCCGGAACAAACCGAAAAGGCCACACCGAAGCGCCGCCATGAAGCACGCCAACGCGGTCAGGTTCCACGTAGTGCGGACCTGGCTGGTGCCGTGATCTTCCTTGCGGTAGTCTTGGTTTTGCACGCCCTTTTTATGCCGATGATGAATGGGCTGGAAGGCGGGTCGGCGGCGTATTTCTCGCGCATCGCCGATCATCACGACGCGACGTTCCAGTCGGTGTCGCTGTTGTTTTTGCAGGCGTCGGGCGGCGTCGCGTGGGTGGTATTAATCACCTTTGCAATCGCGCTCGCCGCCGGTGTCGGCGCAAACCTCTTGCAGTTCGGTTTCGTAGTCACGACCGTGCCGTTCAAATGGAACTTTGCCAAGCTCAATCCGCTCACCGGCTTCAAGAACATTTTTTCGAAACGTATTGCCGTCAATCTCGCCAAGCAGTTGGTGAAGCTTGCCGCCGTCGTCCTCATCGTCTATACGACGATCTCGGCAAACCTCGGCCTCTTCGCGCAAGTCGGCCAAACCAGTCCGGCCGATATCGTCGGGCTAACGTTTAGTACGATTTACGACATCGCGTGGAAGTTCGGACTCTTCCTCGTCGTTGTCGGGCTCCTGGATTACGCCTACGAGCGATGGAACCTCGAAGAGAACCTCAAGATGACCAAACAAGAGGTCAAAGACGAGTGGCGTCAATCCGAAGGCAATCCGGAAGCCAAAGCGGCGCTCAAACGGCGTCAACGTGAATTCGCGCGACGCCGCATGATGCAAGCGGTGCCGCGCGCGACCGTCGTCGTTACGAACCCGACACACTTTGCGGTGGCGCTCGAATGGGACGAGATCAAGATGGACGCGCCGGTCGTTACCGCTAAAGGTGCCGATCTCGTCGCCAAGCGGATCCGCGACATTGCACGTGAAGCCGGTGTTCCAATCATGGAGAATCCGCCACTCGCGCGCACGCTCTACGAGAAGGTCGAACTCGATCAACCCATTCCACCGAATATGTATGCGGCGGTTGCGCAGATGATCGCATTCATCTACAAACTCAAACGAAAGACGATCGCTTAGTGGCTACACAAGCGCCGGCGGCCCGGCAGACGCCAATCCAGCGGCTCGCGAGCTATACGCCGGTTCTTGTCGCGGGAGCGGCGGTGTCGCTCGTCGTGCTGATGATCGTACCGATTCCGCCACTGTTGCTCGATTTGCTGCTGGCGTTCAATATCACAATCGCGCTGGTCATCATCGCGACGGCGCTTTATACCGAGAACGCATTAGCATTTTCGGCCTTCCCCACGATGCTCTTGATCGTGACGCTGTTCCGCCTCGCGTTGAACATTACGGCGACACGCGCAATCCTGCTCCACGGGTATGCCGGCGAAGTCATCAACTTCTTCGGACAGATCGTGGTCGGCGGCAACTACGCCGTCGGCTTTGTGATCTTCCTTATCTTGATTATCATCCAGTTCGTCGTTATTACCAACGGCGCCGGACGCGTCGCCGAAGTCGCGGCGCGCTTCACGTTGGACGCGATGCCCGGCAAACAGCTGGCAATCGACGCCGATCTCAACGCCGGCCTGATTACCGAAGCCGAGGCGCGGCAGCGCCGCAGGGATATCCAGCGGTCGGCGGACTTCTACGGCGCGATGGACGGTGCCAGCAAGTTCGTACGCGGTGACGCGATAGCCGCGGTGATCATCGTCGCGATCAATACCATCGGGGGCTTCATCGTCGGCGTTGCCCAGCAGCATCTCTCGGTTATCGAGTCGTTGCAGAAGTTTACACTGCTGACCGTCGGCGAGGGCATCGTTACACAAGTGCCGGCGCTCTTGATCTCGACGGCGACCGGTATCATCGTCACGCGCGCAGCCGCGGAAACCGATTTCGGGAGTGACATTGTCAAGCAGCTGACCGCGCAACCCCGCGCGCTGCTGATCGCGGCAATTATCACGGGGCTCTTCGGACTTGCGGGACTCGACCGATGGCTGTTGCTCAGTATCTCCGCAGTACTTTTCGTTATTTACTTTGCCCGCCGTGAGGGTGCCGCCGAAGCCGCCGCCGAGCGCAAAGTCGCCGCCGCAAAAGCCGGCGCCCCGGGAGCCGCGGGCGCGCAACCTGCGGCGAAGAGCGGGGCGGAAAGCGTCGTGCCCTTGCTCTCGTACGATCCGATGGAACTGGAAATCGGGTTCGGACTCATTCCGCTCGTCGACGTCAATCAGGGCGGCGATCTGCTCGAGCGCATCACGTTGATCCGCCGGCATGCAGCCCGCGATTTGGGCATTGCCGTGCCGCCGATCCGCGTGCGCGATAACCTGCAGTTGCGCCCGAACAGTTATCTGGTGAAGATCTACGGGCTCGAAGTCGCGCAGGCCGAGGTGATGGTGAGCCGTCTGCTCGCGATGAACCCCGGCACGGCAACCGCGCCGATAGACGGCATTCCGACGACCGAGCCGGCGTTCGGATTACCTGCGCTGTGGATTGCCGAGAACGCGCGCAGCGAGGCAGAGATGGCCGGCTACACGGTTATCGATCCGACCAGCGTCATCGCGACGCATCTCACCGAGCTGATCAAAGCTCATTCGCCCGATCTGCTTGGCCGTCAAGAAACATCCGCTCTCCTGGACAACATCAAGTCGCATTACCCGGTGGTGGTCGAGGAACTCGTTCCCGGTTTGCTCACGGTCGGCGAAGTCCAGCGCGTGCTGCAGAATCTGTTACGCGAGCGTATCCCGATTCGCAACCTCGTAATGATCCTGGAGACCCTCGCCGACGCGGCACGCGTCAGCAAAGACGTCGACTTTCTCACCGAAAAGGTCCGTGCGGCACTGGCGCGTCACATCTCGGCGGAATACGCTGAGAATGGTCTGCTCTCGGTTATCACGGTCGATCCGCGTTTGGAATCGCTCTTATCCGAAGCTGTACGCCGTGGCGAGGATGCCTTTGCCCTCCTTGATCCGAATACTGTAGGGAGGATCTACTCGTCGTTGACGCGGCAGATCGCGGTGGCGCAGAACGCCGGTTTGCAACCGATCGTTTTGAGCTCGCCGTCCGTACGTTTGGCGCTCAAGCGGCTTACCGAACGTGCGGCGCCGCAATTGGTCGTCTTGTCGTACTCGGAGATTGCGCCGGGTCTCAAGGTCGAGTCGATCGGACAGATCAGCGCGACCGAAGAACCGGCAGAAGCCAGAAGCTAATGTTCAAGTCGATTTTCGGAAGCCGTGGGGGTGCGGTTCCACTGAGTAAGTTGCCACAGCTCCACTCTTTCGTCGACGTGGTCGTTGGCGGTCGCCCCGCGCGTTCGGTAACGGTCGAATCGGTTGGCGCAAAAGGGGTCGTCACGCGCGACGCGCTGGGCAGAGTCGGGGAGATTGCGATTCTGATCTACAACGCACCCGCGGGCCGCTTCCGGATGGAGACCAAAATCGCCGCGGTCACGGCTGGAAGCACCCAATTTGACCCGCCACGGCGCCTGAACCTGATTGGCGCGGCAAGCGGCTCGCAGAAGCGCCAGAGCGTGCGCCTCGATGCGATCGTCACCGGCGAGTGGCGTTTTGCCCCGGGGAGCGTGGGGACGGGGGAGTTCGTGAAGGCGACGATCCGGGACATCAGCCGCGGCGGGTGTTCGCTGATCGTCGATCGGGAGCTGCGGCCACACACCACCGTCGAGGTCAAGATGCATCTGCGGCCCGAGGCGCCCGCCATGGTACTTTTGGGCGAAGTCATGCGCCATGAGAAGATCAAGAGCTCGGGGAAGTTCTCCCATGGGCTGCGTTTCCACGGCTTGCGGCCTGACGAAGATCAGGCGATCATCGAGTTCATCAACCGGCGGCAGGCCGATCTGCGCAGCCGGGGATTGGCCTGACCCTTCTATAAAGAACCGGTATCCTTTGGCCGATTGAGTTCAAAGGATAAAGGCACGTTTTTTTGCACTTCGTCTTGGGAGCAGTGGATGAGCAAGAGAGTCCTCATCGTCGACGATGCCGTCGTCATGCGGATGATGATCAAGGGGATCCTTTCCAAGAACGGCTTTGAGGTCGTCGGGGAAGCCCAGAACGGGGTCGAGGCAGTGGAGAAGTACAAACAACTTCAGCCCGACCTTGTGACGATGGACATGGTCATGCCCGAGATGGACGGCATCACCGCGGTCAAGCAAATCGTCGCCAACGATCCCAATGCGAAGATCATCATGTGCACCTCGATGGGCCAGCAAGCCCTGGTCGTCGAGGCGATTCAAGCCGGCGCGAAGTCCTTTATCACGAAGCCCTTCCAGCCGCCGAAGATCCTCGAAACGATTCAGAAGGTGCTCTCATGAGCGGTGGCGGCATGCAGCTCAACGACCTCCAAAAAGATGCGCTCAAAGAGGTCGGCAACATCGGCGCGGGTCACGCGGCAACCGCGCTCTCGCAGTTGCTCAATACGAAGATCAATCTTTCCGAGCCGCGCATCGACGTCATCAAGTTCCGCGATCTTGCTTCGCGCGTCGGCCACGAGAATCGTACCGTCGCGGCGCTGCACATGTACGTGCGCGGCGAAGCGCCGGGGCAGATGGTCGTGCTCTTCGATCGTGAACAGGCGCTCGACTTCGTCAGCCAGTTCTTGCATCGCGTGATCGGCGACATTCAAATCTTCGATTCGATTGCTGATTCGACGCTCAAGGAGCTCGGTAACATCATCGCGGGCTCGTACTTGACGGCGATCATTCAGCTCACCGGTTCGAATCTGTTGCCTTCGGTGCCGACGCTCTCGTACGGCACGGTACAGGCGGCATTCCGTACGCTGATGTCGATCCTGCCGGATCAGGACGTCTTCCTCATCGAATCGAGCTTCCTCGACAAAGAGAAAGAAGTCGCAGGTCAGTTCATTTTGATACCTGAGACGGGATCGCTGGGGCCGCTCCTCTCCGTCTTCGGCGTCGAGTAAAAATGGCCCAGCCCCTGGGGAAGTTCTTGCGTTTGCGCGGATGGCCGCACGATGCGGCCGGTCGGAACGCAGCGCAGGAAGCGCGTTCGCGTTCCCTGCCTCGGGCGGAGCGCCTTTAAAATGAGCGACGAGCTCTTCAATAGAGAAGAGTTCATATCGTATTTCCGCGACGAGGCTGAAGAGCTACTTCAGCAAATCGATGCGGATCTGCTCAAGCTCGAAGAGTTCGTCCAAACCGGCGAAAGCGATCCGGAGATCGTCAACTCGCTCTTTCGTGCGTTGCACACCGTCAAGGGCAGCGCCGGCATGCTCGGTTTTACCGATATTCAAGGCCTGGCGCACAAACTCGAAAACTTGTGCGATCTGTTGCGTAAAGATCGGATGCCGCTCTCGGAGAGCGTTCTCGAGATTCTTTTCTCAGGCCGCGACCTGCTGACCGAACTCGTCGAAGCTGCAATCAGCGACCAACCCTCGCCGCAAGGCGTCCAAGAGTTCATCGGAAAGCTCGACAAATTTACGTCGATCTACGAGCAGACCGCGCAAGTCATCGAGGGTCGCACCGGCCCGGAACAATCCTTTGAAGCGGCGCACGCCGCCGAGGAGTCGCAAGCCAGTCCGTCGGACGCCGAGGCATTCGAAGCTGAAGTGCAGCGCCTCTTAGCCGAAGCGCAAGCGCAGAAAGACGCTGCAACGCCTGCGCCGTCGCCGGCCCCCGCCCTCGAAGCGGTGCCGGCATTCGAGGATCCCGTCGCTCCAGCGCCGCCCAAGGCCGACTCACCCAAAGCTGCGCCCGCTACCGCACCGGCCGCCGGCACGTCACCGAATGCCGAGCAGAAACGTTCGTCGATTCATCAAACGATTCGCGTCGACATCGAGCGATTAGACTCGCTGCTCAACCTCGTCGGCGAGCTGGTTATCAATCGCACGCGCATCTCCGACATCGCGAACACGCTCGAGCGCCTGATGGGCGACAAGGTCAACAACGTCGGACCGTCATCCGGTATCGTTGCGCCGCTCGCCAAGGATCTTGCCGACTCGGCCGCGTTGCTCGCGCGCACGACCAACGAGATCCAAGAGTCGATCATGAAGGTGCGCATGGTGCCGATCGGCCAAGTTTTCGATCGCTTCCCCCGTTTGGTGCGTGACGTCGCAAAGGCGCGCGGAAAAGAAGTGCAACTGGTCATCTCGGGCGCCGACACGGACCTCGACAAAACGATCGTCGACGAAGTCGGCGAACCGCTGATGCATTTACTTCGCAACAACGTCGATCACGGTATTGAGGCGCCCGACGAACGCGAGAAGCTCGGCAAGAACCGCGTCGGCACGATCTCGCTCAACGCGTATCACGAAGGCAACCAGATCATCATCGAAGTGTCGGACGACGGCGGGGGCATCAATCTCGAAAAGGTGCGCGCGCGCGGGATCAAGCAGGGCTTGATCTCGGCCGACGACCGCCTGAGCGACCGCGAGATCATCGAACTCATTTTCACGCCGGGCTTCTCGACGGCCGAGGTCGTCTCCGACGTCTCCGGGCGCGGCGTCGGCATGGACGTGGTCAAGCGCAATATCTCGCGGCTCAAGGGCGTCTTCGACGTCGATACGGCGCCCGGCCAGGGCACCCGCTTTACGATCAAATTACCGCTGACGCTGGCCATCATCCAGGCGCTCCTAGTCCGCGTCGGCGAAGAGCTGTACTCGATTCCGCTTGATTCCGTCATCGAGTCGCAACGAGTGGAGATGCCCGACGTACGGACCGTGCATGGGAACGAAGTGATCACGCTGCGCGGACAGGTCGTGCCGTTGCTGCGGATCGCGGAGTTCTTCGAGCTAGGCGGCCAACGCGACCCCGACAAGGTCATGATCGTGATCGTCGGCCTGCAAGGACGCCAAGTGGGGTTGGTGGTGGATCAGTTCGAGGGAGAGCAAGAGATCGTCATCAAACCGCTCTCCGACGTCGTGGGGCGGATCGCCGGTATTTCCGGCGCGACGATTCTCGGCAACGGATCGATCTCGCTGATCATCGACGTGCACTCGCTCGTTAGCGAGGCGTACGCAGGCGGTAAGGTCGCACGCGCAGAGTTTACTGGGGTGTAAGGACACACTATGGCAGACGGTAAGGAAGAAAAGAAACAACAGTTCTCGGGCGAGGTCATCCAACTCGTCTCGTTCCGCTTGGGAAGCGAAGAGTACGGCGTCGATATCTCCCAGGTGCAAGAAATCATTCGTCTGGTCGAAATCACCCACGTCCCGCGCGCGCCGAAGTTCATGGAAGGCGTCATCAACCTGCGCGGTCAGTTGATCCCGATTATCGATCTGCGCACACGGTTCGGCATGCAGCGCATCGCCGCGACCAAGAGTACGCGCATCATCGTCACCGAGATCGGCAACAAGCGTGTGGGCATGGTGGTCGATTCGGTGAGTGAAGTGCTCAATATTCCGGTCGAGAACGTCGAAGATGCGCCCGAGATGATCGCTGGAGTCGGCACCGAGTACATTCAAGGCGTCGGCAAGATGGACGAGCGGCTGATCATCATGCTCGACCTCACGATGGTGATCTCGGGCGAAGAGAAGCAACAGCTGGAAGAGGTCGAGGCCGTAGCAACATAAGCGGCTGCGGGGATGCTGAGAAGGTGTCACTGCAGGCTTCCTGTTGCGTTGATGTCGTAGAATGGGCTTCATGCGTATCCCCGTCCCCGTGATGCTCCTGGCCGTCCTACTGACCGGCGCGGCCGCGCCCGGGCCCGCGCCTACCGCGACGCCGCCCGACTATCCCGAGATCTATCACACGATGTCGCGGCCGCTCTGCAGTGCGCTTGCGACGAAAATCCAACCCGCGGTTGCCTTGATGATCCAAAACGATGTGACGATCGCAAAGAGCCCGCCGCTCTTTGCCGATTACATTCAGCTGAGTTCAGCCGGGAGCGATTCGGGCCGCGACATGTCGGTCTATCGCCTCAACCAGCTCGTCACGCCGCTGGTGCAGAATTCGCTCGCGATCCAGAAACTGCTCGAAGATCCCAGCGTTTTTCCGCCGGCCGCGCACTCCGAGGATGACGCACGCTTGATCGATCTCAAGATCAAGATGCTCAAGGCGCTCGCGGCGCAGCAAGCCTCACTCGACATCATCAACGGTTTTGTCGAAACGCAACAGCTCGGTGAGATGCAGCATGAAGGCTTCGGCTACATGCACGCGATCACCGGACAGAACGGCACGCCGGGACAGGCCCAGGGACCCGGACCCAACCAACAACCGGGTTCGCCGAATATCGGCGGTTCGACGCAGACCAACGCCAACGCGAACCTGCCGGGAAACTTTGACGACCTCGTGCTGCAAGCGGGTCTTTCACCGAATCAATATGAGTTCGACCCGACGCAGATCCCCGGACTCCAGGTCGGCTACAATCAGATCGGCAAGCTCAAAGAGGGTCTCGAGTGGACGCAGGGCGAGAGTAAGAAAGACGAGCGGCCGCTCTCGCAAGCGATCGTTGCGGCCGCGCATGTGTGTGGCGCGGGTCAAGCGCCGGCCACGCCGTCACCGAAACCGTAGCCGAGTCCGGTAAACCGCATCAGTCCTTCGAACGGTCCATACGGCGCGAACGCATCGCGCCAAAGCGCACGCGCGCGCGCGAGCGCGTCTTCGCGTTGCATCCGCACGCGCTGCGCCGTTACGTGCAAATCCTTCGGCATACCGGCCAAGAGCAGATCGCGATCGTGGAGATCGCCGAGCGCGTCTTGAAGCTGGCTCAAGCGGCTTGCTGCTTCGAGCAGCGACGGTTCGCGCGGCGTAAAACGTTCGAGCGCGTAACGCAGACGTTTGCAGGCAATGCGTAGGTTATGCAGATCCTTGCTTCGTCCGTGACGCAGCGCCGGCACGAGTGTGAGCACTTCAGCGAAGCGTACGATGGCGACACGACGCATCGCATCGTCAACGCCGCAGGCGTCGGAGAGATCGATTTGGCGGGCTTTCATGGATGCGGCGACCCTAGACCGTTGAGCGCGACGGCGATGCGTTTGAGCGCAATGCGTTCGCGCCGGCGCAGCGCGCGTAGCAAGTGACGTGCAGCGCGGCGTTCGCGCACGTCGAGTGCATCGCGCAACGTCTCGCGTAAGATGGCGGCGTCGCGCGCGTCGCCGGTCAACTCGATCACGTGGCGCAACCGCTTGAGCGAAAACGGTGAAACCGCGCCTTCCAAATCTTCATGAACGCAGCGCAAGCGCCGTGCGGTCGTGCGCAGGTCGTGCAGGCGTTTCGCACTGGGCTGACGCAAAAACCGCGCCCGCGCCCGCTTAAAAGCGCGCACGTCGTGCTTGACGAGTCCCAGGGCCCATTCCGCAATGCGATCATCCGGCACTAGGCCGTCCTAATATGCCTCGGAAGCTCCTTTCCCCCCGGAGATTGACATACGAACGTATGTTCGATTAGGATGGGGACCCATGCCTCCGGTACGCGCAGATTTTCAGGAGCTCAAAGCCCGCTTCCACGCGGCGGCCGGAGCTCCGCGCGCGGGCCGAGAGACGCTCTTGCCAACCGCCATCCCGGCAATCGACGCTCAGCTCGGCGGGGGCATCCCCTATGGCTCGCTCGTCACGCTCGAGGGTGCTGCAAGCGCGGGCTGCCGTAGCATCGCCGCCGCCCTGCTCGCACAAGCGACGGGCCGCGGCCTCGGAGCGATCATCGACAGCGGTGAGCTGTATCCGCCCGGGCTCGAGGCGGCAGGCGTGCGGCTCGACCGGCTCCTGATCGTGCCGGCGAGCACGCCCATCGGCATTGCACGGGCCGCCGATCTGCTCTTGCGCTCGCGCACGGCGCGGGTCGTGGTCATGGGGGCGACGTCCCTGCGTGCCGCGGTATGGGCCCGTCTCGCAACGCTCGCGCACAAGGCGGGGGTGGTGCTTGTGGTGCTGGCGTCGCGCGTGAGCATCGAGCTCTCCGCGGTCGCAACAGTGGCACTGTCATGCCGCATCAGCCGCGTCGTTATACAAGGCACACGGGGACTCTGGGGTGTTTTCAGCGGCTTTGAAGTGCAGACCGAATTGCGCAAACACAAACTCAGAAATTCTTTAACTCCGTCTGTCGTCAATGGGTACTAGCATGATCGTCTGTGTCCGCGTTCCAAGCGACGCTTTACCTGATGTGATGTGGCAAGAGCTGCTCGACGCACTCGATGCGGTGACGCCGTTGATTGAAGATGCGCGTGTCGGCACGGCTTTTCTCGATATGCACGGCGCGGACGGTGATTTTTCGGCATGGAGCCGCAAGATTGCGGCCTTGCTCGTACCATTGGGTTTGCGCCCGTGCATCGGTGCCGGGGCGAATCGCTTTTGCGCGCTCGGGGCGGCCTGGAGCGGTGACGGGGCGGTGATCGCGCCGGGAGAAGAAGCGGCGGCATTAGGACCAATGCCCCTCGACCTCCTCGAACTCGAGCCCGACATCATCCAGCGCTTGCAACTGCTCGGCATCACGACGCTCGGCGCGCTTGCCGCACTGCCGTATGGACCGTTCGTGCGCCGTTTCGGCCCGGACGCCGCGCGCTGGCATGATGCCGCACGCGGGATCGATCGCGCGCCGTTCGTGCCGCGCGGACATGCAATCACGATCGAAGCCGCCATGCTCGGCGAAGGCTCGGCGCAGAGTGAAGCGGCAGTGATTTTTGCGTTGCGCGTGCTGCTCGGACGGGTCTGCGTCGACCTCGAGCGGTGCGGGAAACGCGCAAGCGCACTGCAGGTCGAGATCGAACTCGAGAATGCTGATTCCGCGCGTGTCGACGTGCAACTCGCGGCTGCAACCTCACAAGAGCGGGCAATGCTCGACGTGCTGCGATCCAAGCTCGAAGGAGCAAGTTTTAGCGCGCCGATTTGCGGGCTGCGTTTGCGCGCCATGGGCTTAGAAGAAGGTGGCGAGGCGGTGCCGTTGCTTGCGGGTGATGAGATCGATCGTGCGAACGTCGCGGTGGTGCTTGCGCGCTTGGAGGCGATGCTCGGTGAACCGGTGCGGCGAGCGCAGACGCGTGCAGCCCATCCGCTTGAAGAGCGCTTTCACTATGAGCCGTTTGTGTTGCCCAAACGCGATCCAGCCGGTCACGTTGCTGCCCGGCCACGCTTGATACCGCAATTGCGCTTGCTGACGGTCACGGAAATCGACGTGCGCTTGCGGCGCGGCGAGCCGATAGCGGTCGGCGAACGTGCCGTCGAGCACGTGACCGGACCATGGCGGATCGAAGAAGGCTGGTTCGCTTCGCCGGTCGCGCGCGATGAATACGACGTGCAGCTCGATACCGGCGAGATCTGCCGCATCTACCGCCAAGGCGACCGTTGGTACCTAAGGGGATCGTATGATTAGCGTTGCACAGGAAGAATGCGAGAGATTTCAACGCGTCGCATCGGCATGGCTGCGCAGCGGCGAGATCACGCGCACCAATCATCTGCTCTCGCCGCTCGAAGAACTAGCCGGCTTCAACTACGGCTTCGTCTATCTGCTCGAGCTCGATGGCGAAAGCGTCAAGATCGGTTACTCCGAGCATCCGATGCGGCGGATACGCGAGCTGCGCACCGGATTCCGATATGGCCAACGCTTGCGGCTGCGGGCCTGTTTCGTCGGCGAGGCCGACGACGAGCGGGGGCTGCACCGGCGCTTCGCGCACTTGCGCATCGAGCACGAACGCTTTTTGTCCAGTCCCGCGATTGATGCCGAATTCGCACGCGCACGCGCGCGCGTCCACGACCAGTTGCGAGCGTTGCATTGTTGTAACACGGAATGTCCCCAGATCGTCCAGCGGCTCGATTTGCGGATGCTCAGCACGTGGCTGCGACGATAGGGCAGGCTTCCCAAACTTACGCCGAGCTGCACGCATATTCCAACTTCACCTTTCTCGAGGGGGCGAGCCACCCTGAAGCGTTGATCGACCGTGCCGCGCAGCTCGAGCTTGCGGCGATCGCACTCACCGACCGTGACGGACTATATGGCGCGGTACGGTTTGCCGTTGCGGCGCGAGCGGCCGGGATCGACGCGATCATCGGTAGTGAGTTGACGCTCGAAGACCGCACGCGTCTGGTACTTCTAATTGAAGATGAGCGCGGGTATGCGAATCTCTGCGAGCTGATCTCGCGCGCGCAGTTACGCGGCAACAAAGGCGACGCGCGGTTGCAACTCGAGGATCTCGAGGGCCGCAGCGATGGACTGATCGCGCTATCGCAGCTTCCCGACCCGCGTCGCATCGATACGTTGCGCGCGCACTTTCGCGATCGTTGTTACCTCGAACTCCAACACCATCTCACCTCGGCCGATGCCGAACGCAACGAGCACTTGGTGCGCTTGGCGCGCGAGATGCGTGTCGCTTATGTCGCGACCAACGGCGTGGTCTACGCGCAGCGCGAAGACGCGCAGCTGGCCGACATCATGGCGTGCGTCAAAGAGACGATCACTCTCGATGAAGCACGCGCGAAAAACCGTCTGCGTCCCAACGCCGAGTACCATCTCAAATCTGCGGCTGCAATGCGCGCAATCTTTAGCGCCCATCCGCACGCGCTCGATGCCACGATCGGGATCGCACAGCGCTGCCGCTTTCGGCTGGACCGCCAGATCGGGCAGTTCCCACTCTTTCCCGTACCCGACGGTTACACGCGACAGAGCTATCTGCGTGAACTCACCTATCGTGGCGCTGCCGTTCGCTACGGCACGCCGCTCGCCGCAAACGTGGAACGTCAACTCGAATACGAACTCGGCATCATCGCGAAGATGGATCTGGCGGGCTATTTCCTCATCGTGTGGGATATCGTGCAGGCCGCCGATCGCCTCGGCGTGCTCTGTCAAGGGCGCGGGTCGGCCGCCAACTCTGCCGTCTGCTACGCGCTCGGAATCACCGCCGTCGATCCGGTCGGGATGGACTTGCTCTTCGAGCGCTTTATGTCCGAAGAACGCAAAGAGATTCCTGACATCGACATCGACTTCGCGCACCAAGATCGCGAACAGGTCATCCAGTACGTCTACGAGCGCTACGGTCGCAGCAACGCGGCGATGGCGGCCGAAGTCATCAGCTACCGCACGCGCTCGGCGCTGCGCGACGTCGCCAAGGCGCTCGGTTTTGCGCTCGAAGCGGTCGACGCGCTGGCCACCGAATACGACGCGCGCGAATCGCTCGAAGATGCCGCGGCGCAGTTCGGTGAACGTGCGTTGCGCTTGGAGGAGTTCTGCCGGCGTATTGACGGCTTTCCGCGCCACATGGGCATTCACTCCGGCGGCATGGTAATTACGCGCGATCCGCTCGTGCGTGTGGCGCCGATCGAATGGGCGACGATGCGCGACCGCACGATCATTCAGTGGGACAAAGACGATCTGCAAGAGCTGGGGTTGATCAAAATCGATCTGCTCGGCTTGGGCATGCTCTCGCTGCTGCGCGAGGCATTCACCTTGCATAAGCGCTGCTACGGTACGTCGCTTGCCCTGCATACTATCCCACCCGACGACAAGCCGACGTATACGATGATCACCAAGGCCGATACGATCGGCGTCTTTCAGATCGAATCGCGTGCGCAGCAATCGATGCTCCCGCGCATGAAGCCCGCGTGCTTTTACGACATCGTGATGCAAGTCGCGATCATTCGGCCGGGACCGATACAAGGGCAGATGGTCCACCCGTTCTTGCGCCGCCGCGCGGGGCTCGAACCGGTGACCTATCCGCACCCGAAGTTGAAGCCGGTACTCGAGCGTACGATGGGCGTGCCGCTCTTTCAAGAGCAAGGGATGCGTATGGCGATCGAGGCTGCGGGGTTTACGCCGGGCGAGGCCGACACGCTGCGGCGCGCGATGGGCCACAAGCGCTCGCACGAGCGCATGCGCGAGATTTTCCCGCGTTTGGTCGACGGTATGGTCGCCAACGGTATCGATCGCGCGGCTGCCGAGCAACTTTTCCACATGCTCGAAGGCTTTGCGGATTACGGTTTCCCTGAGTCGCACGCGGCGAGCTTCGCACTGCTCGCGTATGCGTCGGCCTATGTGAAGTGTCACTTCCCGGCGGTCTTTGCGGCCGCGATTCTCAACGTGCAGCCGATGGGCTTCTATTCAACCGAAGTACTCGTCAACGACGCGCGCCGGCACGGCGTGGAGGTCAAACCGGTCGAAGTCAACGCGAGCGAATACTGGTCGCACGTCGATGCGCAAGGTGCGCTACGTTTAGGATTTCATCTCGTGCGCGGTCTCGGCAGTGCGCAGAAAGAACGGCTCGAAGCGGCGCTGCGCCAGGGCCCCTTCGCAGATCTGCTCGCCTTCGCGCAACGCACGCAGCTCGAAAAAGAAGCGATCGAAAACCTGGCGGTTGCGGGCGCGTTTGCGCCGTGGTTTGCGTCGCGGCGCGAGGCGATGTGGGCGCTGCGCGCGCTCGACGAGCGCGAGGCACGCGGCGAACTCGGGAAGTTGATGGACGTCGAGGAGCCGGCGGTGCGGTTTGCTGCGCTCAGCGCGAAAGCGGAGACGGCCTTTGATCTTTGGTCGACCGGGGTAACGACCAAAGCCCAAGCGGTCGCGCACTTCCGCGCCCAACTCGACGCGCAGCGCGTACTTGCCGCAACGCGACTTGCAGAGATGCCCAATCACCTCGTCTGTCGCGTTGGTGGGCTCGTGATCACCCGGCAACGGCCGGGCACGGCTAAAGGCTTCGTGTTTCTAACGATCGAGGACGAGACGGGACTCGTAAACGTGATCGTGCGACCGGACGTCTATGAAAAGTATCGCCGGGTCATTCGCACGTCGAACATGCTCGTGATCGAGGGCGTCTTACAGAAGGAGCAGGGGACGATCGATCTGCTTGCGCGTGCCGCCTGGGCACTGCATGACGGAGGTATCGTCGACGGCGTGCGCGCGCACAACTTCCATTGATTATCCGTGCCCCGAGAGCCACGCCTCGTACACGTCTCTCTCGATCGGAAAGAGATACCTCCCGGACGGCAACTGATATCCCGCCATCGGAAGCGGGAACGGGAATTGCCGAATGCCGCGCGCGATCGGGTCGTTGTTCGGCAAGAAGCAGAAGGGCCACGGAATATTGTCAACTTCGGTGCCGCCGGTTGGATAGAGCCACGTGTAACGTCCGTAGTAGCAGTGATTGCCGTTCTCGTCGAGCCAACGCTGGAGCGGAATCAAGTATCCCTCGCCTTTTCCGGCAAGCTCCTGACTTCCGGAGAAGTTCACGCGGTATTGTTTGCTCGCCGACTCACGCTGCGCGGGATCGATCGTCGCGATCGAGAGGGGTGCGTGTTGAGAATTGAGCTGCTGCGCCTCGCGCTGAAAAGCGACCTGCTGCTGGGCAAGCTCTTCGGCAAGTGACCCCTGTTTCTGCTGTTTCGGCGCCGCGTGCGGTTGCGGCGGCGCCTTTGGCACGATCCGCGCAAGCTCCGTCGGTTCCGCGGTTGGTTGCGGTGTTGCCGCCTCGCGCTGCGCACGCTTTGGCTGCCGTTGCTGCGACTTTTGTGCGTCGAGCGGTGAGGGGTTCTGCCGCTGCGGCACCGGATGGCTATGTTGTGCGATGCGGACCGACGATGACGCGACCATGAACGTCTCTTCGGGACGTTCCTGCGCGGTTTGGATCGCCTGCATGCGTAGCGCGACGCCCCATGCGATCACCATCCAAAGCATCAAGTTGACGAAGCCGGAAACGAGAAGAGACCAAACCAGGGTGGTACGGTCTTCGCTGCGTTCTTGTGTCTCGTCGGCTTCAGTGATCATGGGAGCGCGGTGGGGGGTTCCCGCTCGCCTGGCGGGATCACCTTTCACCGGCGCGAACCTTGGAAAAACGATGGACCAGCAACCCGACAACGATCGATCCGAGGAGCACCGCCAGGCGAACCTCACGCGCACGCTAATGTGGATCGGCGTCGCGGGTCTGGGCGCCGCGCTCGCGTTTACCGTCGTGCGCGTCATGATGAGCCGTCGCCCCGTCGATCCTACGAGCGAGCGTATTCAGCAGCTGATCGACGAGGCCAATCACTTACTCAAGACGCTTGACGAACAGCGAAACAGCGCGTAGCGCGCCGGTCGCGGTTGGCGCTGAATACGAGCTGGCGTTTTCCGACCTTCTCGCAAACGGACAGGCTGTCGGACGCGCCGGCGGCATCGTGGTGTTCTGTTTTGGCCCACTCCCGCAGGAGCGCGCGCGCGTCCGCATTACCGCCGTCAAGCCGAAATACGCCATCGGAGAGCTCGTTCGGATCCTCACGCCTTCGAAGTATCGCACCACGCCATTTTGTCCGGTCTTCGGCGCATGCGGCGGGTGCCAGCTTCAGCACCTGAGCTACCCTGCGCAGCTTACCTGGAAGAGCGACACCGTACGGAACGCACTTGCGCGCATCGGCGGCTTTGCCGAGGCGACGGTCCGGGACACCGTCGGCATGACGTATCCGCGCGGCTACCGCAACAAGATGTCGTTGGTGGTGGAGCAACGCGCCGGCGGCTCAACCATGGGCTTCTATCAGCAGCGATCGCACGATCTCGTGCCAATCGATGCGTGTCCGATTGTGACGCCGCAACTCAGCGAGTATATCGGACGCCTCAACCGTTCGCGCGGTGCGCCGGAGATCGCCGAAGCACTCAGTGTCACACGTCACGTCGTCGCGCGCAATGCCCGCTCGAGCGGTGAGTCCGTGGTAACGCTCACGACGCAGCGGCAATCGCCCGAGGTCGCGAAAGCAAGCGATGCGCTCATGCGCGTCTTCCCGGGCGCGGTGGGGCTGACCAACTCGTTTGAACTCAACAGCGAGAATGCGATCATGGGCCGGCGTCACCGCACGCTGGTCGGACGCTCCGAGATCGAGGAGGTCCTCGACGGCGTGCGCTATCGCGTTTCGGCCGGCTCATTCTTTCAGGTCAACGTCGAGATCGTCTCGCGCGTTTTCGACTTCATGCGGTCGGGCTTGGAGCATCCTCGGCGCATCGTCGACCTTTACTGCGGTGCGGGAACATTTGCGCTCTTTTTCGCGCGTCATGGTTGTCAGGTCTTTGGCGTGGAAGAGAACGCCCAGGCAATTGCGGAAGCCGAAGGCAATGCCGCGCTCAACGGCTTGGAGAACTGGGTCCGGTTTCGTTCCGGCCGCGTCGAAGAGGTCGTGCGCACACCCGAAGCGCAGACCGCGATGCGCGAGGCCGACATCATCTTTTTGGATCCGCCCCGCAAGGGCAGTGACGAGGTGACGCTCAGCGCGATCGCGCAGGCCGCAGCCCCGTACATTTGGTACCTTTCCTGCGACCCGGCGACACTGGCCCGGGATTTGAAGTTCCTGGCCGCCAATGGATACCGGCTCGGCATCGTGCAACCGTTCGACATGTTCCCGCAAACCGGGCACGTGGAGACGTTGGTGACGTTGTATCGCGACGCCGAGGAACCCCAAGCCGTCGCGGTGGCATTCGAGGACGTAAAGCCCCCGGTGTGGCCCGACGACGGTTTTGCAAAAGATCAATCGGAGTATCCCGACTTTGTCATCCGAGAAAATTGACGTCCGCTACGTAGCCAAGCTCGCGCGCATCGCGCTCACCGACGACGAGGTCGAACGGTTCGGCGCGCAACTCGGCGACTTGCTCGAGCACGTCGATTCCCTGGCCACACTCGACACCGCTTCGGTGGCGGCGACGGCGCAAGTGGTGGAGTCGCGCAACGTCGAGCGGGAGGATGTCGTGACGCAGTGCCTGGATCGTGAGGTCGTGCTCGAAGCGGCGCCGCAGCGTCAAGGCGGATTCTTCCGCGTGCCCCGGATCATCGCCGAATAAAGGAACGCCCCGTGTCCAATCCATTGATCGAACGTAGCGCCGCGCACCTCGCGCGTGAGGTCAACGCTCGCACGCTCTCGGCGCGCGAGGTTACCGATGCCACACTCGAGCACATCGACGCGGTCGATGCGCAAGTCGGGTCGTATCTTGCCGTGCTGCATGGCGAAGCGCGGGCTGCCGCAGCGCGCGTCGATGCGCGCGTTGCCGCGGGCGAATATTTGCCGCTTGCGGGCGTGCCGCTTTCCGTCAAAGACAACATGTGTCTGACCGGAACACGTACGACGGCCGGCAGCAAGATGCTCGAACATTGGGTTGCGCCGTATACCGCAAGTGCGGTAGCGCGTCTGCTGAACGCCGGTTGCATCCCGGTCGGCAAAGCGAACATGGACGAGTTTGCCATGGGAAGTTCGTGCGAAAATTCGGCGCTCGGCGTGACGCGCAATCCGTACGATCTCTCACGCGTACCGGGCGGCTCGAGTGGCGGCTCGGCGGCGGCCGTTGCAGCCTACGAAGCGGCTATCGGCACGGGTAGCGATACCGGCGGTTCGATTCGCGAACCCGGCGCCTTCTGCAATCTCGTCGGTTTCAAACCGACCTACGGCCGCGTTTCGCGCTACGGCTTGATCGCGTTTGCATCAAGTCTCGATCAGATTGGGCCGCTCGCGCGCACGGTCGAAGATGCGGCGCTCGCGTACGACGCGATGGGCGGACACGATCCGATGGACTCGACCTCGATCGATCGGCCGTTGGAGACGACGGCGACCCATCTGCGCTCCGATCTCTCCGGTGTTCGCGTCGGCATCGTCAAAGAGTTCGCAACGAGTAAGCTCGACCCCGAGATCGATGCGCTTTATGCGCAAGCCTATCGCGACCTCGAGGCCCTCGGGGCGACGCTCGTCGAGGTGGAGCTTCCGACCGCGGATTTCGGTCTTGCGACGTACTATCTCATCGCGCCGGCGGAATGCTCGTCGAACCTAGCGCGCTTTGACGGTGTGCGCTATGGGTTACGCGTAGAGGGTTCGGACGTCAACGAAATGTACGAGCGCACGCGCGCGGCGGGCTTCGGCCCCGAGGTAAAACGGCGCATTTTGATCGGCACGTATGCGCTCTCGAGTGGCTATTACGACGCCTATTACGTGCGCGCGCAAAAGGCGCGCACGCTGATCGCGGCCGACTTCGAGCGCGCGTTTGCCTCGTGCGACGTCATTGCCTGCCCGGCGGCAAGTTCGCCGGCGTTCCAGTTCAATGCCAAGAGCGATCCGTACAGTATGTATTTGATGGACTTCTACACGATTCCGATGTCGCTAGCAGGCTTGCCGGCGATCTCGATTCCGTGCGGCTGGGTAACCCCTGCGGGCGGAGATCGTCCGATGCCGATGGGTCTGCAACTTTGCGCGCCACTCTTCAACGAGCGCCCGCTCGTAGCCGCCGCCCACGCCTACGAGCAGCACACACGTCACGCGGAAAAATATAAACCCGCTCTAACAGAGATGATCGGCCGGTGAACATCTTGTTTAAAAGGCGCTCCGCCCGAGGCTTCGCGCCCCCCACTTCGTGGGGCCCCCCGACCATGGCGCGCGAACGATATTGCCAAGCACGACGTTCCCCGAGGGCGCGCCTAAATTACCTTTCCTCGTCGCCTACCCGCATTGGGACCGATTCTGGCCATGTCTAAGTACGAAGCGGTGATTGGTATCGAGTGTCACGTCGAGCTCAGGACCAAGAGCAAGATGTTTTGCGGCTGCGCCAACGAGTTCGGTGGCGAGCCGAATACGAAGGTCTGTCCGATCTGTCTTGCCCTGCCGGGATCGTTGCCGGTTGCGAACAAGGAAGCGATCGAGCACATGATCTGCGCGGGGCTCGCGTTCGGCGCCGAGATCCCGGCGTTCTCGAAGTTCGATCGCAAGAACTACTTCTATCCCGACATGCCCAAGGATTACCAGATCTCACAGTACGACATGCCGCTCACCGTGGGCGGCGTCGTCCGGTACTGGCTCGAGGACGGTACGATCAAGGAATGCCAGCTGACGCGCATCCATTTAGAAGAAGATACGGGTAAGTCGACGCATGCGGGATCGGATGACGGCCGCATTGCCGGAAGTACGTATTCGCTCGTCGACTTCAATCGCGCGGGAGTGCCGTTGATGGAATGTGTCTCGGAGCCCGAGATGCACAGCGCTGACGAGGCGGTCGGCTACCTCGAGGCGTTGCGGCGCACCCTGCAACAGCTCAATGTCAGCGACGTCAAGATGGAAGAAGGGTCGTTGCGTTGCGACGCCAACGTCTCGATCCGCCCCGCCGGTTCCGACAAGCTCGGTACCAAGACCGAAATCAAAAATATGAACTCGTTCCGTTCTGTCCATCGCGCGATCGAGAGCGAGATAGAACGGCAGATCGGATTGATTGAAAAAGGCGGGCGCATCGTGCAAGAGACGCGTGGCTGGGATGAGCTACGTGGCATAACCGTGTCGATGCGCAGCAAAGAAGAGGCGCACGACTACCGGTACTTCCCCGATCCCGATCTGGTGCCGCTCGAGGTTCCACGGGGCGTCGTAGAACGGCTGCGCGCAGCCTTGCCAGAGTTGCCGGTTCACCGCTTCGAGCGCTACACGAGCAAACTCGGTCTCGATCCCAAACAGGCGACGCAGCTAGTCGACAACGCTGGGCTGGCAACCTTTTTTGATGCAGTCGTGGCGGAGAGCGAAAGCCCGAAGCAGGCGACGAACTTTGTCTTGGGCGATCTTTCCCGGCTTGCGAACGAGACGGGAACGGCCGTGCACCACTCGCCCGTGACGCCGGAACATCTCGCCGAGCTGATCGCGCTGGTCGAGACCAAGACGATCAACTCGAAGATTGCCAAAGATCTCGTGACACGAATGTGGAACGGCGACGGCTCGCCCAAAGCGATCGTCGACCGCGAAGGCCTCGCGCAGACCAGCGATCCGGCAGCGGTCGAGAAGTTTATCGAGGCGGTGCTGGCCGCAAACGAGAAGAGCGTCATCGACTATAAAGCCGGAAAAACGAACGTCATGGGCTTCCTCGTGGGTCAGGTGATGAAAGCCAGCGCCGGCAAAGCCGATCCGCAGCTGGTCAACCGCCTGATGAAAGAAAAGCTCGAGCGATAATGTCGCTTGCCGACGAGCGTACGCTCACGGCACTCGACTTCGCGACCGTGCGCGAGCGCGTCGTCGCGGCCACGCATACGCGGCGCGGCAAAGACCGCGCGCTCCAGCTTGAACCGGCTGTGGAATTTGCGCTGGTGCGGCTCGAAGTTGGACGCACGACGCTCGTTCGCGATCTTGTCGCGAGCAGCGACTTGCACGTCCTTCCGGCAATCGACACCGGCGAGCTAACCGATGCAGCCGCGGTCGGCCGCGCGCTCGGCCCGGAGCAACTGCGTGCGGTCGGCGACGCGATCGCGGCTGCGGCGGCAGCGGCAAATGCCCTGCGCGAAGTCAAGCACGAGGCGCTCGCGGCGATCACGGCGCCGTATACGAACCTGCGCGAGCTGCACCGCGCGCTGACCGACGCGATCGACGAGCGCGGCGCTGTGCTCGACCGTGCATCGCCGGCGCTTGGACGCATTCGCCGCAGTCTCGCCCAAGCGCAGAACGACGCGCGCGACCGCGTGAGCGCCATTCTTCGTTCAGATAAGTACGCGCGGGCGATTCAAGATCACGTCGTCACGATTCGGGAGGGACGCTTTGTCGTGCCGATCAAGGCGGAATTCTCCGGCGAGTTTCCGGGTATCGTGCACGACACTAGCGGCTCTGGACAGACGCTCTTCGTCGAGCCGATCGCCGCGCTCGACGACAACAATCGCCTGCGCACGCTACGATTGGAGGAAGAGCGCGAAGTGCAGCGCGTCCTCGAGGAGCTTTCGCGCAGCGTCGGAAACGCCGCGGATGCAATCGAACGGAATATCGAGATGCTGGCGCAGATCGACCTGCTTGTTGCCAAGGCGAACGTCGCGCGCGCGATGGACGCGATCGAGCCCGAACTCGTCGCGGAGGCGATCGTCCACATCGAAGCCGGCAGACATCCACTGCTCGGCGAGCGCGCCGTCCCGCAAACGATTCCACTCGATCACGGTACGCGCTTGCTCGTGATTAGCGGGCCGAACATGGGCGGCAAGACGGTTGCGCTCAAGATGGTAGGACTCTTCGTCGCAATGACCTACTGCGGTATGCATATACCGGCGTCGCTCGGTACGCGGATCGGCTGCTTTACGAAGGTGATCGCCGATATCGGCGACGAGCAGTCGATCGCGCTCAACGCCTCGACGTTCTCGGCGCATTTGGCGCGCATGCGCGAGATGCTGGACGTGGCCGATGACCGCACGCTGGTGCTGGTCGATGAGATTGGGGGCGGCACGGAGCCCGGTGCGGGCGCGGCGCTTGCAGTCGCGATGCTCGAGCGACTGCTCGCGGTGCACGCCTGCGGGGTGGTGACAACACATGCGACCGAACTGAAGCTTTTTGCCAGCGGAGCGTCCGGCGTTGCGAACGCGAGCGTGCGCTTCGATCCGCACACATTCGCGCCGACGTTCGCGCTCGACGTCGGCGCTCCGGGGCAGTCGCTTGCGTTTCCGCTCGCGCGCTCACTTGGCATAACGCGGGACGTGGTCGAACGCGCGCAGGCGCTGCTAGACTCACGCGAGCGCGACTACGAGTCGGCGTTGGCCGAGCTCTCGTTGCGCACGGCCGAGTTGCAGTCGGAACGCGATACGCTGCGCGCGCAGCGTTTGGCGGCCGAACGCGAGCGCGGAACGCTTGCGCACGAGCGCGCGCTCTTTGAAAACGAGCGCCGTACCTTCGCCGACCGCGCTGAAGAGCGTATGCAGCAGAGTCTGCGCGAGTTCATGGCCGAATTACAACGCCGTGCCGCCGCGAGCCAAGCCAGTCGCCCGAAGGTAACGGCGTCGCACGCCGCCCTGCTCGGTAAGAGCGCGGACGAGTTGCGACGTGAACTCGGCGCGACCGAACAGCCCGCCGAGAAGCCGGCTGAGAAGACTGCGCTCGACCCGAACGAGCGCGTCCACATACGCACGCTGCGCACCGACGGCACGGTCGTCGAAGATTACGGCGACACCGTGCTCATCGCAATCGGGCCGATGAAAACCGTCGTACAAAAGAGCGACGTCGAACGGCGAAGCGATCAGCAACGCCGGAAATCCGCGGATCGGCCGCAG
Source organism: Candidatus Acidiferrum sp. (assembly GCA_035507095.1). Lineage (GTDB taxonomy): Bacteria > Vulcanimicrobiota > Vulcanimicrobiia > Vulcanimicrobiales > Vulcanimicrobiaceae > Aquilonibacter. The sequence continues at coordinate 28,700 of DATJOM010000019.1, forward strand.
GCCGAACGCCATAGATTCGGCGCTGCCGAATCCAGCATGGACGCCGCCGCGCGCACGATGGGCGAACTCGACGTGCGCGGCAAGCGTTTTGTCGAAGCCGAGCCGCTGGTGGAGCGGTGGATCGACGAGGCGGCACTCGCAGGAAATTCCCCGCTGCGACTCATTCACGGTAAAGGTACCGGCATGCTGGGTCGCGGGCTGCAGGAGTACCTTCGTACGCATCCGGCGGTCAAGAGCCTGCGCTACGGCCGAGAGGACGAGGGCTCAGGCGGCGTGACGATAATAGAACTCGCGTGACCGCCGCGCACTTTTCCGACGTTGAGTACCTGCTCGACGGTTTCGAACACATCGAAACCGTCGAAGACTTTCGTGCGCGTCTGAAGCTCGGGCGGCCGCTTCGTGTGAAGTTGGGCATCGATCCGACGAGCCCGGATCTCCATCTCGGGTTCATGGTCGTGCTACAGAAGTTGCAGCGCTTCGCCGAAGCCGGGCACGAGGTAACACTGATCATCGGCGATTTTACGGCGAGCATCGGCGATCCGAGCGGGCGTAATGCGATGCGCCCGCCGCTCTCGCCGGAACAGATCGAAGCGAACATGCAGACGTACCGGGACCAGGCCGGTAAAGTGCTGGATCTGGAGCGGATCAAAGTTCGCTACAACTCGCAATGGCTTGCAAAACTAACATTTGCCGACGTAGTGAAGCTCGTTTCGCACGTGACCGTGGCGCAAATGCTCGAGCGCAACGATTTTCACAAACGCTACAGCGACGGGACGCCGATTTCGTTGCACGAGTTTCTCTACCCGGTCGCACAGGCTTACGACTCGATTGCGATCGAAGCCGATATCGAGCTTGGTGGCACCGACCAGCTCTTCAACTTGTTGTTGGGACGGCAGTTTCAACGAGAATATGGACAGCTTCCCCAGATCTGCGCGACGGTCCCATTGCTCGTCGGACTCGACGGCGAGAAGAAGATGAGCAAATCGCTCAACAACTACGTCGGCATAACCGAAGATGCGCAGACGCAGTTCGGCAAGCTGATGTCGATGCCGGATGAGTTGATGCCGACGTACGCGCGCCTTGCCGCGTTTTGGAGTCAATCGCAGGTTGAGCAATTTCAAAAGAGTGTAACGCCGATCGATGCGAAGAAAAAACTCGCGGAGTCGATCGTAGCGCGCTACCACGGTGACGCCGCCGCGGCCGTTGCTCGCGACTACTTCGAACGCACCGTACAGCGCAAGGAGATTCCGCAGGAGGCGCTCCCGGAGGTAACGCTGGGCGATGCCCGCCGGGTCGCCGACGTGCTGGTGCGTGCCGGCTTCGCTGAAAGCCGCCGCGCGGCCGAGCGACTTATCTCGGGGAGCGGCGTCAAGGTGGATGGTATAGTCGTGGACGATCCGCGTGCGACATGGTCGGCCACGGGCCCTGCGGTGCTCTCCGTTGGTTCGCGCAGATTCGCTCGCATCGTTCCTTAGGAAGAAAGGTTATGGCTGAAAAGCAATACGTCTGTAAGCGCTGCAAGCGCGTCTATGCGTACCCGCAACCGGGTGCGCGCCCGATTCGGTGTGAGTGCGGATGGTGGTACTACAACGACGGCGCGGCGATCCGCGAAGCGTTCTGGCAGCGCATCGAGCCCTATCGCACGCCGAAGAACGTCGTCGCGCTTTTCGAGTCCGGCCTCTAAGCCGGGCGTTCGGCGAGTTGCCGCAACTCCTCGGCGGTAAAGATGTAGCGTTTCTTACAGAACTCGCACGACGCTTCGGACTCGGAACGTTCGGACGCGAGCGCGCGCAACTCTTGCGCTCCCATGCTCAATAACGCCGTTTCAACCTTCTCACGCGTGCACGTGCAGGCAAAGCGCAGGTCGAGCGTGCGATGCGAGCGCAGTTCGATCGGTCCGGCGAGCGCATTGAGGATTTCATGCGCATCGGCGCCTTCGCTGATCAATGTGGTGATCGGCGGCATTGCTAGGGCGCGTTCTTCCAGCGCGGCGATTGCGCGCTCGTCGGCGCCCGGAAGCACCTGTGCGAGGACGCCCCCCGACGCGCGCACGCCATCGGGGTCGGCGAGCACGCCGAGGGCGACAACGCTGGGTATTTGCTCGGAATTGACGAGGTATGCGGCGATATCTTCCGCGACTTCACCGGAGTACAGCGGCACGACCCCGACGTACGGTTGACCCACATCGTAGGATTTCGTGACCTGCAACGAGCCCGTGCCGATCGCGCCCGCGACGTCAAATTTGCCCTTGGTGTTGAGTGGCAGATCGGCACGCGGATGTTGCGCGTAGCCACGCGCGCCCAGTACATCGGGTTCGAGCAGCCAAGCATCGGCGGCGATCGATCCGGCAGGACCGTTGCCGGACATCTGCAGCGTGATCCGCTCGCGCCCTTTGAGCGCCACCCCGAAGAGCGCAGCGCCGGTGGTCAGCCGGCCAACGGCTGCGGTGACGAGCGGCGAGAGGTCGTGGCGGCTGCGAATCTCGGCGACGAGATCGGTCGTAATGGCTGCGGCGATGGCGATACCGGCTTGCGGCGCTGACGCGCTGACGATGAGGTCGGGCATGGTCTGCGCTCCTGTGCCGAAGGCCACGGCATTTCCTCCTGAGAAGCTAACCACATGCGCGTCCTCATCATACATGGGCCGAATCTGAATTTGCTCGGCGATCGTCAACCCGAGATCTACGGCCGCATGACGCTGCCCGAGATCAACGAGTTCATTGCAACCGCTGCACGCGATTTAGGCGTGAGCGTCGACTGCGCGCAATATAACGGTGAGGGCGAGATCATCACGGCGATTCACGACGCACGTTCGCGCTATGACGGCATCGTGATCAACCCCGGAGCATTCTCACACTATTCGTATGCGATCGCTGATGCGATCGCAGCTGTAGCGATTCCAATCGTCGAGGTACACCTTTCAAATATCGCCGCGCGCGAGGCGCATCGACGCACGAGTGTAACCGCCGCAGCTTGTGTGGGAAGCATGTCGGGCTTTGGCCCGGCGTCGTACGTTCTGGCGTTGCGTTTTCTCGCGCAAACTGCCGAAAAATAAAGGAGCGGTTAAGTCCCGTGCGTATATCCCACAGCCTGGCGGCTGGTCCGCCCAATAGGAGATGTCGAGTTTGACGAAAGCCGATCTGATTGATGCTGTCGCCGGTGAAGTGGAGCTCTCCAAGCGCCAAGCCGGTGAAGTCGTCGACTTGATCCTTGAAGAGATCAAGACGGCGCTGCAGAAGGGCGACCGTGTTGCGTTGACGCCGTTCGGCAGCTTTGTTGTTCGCAGCCGTAAGGCACGCGAAGGACGCAATCCAAAGACGGGTGAGAAGATCAAGATTGCTGCGCGCAAAGTCCCTGCGTTCGTCGCGGGCAAGTCACTAAAAGATGCCGTGGGTGGCGGACGCTCGAGTGGTACGAAGTCGGCGAAGAGAAAGAGCGCGAAGCGCAAGTAAATAATGCTGCCGGTTGAACGAGGGTTCTCCGGCACCCATCGGGCTGTAGCGCAGCTTGGTTAGCGCGCTTGACTGGGGGTCAAGAGGTCGCTGGTTCGAATCCAGTCAGCCCGA
>DATJOM010000020.1:0-6760 GCA_035507095.1 Candidatus Acidiferrum sp.
TGTCAAGGGCGGGCTCCAGCGGAGGAACAGGAGAGCTGGAGCCCGCGGATCGTGAGCGCCTGCCAGCGCCCCGACCTTCTTTATTCGAAGCGCAACGCTTCGATGGGGTTGAGACCCGCCGCTTTCTTCGCCGGGTAGTACCCGAAGAAGATCCCGACGAGCGCCGAGAAGGCGACCGAGAACACGACCCACTCGATCGGAATCTGCGTGGGCCACTTCGCGAGTGCGGCCACGACGAACGTGCCGATGAACCCGCACACGACGCCGACCACGCCGCCGGCTGCGGCGAGCACCGTCGACTCGGTGAGGAATTGGCGCAGAATCGTTGCACCGCGCGCACCGACCGACATGCGCAAGCCGATCTCACGCGTGCGCTCGGTGACCGAGACCATCATGATGTTCATGATGCCGATACCACCGACGATCAGCGAGACTGCGGCGACGCCGGCGAGCAAGAACTCCATCACCGCGCCGGTTGACGATGCCGCCGACGCAATCGATTGCAGATTGCGCACTTGGAAGTCGTCGGGTTGGCCGGCGGCGATCGCATGACGCTGTTCGAGTAACGTCGTCGTTTCGGTTTGGACCGCTGCGATTTGGTCGGAGGTTGTCGCCGAGACCATCAACTGACTGACCGTCGTTTGGCCGGTGAGCCGTTGCATCGCCGACGTATAAGGAATGAGCACGGTGTCGTCTTGATCGGTGCCGAGGCTGCTCTGGCCGAGCGGCGTGAGCGTTCCGACGACGGTGAACGGCACACCCTTGATCAGAATCGTTTGCCCGATCGGATTTTGGCCACCCGGGAAGAGTTCCGAGACATCGGTCTGTCCGAGTACCGCGACCTTGGCCGCGTCGTTGACGTCGTTTTCGGTGAAGAACGTGCCGCTGGCCATCGGCCACGAACGAATGATCGTGTACGTGGGCGCGACGCCGGTGACGGTCGTTTGCCAGTTGTTACCACCGGCAACGACTTGCGCGCGCACTGTCACCGCCGGCGAAACGGCCGAGACGCCAGGGAGCTGTGCAATGGCCATCCCGTCGGCGGGTGTCAGTGTCGACGCGGTGCCGAAGCCGCCGCGTGCGCCGGAGCTCGTGACGCTTCCCGGTTGCACAACGATCAGATTCGAGCCGAGCGAGTTGATGCTTTGCCGCACCGACACGCGCGCGCCGCTGCCGATCGCGACGGTCACAATGACCGCAGCGACACCGATCACGATGCCGAGCATCGTCAGCATCGAACGAACTTTGTTGCGCACCAGCGCTTGTAATGCCAGGCGCAGAATACCTTTGAAGTCCGACATTATGCTGCGCGCTCCTCTCGTAATGCGTCACTCACCACGCGCCCGTCGCGGAAGGTGACAATGCGTTTCGCGTGCGCGGCGATATCCGGCTCGTGCGTGACGAGCATGATCGTGATGCCGGAACGCTCGTTGAGTTCTTTGAAGATCCGCATCACGTCTTCGCTGGTTTTCGTATCGAGCGCGCCGGTCGGCTCATCGGCGAGGATGAGTCCCGGATTGTTGACCAGCGAACGGGCGATTGCCACGCGTTGCTGCTGACCGCCCGACATCTGATTGGGATGATGTTGGGCGAGATGATCGACGCCGACGATCTCCATCATCTCGTGCGCGATCTGCGCGCGTTGCGCCGCGGGCACGCCTGCGTACACCATCGGCAGCTCGACGTTTTCGAGCGCGCTCGTGCGCGGGAGCAAGTTGTAGGATTGAAACACAAAGCCGAGACGCCGGCTGCGAATGTCGGCGCGCGCATCGGCATCGAGATGCGAGACGTCGGTGCCTTCGAAGTAATAGTTGCCGGCAGTCGGATTGTCGAGCAATCCGCTGATCTGCATGAACGTCGATTTGCCCGAACCCGACGGACCCATGACGGCGACGAATTCGCCGGCGCGAATCTCGAGATCGATGCCTGCCAGCGCGACGACCTGGCTCTCGCCGAGCGCGTAGACTTTGCGCAGGCCCTCGACCCTCACGACCGGTTCCGCTGTAGTTGCCACGATAAGTTCCTCCGCTCTTAGACTAGGGCGGAGGCTTGAAGGCGCGTGGCAAGCGGGGTTAGAGGCCGGTGAGAGCCGAAAACGCCGCCCGATGACGCTCGCTGCGCTCAATGCGCTCGATGAGGACGCCTTCACGGCGACCATCGGGCCGGTTTTCGAGCACTCGCCATGGGTCGCGCGAGCGGTCGCCGGCATGCGGCCATTCGCCAACTTGCACGCCCTGGAGTCGGCCCTGGCCGCCGAGCTGCGCGGCGCGGGCGAGGAGCGCCAGACCGCACTAATCGCGGCCCATCCCGATTTGGCCGGACGCCTGGCGCGTGAGGGGCGCTTGACGCCCGCATCGCAGGCCGAACAGGCCGGCGCCGGGCTCGACGCGTTGAGCGACGACGAGCGCGCCCGCTTCGACCGGCTCAACGCAACCTATCGCGCGCGCTTCGGCTTTCCGTTCGTGATCTGCGTGCGCCACCAAACGAAGGACTCGATTTTGGAAGCGATGGCGCAACGAGTGCAACAGCCGCGGGACGTCGAGATCGCGACCGCGCTGCACGAGATCGCAGCGATTGCGCGGCTGCGTCTGCACGATCTGGTGCACGACACCGAATGAACGCGTACGTCCTCAGCTGGCTCGATTTGGTTGCGCGTTGGTTTCACTTCGTGGCGGGCATCTCGTGGATCGGCGCGTCCTTCTACTTCGTGTGGCTCGACAATCATTTGGTTGCGCCGGTCAAGCGTGAAGACGTCGAGGACGGCGTGTTCGGCGAGTTGTGGTCGGTGCATGGCGGCGGCTTCTATCACAATCAGAAATATCTGACCGGTCCACGGCACGAACCGCTCACCGAGCACCTGCACTGGTTCAAGTGGGAAGCCTACACGACGTGGCTCTCCGGCATCGCGCTGATGGCGCTGGTGTATTGGGTTGGTGCACGTTCGTTTCTGATCGATCCAAGCGTGATGGCGCTCACACCGGGGACGGCGATCGCGATCAGCATCGCATCCTTGCTCCTCGGGTGGTTCATCTACGATGGTTTGTGTCGCTTGTTCGAGCGCCAGCCACGTGTGCTCGCGCTGAGCGTTGCGGTGTTCCTCGTCGTTACATCGTGGGCGCTGTACCACATCTTCAGCGGTCGCGCAGCGTTCTTGCACGTCGGCGCAATCATCGGCACGATCATGGTTGCGAACGTCTTCTTCGTGATCATTCCGGGACAGCGCCGCATGCTCGCGCAGATTCGCGCCGGGCAACACGTCGATCCGCGCCCCGGGCAGCTTGGCAAGATGCGCTCGGTGCACAACACCTATCTGACGTTGCCCGCGCTTTTTCTGATGCTGAGCTATCACTATCCGATGACGTATTCCGGGCCCTACGGCTGGCTCGTCCTGATCGCCATCGCTATGGCGGGCGTGCTGGTTCGCTATTTCTTCGTGCTCACGCACAAGGCGCGCATCGTGTGGGCGCTCCCGGCTGCCGCAGCGATCGTGATCGCGGCGACCGCGATTGCACTCGCGCCGCGCGGCGCTGCGAACGCCGCACCGGTCGCGTTCGCGCAGGTGCAGCCGATCTTCGCGCAGCGTTGCGCGGTCTGCCATGCTGCGCATCCAACCCAACCCGGTTTCGCCGCAGCACCCGACGGCGTGCTGCTCGACACACCCGGACACATCGCCCAGAACGCCACGCGCGTCGATGCGCAGGCGGTGCAGTCGCACGCGATGCCGCTCGGAAACGTTACCCACATGACCGACGCGGAACGCACGCTCGTCGGCGCATGGATCGATCAAGGAGCAAAGATCTGATATGGCTTCATTGAGTACCCACGTTCTCGACACCGCGCGCGGCGCGCCGGCCACCGGCATCGACGTGACCTTGTGGCACCTCGGTGGGCACCCACGCGAGCTCGGTCGCGGCATGACCGACGTTGACGGACGGATCGCGACCAGTTTTGGCGGCACGCTCGTGCGTGGCGTCTACGAACTACGGTTCTTTGTGCGCAGCTATTTCGAAACGCTGCAAACGCCGTCGCTGTATGACGAGATTCCGATACGCTTCATGATCGTCGAAGACGGGCATTATCACGTGCCGCTGCTCCTCTCGCCGTACGGGTACGCTACGTACCGCGGGAGCTAGTCCTTCGAAAGCTCAGGATGACCTTGCTTTATATGCGGCCCAGCCGCCAAAGTGTGAGATATCGGGATACCCGTGCTTTTCGATGAGCTCGCGCGGATAGAGCATCGCTTCCGCGCTCGAACCATCGTCCATTTCAATCGTGACTTGATACATGTCGGGCGGTTCACCGGCCATCAATGTCGCGTGTTGTTCGGGCGTCAATTCGTACAATTCACCGAGAATTGAGATGCCGCCGCTCGGCACTTCGTAAATGCCGGGATGCCAGCCATCTTTGACCGCGTGCAGGCGGTACTTCCGCGCGGTGCGCGCGGGACCGAGCAGCTTCGCCTCGCCGAGATTCGGGTGATCGGGTTGTCCGGTCAACGCCGAACCGCAAATAAAGAAACGCATGTTCTTGTCCTTCAAGCAAGTGTCTTATCGACTTCAACGATCGCAGCGGCAAGCGCTTCGACCCCGAGCACTACATCGCGATCTGCCGTGCGTTCCTCGCGCACGTGACTTTCACCGCCGATGCTCGGCACGAAGATCATCGCGGTCGGTACGATTGTGCCCAGGCACATTGCGTCGTGCCCTGCGCCGCTCGCAAGATCGGCGTGTTTCTCGCCGAGTCCGTCGAGCGCACGCGCAATGGCTTCGCGCAGCGCGGGCGTCATTGGCGTTGCGCTGCGCTTCTCAAGCATCTCGATTTCGACGCGCACGCCGCGCTGCGATTCCACGCGGCCGATCGCACGGTGCATTTGGCCAGAGATCTCATCGAGTTTTTTCTCGTCGGGCGAGCGGAGATCGAGCGAAAACGTCACCTGCGCGGGGATGACGTTCGTACCGTTGGGCTCGACGACCATGCGACCCACGGTCGCAACCGCGTCGCCGACGTCGCGCGCGGCGGCCTCGAATGCGAGCACGAGCTCCGCTGCGGCGCATAGCGCATCCGCGCGCATGGTCATCGGCACCGTGCCGGCGTGCCCGCTACGTCCGTGTACCGTTGCGCGCAAACGCCGCTGCGCCGCAATCGCCGTCACGATCCCAAGCGATAGTCCGAGCTGCTCGAGCACCGGACCTTGTTCGACGTGCAGCTCCAGATACGCCGCAACGTCCCGATCTTCGCGCACCGGCACGTCGTCAAGCAAACCGCCGTCGGGCGACGCAAGTGCTTCGGCGTACGTGACGCCGTCGTTGCCGACCAGCGCACGCACCGTCGCTTCGTCGGATAAACCGGCGAAGACCGAGCTGCCCAAACACCCGAGCGGAAAGCGACTCCCTTCCTCGCCCGCCCACGCAACGGCCTCGAGCGGATGCGCGGTGCGCAGGTTGCGCGCGGCCAGCAATTCGAGCGCGCACAGTGCCGCTGCCACACCGTATGCACCGTCGTACGCGCCGCCGGTCGGCACCGTGTCGAGATGCGAACCGATCAGGATCGGCTTGTAATCCGCGCGCGTGCCGTCGCGCCGCGCAAAGAGGTTGCCGACCCGATCTTGGGTGAGCGCAAAGCCACTTGCGCGCGCCCACTGCGCGAACAGTTCGCGCGCGGCGCGCTCTTGCGGCGTGAGCAACGCGCGGTCGATCCCACCATCGTAGGCACCGAGGACGCGCAGCGCATCAAGCTTTTCGACAACGTTCACGGTTTGTGGTTCGCAATCCAGTGACGCGCGATGTCGACGCGCCGGCAAATCCACACATCGTCGTGTTCGAGCACGTAGTCGAGAAAACGTTCGAGCGTCGCCGCGCGACCCGGGCGTCCGGCCAAGCGCGTATGCAGTCCGATCGACATCATCTTCGGTTGCGTCGCGCCTTCACGGTAGAGTACGTCGAACGCGTCGCGCATGTAGTCGAAATAGCCCGATGGCGACGTAAAGCCGGGTGCCACTGCAAACTTCATGTCGTTCACGTCGAGCGTGTAGGGAATCACCAGATGATCTTTCGCGCCGACCTTTACCCAATACGGCAGATCGTCGTTGTACGCGTCGGCGTCGTAGAGAAAACCGCCCTCTTCGACGACGAGCCGGCGCGTGTTCTCACTTGGCGCATAGCGGCAATACCACCCATACGGGCGTTCGCCCATCGTGCGCTCGAGCGACGCGACCGCTTTGCGCATCTCCTCGCGCTCTTGTGCTTCATCCATGTTCTGAAAACCGACCCACCGATAGCCGTGCGAACAAACTTCATAGCCGGCGTCGCGAATCGCGCGTGCGGCCTGCGGATTGCGCTCGAGTGCGAGCGCCGCACCAAAAACGGTAATTTGCAGTTTCCGCTCGGCAAAGATTCGCATAAGGCGCCAGAAGCCGGCGCGGCTGCCGTATTCGTAGATCGACTCGACGATCAGATCGCGCTTGCCGGGTCCCAAGCTCGCGCCCGGCACCTCAGAAAGGTAGGTCTCTGAGACGCCGTCACCGTCAGGAATCGAATACTCCGATCCCTCCTCGTAGTTCATCACGATCTGGAGCGCAAGGCGCGCACCGCCAGGCCATTTGGGGTCGGGCGGGTTCGCGCCGTAGCCGATCATGTCGCGCATAAGCGCACAATACCGACGTATAAGGATGGCATCCTTGCGCGTGTGCGGAAAAAGAGGGCGTTCCATGTGGTGGCAACAGGTACTCCAACCCCGTTCCCTCGATGAAGCGCTTGCGCTC
>DATJOM010000021.1:0-6097 GCA_035507095.1 Candidatus Acidiferrum sp.
CAGCACCTGCATCATCCGGGGCTGTTCTGACGGGTTGCCCGGTCCAGGCCCGATGACAAGCAGTTCATAGCGATCCAAGAGCGCCGGCTCGAGACGTGGGTCGTCGTTCATGATCACGTCGGCGGGCGCACCCTGCGCGGCAAGCAAATGCACCACGTTGTAGGTGAAGCTGTCGTAGTTATCGACGAAGAGGACGTCGGTCATGGCATCTGCCTTATCTGTTAGGGTTCGTTCCTCATTTGCTCGGTGTGCGCAGGTACGCGGCGCCGATTGCGATCACGACGAGCACGGCGAGGATGACCATCGACGGCGACACCTGATTAGCAGGAAGCCGGCCTTGATTGTACTTCGAAACAGCAATGTAGAGCCCCAGCCCCATCACGATCAGATAGCTGATGGCGCTGTTGCGCACGTGCTGCATTGCCGGCCGCCCGCCGAACCACGCCGCCTCATAGCCGTGGGCGATTGCGCCCATAATGGCCTGGCTAGCGAATCCCACGGTCGCCGCGATCGGAACCCAATATTGCGGCGCAATATATATAAGAGCGCTGGCGACGAAAAAACAAAAATAGATCGGAAATTGCCAGTTGTCGTACGCACGACGAAGGGCCGCCTGGGCTCCTGGCGACGCGACCGACAGCACGTACCGACGCATCGTGGTGTGCGTACCCCACACGCCAAGCACCAGAAGGCCAAGAGCGATCAGCATCTTCGACTACGCCTGAACTCCTAGCATCTCGCGGGCAATCCCGGTCTTGTGCAGCACCTCGTCGTACTCCGCTTCGGGGTCGCTGTCGGCGACGATGCCGGCCGAAGCCTGCCAATAGACGCGACCGTTCTGGACGTGCATGCTGCGCAGCGTAATGCACGAATCGAAGTCACCGCCGAACGACCAGCGGCCAACGCTCCCGGCGTAGAAGCCGCGCGTGACGGGTTCGAGTTCATCGATCAGCTGCATCGCGCGTACCTTCGGGGTACCGGTCACGGTACCGGCCGGAAAGCCGGCGCGGAACAAATCGAGCCCATCGCATCCCGGACGCAGGGTGCCGACCAAATCGGAGACGATGTGCATCACGTGGCTGTAGCGCTCGATCTGCAAGAGCTCGTCCACGGCGACCGAGCCATACTCGCAAACCATGCCTAAATCGTTGCGGCCGAGATCGACCAGCATCACGTGCTCGGCGCGCTCTTTTTCGTTGGCGAGCAGCTCGCGTGCGATCCGTGCATCTTCTTCATCATCTGCGCCACGCGAGCGGGTTCCGGCGAGTGGACGAATGCGTGCCCTGCGCCCTTCGAGCCGAACCAAAAATTCCGGTGACGCACCTAAGATCGTTCCGAACGGACCATCGACGTAAAACATATACGGCGAGGGATTGCGTCGCCGCAGCGCGCGATACAGGTCGAACGGATCGCCTTCGAGCGGTGCGTCGAAGCGAATCCCGAGCTGCAACTGATAGACGTCGCCATCGTAGATGTGGCGTTTCACGCGGGCCACTTTCTCGAGATATGACGCGCGATCCATCGACGCGTGCGGCCGAGCTGCCGCGCGGACCGGACGCGCAAACTGCGGCGCTTGCGACTCGAGACGCGCAACGTAGCCGTCGAGTCGCGTGTCGACCTCGGCCGCGCTCGCGCCGCAGCCCCAGAGTATCAGCGAGTGCGTGAGGTGGTCGAAGATCAACCAGGTCGCCGGGATTGCCACGTACGCGGCAGGCATAGCCGGCGCGTCTTGGACGCGCGGCGATAAACGCGCGAAGGGCCGGGCGGCGTCATACGCAAAGGCGACGAGCGCACCACCCCAGCCGTTTGCGTCATCCGCCGGTCGTTGCGCAGCGACAAGTGCACGGACCCGATCCAGGAGATCCGGCGTCGCATCGAACGACTCCACCGCAAGATAGTCCAGGCCGACGAACGAGTAGCGCGAGAGCCGTCCACCGTGTTCGACGCTTTCGAGCAAACACGACGCACCGGCGGTCGCGAGCGCGAGATACGCGCCGATCGGTGAGAGCACGTCGGCCGGAAGCGTGCGTGTGCGGACGATCAAGACGCCGCGTTACCGCTTGAGCTGGGGATTCTCCTGCGTGACTTGCGCCACGAACGCCGCCGGCGCCGCATCGAGAATCGCGCCCGCATCATCCGGCGACATCAGCGCAAGCACACGCGCAACGTACGGAATGGGCAAACGCTGGATCACCTTGGCCGCATTGGACGGGTCCATGTTCGCCCACACTTGCGCGGTGCGGCGCATGTCCTGTGTTGCGCCCGAGGAAAGATCGCCACCGCTGCTCTGCGCGAGCGTATTGCTTCCGCCCGCGGCCGGCGCGGCACTCGGCGCAGCCGCCGTTGTACCGCGCGAATTCGCCGCCTGCGTCTGCAGTTGACTGATCTGTGCGTTGAGCGAACTAATCTGTTTATCTTTTGCCGCACTCTTATTCTGGAGGTCACTGATCTGCGTTTGCAATTGGGCGATCTGCCTATTGCGGTCGGTAATCAACTGATTCTGGGCCGCGAAGTGGAATGGCGCAGCGATCGTATTGAAGCGCGCACCCATGTTTTGCATGAGCGGCTGCAACGGACCACCGGTGATCACGCTGCGCGACGGCGCCCAAACAAAGGCAAAGACCACCAACGCAATGGCGATCACGGGCAGAATCAAGCGCTTCCAGGGAAACGGCTTGCGCCGCCGGCGAGTGACGATCACGGCGTACCTCCTACGTGCGCCCGGCCGAACCGGCGGGCGTTATTGTCGTCGAGCTCCTTCTGCTCGACGCGCTGCTCCTCCAACACAAAAGTCTCGCGACGGCGTTCTTTCAGCTTCTCGACAACCTTCTTCTCTTTGCTGGCCTCGAGCAGTTCCGCCCGCGCACGATCGAGCGCCACGCGGCGCTCCGCGACGATCCGAATCTGCGCCACGATGCAGCGATCCAGAAACTGGAGATGCGCGTAGATGCTCTGCAGTTCGCGCGTTTCAAGTTTCTTATGCTTGTCACGTAGCATCGCCGCATGAAGGCGAAACTCGTCGTTGAGCCGGGTAAGTTCGCGTTCGGCCTCGTCGAGCGCGCGCTTGCGCTGGGCGACGACGAGCTGCTTCTCATCTTCGATGCGCTTACGGTGATCGAGGACCGGTTGCAAGGGAAACGAGAACCTCTTCACGTGACACTCATCAACTTCGCGAGCGTCTGCTCGTAAGAGCTGGTTTCATAAATACCTTGGCGCAAGAAGTGTCGGACCCCCTCGATCTTCGAGATCGCGAAGTCGACGCGAGGATTGCTGCCCGGCACGTAAGCGCCGATATTGATCAGATCCTCGGCATCCTTGTAGGTCGCTAGGACGTCGCGTACCGCAGAGGCGGCCGAATACTGATTGGCGTCGACCACGTCAGGCATGACGCGGCTGACGCTCTGCAATACGTCGATTGCCGGATAGTGATTCGCCGCCGCGAGCTGACGCGCGAGCACGATGTGGCCATCCAGAATCGAGCGCACCGCATCGGCGACCGGCTCCATCATATCGTCACCGTCGACGAGCACCGCAAAGAGTCCCGTGATCGTCCCGCGCTGCGACGTACCTGCGCGTTCGAGCAGCTTCGGAAGCAGTGCGAAGACCGACGGTGTATATCCACGCGTCGTCGTCGGTTCGCCGATCGCGAGCCCGACTTCGCGCTGCGCCATTGCAAATCGCGTTACGGAGTCCATCATGAACATTACGTCGAGACCCTGATCGCGGAAGTATTCGGCGATCGTCATTGCCACGAAGGCGGCTTTGATACGTACGAGAGCCGGCTGATCGCTGGTCGAGACGACGACGACGCTGCGACGCAGGCCTTCCTCGCCCAAATCGCGCTCGATGAAGTCGCGTACTTCCTTGCCGCGTTCCCCGACCAGCGCGATCACATTGACGTCGGCCGCGGTGTTGCGTGCGATCATGCCGAGAATCGTCGACTTGCCGACACCCGAACCGGCAAAGATGCCGACGCGTTGACCTTTGCCACACGTCAACATGCCGTCGATTGCCCGAATGCCGAGCGAGAGCGGTTCGGTGACGCGCTTGCGCGAGAGCGGCGGCGGCGGTGCGGCCGTGACGACCGCGCGATTTTCGGCGACGATCGTGCCCTTGCCGTCGATTGGGCGGCCGAGCCCCCCAAGCACCCGTCCGAGAAGATGATCGGTCACGCCGATTTCGAGCGGCGCGCCGTGCGCGACGACGTCGCTCCCTGCGCCGATGCCCATCAGCTCGCCCAGCGGCATGATCAGCACTTTGTTGTCGCGGAAGCCAACGACTTCGGCGAGCACCGGTTCGGCGGTACGTTTATAGGAGATCGAGCACGTCTCGCCGACCGCCATGTTCGGGCCGAGGCTCTCGATCACGACGCCGATCACTTGCCGCACTTTGCCGTACTGCCGTACCAAATCGGCGCCGCGTAACGCCTCGAGATATGGCTCGGCGGAAAAAACCTGGGCTTCCATCTGCGCTCTCGCTAGCTGGCTTGGGCGGGAGATGCAATGACCTCCGCCTCACCGAGCGCGATGTCATCGTCGCTCAAGATCGCACGGCGTGCTTCGTGCAATTGCGTTGAAATCTTCGAGTCGATCGTACCGGCGTCGGTCTCGACGACCACGCCGCCTCTATCGACGCGTTGATCTTCTACGATGCGCAGATGTTCAACGTCGCCCGCCGCCACAATCTCGTCGCGATGATGGCGAATCGTGTCGAGATCGACGGGGTTGACGCGCAGCGTCACTACCTCGTGGCTCACGAGACGCGTTAGCGCCTGTCGCACGTTCTCGACGATTATGTTTTGATTTGTCTGCAATTCAGCGTGCACGACACGCTCCGCGATCGCCATTGCCAACTTGGCGAGCTCGGGTTCCGCGGCCGCGATGACCGCGCCGCGTTGGGCGCGTACGCTCTCGATAAGTTCCCGAATCGTGGTAATAGCCGGCGCGAGCTCATCTTCGGCGGCAGTCTTGCCCGCAGCGTAGCCTTGCTCGTGCCCCGACTCGCGCGCGTTTCCTTCGAGCGCGGCGATGCGCGCTTGCGCGGCTGCGACCAGATCCAGTGCTGTCCGCTCCGCCTGGTGAATCAGATTCTCGGCGTCGCCTGCAGCGCGATCGACGATTGCTTCCGCGTCGCTGCGCAATTGCTCCCAATTTACCGACGGCTGCACGGGAGGCAACGTGATCCGATCGGAGTGGCCGTTGGTCGAGGGGGCGGTAACCCGAACCGTCGGATGCTCATCTGCGTCCCGAAGCGGCTCGGTCTCGATAGGCAACTGCGCGCGCGGGACCTCGACGACGTATTTAGCGTCGACGAAACGCGCTGATTTAACTATTTTGCCCACGCGCTAGACGAGACGTTCGTCCTTCGCGCCGCGCGCGATGACGATTTGCCCGTTCTCCTCTAACGTTCGGATGACGTCGACAATTTGTTGCTGCGCCTTGCCGACGTCGCGCATGCGCGTCGGTCCGAGCAGTTCGATCTCCTCTTTGAGCATCGCGGATGCGCGCGAGGACATGTTTTTGTAGACGCGCGCAAGCAGATCGTCGTTTGCGACCTTGAGCGCAAGGGCAAGGTCTTTGCCGTCGACCTCTTTGAGTACGCGTTGAATCGAACGGTCGTCGAGATTGATGATATCCTCGAAGACGAATAGCAGGTTCTTGACTTCTTGCGCAAGCTCTGGATCGCGCTTGGCAAGGCCGTCGAGGATGTTCTTCTCGGTTTCGCGATCGACGAAATTCATGACGTTGGCAAGCGACTGGACGCCACCGGCCTTCGCAAAATCCGCGCCGCTGACGAGCAGCCGGCGTCCGAGCAGTTCGTCGAGTTGCTCGAGCACTTCCGGCGCGGTCTTCTGCAGAATCGCAATACGCATTGCTACTTCCGCTTGCAGATCCGGCGGGAGCGCCGAGAGGACGGCGCCGGCCTGCTCGGGCTGCATGTAGACGAGAATCAGTGCAATCGTTTGCGGATGCTCGTCTTGAATGAATTGCAGCAGCTGCGCAGGCTCGGTCTTTTTGATCAGCTCCAGCGGATTTCCGTGCTTGAGCGCGGCAAACAGCCGCGACGTCATGTCGTCGGCTTGGCCTGCACCGAAACT
>DATJOM010000022.1:0-30694 GCA_035507095.1 Candidatus Acidiferrum sp.
CGTTCTTCGCATGCGCGCTTGCCGTGGCGATGCTCGCGCCGGCGCTCGCCCAAATCATGAGCATCACCGCGAGGCCGACGAACGTGACCCTCAAGGTCGGCCAAAGCCAGTACATCTACGTCGAGTCGCGCGGCAGTTGGCCGGGCCTCGCCGGCTCCACCTGCGGCGCGTTCCCGCACTCCAGGCCGGGCGATACGCTGGCGGTCAGCAACCTGCACCAGATGAAAGGCGATAATGGCGCCATGTCGTTCGATGTGAAGGCGCAACATCCGGGCACCTGCTATCTCCGCTTCGGCATGCAGGCCGAAACCAAAAGCGGAGATGTGAAAGAACTCTATGCGACCACGCACATCACGGTGACGCCGTGAAAACGCTCGCGATGCTTGCGCTTGCCCTCGCGACCTTTTGGGGCACGCTGCTCGACAAAACGACGAACCAACCGCTGACGGCCGTACGCGTGGACGCGACCGGCCCGAGTACCGCGCGCGGGTCAACCGACTCACGCGGCAAATTCACGCTCTCGAACCTCAAGCCCGGTCAGTACACGATCACCGTGCAGTCGAAGGACGTGCCACAGCAGAGCTTCGCGTACAAGATCACGCGCAGCACGACGCAAACGATCAAGGCGTGCAGCACCACGCTAGATTATCATTGTGGCACGCCCGGCGGCGGCCCGGGGCGCTAGCTCGTCGCGGCCGCGCGCAGGCGGAACGAAAACACGATCATCACGATCCCAAAGAGGATCGCGTAGAACCCGATCAGGTAGATGACCGTGAGAATTCCGACCAGCGGAAAGACGTAGAGCAGCACGCCGAAGACGATCGAGAGTATGCCACCGAGGATCAGCCAGAACTCATTCTGGATCAATTTGCGCATTTGCACCGCGGCTACGATCTCGAGAATCCCGGTCAAAATCGCCCAAATCGCGATCGTGAAGTAGAGCGCCAGGCCGGCGATACCCGGCCGGAACGCGACGATTGCCGCGATGACGAGTCCGACGATGCCCTCGAGCGCGAAGGCCCACCAGCGCTGGTGCGCTTCCGCAGCGCGCACCGCCGAGATCAACGCGAAGATGCCGTCCACGAACGCGTAGGCGCCGAAGAGTATTACGAGCGCAAAGCCCGTGACCCCCGGCCAAAAGAATGCGAGAAGTCCAAAAATCACGGCCGCGATGCCGCGGATCAGCAGAGCCCACCAATTTCGCGCGAGCGCATGCAGCATAGTCGTTCCTCCTATTTCCCGATGCAGAACCGACTGAAGACGCCGCTCAACACGTCCTCCGCGGCGACGTCTCCGGTGACGTGCCCGAGCGCAGCATAGGCTTCCTGCAGATCGCCGACGATCAAGTCGATCGGCGCACCCTCGCGCAGCGTGATACGCGCCGCCTCGAGCGCGCGCAGCGCGGCGTTGACTGCTCCGAACTCGCGTGCCGATGCGAGATGCGGCCGCTCGAGGTCGGGAGCTTCGCCGCCCCACCCAATGCGCGCCAGCGCCGTGCACAGCGCCCGTATCGTACCGGGCTGGTACACGCTGCCGCTGATTGCGTCGGTAATCGCGGCCTCACGCGCACCGCTCTCGCCGAGATCGGCCTTATTGAAGAAGACGACACGGTCGCGATCGGCTGTGTCGGCGAGCAGGATGCGCGCCTCGCGCGAGAGTGGGGCCGAACCATCGAGCACGACCAGTGCGATGCGCGCCGATACGAGCGCTCGCTGCGATCGCTTGATGCCGGCAGCTTCTAAGCGGTCGGCATGTTCGCGAATGCCGGCAGTGTCGACCAGCCGCACGCGCACGCCGTCGATCACCAGCGATTCCTCGATCGTATCGCGGGTTGTGCCCGGGATCTCCGAGACGAGCGCGCGATCTTCCCCGAGTAATGCGTTGAGCAGCGAGGATTTGCCCGCGTTGGGCGGCCCAACGATCGCCACGTTCACGCCTTCACGCACGAGCCACCCCACTTCGCCGTCGCGTTGCAAACGTTGTAGCTCGCCCGCCATCGCGTCAAGCTCGTGCAGCACGCGTGGGCGATCGGGATCCGGCACTTCCTCGGGAAAATCGACCGCACCGCTGCACTCTTCGACGATCGTCGCTAGGCGCGTGCGCAATGCGCTAACCTGGTTTGCGAGGCCGCCGCCAAGATTCGCGAGCGCCGCACGCGCGGCCGAGCGCGTCTCCGCATCGATCAAGTCGGCGACCGCCGCGGCGGCGTGCAGATCCATTTTGCCGTGCATGAACGCGCGGCGCGTGAATTCGCCCGCTTCCGCGAGCCGTGCGCCGCAGGCGAGCAGCGTGCGAAGGAGCTCGCGCACCACGACCGGCGAGCCGTGCACTTGCAACTCCAGCATATCTTCGCCGGTGTAACTGTGCGGCTGCGGCGCAAAGATCGCGACGCCGCGATCGATCGCTACGCCGTGTTCGTCGACGATCGTCACATAGTGCGCGTACCGCGGTTGTAACCGCGTCGACGGGATGATTCGCTGCGCGATCGGTAACGTGTGCGGCCCGCTGACGCGCACGATCGCAATCGCCCCGCGCCCCGGCGGGGTCGCAAGCGCCGCGATCGTCTCGTTCATTGCAGCGACCAGTCTTGCGTCTGCCCAAAATTGTAGAGCATGTTTGGGGCAAAGCCGCGTAGCGCCGGATTGACCGCTTCGAATTCGGTGCGCTCGACGAGCACGATCACCGGCAACCCTGCGGCGACACGTTGCTGCATGATCCAAAATTGCTTGGTGCGGGCGACCGGATCGAGGATCCGCTGTTGCGCGGCAAACGCGGCGTCATATCGTTTGTCACACCAGCGTGCGGTGTTCGGTCCGTGCGGCGCGCGATTCGCGCACAGCCACGGCTCCGACGCCTCCGGATCGAGCCCACCGTACCAGCCGCCGACCTCCAAATCGAACCTTCCGTCGTAAAGCACACCGCCTTGCGCCGGCGGCGCATAGAGCAGGCTTGGCGTCGCACCGTCGAGCGTGGCATCGATGCCGACCGCGCGCAGATTCGCTTGCACCAGCGTCGCAACGCTCTTATAGACATTCTCCGAAAGATTGAACGAGATGCGCGCGCTCAGATGACGGCCGGCAAGCAACGCGCGCGCCCGCGCCGGATCGAAGGGAAGCGGCTTGATCGAGGCATCGTGCTGCGGGAAAAGCGACGGAATCTCCGTCGTTGCAAGCGCGCTCTCGCCGCGGTAGATCGTCTTGGCGATCGTTGCCCGATCGATCGCATAGGCAATCGCCCTGCGCACCGCAAGATCGGGGAGATGCTCGGTTTGCAATTCGACGTTGTCGACCTCGTTGCGTGGAATCGGCACCAGCGCGATACTTGGCTCGTTCTTCGCCTGCGCGACTTGATCGTACGTAATATCGGTGAAGTCGATCGCATGCGCGAGTAGATCGATATACGCCGTGTTTTCGTCGGCGATCATTTTGACGATGATGCGATGGAGTTTCGGTCTCTGCCATGCATAGGGATTCGGATCGAAGACCACGGAATCGCCGCGGTTCCATTGCGTCACGACAAAGGGTCCCGTGCCGAACGGTCTCGCATTCCAGGCGGTCGCATGGGAAAGCTCGGTGTCGCCGCCAAACGCATGCGCTGGTAAGATGCCGAAGATGTAGTCGCTGGCCGCAAAGAGCTCGTAGACCGCTCCCGACCACGGCGCCTTCAACCGAATGCGCACCGTGTGCGGATCCGGTGTTTCGAGCGCCGCGATGCGCCGGTACGGATCGGCTTCCGTAACGGGATTGCGCGGATCCAGAATTGCGCGGTACGTGAACGCGACGTCGCGTGACGTGAACGGTACCCCGTCGGCAAAACGCACGTGGCGCAAATGGTAGGTGATGGTCAGACCGTCGCGCGAGATGCCGCCGTTGCGCACGCTCGGTATTACCGTGCAGAGAATTGGAATCGCGCGGCTATCCGGACCGATGCCGACCAGCGGCTGCGTGTAGAGTTGCGTGAGATCGATCAGCCGTTGCCCGAACGCGATCAGCGGATCGAGCGTGTAGATCGTGCCGAGGTACCCGATGCGCGCCTCGCCGGGCACGCCCCAGCTCCCGCCCGCGCGCGTGCACGCGGTGACGAGGGCGAGGAGGATCAGCCCGAGGCAAGCGTTACGCCGCACCTGTGCGGAATCGTTCGATAGCCGCCAAGAGTCCTTGCGGATCGTCGGTTCCCAGCGTAATCAGCGTCCCGTCCGTCGTCGTGATCTCGACTGCGTGCGCACCCGCAGCGTGCCACAGCCAGCCGTGCCACATCGTCCAGGTGAAACCGGAGTTGCCGCGCTCGAGCCAGTTGAGCTCCGTCGGCTCGACGGATGCGATCTGCGCAAAGGGGATGTGTCCTCCCGGCCATCCCCACGCAAGCGACCACCAAATACCCTGGGCGTCGACGCGCGTTCGCATGACCGACACCATCCACGTCACGACGATCACCAGGCAGATGACAAACGCAACGATCGGCATCGCCGCCAAACGGCCGGCGGCTAGTACCACGAGCGCGACGGCAATCTCGATGGCGACCACACAGGCCATGAGGACGAAGATCCATGCCGCAAGGCGCTGTCGATGCTCGTACGATGCGGCGAGGCTCACACGGCGGCTCGCAGTCGTTGGATCGCGGCATGCTGCCTGTGTTCGTACGGCATACGCGGTGCTACCAAGAAAAACGGCGCGGGTTACGCGCCGTTCCTCGTTATTCGGTGGGGAAGATGACCACGCACCGTTCGGGTTCTTCGCCCTCCGACTCGGTGCGCACGGCCGGGTTGTCGGCAATCGCCAGATGCACGATCTTGCGTTCCGACGGAAGCATCGGTTCGAGTTTGTGCGGTTTTCCGTCGCGCAGTACGCGCTCCACCGTCGCCACCGCGAGGTCGATGAGCGCATCGGCGCGGCGCGCGCGATAGCCTTCCGCATCGATCGTGTAGTAGCGCCGGTTGTTGCGCACGCCGGCGTTGATAACGTTGTTGAAGATCAGGTTGAGTGCTTCGAGCGTGTTCCCGTGGCGGCCGATCAACATCGCGAGATCGGGACCGGTCACTTCGAGATATTCACCCTCTTTGCGCGGGATGTAACCGATATCGACGTGCTCCATGCCCATTTGATTGAGGATCGAGGCGAGCAGATCGCGCGCCGGCTTGGCATCGTCGGGCAGCGCGTGCGTCGAACGCTCGTGCGGCGCATGATGGTAGCCGCCGCGACGTCCGCCGCCGCCGTTGTATCCGCCGCCACCACCGCGCCGTCCACCGCCGCCGGCGCCGCCACCGCGGCGTCCACCGCCGCCACCGGTGCGTTCGCCCGTGGTCTTCCCCGGAATTTGCCGGTCGCGAAGGTTTGCCGGCTGTTCTTCGTACTCGTAATCGTCTTCGTAGAGCATCTAGGATTTTGCGCCTTTCTTGTTCTTGCGCTTGTTCGAAGCACCGTTGCCGCTCGCGAGTGCTGCTGCCGGAGCAGCAGCCGGCGGAACATCTTCGGTAATCACGTGCGTACTATCGATGAACGAAAGCGGCTCGTGGAAGCGCCGGAGCATGTAAATCTGTTGTGCCATCTGGAAAATGTTCGAGCAGAGCCAGTACAGCACGAGCGCTGACGGCCACGCATACTGAAAGCCGAACACGAAGAGCAGCAGCGGCGAGAGAAACGACATCATCCGCTGTGTCTGCGCTTGTGATGGGTCCGTCGCCGGCATCGTACCGTAGCGCATGCTGACGTACATCGAAAGTCCGTAGAGCACGAGCAACACGGCGTCGGCGCTCGCAAGATCCGGCGCAAGCAACGGCACGTGTCCGAAGATCATCGGAACGTGCTGCGAGAGCGTCGAGCCGATCCACAAGAAGTGCACGCTCGCGTAGAGCGGCTTGTGCTGCAGCACCATGTAGAGCACGCTGATGATGAACGGATACTGCAGCAACAGCGGGAAGCAGCCCGCGAGCGGATTGACGCCTTCGGTCTTGTAGAGCGCCATCGTCTCTTGTTGGAGTTTCTGCTGATCGTTTTTGTACTTGGCCTGCAGCGCTTTGATCTTCGGGGCCACTTTTTGCATGGCCATCATCGATTTGAACTGCTGCGCGTTGAGCGGCCAGAAGACGATGCGGAACAGCAGCGCGAGGATCACCAGACTCAAGCCCAGGTTGTGCGGCGGAACGAACGCGTTGATGTAGGCCACAACGGTCGTGAGGCCGGCGACGATCGGGTCGAGGATGTGAGCGAACGGATTCGTGAACGCGGCGAAGAGAAAGTGCAACGTTTACCTTTCGACGATTGGGGGCACGCGATCGGGCACGAGATCGACTCCGCCCGGGTGCCACGGGTGGCAGCGCGCGACGCGCGCGAGTGCAAGTGCGATGCCGCGGATCGCCCCATGCTTCTGGATCGCCTCGGCCGCATACTGCGAGCAGCTCGGGTAGAACCGGCAACGCGGTCCGAGCAGCTTCGAAAGCGTCAGCTGGTAGATGCGGATCAGCAACACGAGTGCGGGAGACACGGAGCCTATACCAGGGCCCGTTCGAGTTCGTTTCGCAGCTGCGCAAAGGGCGCGGCGGCGGCGGCGGGACGAGCGACGACCAGAAGCCGCAGACGGCGGCCCTCGAGCATCTCGTGTAAAATTGCGGCGACCCGGCGGCGGACCCGATTTCGGACGACCGCGGTGCCGACCGGTTTCGCGACCGTGACACCGACAACTGCCGTGCGGTCGCTTGCGTTGGGCTCCGACCGATACACGGTTAGCGCGCCAGTATTAAAGCGCCGGCCGCGTTGGCGCAAGCGGGCAAATTCCGCGGTGCGCCGCAGGCTGGCATACCGGCGCATCAGACGGCGAGGCGGTGACGCCCCTTCTTCCGGCGACGCGCCAAAACTGCACGGCCGTTCTTCGTGCTCATCCGCTCGAGGAACCCGTGGACGCGCTTGCGGCGCCGGTTGTGCGGCTGAAACGTCCGCTTCATGGCTAGCTCATACTCCTAAGGAAAAAATAGCCACCCGCGGGCGGCACAGCGCCTAAGTATAGGGGAGCCGCCGCGGCCGCGTCAACCTCTGCGTCCTCACGATCCTTTAGGTGCGGAAAAATGCGTTCTCTCCACACGTGTGGATAGCGCTGTGGAGAACTCTTTTTTCAGCCCCGTCACAGAATCGGGAATTCAGGCTTCGGAGCGGGCTTTTTTGAGCCTGTCAAGGGGTCGTTATGATCACTGCCTGATGCGGCGAAAAGCCCCGAAAAACCGTCGCGAAGAGCCTGTGTATAAGTGCATAAGATCGTGGACGAAACCCGCAGGAGCGAGGCCTGATTAAGCCAACCGAAAGCGTCCTCACCGGGCGCACAGGGACTGCGAATACCAGTCGTTTTGGGCGGATCGGCGTTCGTCACTACTCCATCACGAGGCACGCATAGGATGGCGCTTGCGGTTGGCAGTTCCGACATCTCGAACGAGCTTTGGCAATCCGCACTGGAGGCGCTCGAGCGGAAGTTTTCCAAGCCGATTTTCGAGATGTGGATCAAACCGATCCGCCTCGTCTCCATCACCGGCGACGCCCTGGTCCTTTCGGTGCAGAGCAACTTCGCCCGCGATTGGGTTGAGCACCGGCTCAAGACCCAGATCGCCGAGGTCCTCTCCGAAGTCTTTGGGGCCACCCTCGAGCTGCAGTTCGCGGTGGCCGAACCCGACAATAGCCCAGCCGGAGCCCACCCGGCCGCGGCTCCCGTGGTCCGGCCGCAGGAAGAACTACGTAGCTCCAATCTTAATGCGCGCTACACGTTCGAAGAGTTTGTCATCGGAAATTCCAATCGTTTTGCTCACGCGGCTGCGCAGGCGGTCGCGTGCGCGCCGGCCCGCGCCTACAATCCGCTGTTCCTCTACGGCGGCGTGGGACTGGGCAAGACCCATCTCATGCATGCAATCGGTCATCGCGTGCTGATCGACAACCCGAGTGCAAACGTCGTCTACGTGACGTGCGAAAAGTTCACCAACGAATTCATCATCGCGCTGCAAAACAACCGTACGCCGGAGTTCCGCAACCGCTACCGGCAAGTCGACGTGCTCTTGATCGACGATATTCAATTTCTCGCCGGCAAAGAGACGACGCAAGAAGAGTTCTTCCATACCTTCAACGCGTTGCATGAGTCGGGCCGTCAGCTTATCATCAGCTCGGATCGTCCGCCCAAAGAGATTCAGACGCTCGAGTCGCGCTTGCGTTCGCGCTTCGAATGGGGCTTGCTTACCGACATTCAGGCGCCGGATATCGAGACCCGTGAAGCAATTCTGCGCAAGAAAGCGCAGAGCGAGAAGATTCCGGTGCCCGATGAGGTTACCTCGTTCATCGCTAAAGTGATTCCGTCGAACATTCGTGAGCTTGAAGGCGCATTGATTCGCGTGGTAGCGTACGCGTCGCTCACGAAGTCGCCGATAACGCTCGACCTCGCTGCCGAAGTGCTCAAGAGCGCCGTCGCGCAAGCGCCGCTACAACGCATTACGATCGGGAAGATCAAGGAGACGGTCGCGAGCGCCCATGGCCTTACCGTCAAAGAGATGGACAACGGCCGGCGCGATCAACGTCTCGCGGGTCCGCGCCAGATCGCGATGTACATCGCGACCGAGCTGACGAACTACTCGCTTCCGCAAATCGCACGCGACTTCGGCAAGAAAGACCATACAACGGTCATGTACGCGCGCGATAAGATCAAGGACCAAATGCAGCGCGACGAAGCGTATCGCAACAAAATTCGACAACTGATCGCCATGTGTCAGTCACCGTAGCGCAAGCCGGGCCGGGAGTAACATCCCGGCCTTTTTTTCACCCGCTATACACGGTTCCACCAACAAGGGCGCGCCTTTCCAGGTGGATAACAGCACCGGGGTTGCTAGCGGTGCAAAGGTGTATCGGGCGGGAGAACGTTCCACAGCTTATCCGAGGCGGAAACCCGCACTCCGACAAGCAAATCGGGACTTATCCGCGAAATACACCGCCCTACTGCTGTTACGGCTCTCTATATAAGACTACTAGGAAAAACGACGACGCTCGAATCGGTGGAGTATGAAGTTCACCTGTAACACGAAAGACATTTCGCAGGCGGTCGGCGCCGCGAGCAAGGTTGTCAACGCGCACACGACCGTCCCGATCCTCTCCAACGTGCTCTTGCAAGCCGAGGCGGGAAAGATCGCCGTTCGCGCGACCGATCTCGAGCTGACGCTCGAACACGCCTTTCCGGCGGAGATCGGAGAAGGCGGCTCGGTGACCATCCCGGCCAAGCTGTTCTCGAGCTATCTCGCCAACTTGCCGGCTGGGCTGCTGGAACTCTCGGGAACGCCGACGCGGGCCTCGGTCAAGGTCGAACGCAGCAACTACGATTTTCATGCGCTTCCGGCCGACGAGTATCCGCCGTTGCCGGCTGCCACGAAAGGCTCGCACTTTACGATCGGCTCCAAGCGCTTCCGCGACGGGATCGAAGCAACGATCTTCGCCGCGTCGAGCGAAGAGGCGCGCGGTGCCGTGCTCATGGGCACGCTGCTCGAACTGGAAGGCAACTCGCTGACGATGGTCGCGACCGATGGCTACCGGCTCGCGCGGTACCAAACCACCCTCGACGACGGCATAAGCGGCGCTGAGAAGTACATCGTCCCATCACGGGCGCTGGCCGAAGCGGCACGTAACCTCGGCGGCGGCGATCAGATCGCGGTGAGCGCACTCGGCGCGCAGAGCAATCAACTGCAGATGAACTCCGGCGACACGTCGATCACCGTGCGTCTCGTCGACGGCCAATACCCCAACTACCAGCAAGTGATCCCGGCCAAGTTCGATCGCAGCGTTACCGTGAACACCCAAGCATTGATCGGTAGCCTGCGCCGCGCCGAACTCGTCGCCGGCGATCGCGCGAGCATGGTCAAGCTTGCGGTCTCGAATCAGACGCTGATCGTGACCGCCAGCAGCGACATCTCGGGCAATGCCTACGAAGAACTCGAAGTGGAGCAAACCGGCGAAGATCTGTCGATCGCGTTCAACGCGCGTTACCTCGTCGAAATTCTCAACCACGTCAAGAGCCCGCAAACGGTGATTGAATTCCTGGGCCCGCTCTCACCGGCCGCAATTCGTCCGGTCGAGCCGCCCGAAGGCGCGCAACAACTCTACGTATTGATGCCGCTGCGCCAGTAGGTGCAACTGACACGGCTGGCGTTATCGAATTTTCGGAACTACGCGCAGCTCGATCTCGATCCGGCACCCGGGCTCAACGTCTTCGTGGGCGCGAACGCGCAAGGCAAATCAAATCTCCTTGAAGCGATCGCAATGCTCGGCACGGGCAAGTCGTTTCGCACCAGTCGTGACGCCGATCTCGTGCGCGAAGGCCTCGAACTCGCGGTCGTTGGCGGTGATGCACAGGTCCGCGCGGGCCTTGTGCATCTCGGCTGCACGATCGCAAAGACCGGTAATCGCACGCGCAAGACCTACACGATCAACGGCCAAGGCGTGCGTTATGCGCGGTTTCTCGGCAGCATCCGCGTCGTGACGTTCGTGCCGGCGGATCTGCAGCTTGTCGCCGGACCACCGGCGCTGCGCCGCGCGCTGATCAACATTTCGCTCGCGCAAGACGATCGCCGCTACTATCACGAACTTGCGCGCTACGGCAAGGCGCTGCAGCAGAAGAACGCGATGCTGCGCGGCACGGTCGAAATCGACGACGAGTTGCTCGCGATCTACAACAACACCCTGGTCGAGACCGGCACGAGTTTGATGCTTGCGCGCAACCACTTCGTGCAAGAACTCGCGCGCGAAGCCGAGCGCATCCACGGCGCGTGGACGAGCGGTGCGGAAAAGCTCGTGGTCAGGTATGCGCCGAGCATCAAGTTCGAAGCGCCGACCGCCGAAGCGGTTGCCGGCGCGTTTGAGGCGCGGCTGCGCGAAGTCGCCGAGAGCGAGCGCAATCGCAAAGCCTCGGTTGCCGGCCCGCATCGCGACGATCTCGAGCTCGAGCTCGATGGCCATTCGCTGGCAGCGTACGGCTCGCAGGGCCAGGGGCGCACAGCGGTGCTGGCACTCAAGGTCGGCGAATATACGGTCATGCGCGATCGATCGGGTGAGGCGCCGCTCTTGCTTCTCGATGACGTCCTCTCGGAACTCGACGCGGAGCGGGCCGCCGCATTTCTCGACGGGGTCGGCGCCCTCCGACAAGCGCAGGGTGACCGGGTACAAGTTTTTGTCACCGCAACGCATATGCCCGACGGGCTTCCCGCCGCAACCAAGACCTACCGCGTCGAGCGCGCTGCGGTGCTCGCGTGCTAAAGCTCTCCGCGGCACTCGGCGCATGGTCGCCGTCGGAGAACGCGGGCCCGGCCGATCCGGTCGTATTGCTCGGCGCGGCGTGGAGCGAGATCGTCGGCACTGAGAACGCGCGCAACTCGCATCCCGCGCAGCTCGCGGGCGACACGCTGATGGTTACGACCGCGTCGAGCGTGTGGAGTGCGCAGCTCAGCTATTTGTCGGAGGACATCCTCGAAGCAGTGCGTGCGCGCCTCCCGCGCGCCACGATCGGCAAAGTGCGCTTTCGCGTCGGCAAACTGCCGGCGCGTAGCAGCCAAACGCGGCGCACGCGTGTTGTAGATGATGCGGCCACCGTGCCATATGCGCACGAACCGGCCGGCGACGCGCGCGAAGCGCTTGGGCGCTTCCGTGCCAGCGTCGATACCGCCGAGCGGGCCAAACGCGCCCGCGGGTGGAAAGAATGTAGCGGTTGCAACGTCTTGATCGCTCCCGATGCCGGGCCGCTCTGCACGTCGTGCGGGATCGCACGCGAGGCCGAGCGGGAGCGCCAGATCTCGCGGCTGCTTTTTGAAGCGCCGTGGCTGGGGTTCGCCGGAACCGCAAAACTGATCGAGGACCTGCGCCAGGACGAATACGATTCGATCCGTCGCCGCCTGCTCCAGCGCTGGTGGGATCGGCTCCGCCGTGTTCACCTGACTGGAACGCTATCGCGCGACGGCGCCGAGCGGCTGATCGCGAGTTCGTATGTCTTGCTCAAGACCGAACTCGCGCCCGAACGGCTCACACCCGCGATCGTGCGCAACGTGCTCGGTGACGACCTGCACGAACTTTTATACGAAACGGTAGAACGATAACAACGCGATGACCAACAATTACACCGGCGAGCAAATCGAAGTTCTCAAGGGCCTCGAGGCGGTTCGCAAGCGCCCCGGCATGTACATCGGCAACACCGCCGAGCGCGGCTTGCATCAACTCGTCTACGAAGCTGTCGACAATGGCGTCGACGAAGCACTCGCCGGCTACGCCACGACGTTGCGCGTCGTGTTGTACAAAGACAATTCGGTTTCGGTCGAAGATGATGGCCGTGGCATTCCCGTCGACATGCATGCCGAAGAGAAGATGCCCGCCGTCGAAGTGGTGATGACGATCCTGCACGCCGGCGGCAAGTTCGGCAAGGGCGGTTACAAGGTTTCCGGCGGTCTGCATGGCGTGGGTATCTCGGTCGTCAATGCGCTCTCCGAGTGGATGATCACGCGCGTGAAGCGCGACGGCAACATTTACGAGATGCGCTTCGAGCGTGGCATCACCGTGCAGAAGCTCAAGAAGATCGGCAAGACCGATGAGACCGGCACGTTCCAGTGGTGGAGGCCCGATCCCGAGGTTTTCGAGACGCTCGAGTTGCACTGGGACATCTTACAGAAGCGCCTGCGCGAACTCGCATTTCTCAATCGCGGCCTCTCGATCACGCTGCGCGACGAACGCGGCGAAGAGCCGAGAGAGCGCGCCTACAAGTTCGACGGCGGCATCGTTTCCTTCGTCGAGTGGCTCAACGAGAAGAAGGATGCGTTGCATCCGGTGATCTCGACGCATAACGAACGTGACGGCGTCGACGTCGAAGTCGCAATGCAATACACCGACACGTACACCGAGCAGATCTTCAGCTACGCTAACAACATCAATACGATTGAAGGCGGCATGCATCTGCAAGGCTTCCGCCAAGCGGTCACACAAGCCGTCAATTCGTACGCGAAGAAGAAGGGCATCCTCAAAGACAACGACGGTTCGCTTTCGACCGATGACATCGTCGAAGGCTTGACGGCGGTCGTCTCCGTGAAGCTGCAAGATCCGCAGTTCGAAGGCCAGACGAAAACCAAACTGGGCAACGCGAAGGTGCGCAGCATCGTGTACAGTCTCGTCAACGAGCGCCTCGATTTCTTTTTCGAAGAGAATCCGAAAGTTGCGCGCCTGATCGTCGAAAAGTCGATGCAGGCGCAACGCGCGCGCGACGCCGCGAAAAAAGCCCGCGATCTTTCACGCCGCAAGAACGCGCTCGATGGTTCGGGGTTACCCGGCAAACTGGTCGATTGCAAAAACACCGATCCCAAGGAGAGCGAGATCTTCTTGGTCGAGGGCGACTCGGCCGGCGGCACGGCAAAGGGCGGACGCGATCCGAACACGCAAGCGATCCTTCCCTTGCGCGGCAAGATTCTCAACGTCGAAAAGGCGCGCTTGGATAAGGTCCTTTCGAACGAAGAGATTCGCACGATGATCACCGCTTTCGGCACCGGGTTCGGCGACGAATTCGATCTCGGCAAGTTGCGCTACCACAAGATCATTATCATGACCGATGCCGACGTCGACGGCTCGCACATCCGCACGCTGCTCTTGACGTTCTTCTATCGCCAGATGAAGCCGCTCGTCGAGCAGGGCTACGTCTATATCGCGCAGCCGCCGCTCTACGGCATCAAGAAGGGTAAAAAGCAGTGGTGGGCGTTTAGCGAGGCCGACTATAAGTCGGTGATCGGTGAGGAAGATCCCAAAGACTTCGCGATCCAGCAATACAAGGGCTTGGGCGAGATGGACGCCGAGCAGCTCGCGGAGACGACGATGGAGGTCGGTCAGCGCCGTCTCAAACAGATCACCGTCGAAGATGCGGTCGAAGCCGAACAGATCTTCACCGATCTGATGGGCGATAAAGTCGAGCCGCGCAAGCAATACATCTTCGACTACGCGAAGTCCGTAAAAAACCTGGACCTTTAGTTTGGATTAACGCGGGTCGCCTCGGAAGGCCCCGGTCCCATGGGTGGGTATTTACCCCTTATGCGCAGGCGAGCCGCTTGGGCCTGGACGGCAATCGCTCTCGTGGTCGTGGGCCTGCTCGCGATCAGCGCTCGCACGCTGCTTGCCTGGGCGCTTCCACCGGCGCTTGGATTTGCCGTACACGGCAAAGCGCAGATCGCGCAGATCGACATCGGCCACGGTCAGCTGATTCTGCGCGGCGTGCACGTGACGACCAAGGGCGATCCGCTGCTCGATGCACGTGAGATTCGCGTCGATTATTCCTTGCGCGATCTCCTTCCCGGCAGCACGCATCGCTTTGGGCTCCTCGCGATCGATCTCGACCGGCCCGTATTCACGCTCGAACGGCACGCCGATAATAGCTACAACCTCGCGTTCGGTGGTGCTGCGGGCGCGCACGGCCTGGCCGGGGCGCAGCATCTCGACGTGGTGCCGCTCGCGTTCGCACTGCGCGTGCGCGACGGTGCGATTGCGCTGCGCGCGCCGCATGCGCTGGATCCGGCGGCGCGCAGCATCGACGTGAGCGACGTGCAGCTCGACGCAACGATCGACACCGCGACGCGCACGCACTATCGGGCGCGTGCCGACTTTGCCGGCGCGCCGTTGCGCATTGCGGGTACGGCGGACGCGATACGCGGCTATGCAATGCACCACGTGCAGCTCGGGGCGTTGGCGGTGCGGCCGATTGCGAACTTCTTCATCAACTCGAAAGCCTCGAAGGTGCTTGCCGGGACGGCGCGCGGTATCGACCTTCGCATCTATGCGCTCGGCCTCGAGCCCGACGCACCCGTCGACTATCACGTGAGCGGTCACGCGGTGGTGCAAGACGCAAGCATGATTCTCGTCGGACTCGCGCAACCGGTGCAGCACCTGCGCGCCACGCTGCAGCTGGTCGACGATCAACTCTTTTTCAACGACCTGACGGCGCAGATCGGAAGCATGCCGATCGCCGGCGTCGGCAGCGTCTTCGACCTTCCGGGTTCGCCGCAATTTCGCATCGGCATTCGCGGACACGGTGACTTGTCGAATCTGCGCGCGCTCTTCACCTTTGCGAAGAACCAGCCGCTCGCGGGCGCGGCGCATATCGGCGTCGCCGTCGACGGCGGACTCGATGGTCCCGGTCCGCGCGTGCGAGCTACGGTCGATGCGCCGCACGCCTCGTATCGCGGCATTGTCTTCGACAACCTGCGAGCCAGCGTCGCCTATAGCAACTCGACGGTGTTCTTGATGCCGCTGGAGGCGCACGCGCAAGGCAGCACGTTTACGATTCGCGGCGCGCTCGAGATCGGCGACACCAGCACGGTCTCGCGTGTCGCATTGCATATCGACGCGCCTGCCGATACGCTGCCGTACGCGGGGGAGCTGCTCGGAGCGGAGCCGCTTACCGGCGATATCATGCTGCATGGCAAAGATCTCAACGTCTATGCCTACGGTGCGCTGCAATCGGCGCGCGGGATCGCGCGCATGGCCGCGGTCGTGCATGCCGATCCCGGCGGCCGGCTCGACGTCGCGCCGCTGTGGATCGATACCGAACGCGGGAGGCTTTACGCGGCGTATTCGCTCGACCGCATGCACGACACGAGCAACTTTTGGATTCACGCGCGGCACCTCACGCTGCGCACGCCCGCGCGCACGTCGTTTCTCGGCGTCACGCTTGCGGCGATGCCGCCGCTCGACGGCACGATCGACGAGGCCGCGATTCTCGGCGGCGGTCCGAGCGGCGAACACACCCTGATCGCCGGCTCCGTGCGTTTGCACGCGACAACGATCGCCGGGGTGCGTTTGGATCGCGTGCACGCAAACTTTGCCGGCACGCTGGCCGATGCTGCCGTCGATCCAATCGACGCGAGCGGACCGTGGGGCAGGTTGCACGGGACCGGCGCCCTCTCGCTCAGCACATTTGCCGTGCACGGACACTATACGGGGACGTTAGAGGGTTTACATCAATTCCTCAATCAAACGCCGGCGAGCGGTGGAATCGACGGCAGCGCGGCGCTCGCGGTGAGTTCGCAAGGGATCATCGTGCAAGCCGACGATCTGCACTTGCATAACGCAACGATTCACGGGTTGCCGATCTCGCAGGCAACCGGCACGCTCGCGATCCGCGGCGGCGCACTCGAGGTCAAGAGCGCGCGAGCAACCGTCGCGAACGGCGCGGTGGTGGCCGCCGGAAGCTTCGATCGCGGCATCGCGCTGGTTGCGACTCACCTCGACGGCGCGCGATTGCGCGCGCTCGGCCTTCCGCTCGACGCCGGTACGATCGATGCCGACGGTACGCTCGCGCAGGGCGCGCCGTTGCCGACGTTTACCGGCGGCGTCGCAATCGCGAACGGTCGCGTGCAGCAGTTCGCGGTGGCGGGCAGCAGTTTGATCGCGTTGCACGGGGACGGCGCGCGGCTCGATCACACGGTCGGCGGCATGGATAATGTGTACGCAATCGCCTCGGGTGATCTGCGCGCGCTGGCGTCGGGCACACCGGCATACGACGTGAACGTGACCGTGCCCGCCGGCAATCTGCGCACGGTGGTCGACGATCTGGGTATCGCGCCGCACTACGCTGAAGGCACGTTCGATGCCGACGTTACGCTGCGCGGCGCCGGCGCGCAACCGCACGTGAGCGGGACGATCGGCGTACCGGTCGGATCGATCAACGGCTTGTACTTTACCGACGCGAGCGGCGTCATCGATGCCGGTACGAGCGGTGTTGCCGTGCAAGACGGGGCGGTCAGCGTCGGCTCCACGTCGCTCGCGTTCAACGCGATCGAGAATCCGGGTACGAGCGCAGTGCAGCTGCGCACCAGCAACGCGAGTCTTTCCGACTTCAATAATTTCTTCGACACCGGCGACACGCTCAGTGGGACGGGTCCGGTGCGTTTCGACGTCGTCTCGCAAGCGCATCGGCTCTCGAGCAACGGCGACGTCTCGATCGCGCACCTGCGCTATCGCACGCTGCCGATCGGCACGACGATCGCTTCGTGGTCGAGCGCGCGCAATGTCGTACATGGTGCGCTTGACATCACCGGCGCGGAGGGAACGCTTCACTCGCGCGGCGCGATTGCGATTGCACAGGAGCACGATCTCTTTCACATCGTGCGCGATTCGAACTACGATGTCAGCGCGCAGCTTAGCGATGTCGATCTCTCCACGTGGATCGCGGCGCTTGGTGCTCCGCAGGTCGCGGTCACCGGCCGTTTCAACGGGAACGCAACGCTCGAGGGACGCTGGCCGTACCCGCGTTTCAAGGGCGGCGCGGAACTCGACAACGGCACGGTGTGGCGTTTCCCGATCGATAAAGCGACGGCGACGTTCTCGACCAGCGGCCAACGGGTGCTGCTCAATTCGGCATCGGTAGCGGCGCCGGGGATCACGGCGCAAGCCTCCGGCAGTATGGGCTTCTCGATGGAAGCACCACTGCAATTCACGCTCCACGCAAGCTCGAGCGATCTGCCTCGGCTCGCCGCTGAGCTGTGGCGCAAGCAACTCCCGATAAGCGGATCCTTCGAATCGACGCTCACGCTCGGCGGGACACCGGCGAATCCAACCGTCAACGCAACGGTCGACGGGACCAAAACGGTGCTCTACGGCATAAACGTACCGGCGCTGCACGGTACGGTCGCATTGCAAAATCGCAAGGTGGTGCTCCACGATGCAAGCATCACGCTTCCCAAAGGCGTGATTGCGATCACCGGCTCGGCGCCGATCGAAATCAATCCCTTCGCGATCGGGCCGCGCAGCGCGCCGGTTAGCGTGAACGTCAGCGCCAAGGACGTCGATCCAAGTGCCTTCGATACCGTACTTGGTAACAACACCACCCTCGCGGGCTCGATCGCGGGCGACCTCGCCATCACCGGGACGGTTGTAGAGCCGCAGATCAGCGGACGCTTTAGCGTGAGCAAAGGCACCTACGTCAGCGATCTCTCGCGCACACCGATTACCGGAATCGAAGCGCAGCTCACATTCGATCGCGGCACGGCGTCGATCGACAAGCTGCAAGGCGACTTCGGAAGCGGCACGATTTCCGCCACGGGTTCGTTCGCCTTTGGTGCCAACCCGCGGTATCTGGTAACGGCGACCGCGCGCGGGGCGCAGCTCAATCTTCCGGCGTATGGCACGGGCACGCTCGACGGCGCGATCGCGTTGACGCGCAACCCCGGATCGCCGGCGTCGTTACGCGGTAAAATCACGCTCTCGAACGCGACGATTCCGTTCTCGGCCTTTCTCGCGGCGAGCCAAAAAGGCACGGGCGGCGCGCCGCCACCACTCGATCTCGACGTCGACATGGTGGTCGGAAAGAACGTCCGCGTGCGCGGGTCGGGCTTTGGCGCCGGGCTCGACGTCGCCGGGACAGGCGAAGCGAAAGTCGGCGGGACGCTCGCGGCCCCCACGATGGCGGGCACGTTCTCGTCGACCAGCGGCACCCTGACGTACTACGACCGCGCATTCCGAGTCCAGAGCGCGCGGGTCGTCTTTCGACCGGAGGACGGAATCATTCCGACCATCCGTGCTTCGGCCACGACGCGCGTGACCAACCCCGATCCGAATAGCCCGTACAGCGGGGTCGACGTCAGCGTCGCGGTCGAAGGCCAGGTCACCAATCCGCGGATCAGCTTCACCTCGAACCCCCCGGGCTATTCCAACGAGCAGATCTTGGCGATGATCGCGCCGTTCGGCGGGGTGATCCTGAGCGGCCTCTCCTACGCACCCAGCCTCACCGGCTACGGCACGGCGGCCGGTCAGCCGGCCCCGGGCAGCACCGGCACCTTCTCGGCGGGGCAGGAGGCCTTCAATATCCTCAACGCCCAGTTTGCGGCCGGCTTGCTCAACCCGGTCGAAGGCGCGCTCTCCCAAGGCTTGGGCGTGCAGAACGTCAACCTGACGTTGGACTACTGGGGGAACGTTGGGCTGTCCGCGTCACGTTTGCTCGGCAAGACCGTAAACTTTGTCTATGCAGCCACTTTTGGCATCCCGCAGCGTACCTCGTTCGGGCTTCAGCTCGTGGGCGAGCGTGCCACGAGCGCGCAACTCGTCTTCTTTTATGAGAACGGACCGCAGCGGCTCTTTGAAATTCCCGCCCCAGGTTCGATCCCGATCGATCGCATCTCGGTGGGGCAGCCGCTGCAAGGGGAACAAGGCTTTGCATTCACGTTCCAGCGACTTTTTTGGTAAAACCCCAGCATTTACGGAGAGGCAAGGACCGATGGGCGCTAGCGCGAACCAGGGGCCGGTGCTCTGCTGGCCTCTGTCAGCCTCCATGCCCACTGCAAGGACAACACTAATCACATGATCTTCGACCTTCGGCGCACGCCACGCGCTCTGGTGCGTAGCGCGGGAGCGGTGCTCGCTCTCGTCGTTGCGCTCTCGATCGTCGCGCCGCCCGCTGCGCGCTCGCAAACCGCGCCGGGAGCCGCGCCGGAGATCGTCTCGGTCGACGTCACGGGCAATCTGCACGTGCCCACGTCGACGATCATGCAAGTGGTGCAGGCGCGCCCGGGCGAGCCGTACGATCCGAAAGTCGTGCAAGGCGATCTCGAGCGCATCAACGCGCTCGGCTACTTTGCCTCGATCGCTCCGCCACTCGTGCGCGCACGGCCGGGCGGCGTAGCGATCACCTACCGGGTGGTCGAGAATCCGCTGATCACCAAGATCAGCTTCACGGGGAACAAGAGCGTCCCGAACGACACGCTGCTTGCACTGATGGATCTTTCGGTCGGCCAGGTTTTTAATAGCAACACGTTCCATTCGGACGTGCTCAAGATCAACAACTACTACGAGCGCATTGGCTACGGCGGCCAGGTGGCCACGCACATCTGCGGCGTCAACTTCGATTCGCAGACCGGCGCGCTGAACTTGTGCATTCGCGAAGGCTTGACGGTTCGCGCGATCGTCATCGGCGGCGATCCGGTGCTGCCCATTCCACTCGTGCAGCGCCAGCTCACGCTCAAGCCCGGCATGGTGTTCTCGGACCAGATCCGCGAAAAAGATATCGCCGCGCTGCGCACGTTCTACGACGATAAGTTTCACCTCGAGCTGGGCAACTTCGAGGGCGGCATCGACCCGACGTCGGTCGACGAGAAAGCCGGTACGGCTATCGTCAAGTACAATATCTACGTCGCGCGCATTGCGGTGGTGCAGATTACCGGAAATACCCGCACCAAAGACCAGGTGATTCGCCGCTTGTTGCGTGTGCGGCCGGGCATGGTCGTAAACACCGATTGGATCAAAGCCGACTACGAACGCTTGAACTCCACCGGCTACTTCTCGAAGGTCAATCCCGATCTCAAGGATGGCCCCGATCCGAAGAAGCCGCAAGATCTCACGCTCGTGTGGCAAGTGACCGAACAGCGCACGGCGCAAGCGTCGATCGGGTTCGGCTATTCCGGCGGCATCAACGGTGAAGGCCTCTATGGCACGCTCGGATTCGCCGACACGAATTTCCACGGCAACGGCAATTCGGTGTCGATCCAGTTCCAGCAAGGCGCGAACGTGTCGTCGGACACGATCTCGGGCACGATCCCGTACTTGAGCGACACCCCCAAGGGTGAGAAGTATTCGCTGAGCGCGAGCCTCTTCTCGACGAAACAGACCTACTATTATCCGGTGTATTCGGTTGGAACGACCACGATTGCGCCGGTTCCGACCGTCGGCGGAACGCCGGTCCCGATTCCGGTCACCCTGTATGAAACGAGCAATGCGTCGCTGATCTCGGGCGTCGTCTCCACCAGCGAGTCGTCGCAACAAGGCTTCAACTTCTCGCTTGGGCGCCGGCTCTCGGATTACATCACCGCGTCGATCACGCCGCAATTTTCGACGGTAAAATATTCGACGACCGTGCCGTCGCCGTATTTCTTCTCCGGTTCGCAACCAAACGTGCTCGTCGGTCCGACGCCCAACCCGCTCGAGTCGAACAACAACTTCAACGGCAGCTTCGGTATCGCGGCGACCTCGATCGCCAATGTCAATACCGGCTTGCCGTACAACCTCAACACGCTTGGCTTCGGGATCGGCACGTCGCCGATCACGACCGACGATCCGTACAATCCGCGTCACGGCTGGAAGGCTTCGGTGCTGGAATCGGTCTCGTTACCGGCCTTCGGCTCGAGCTTCAGCTACACGACGACGAACTTCGATGTTGCGCGCTTCCTTCCGGTGCTCAAGAGCGCGACGCTCGGCATTCACGGCGCGTACTACTTATCGACCGGCATCATACCGCCGAACTCGCTCTTTACGTTCTCCGATCAGCAAGTGCGCGGCTACAACACCGTCTTCTATGCAACCGATGCGTTCCTCGGACAGATCGAATTGCGTCAGCCGCTGACCAGCGATCGTAAGCTCTCGATCGTCGGCTTCGTCGACGAACTCGACTACGCGATCCGGGGTGCTTATCCGGTGCTCGATCCGTACACGAACCAGGTGACTGCGTATCCTTCGCAGTGGTCGTGGCGTGGTGACTACGGCATCGGTCTGCGCTTCGACGTGCCGCAACTCGGCCTGCACACCATCCGCATCGATTTTGCCAAGGGCGCCTATGGCGGCCACACCAGTTTCGGAATCGGCCAAACCTTCTAAGGACACAGTATGAAACGACGCGTTATTTCAACTCTGGCAGTGCTTCTCGCACTGCTTCCGTTCGTTGGACCGGCGGCGATCGCCGCAGATCTTACCGACGTGGGCTTTTTCGATCAGTCGGCGGTCGCAAGTTTGCCGGCCTTCGTCTCGGCGAATCAGCAGGTCGCGCAGTACAAGGCGCAACTCGAGACGCAGTTTGCGAACGCAATGCGCGGCGCGCGAAGCGATGCCGATAAGCAGCGCGTCACGCTGCAGTACCAACAAGAGTTCCAGGACAAGCAAAACGAGGTCATGGGCCCGCTCTTCCAGCGCGCGCAGGCCGCGATTGCCAGCGCGATGGCTTCGAAGAAGCTCTCGATCGTGGTCGATAAGCGCATCGTGATCTACGGCGGGCAAGACATCACGAGCGACGTCGTAGGCATGGTGCGCAGTTCGGCGGCGATCACGCCGCCGCAAGCGACGCCGCCGCCGTCGCAGATCGGTTTCGTCGATCAATCCGCGCTTGCAAACTCGCAAGAGGTCAAGACCGCGAGCGATCAACTGCAGAAGTTCCAGAGTACGCAGCAGCCCATCTACCAGGCGCGCTTCAAAGATGCGAAGACCGATGTCGACAAGCGGCAGGTGATGGCGGACTACAACAAGGCGATTCAGGACAAGCAGAACGAGCTGCTCAAGCCGCTCATCGATCAGACCCGCAACGCGACGGCAAGCGTCGCGCGCAGCAAGAACCTGTTGCTGGTGATCGATCGCGCCGACGTGGTCTTTGGGGGCACGGACATCACGCAAGATGTCCAAAATGCGCTCAATAAATAGACTCTATCCCGACAAAGCTAAAGCCTTGCGGTCTAGAGTCCCGCTCGCTCTGCTCGCTCTTTCTCTAACGATCGCTGTATTTGGCTGTTCGCGCGTCGACGTGCACTCGGATAAGGTGCGCGGCGTGGCGTACGTGCGCGTTGACGAGGTGATCAAACACCACCCGCTGTATCCGCAGCTGGCGCAGCTCAACGACGCGATCGATGCGATTAACTTCGAAGCGTCGATGCCGCACGCGCCGTTGACGCCGGCGCAGATTGCGCAGCAGAGCAAGGATCTCAACGCGCAATTGCAAGCGGCGCAGAATAAGGCCAACGCCATTCTCGCGAGCAAGCAACAGCTGTACGCGCAGCAAGAACACGATGCCGATGTGGCCGCAGTCAAAGCAGCGGGCGTCGATCCGAACGCGGCTGGAATCGGCCAAGTGATGAACGCAACGTCGGCGCAGCAAGCCCAACAAGCCGCGGCCGCGGCGCAGCAGGGCTATATCGACTATCAGAAGGGCGTCATCGCGCAAGACCAAGCCGCGATAAACGCGATCGCGCGACAGTTGCAGGCGGCGGCGAACGACAAATTGCGCGCGCGTTCCGAGCAATATCAACAAGCCGAGAGCAACCTTGCGCTTAGACTCGCGCAAGAGGACAGCGGGCAGCGTATGGCGTTGCAGACGCAGCTCAACACGCTCGCGCTGACGACTGACCAGCGCAAGAGCCTGGCCACCCAACTGCACGCGCTCGACGTGAAAGAGGCCAACGCGGAAAACGCCCTGCGCGCTGCCGATGCGCAGGCGCTCGCGACCTATCAGAAGCAGATCGGCGAGCAGACCATGACGCAGATTCGCCAGCAACAGGCGGCGATCCAATCGCAGACCGGGGCCAAGCTCACGCAGCGGCGGGATCAGGTCGGGGCGCAGCTGCGCGGCCTGGGCGCGCCGCCGGTCGCCACGGTCAAGCTCCCGCCGGACCTGCGCAAGCGTCTGGGACAGATTCACCAACAATATGCGGCGAAGTTCCAGGCCGACGCGCAGCAGGCTATCGAAGAGTATCAAGCAACCAAGAGCGATCTCGATGCGCAGTTCGCTGCGCTGCATGGCCAAGGCGTCAGCGCTACCGGCGCGGCCGCCATCAAACTCCGCGATCTGCAGAAGCGCCAAGCGCAGCTGCAATCGCAAATCCAGGACCAGATCCAGCGCGAGGCCGTCCGCCTTGCGAAGGAAATGGGGTTCTCCCTTGTCCTCGATAACGTCCAAGTCGCAAACGGCGGCTACGATCTCACTAACGATCTCATACACGACCTTGAAAGCCAACACGAGTGAAAAAGCAGCTACTTCTCCTCTCTCTCGCCGCCGCGATCGTCGCGGGCTGTGCGAACGCGAGTCCGGTTGGGCTCGTTGACGTCAACCGGATCGTCTCGAACTGGCCGGTCTACCAGTCGTTCCAGCAGAACCTGTTGCAAGACGAACAGGCGATTCAAGCCAGCAAAGCTTCGGCCGCGCAAAAGCAACGCCAGGCCGCGGCGCTGCAGAGAAAATACGCCGGCATCACCGACCAACTCACCCAGCAAGTGCGTGATGCGGCGAGCAAGGTCGCGCAGCAGAAGAATCTGCGGCTCGTCGTGACCAAAGAGGGCGTCGGCTTCGGCGGCGTCGACATTACGAAAGATGTCGAGAAGGTCATGAACATCACGGACAAGGGCACGCCCGCGCCGAGTCAATAATGCTCGGCACGCTCGCGGATCTGCAGGCTCGCGTCGGTGGGCGCATCGTCGGTGACGGAACGGTCGCGATTGCGCGCGTCAGCGCAGTCGACGATGCGAGTGCCGATGCGCTGACCTTCGCCACCGACGAAAAGTACTTAGCTGCCGCGCTTGCGAGCGCTGCCGCCGCCGTACTGCTCGATGCGAGCGTGCCGTTCGATGCTGCCGCGGTGAGCAAGCCGCTGCTGATCGTTGAGAACGCGCGCGCGGCGCTGGCGAACTTTCTTGCGACGCTCAAACCGCCGCGACCGCGCGGCCCGTATCGCGATCCGAGCGCGTGCATCGATCCCAGCGCCAAGGTCGGCGACGACGTCTATCTCGGCGCCAACTGTTATGTCGGCGCGCGCGCGCAGATCGGTCGCGGGAGCACGATCGCGCCCGGCGCGTACGTCGGTGACGACGTCCAGATCGGCGAAGAGACATGGCTGCATCCGCACGCCGTCGTGCACGAAAAATGTGTTATCGGTTCGCGCGTGGTGTTGCATTCCGGCAGCGTGATCGGCAGCGAAGGCTTCGGCTGGGCATTTTTAGAGGGCCGGCTCGAACGCATCCCGCAGGTCGGCAACGTGGTGCTCGAAGATGAAGTCGAGATCGGTGCGAACAGTTGCGTGGATCGCGCGCAGACCGGCAGCACGTCGATCGGCCGCGGCACAAAGATCGATAACCTCGTGCAGATCGGGCACAACTGCCGCATCGGCAAGCACTGCGCGATTGCGGCGCAGACCGGCTTCGCCGGTTCGACGAGCGTCGGTGATTTCGTGAAGATCGCCGGGCAAGTCGGTACGCGCGGCCACATGCACATCGGCTCGCGTTCGACCGTCGCCGGACAATCCGGCGTGTGGGGCGACGTTGCGGAGGGCGCGATGATCTCGGGGAACCCGGCGCGCGATCATCGTGAAACGCTGCGCAATGAAGTGATGCTGCGCAAGTTGCCGCAGTTGCTCAAACGCGTTGATGCGCTCGAGAAAGACGAATCGTGAATGCGGCGACGCTCGCCGCGCCGCTGCGCTTCGATGGCGTCGGGTTGCACTCGGGCATGCCTTCGGCGATGATGATTCGCCCGGCGCCGTATGGTACGGGCATCTACTTCGACGTTGCGGGGACGCAGATTCCGGCGACCGCGCAGTTCGCATCGGAGTCACCGCTCGCGACCGTCGTCGGACGCGACGGGAAGGCGGTTTCAACGGTCGAGCACGTACTCTCGGCGCTGCTCGTCTACGGCGTGACCGACGCGGCCATTCCGGTCGAGGGGCCGGAGATTCCGATTCTCGACGGTAGCGCGAAGCCGTACGTCGAGGCGATCGAGGCGGCAGGGCTGCAGACCTTCGACCAGCCGCGCGCCGTGTTTGCGCCGACCGAAGCAATCGAGTTTCGTGAAGGCGACCGCGCGGTAATGATTCTTCCCTCGGACGAATTTCGCGTGCGGTTCGTCGGCGATTACCCCGCGCCGATTGGTACGCACTATTTCGATGCGGTTATAACGCCGCAGTTCTATCGCGACGAGATCGCCGGCGCGCGCACCTTCGCGTTTCTGCGCGACGTCGAGGAGATGCGCGCGCGTGGGCTTGCGCGCGGCGGAAGTTTGGAGAACGCGTTGGTCTACGATGAAGGTGGCCCCATGCAGCCGCTCCAATGGCCCAACGAGGTTGCTCGGCACAAGGTCTTGGATCTCATCGGCGATTTCGCGCTGCTTGGTGCATGGCCGCGGTGCGAGGTGATCGCGATCAAGAGCGGGCATGCGATGCATGCGCGCGTGGTAAACGAATTGAGGAATCGTGGCTGAAATCGATATCCGGCGGATCATGGAGATCTTGCCGCACCGCTATCCGCTGCTCCTAGTCGATCGCATTCTGGAGTTAGAGCCGTTCGTGCGCGCAGCGGGCTACAAGAACATCACCTATAACGAACCCGTTTTTACCGGCCACTTTCCGGGCAACCCGGTGTTGCCCGGCGTCTACATCATCGAAGCGATGGCGCAGCTTGGCGGCGCGGTCGTGCTCGAACCGGGCGAGTTCGCGCGCCGTGTGCCGTACCTCGCCGGCATCGATAAGTGCAAATTCCGCCGGCCCGTCGTCCCCGGCGATCGCTTGACGATGGAAGTCGTGCTCGAGCGGCACAAGCGGAACATCGGTTGGGTGCATGCGGAATCGAGCGTCGACGGCGCGTTCGTCTGCTCGGCCGATCTGATGTTCTCGATTGCAACCGATCCGCGCAGCTTCAATCTCGATGCAGCGGTCCTCCACGCCTAGATGATTCATCCCACTGCGATCGTGCATCCGAACGCCGATATCGCGCGCGGCGTCGACATCGGACCGTATTGTCTGGTCGGCGAGAACGTGACGATCGGCAAAGGCACGCTCTTACAAGCGCACGTCGTCGTGAACGGTTGGACGACGATCGGCGAGGATTGCGAGATCTATCCGTTCGCTACGATCGGCGCAACCTCGCAGGATCGCAAATACTCCGGTGAGCGCGCGTTCACGAAGATCGGCAATCGCACCGTGCTGCGCGAATACGTCTCGGTGCAGCGCGCAACCGGCGAAGATCAGGTGACGCAGGTCGGCGACGATTGCTTGCTGCTCGCGTACGTGCACATCGCGCACAATTGCGTCTTGGGCAACAATGTGACGATGTCGAACCTCGCGCAGTTTGCCGGACACGTCGAGGTTGCGGATTTCGCGACGATCGGTGGCCAAGCAGGCGTGCATCAATTCACGCGCATCGGGCGCTACGCGATGGTCGGTGGCGCAAGCAAAATAACCAAGGATGTGCCGCCGTTCTTCTTGATCGAAGGCAACCCCGCGGAACCCTACGGACTCAACTCGGTCGGATTGCGGCGCGCCGGGTTCACCGTCGAAGAGCGCAACGAGATCAAGAAGTTCTACAAGATTCTCTACAACCCGAAGCTGAACGTTTCGCAGGCGGTGGAGGCGATGAAGGCCGAAGCTTCGAGCGATCCGGGACGCGAGCTGATCGCGTTTTTGGAAGCCCCGTCGCAGCGGGGAATCTTGAAGTAGGTGGGGCCGCGATCTGCGTTATTTTTTTTCGACCGGTGAAGCCTCGGGCGAACTAAACGCCGTGCTGCTCGCGCAGGCGATCGAGCGCTACGATTCCGACGCGCGTTTCGAGGGCATCGGTGCCGAGCGCATGACCGGCGAGCGCTGGACGCGCTGGCGCAATCACACCGGCTGGGCGAGCATGGGACCGCTCGCTGCGATCCCGCGCATTCCACCCTTGCTGCTTACGATGTGGCGCACCGCGTTACACCTCGCGCAGGAGCGGCCCGAGCTGATCGTACTGGTCGATTTCGGCGCGTTCAACATGCGTTTGGCCAAGACGTTGCGCACGCGTTTGGGTTACAAGAGTCCGATCATGTATCTGTTCCCACCCGCAACTTGGCTCGACAAAGAAGGCGTGGCGCGTGCGGTGGGCGCGATGACCGTCCCGGTAACCGCGTTTGCGCATCAGTACGAATTCTACAAATCGCACCGGTTGCCGGTTATGTTCTTCGGTCATCCGCTCACGAGTCAGTACGAGCTGCGGCCACCCCGCCCCGCCCCGCCACGCGACGGCGGAACGATCGCGCTCTTGCCCGGCAGTCGCGCAGGCGAATTACGCTATCATGTCCCCGCGCTGCTTGCCGCGTTGCGCCTGCTGCGCGCCGGCCGGCCGCATCTGCGCGCGGTCTTCGGCGCGGCGAACGCGCAGAGCGAACGCACGATCGCGCGCGCGATCAAGCGCGAGCGGCTCGCGGACGTGACGATCGCGCATGGCGTCGCCGCGGCCATCGACGGC
Source organism: Candidatus Acidiferrum sp. (assembly GCA_035507095.1). Lineage (GTDB taxonomy): Bacteria > Vulcanimicrobiota > Vulcanimicrobiia > Vulcanimicrobiales > Vulcanimicrobiaceae > Aquilonibacter. Next base: position 27,969 of record DATJOM010000022.1, read on the forward strand.
GCGGATGCCGCGTACGTTGCGTCCGGCACTGCGGTGCTCGAGACCGTGCTCGCGGGGGTCCCATCGGTTGCACTGTACATCGTCAATCCGATGGTGGTCGGCTACGGGCGGCGTATGCAAAAGAAGATCTTTAAAGCCCGCTACATCACGCTGCCCAATCTCGTGCTCGAGCGTGAACTCGTGCCCGAACTCTTGCAAGAGGCCGCGACGCCCGAAGCCCTCGCGGCGGCGATGGAGGCATTACTGCTCGATCCCTCGCAGCAGCACGCGCACTTTGCCGAAGTGCGTTCGCGCTTGGGCCCGACGAATGCGCTCGATGACGCCGCGAAGTTCGCGGTAGCGCTGGCAAAAGCCGGGCAGCAGTGATGCGCATCTATCACACCTCCGACATGCACGATCATCGCGGCTTCGTGCCGCGCTTGCGCGCGCTGCGCGACGAGAAGCCGGGCTTGCTCTTCGATTGCGGCGACTCGCTGCGCGGCAGTCAAACGATGTACTACCGCAACGAACCGATTATCGCCGAGATCGACGAAGCCGGCTACGACGCGCAGGCGATCGGGAACCGCGAGTTCAGCTACGTGTACCCCTTACTGCGCGCGCGGGCGCAAAAGATGCGGCATCCGCTCGTGTGCACGAATCTGCTCGACATGAAAGGGCGTGCGCTGCCCTACGCACAGTCGATGACGATGCGCTCGGACGGCGTCACGGTTCACATCCTCGGCCTGCTGATCATGCAGTATCCGGTCGGTAGTTTCTACGAACGCATCTTCGGTTGGCGGTTTCTCGATCCATGGGATGCGGTGCAACAGCACGTCGATCGAATTCCGCAGGGCGATATGCTGCTCGTGCTCTCCCACGTCGGACTTTCGCTCGATCGCAAGCTTGCGGAACGTGTCCCGCGCATCGACCTGATTCTGGGCGGGCACAGTCACAATACGCTCTTCGCACCCGAGGTCGTGAACGGCGTGCCGATCGTGCACGCCGGTCCGTACGCCCAGTACGTCTCGCGGACGGAGCTTACGTACAGCGCGGAGCGCGGGCGCTTTGCGATCGACGATTTTGCACTCGTGCCGCTACTCGGCGCGCCTTGAAACTGCTCTTCGTCACCAACGGGCACGGCGAGATCGCGATTGCCGATCGCATCGCACAAGAGGTACGGGCGCTTGTCCCCGGCGCGGCGATCGATCACTTGCCGCTTGTCGGCGAGAGCCGCTCCGAGTACATGCGCGAAGTCGGTCCGCGCCGCGCGATGCCGAGCGGCGGATTGATCGCGATGGGCAATCTGCGTAACATCGCGGCCGACCTGCGCGGCGGTCTGCTCGGGCTTACGCTGAAACAGCGTGCGTTTTTGGCCGGCGCGCGCGGTGAGTACGAGCGCGTCGTTGCGATCGGCGACGTCTTTGCGTTGCTGATGGCGCTCGGTGCGCGAGCGCCGACGACCTACGTTGGAACCGCGAAAAGCGTGCGCGTTGCACCGTACGGCGCGCTCGAGCGTCGCGTGCTGCGTCGCGCCGATACGGTTTTCGTGCGCGATGAAGCGACGGCGCAACGGTTGCGCGAACTCGGCGTCGATGCGAACGCACCCGGCAACGTGATCGTCGATCTTTTCGGCGGACCCGATGATCCGCACGCCGATGTAGCCGCCGAAGGTTTTGCGCCGCTGCTCGTGCTTTTTCCGGGCAGCCGGCAGAGCGCGTATGCCGACGCGCGTTTCTTGCTCTTGGTCGTCGCGCGCCTTGCGGGAGAGCGCCCGCATTTGGGCGCGCTCGTTTCGGTCGCGCCGTTGCTCGATCCGGCGAGGTTCGCGGCAGACTTTCGCGCGGATGGATGGGAGGTCGACGAGCGCACCGATGCGCGCATTCCCTTTGTCGTGCGTCGTGGCGAGCGTGTGTATGCGCGCGCGTGGCGCGGCGCGATCGGCCCACTGCTGGCGCGCGCGCAACTGGTGATGGGTCAAGCCGGCACGGCGAACGAAGCCGCAGCCGCGGCGGGCGTACCGGTCGTAGCGTTCGAGCGCGATCGCGATCGCAAGACCGCATGGTATCGCATGCGTCAGCACGGCTTGCTCGGTGAGGCGCTGGTGGTGTTGCCCGGCGATCTCGCGCACGCGACCGACGGCGTACGTGCGTTGCTCGATGACGCGCCGCGGCGCGCGCGCATGGGCGCGCAGGGTCGCGAACGGATGGGTGGCCCGGGCGGTGCGCGAGCAATCGCGCGCGATCTGGTGGAACGCCGTACGTGAGAATTGTCGATCGCGCGGGCGTCGCGGCGAGCGCCGTTGCGTGGGCGAGCGTGCCGTGTTTTCCGAGCTTCATCACCTTGACCAACGTCGCGTTCCCGGGCGTTTCGATCGTTCCGTTGCCGCTCGCGCTGGTGCTGCTCGCCGCGATGTTCGTACTCGCGGTCGTGGCGAGCATTGCGCTTGCACAACCACCGCGCGAAAAGCCTCCGCTCTTATATCCGCTCCTGGCGTGGCTCGCCGCGATCCTGCTCTCGCTCGTCCTCGGCTTGAACGCACGCGATGGGACGGTCTTCGTCGTCATCTTCGTGCTCGGCCTGATCTGGCACGCGCACATCGATCGTTTCTACGTGCTTCCGGGTTACGCGCGAGCCGTCTGGTGGGCGTATCTGCTCTCCGGCACGCTCGCGTGCGTGCTCGCAATCGCGATGGTGATCGCACGCATGCCCGTGTCGCTGTACACGATCGCAAACGGCCGCGCGGTCGG
>DATJOM010000023.1:0-2906 GCA_035507095.1 Candidatus Acidiferrum sp.
GCATGGAAGCCGGCATGAAGACCGAGGCTGCCAAGTATGGGTATTCGCTGGTCGTTGTCGACGCGAATCGTGACAACGCGAAGCAACAGAGCCAGGTCGAGGACTTCATTTCGAACAAGGTCGATGCGATCGTACTCACGCCGTACGACTCGACCGCGATCGGTAGCGCTATCGTCGAGGCGAATAAGGCGAACATTCCGGTCTTCACGGCCGACATTGCCAGCACGAGCAAGCTCGGTACCGTCGTTGCGCACGTCGCGAGCGACAACGTCCAGGGCGGTATGCAAGCGGCGAAACTGATTTGCAAGGCTGTCGGCACGAGCGGGACCGTCGCCATTCTCGACGAGCCCGAGGTCACGAGCGTCCAAGATCGCGTGAAGGGCTTCAAAGCCGGTCTCGCGTCGGGCTGTCCGGGCGTGACCGTCGTCGCCGATGTCGATGCGGGCGGCGAGCGCGCCAAGGCCGACAGTTCGATGAGCGACGTGCTGCAATCGAATCCAAACGTGAAGGGTGTCTTCGGCATCAACGACGATTCGGCGCTTGGCGCGGTCAGTGCAATCAAGGCGGCCGGCATGACCGGTAAGATCGCGGTCGTTGGTTACGATGCAACACCTGAAGCGAAAGCTGCGATCAAGGCCGGAACCATGTACGGCGACGCGATCCAGTATCCCGAGAAGATCGGGGAACTAACGATCGATACCATTCACGATTACTTCGCGGGCAAAACGCCGCCGAAGGTCGTACACGTGCCGGTCGGCACCTACACGCGTTGAACCCTTCCGCTCCGCTACTCGAGATGCGCGGCATCGGGAAGTCCTTTCCCGGTGTCCGCGCGCTTTCTGACGTCTCGTTGACCTTGCGTGCGGGCGAAGTGCTGGCGCTGGTCGGTGAGAACGGCGCAGGCAAGTCGACGCTGATGAAGATCCTCGCCGGCGCGCAACGCGCCGATAGCGGTACGATTGCCATCGACGGACGTGACGTCGCGATCGGCTCGCCGTATGACGCTGAACGGCTTGGCATCGGCATGATCTATCAGGAGTTCAACCTCGTGCCGCAGCTCTCAGCGCTGCGTAACATCGTGCTTGGAAACGAGCCGACCCGCAACGGCATGCTCGACGAGCAGGCGGCGCGCGAGCGCGCGCAGGCCGTGCTCGCCGAACTTGGTATCGATCTGCCGCTGGACCGCACGCCGGCGCAACTCTCAGTTGCGCAACAACAACTGATCGAGATCGTCAAAGCGCTCTCGAAGCATGCGCGCATCATCGTGATGGACGAGCCGACGGCAGCCTTGACCGATCGCGAGATGGATGCGCTCTTCGCGCTCATTGCGCATCTCAAGGCAGCCGGGGCAGGCATCATCTACATCTCGCACCGCATGGACGAACTGCCGAAGATCGCCGATCGCATTACCGTTCTGCGTGACGGCGCGGTGGTCGAAACGCGCCGGGCATCTGAATTTCCGGCGAACGAGGTGATACGCGCGATGGTGGGTCGCCCGCTCGACGCGCACTTTCCGGTACTCGCCGATGTGAAACCGGATGCAAAAATCGTGCTCGACGTGCGCGATTTGGAACGCCATCCCGGTGTCAACGGCGTGACCTTTAGCGTTCGAGCCGGTGAGATCGTCGGTCTTGCCGGATTGATCGGCGCGGGCCGTACCGAGATCGTGCGCGCGATTGCCGGTGCCGATCTTCCCGATGCCGGTGTCATCACGATCGATGGCAGGCGCACAATCATACGTTCACCGCATGATGGGATCGTCGCGGGCATCGCGTTTATCACCGAAGATCGCAAAGGGCAAGGCCTGGTACTGGGGATGAGTGTGCGCGAGAACATTACGCTCGCGCACCTGGCGCAGTTCGTCAATCGCGAGCATCTGATCTCGATCAGGCGCGAAGAAGAAACCGCCCGTGCGATGATCGGGGAGCTGCGCGTGCGGACGCCGGGCCCGGAGCAACTCGTGCGCAACCTCTCCGGCGGCAATCAACAGAAGGTTGTGCTGGCGAAATGGCTGCTCGGCAAGGCGCGCGTGTTTCTCTTCGACGAGCCGACGCGTGGCATCGACGTCGGCGCCAAGGCCGAGATATATGCGCTCATGAAGACGTTGCTCGAGAATGGAGCCGCCATCGTTATGGTTTCCAGCGAACTGCCCGAGGTGCTTGGGATGTCGCACCGCATTCTGGCCATTCGAGACGGCCGAATCGTGCGCGAGTTCGCGCGCGATGACGTCACGCCGGAAGCGGTGATCGCGGCCGCGACCGGAGCCGCGGCATGAAGGCGCTCCTGAAAAATCTTTGGCTGCGCAACGCGGTCTTAGTGATCGTCGTCGCGATTCTTATGGGCATCGTGAATGCCGCAGCGAGAGGCGCGTTCCTCAATCCACGCAACCTCGTCACCGTTCTCGAACAGATCTCATACAATTGCATTCTCGGCGTCGGACAGACGTTTGTAATTATTACTGCCGGAATCGATCTCTCGATCGGCTCGCTGGTCGCACTTTGCGGCGTGGTGATGGCGCAAGTCGCCAATCATTTGCCGTTCGATGGCGTGGGGCTCGTGCTCGTAACCTTGCTTGCCGGTCTGGCCATCGGCGCGGCGGCAGGCTGGATCAACGCGTTGCCGGTGGTCAAACTCAACCTTCCGCCGTTCATCACGACGTTTGCGATGCTCGAAGTGACGCTCGGCCTTGCCTATATTGCGTCGGGCGGCCAACCGGTCGCGGTGAACAATGCGATCTTCTCGGCGATCGGCACGGGTGCGATTTTCGGTTTACCGGTCCCGGTGATCTGGATGATCGTGGTCGTTGCGATCGCCTCGGTGCTGCTCACGCGTACGCGTTTTGGACGCTACGTCTTTGCGCTCGGCGGGAACGAAGAGGCGGCGCGTCTCGCGGGCATCGCAACGGC
>DATJOM010000024.1:0-9570 GCA_035507095.1 Candidatus Acidiferrum sp.
GCCGCCGTGGATCGAGCAGCTGGTACTCGCCGCCGATGCGTTCATCGTTGCGCGCGCCGTAGGCGGCGCGCCGGGCTCGACGGTCATCGCGGGCTACCATTGGTTCGGCGATTGGGGTCGCGACACGATGATCGCGCTGCCCGGCCTCACGCTTTCAACCGGGCGTCCCGAGATCGCGCGGACGATTCTGCAGACGTTTGCACAGTTCGTCGACGCCGGGATGCTGCCCAATCGCTTTCCCGACGACGGCGAAGCTCCGGAATACAACACCGTCGACGCGGCGCTGTGGTTCATCGACACGGTGCGCTGCTATCACGCGGCGACGCGCGACACCCCGTTCGTTGCGTCGATCTTCGAGAGGCTCGACGAGATCATCGCGTGCTACACGCACGGGACGCGGTACGGCATTTCCGTCGATCCGGACGACGGACTCGTCCGCGCGGGTGAGCCCGGCGTACAGCTTACGTGGATGGATGCAAAAGTCGGCGACTGGGTCGTGACGCCGCGCATCGGCAAATGCATCGAGATCAACGCGCTCTGGTATAACGCATTGTGCACGATGGACGGCCTCGCCCAAGCCGTCGGCCGCAACCCGGCGCGCTACCGCGAGCTCGGTTCACGCGCACGTGCGTCGTTCGAGCGGTTTTGGAACGCCGAGCAAAATTATCCCTTCGACACACTCGACGGTCCGGACGGCAACGATGCCTCGATTCGTCCAAATGCCGTGTATGCAGTTGCGCTGCCGTTTCGCGCACTCGAGAACCGGCGCGAGCGCACGATCGTCGATCGCATCGCGCATGACCTCTGGACGCCGATGGGTCTACGTTCCCTCGCACCGTCCGACCCGGTGTACACCGGCCATTACGGCGGATCGCCACACGACCGCGATGCCGCGTATCATCGCGGTACGGCGTGGCCCTTTCTCGCAGGAGCCTTCGCACGCGCCTACGCAAATGCGTACGGGGATCGAACACGCGCCCGGCGCTTCATCGAAGCGCTCGGGTCGCGTTTGGACTGTTACGGTATCGGTACTTTGGCGGAGATCGCCGATGGCGATCCGCCGCACGATGCACGCGGCTGCATCGCACAGGCGTGGAGCGTCGGCGAAGTCTTGCGAACGTGGCACGCCTTACAGGAGGGTGAAGGGTGATCGAGCCCCCGACCGTCGAGCACGGGCGCATGGCCACGCACGCCGACCGCGTGCATTGGCGCAAGTGGGGTCCGTACGTCAGCGACCGGCAGTGGGGCACGGTGCGCGAAGACTATAGCGCTACCGGCGAAGCCTGGGACTACTTTCCGTTCGACATCGCGCACAAACGCGTCTATCGTTGGGGCGAAGATGGTATTTTCGGCATCTCCGACGTCAATCAGCATTTGTGTTTCGCACTCGGCATGTGGAATGGCAACGACGACCGCATCAAAGAACGGCTCTTCGGCCTCTCCGGTACGCAAGGCAATCACGGCGAGGACGTTAAGGAGTACTATTACTACCTCGACAACGTGCCGTCGCACGCATACATGCGCGGGCTCTACAAATATCCGCAGGCCGCGTTTCCCTATCAGGATCTGATCGACACCAATCGCCGCCGTTCCCGGTTAGAATCCGAATATGAGTTGATCGATACCGGCATCTTCGATCGGAACGCCTACTTCGACGTCGAGATCGAGTACGCGAAAGCCGGCCCCGAGGATATCCTGATCCGCATCCATGCAACGAATCGCGGCGAGCAGACGCACGCGCTGCACCTGCTTCCCACCCTCTGGTTTCGCAACGAGTGGTCGTGGCGCACCGGGATCGAGCGCTCGTCGATCGAGTTGCGCCACCACGTGCGTGAAATCCACGCCTGCGTCGCGCATCAAGCCAATCTCGGAGACTATTGGTTTTATGCCAAGGACGCCGACGAACTGCTCTTCACCGAGAACGAGACGAACTTCGAAGCACTCTACGGTGTGCCCAATCGTACACCGCGCGTGAAGGACGGCATCGAGCAATGCATCGTGCACGGCGAGCGCGGCGCTGTCGACACCATTCGCGGTACGAAGTGCAGCGCGCACTACGTAAGGATGCTCGAGGCCGGCGAGACGACCTCGATCGAGCTACGCCTCTCGAATGCAACTCACGATCCACCGTTCGGCGATGCATTCGACGCCGCATTTGTCACGCGCATCGACGAAGCCGACGCCTTCTACGAAGAGATCAATCCATTCCATTCCGATGCCGAAGCGCGCAACGTGCAGCGCCAAGCGTTTTCCGGATTGCTCTGGACGAAGCAGTTCTATCACTACAACGTGCCACGATGGCTGGCCGGCGATCCACTGCAGCCAAAGCCGCCGCCCCAGCGTTTGCACGGGCGCAACAGCGACTGGATCACCTTCGATTCGGCTGAAGTGATGTCGATGCCCGACAAGTGGGAGTATCCCTGGTTTGCGGCGTGGGACCTCGCGTTTCACACCGTCGCGTTTGCGTTGATCGATCCCGCCTTCGCAAAGAGTCAACTCATCTTGCTCGCGCGCGAGTGGTTCATGCACCCTAACGGCCAGCTTCCCGCCTACGAGTGGGCCTTCGGCGACGTCAACCCGCCGGTCCACGCCTGGGCGGCGCTGCGCATCTACAACATCGAACAAAAGGAGCATGGCCGGGGCGACATCGCATTTCTCGAGCGCGTCTTTCAGAAGTTGCTGCTCAACTTCACCTGGTGGGTCAATCGCAAGGACTCACAGGGCAACAACGTGTTTCAAGGCGGCTTTCTCGGTCTCGACAACATTGGTGTCTTCGATCGCAGTAAGGCGCTGCCCACCGGCGGGTTTCTCAATCAATCCGACGGCACGAGTTGGATGGGCGTATATACGCTCAATATGCTCGCGATTGCCATCGAGCTCGCCATGCACGACAAGATCTACGAAGATATCGCGATCAAGTTCTTCGAGCACTTCCTCTATATCGCGAACGCGATGAATCATCTCGGCGGCTCAGGGCTATGGGATGACCAAGACGGGCTCTACTACGACATGCTGATGCTCGACGGCGGCGAGAAAATCCCGTTGCGCATTCATTCGATGGTGAGCCTGCTGCCGCTCTTTGCGGTGGAGATCATCGAGCCCGAAGAGTTCGACTCCTTGCCCGAGTTCAAACGCCGGGTGGAATGGTTTATCCAACATCGTCCGGATCTCGCACGTAACGTCGCGAGCTTCGAGGAGATGGGCGTAGGCGAGCGGCGTCTGCTTTCGATCGTCAGCCGCGAGCGCCTCGAACGACTGCTGCACACGATGCTCGACGAATCCGAGTTCTTGAGCCCCTACGGCCTGCGTGCCCTCTCTCGCTACCACAAAGAGCATCCCTTTGTACTCCGGTTGGACGGGCACGAATATAGCGTCGATTATGAGCCGGCTGAATCGAGCAGCGGACTCTTCGGCGGTAACTCAAACTGGCGCGGCCCGATCTGGTTTCCACTGAACTTTCTCATGGTCGAAGCGCTCCAGAAATTCCATTACTATTACGGCGGCACACTCAAAGTTGAAACACCGACCGGAAGCGGCAACATGCTCGATCTGTGGGAGATCAGCGCGCAACTCTCCAACCGGCTGATAAAAATCTTTCTTCCAAACGAGCAAGGCCACCGGCCGGTCAACGGCGGCGTCGCAAAGTTCAGCGAGCCGAATTGGCGTGAAAACGTGCTCTTTTACGAATACTTCAACGGCGACAACGGCGCCGGTATCGGCGCCAGTCACCAAACCGGTTGGACGGCGCTCGTAGCAAAGCTGATCGAACAACGCAGCGAATATAGTTGAGTCAATGTCCCGCTATCCGCATATTCCCGCAAACGTCGTTATCCTCGCCTTCGAGGGCCCCGATCGCTATTCGATGGTCGGCGGCCTCGGCGTCCGGGTTACCGAACTTGCCACCGCGCTCGACGAGCAAGGTGTGCGCGCCGACCTGATCTTCGTCGGCGACCCGCATCTGGACGCAGTGGAGCAACGCGGCGCCGCGCTGACGCTCCGCCGCTGGTGTCAGTGGATCTCGCTGCATCACCCGCATGGTGTCTATGACGGCGAATGGGGCAAGATGGAGGACTACCGCAACAGCGTGCCGCCATTTGTGCTCGAATCGATTGTACGTCCGGCCGCCGCGCGTGGCGAACGCGTACTGGTGCTGGCGGAAGATTGGCAGGTTGTGCCCGCAGTACGCACGCTCGACCGAATCGCGCGCGATGCCGGGCTGCGCGACGCACTCACGATGGCGTGGAACGCCAACAACACGTACGGCTTCCACACGATCGACTTTCACGAGCTCGCGCAGGCCGCGCAACTCACCTGCGTCAGCCGTTACATGAAATTCGAAGTTGCGCAGCATGGTGCGCAGGCGCTCGTGATTCCCAACGGCATCCCCGAGCGCGTCTTTGCCGAAGCGAATGCGGCCGATGCGGCCCACCTGCGCCGCATGGTCGGCAACCGGCATCTGCTGCTCAAGGTTGGGCGTTTCGATCCCGACAAGCGTTGGCTGCAAGCGATCGATGCGGTCGCGGGTTTGCGCGCGCAAGGCGTTCCGGTACAACTCATCATTCGGGGCGGCAAAGAACCATATGCCGGCGAGGTCTTCGCACGTGCACGCGATCGCGGACTCCAAATCGATGACGTGAACTTGGAGGATCCGTCGGCGGAATCACTCGCCGGCGTCTTAACCGATTCCCAGGCCGACATCGTCAATATCCGCAGCTTTCTGCCTGACGCGCTCCTCTACACGCTCTACGCTGCGGCCGACGCCGTGCTGGCAAATAGCGGCAAGGAGCCCTTTGGGCTCGTGGGACTCGAAGTGATGGCGTCGGGCGGCATAGCGGTTTGCGGCTCTACGGGCGAAGATTACGCACGGCCATTCGACAACGCGATCGTATGCGACACCGCGGATCCGGCCGAACTAGCAAGTTATCTCGAACACCTTTGGAGCAGTGCCGGTTTACGCGCACGGATGATCGAGAGCGCGTTCGCGACTGCTCGCCAATTCGCGTGGCCGTCGGTGCTCGAGATCCTCGACGCCAAACTCGCGTTCATCTCCGCGCAATGACCGAACTCGACGAACTGCTCGACTCCTACGAGCGGGCGAATCGCGACGAAGCCGGTCCGCTCTCTGCGGGAGCGTTTACCGCGGTGTATCGAGCATCGCAAGGATTATCGGTGTCACGCATCGCGCCCGACACCGAAGCGGGGAACGCGGAGGTCGCGACGTGGTGCGAAGCTATGCTCGCACGCATCCTTGCGATCGACCCGCAAAGGCTCGATGAACAGCAGCGGCTCTCAGCGGCCGTGCTGCGCGCTGCGATCGAGCGCCGGCGCGAAAGTACCCGGCATTATTGGCACGTGATCACGGTGACGCCCTATCGTTCGTTTGTCACGGCGTTTCGCATGATCTTCGCCACATTCGACGTCGGCTCCGAGGAGACGCGTGCGCGTTACCTCGATGTGGTGCGCGATGTCGGCGCCTATGTACGAGCGTCGCGCGCGAAGCTCGTCGATCAGGTTCGACGCGGGATCGTGCTTCCACAGCGCACGCTTGCGCCGATCGTTGCCATCCATCGAAATGCCGCGCAGGTCGAAGCGAGCCCATTTCTTCCGCGTAACCCAAGCGAGGATTTTCTGCCCGAGGTGCACGCCGCGCTCCGCGCGCACGTCGCTCCGGCGCTGCTCGAGCTGTGCGAGTATCTCGGCGGCGCGTACGCCGAAGCCGCCTCGTCGGGTTGGGGGCAATCGGCCTATCCCGGCGGCGAGGCCTATTATCGCTATCTCGTCAGAGACAACACGACGCTCGACATTGCACCGGAAACGATTCACGAACGCGGCCTTGCCGTCGTACGCGATCTGCGCGAGGCGATGGCGGAAGTTCGCGAGCGTCTAGGCTTTATTGGGACGGCGCGTGAGTTTCACGAACAGTTGCGTAACGACCCGCGCTTCGTCCCAAGCACGCCCGATGCGATCGGTAAAAAGCTCGACCATTTTGCGAACTTGGCCAATGATGCGCTCGATGAATTTTTTCTTCGCCGGCCTGCGGCGCCGTTCTCCGCGAAAAGACTGCCGGAAGCGCTCGAAGCGGGGATGACCTTCGGCTATTATCACCCGGGCGCGCAGCAAGGCGCTGAGGGCCACTACTTCTACAACGGCTCGAAGCTGCACGAGCGCTCGCTGATCAGCATCGCGTCGCTCGCATTGCATGAGCTCGTTCCCGGCCACCACTACGAGATAAACATCGCGCGCGAGAATCCCGCCTTGCCGAGTTTTCGATCCTTTCAGGCGATCTCGACGTACATCGCTGCCTATCACGAAGGCTGGGCGGAGTATGCTGCCGACCTCGGCAAGGAGTTCGGCGCGTACGAAGATCCCTACGACTTGTATGGGCGCCACGCACTCGACATCTTCATTTCGTCGCGGCTGGTCGTCGACACCGGCATGAATCTCCTAGGTTGGACGTTCGAGCGCGCGCAAGAGTTCATGCGCGAGCACACACTGCTCTCCGACACCGAGATCACCTCCGAACTGCTGCGCTATGCCTCCGATCTTCCGGCGCAAGCACTCGCATATAAGCTCGGTTCGATGAAATTTGCCGAGTTGCGCGCGACCGCGCGCGAGCGGCTCGGAAGCGCATTCGACCTGCGCCGCTTCCACGACCAAATCGTGATGAATGGCGGTATGCCGCTTCGCCTCGTCGAGAGCGAGATCGCCCGGTTTATCGATGAACGCGCTCGAAACTGACGTCGTCATCGTCGGCGCGGGCGCCGCAGGTCTTGCTGCGGCACGTGCCCTGCACGACCGAGGCGTCGATTTCCTGATCCTGGAGGCGCGCGATCGGGTCGGCGGCCGTACCTACACGCTACGCACGCACGACGGCGCATTTCCGGTCGAGCTGGGTGCGGAGTTCATTCACGGCGCCGCGCAGTCGACACGCGCCTTGATGCGTGAGATCGGCGAAGTACCGTTGCCGACCGACGCCGATTCCTTTCGCTTGATCCGTGGGCATCTCGAGCCCGCACCCGATCGCTGGGAGCCGGCCGAGCGCGTCTTCGCGCGCGTCGACGTCGACGGCCGGGACCAGAGCGTTCAAACCTTTCTCGACCGCCTGAAGCCCGGCAGCCTTTCCGCCGACGACGCCGAGAGCGTACGCACGCTCGTCGAAGGCTTCGATGCGGCGCTTCTCGACGACGCCGGTATCATCGGTATCGCGCAAGAGTGGCGCAGCGGCGTCAACGACAGCTCGGATCGCCCCGCAGATGGGTACGCGCCCATCATGCAGCATCTCGCGCGAATCGCCGGCAGACGCCTCTTCTTACGAACGGTCGTCACCCATCTGCAGTGGTCGCCGCAGCGCGTCCGCCTCGATGCAAGGTGTGACGGAGAAGCGCTGTCCATCAATGCGCGGCGCGCGATCGTAACGTTGCCGATCAGCCTGCTCCAGCGGAACATCGCGTTCTTCTCACCGCCGCTCCCACCTCATAAGCGAGCCGCGATCGACGCGATCGCGATGGGTCCGGTTATTAAAGTCGCGCTCGAATTTCGCACGCCATTCTGGCGCGAAATCGAAAATGGGCGCTTTTGCAACGCGGGATTCTTCCTGGCCCCAGCGACACAACTGCGTACGATCTGGTCGCGCGTTCCCGATCCCGCGCCGGTCCTTATGGGCTGGGCCGGCGGCGGCGCAGCGTTGCGGCTCGCGCAGCGCAGCGTCGATCCGATCCGCGCTGCGCTCGACACGACCGCGATGCTCTTCCCGTCGGTCGATGTCCAAAGGGAACTGCGCAACGCGTACTTTCACGATTGGCAAGCCGATCCGTTTGCTTGTGGTGCGTACAGCTATCTGCGCGTCGGTGCCGGTGATGCGCGCGAGCGTTTGGCGCAACCGATTGAGGACACGCTCTTCTTTGCCGGCGAAGCCGCGTCGAGCGACGATTCGGGCACGGTTGCGGGTGCCCTTGACACCGGTTATTCGTCGGCGTTGTCGATTGCCAAATAGGTCACGACGTCCCACGCGTTATGGATGCCGATGAAGATCAACAGCAGCGTCGCGCCACCTATTGCAAATCCGGCCTGCGACGGAACGTGCACCAGCATAAATCCCGCGACGACGAGCACGATGTACGCCGCCATCGGCAAGCCGAAAAACCAGGTCCAGTCACTGAAGTCCGGTTCGTAGAGCGTAAGCCGTCGCGCGCGATAGATCAGATGCGCGACGTACACGACGCCAAAGATCCCGGCCAAACCGACCGAGATTCCGGCAAGAGCATGTCGCGGCCAGGGCGCCGCAAAGATGCCCGAGATGAGAAACGCGATACAAAAGTGGATGATCGTCGGTGAATTGAAGACCGACGTTCCTTCCCTCCTGCCCGGTTGCCCGCGCCGGCGGTCGGCAGAAAGCGTCACCACGACGAACACTAACCCGGTCAACGCCGCCGAAGACGAACCCGTGATCACGTAGAAGTTCGCCCATTCGCTGAAGACCGTCTGCGGATCGTTCATACGCTCGAGAGCTGCTCGATGCGCGTGCCCATGCGCTCGGCATACGCGTAGGCCTCGCCGTCACTCGGAGCCTCGGCGTAGATGCTAAACGTCGGATCCGATGCGTCCGGCAAGACCAAGACCCATCCATCCTCGTGACGCACGCGCAACCCTTCGAAGAGTTCGATCTGATCGCGTTGCTGTTCGGCGATCAGCGAGCGCATCACGCGACCCTTGTGCTCCCACGGACACGGCACGCGCACCGTCGCCACGTGCCAATCCGGAAGCATGTCGACGAGTTCGCTCATGCGCAGGCCCTCGCGCGCGAGCAACTCGAACACCTTGGCTGTGCCATAGAGCGCATCGAAGGCGGGGTGCAGCTCGGGAAAGATCACCTCGTAATTGGCGCCGCCGGCAAATGCGAGGTCCTTTCCGCGAGCCTCGGCCAGTGCCATCAACGACCGGCGATCGCTGCGCGCGCGGATCACCGTAGCGCCATAGCTCTGCGCGATGCGCTCGATCGCTTCCGGCGCCATAACCGGAACCGCAACCATCTTTGCCCCTGCACGAACGACCATCAACGTGAGCAGCGCAATCAACTCATCGCCGGCAACGATGCGCCCGGTATCATCGACGATTGCGAACGTTTCGCCGTCGTGATCGAGCAGAACGCCAAGGTCCGCACGCAACGTGCCGACGATATCGCTGAGCTGCGCCAACGACTGTGCGCGATCTATGGTAACCGCGTGAACGCGGTTATCGTCGAAATAGGCGTTGAGCGCGATCGTTTCGATGTTCAATTTGCTGAGGATGCGCGGGAGGACCAGCGCGGCGTTACCATTTGCGTAGTCGATGACGACGCGAAAACGCCGGCTGCCCATGCCTTGCGGCTGCAAAGCCTCCAGAAACGCCGAAGTATAGTTTTCAAGCGCGCGAGCCGGGAAATTCAACAACCCGACGTCGTCCATTGCGACGCGGCGAAAGTCTTCGCGGAAGAACAGGTTTTCGATCTTGCGCTCGGTGGCTTTGTCGACGTTGATGCCGGAGCTATCGAGAAATTCGATCAGCAGCGAGTGCGGGTCGTCCGGCGCTAAA
>DATJOM010000025.1:0-17144 GCA_035507095.1 Candidatus Acidiferrum sp.
CCTGCGTATGGTACGCCGACGCCGGTGACCATGTCGTAGCCCGGACCGGCCGACGCGCCAGGAATCGGCGAGGCCGGCGTGTAGGTCGGGTTCTGCATCTGGTTGTCGCCGTATACGATGTCGTAAAAGACCTGATCGTAGGCGAGCGCAGGTCTCTCGCCCGCGATCGATGACCCCTTATAGATTGCATACAGATACGGCGCCGCGTTGCCGAGACGATAGCCGCTGGCAGGACACATGCCCATACCTGCATGCTGCTTGCACGCGCTCAACACGTCGGCCCACATCGCCGCCATCTCCGGCGCCGCGACCGAGGTGCCGCCGATGTCGCCGATGCCGGCGTTCCCGTTCCAGCGATAGTTCATGACGGTGGCCACGCCGGTGCTCGGATCGCCGATCAGCGAGACGTCGGGTTGTTCGCGATAGGTTGCCCCAAGCAACGTTGCTTGCCACGACGGGGCCGGTATGCCGACACCACCAGTGCCGGAGTCGCCGCCGCCCGATCCGGCTAGCGCGCCATAGCCCCCGAAGTCGTACGTCGAAATGCCCCAGGCCAACCACGGCGCGGTTTGCTGTCCGTACGCGTTGACGTTTGCAGTGACGCCGCCGACCGAGGTGACGCTCGGATCGCCGGACGGATAGGAGTCGCAGATCTGCGCGAGATAGCCGTTGCCGCCAAAGCATTCAGCCGACCCGTCATCGCCCGAGGACACAAAAACCGCGATGCCTTCGCTTGCGAGTTCGGCAAATTCGAGTTGCGAGTACGAGCCCTCGTAACCACCCGCGCCGCTCAGTCCCGTCCAACCCAACTGCGTCTCGCCTTCACCATAGCTGATCGAAATAACGTCGGCGGTGTTGTCCGCAATCGCCTGCATGATCTCCGCGTCAGATTCATCGATGCCGATGTAGGGGCTGCCGCCGGCGCCGTTCGGACATGGGCTTGGGAAGTTCACTTGCGGCGTGCAATAGTCGTTCGTGTTGTACGCGAGGTAAAACAGGACGCTCGATCCGGGCGCGAGCGTCGCGGCTTGCTGCGTATCGAGTTGCGCCTCGCCATCTTCGGGATTGCAGGTTGGCAGGCTCTGGGTGCATGGCGCCGTCACCGGCGGCGGCGTCGCAAAACTGCCGGAATATGGAAACGGCGGGTTCGGGGGATTCAACGTTGCAAGCGCAGTCGCGATCGGCGACGGCAACACGTCGACTTGCGTGACGTTGGCCGCAGTGCTATTCGTGTCGTTTGCAAATGCATTCAGATCGCAATCGCCGTGCTCGGTGCTGCACGTATTGTCGATCGGGCCGGTACCGATGATGCCGAGATTGATGCCCGTACCGTCATAGCCGGCGCTGATAGCGCCGACGTAGTCGAACGCGGCGCGCACCGTCGACGGTGAGTAGCCCACGCCCAAGCCCGAGCCGGCCTTCGGCGGAATGATGATATAGCTATGGCCGGCGCGATACTGCACGATGTTGCCAACCGCGTCGACCGGGATTTGCTGCAGGAAATGCGGTTGCGTCGTCGGTGCCATGAATTGCTGGCCGTTCTTCCGATACAGCCCGAAGGTCGTGCCGAAGGCCTTCTGCATGTTCGTCTGCGAGCCCGACACGACCAACAGCAACCGCTGCTTCCAACCCCCGACCGCGAGACCGTTGCTCGCAAAGTATTGCGCCGCCTTTTGATAGTCCGATTGCGACGCGCCGAACTCCGCGGCGATTTGATCGGGCGTCAAGAAGTGCCGGAAATTCGACGACCCTGGATCTTGCACCGACTGCGCGTAGGCCGCGAGCGCCTGCGCATTTTGCTGATGCACCAGGACCGTCACGTTCAACGCTGCGTTGGTGACTGGGCCGACATAGGTTGCGCCGCTCATCGCGTTCTGTCCGTAGTTCTGCACGATGAGCTGCGGCGGAACGTTAGCGAGACCCGATGGTGACTGCGGCTGCTGCGCGCTCGGAATCGCACCACCGCCGCCGCCGCACGCGGCTAGGGCAATCGCTACGACGGCTGATGCTACGAAGGCCAAACGGCGGTTCACTTCACACCTCCAACGTGCGCGGCGGCAAGGCCGCGGACGAAGTTCTCGATTCGTCGTGCGCGTTGCGTTGCGCGCGCGAAAGCGATCCCCGAAGCGTGCGCCGCGATGTCTGCGGCAAGCCGCACGCTCGAATCACCGGTTGGGGCCGACGCGTACCAGTACGCCTCGCTGATCGTATCGGTCTGCAGCGGGCTCCCGGCGAACGACGGATAGTAGAAGAACGGCGTATCGAAGAAGTAATCGTAGTAGATCTTCTCCGTGTCGGCGATGACCACGCACGCCGGTCCGACCGTCGGGCTTTCGCTCACGTATGCGTCGATGGTTTCGGTCTCGGTGTAGCCGAGCACCGGATCGACGATCGAAATCGTGCGCCGGAAGTCGTCGGCTGAACTGACCGCCGGTGTCGGACTGCAGGTTGAAGGCAATCCGCCGGTGCCCTTGTCGACCATGGTGTCGCTATACAGGCTCGAACCCGTCCACCACTGCGGAACCGTGTAGGTCCCAGGCGTAGGACCGGTTTCGGTTATCGTCACCGAGCCTGACGCCGGCGCCGTATAGGTAAAGCTCAATTGGCCGTAGCTTGCCGAGTTGATAACGTAGCTTCCGGAAAAATCCGCGTTGACGGTGATCGTGTTTTGATATCCGCCCTCGATGGTGTCGGTTTCCGTATACGATCCGTCGGCGTTATATGTCCGGTTGGTCGTCGTGCCGTCGGCGAGGTTACCTTTTACCGTCGACGGCGGTCCATTCGTAATCGTACCGGAGTACGGTAGCGGCGAGGAAATTGCATACACCAATGGCGTCGCGTAGGTCGTTATCGTCTGATCGCCGACGTCGTCGGTTGACGTTTCCGTGCTTTCGCTAAACCCGGACGCCCCGTTCACCGTCGTCGCAGCCACGATTGCATCGGTCGTCGTGGTGGTTGTATTGGTCGAGTAGTTGTCGGTCTCCACGCTATGCTCGTCGGTACTACCGGCCGGCGACGACGTCACCGAGACGGCCACGGTGACGCTCGCTTGCTGCGTCGCCGTCGGCATTGCGCACGGCGTCGCGCGCGCAATCGTTTCCGTCAACGTGCCCGTGTAATTGAAGGCCGCGCCCGTCATAATCGGCTGCACGCCGACCAGCGCCGCATGTGCGCCCGTTCGTGTCGACGCATCCGACTGCACGCCGACACATCCTTCAGGATTCGGCGAAGGCAGCGTGCCGCCGGTGTAGATGGCAAAGTATGCACTCGAACCATTCGCAAGCGTGAACGAACCGCTCTGGGGCAACGTCACCCAAAAGCCTTGCGCGTTATAGTACGCGCCCGACGCGCCCGACGGCGACGTGACCGTGATCGTGGGCACGCTCGAGAGCGAAACCGCGCTGGTTGCCGTCAGCGTGATGTAGGCGATCGTCGTGTAGGGTGCGCTATCTTGGACGTGCACCGCCGTCGCCGCGTGCATATGCAACGCATTGAGCGTGGCCGCACCCGTAGGCGCCGTGGTCGACGCGGAGATCGTCGCCGTGCCCGACCCTGCGGAGAAGTTCATCGTCGCCACGTACGCGCTCGCACCGGCGGCCTGCGGGATCGTCGCTGTAGCCGTCGTGCCGCAGAAGCCTACGCCGCCGCCTGCGGGCGAAGCGCACGGCGTCGGCGTCGGACTGACCGGAGGCGTGCTCCCACCACCGCCGCCGCCACCGCCGCACGCAGCAAGGGCCGCGGCCAGAATAACCGCACCCACAAATCCAAAGCGAGCGTTCACGCAAGCGCTCCTAAAAGAAGGACGAGACGAGTTTGCCCCTCTTACCGTTACTTTGGTAGCATCCCTGCGGAGCGAAGATGAGAAACAGATTACTCTTTACACTCATAATGATCGTTGTAAGTCCCGCGCTCACGATCGCCGCGCAGCGCGATGCGGCGACGATTCATAATTCGGGCTCGACCAATACCGCGGGATACACTATCACGCTATGGTCCGATGGGACCGGTAACGTCAGCATGCAAAGCGGCAATCCGCGCGCGATTGCGATTGCACACGCGCTCACCGCGCGTTTCTTCGCCGATCTCCACGCGGCGCGCGCACAGAATGTCGCGCCGCAGCATTGCATGAAGAGCGCTTCGTTCGGGACCACGACGATCGTTGCGTGGCACGCCTGGCAGTCGCCGGATCTGCAGTGCCCCTCTTTTTCACCGGACATGGGGACGCTCGCTAAGGACGTGCAGGCGATCGAGGCGGCCGCCGGGGTTGGCCCCGGCTCGCTCCGGAGAATCGGATTGCCTCCCAGTTTGCGCAAGAATCTGCCCGCGACCCCCGAAGTGTCGCCGACGTGAAATACCCCGTCCTCGTCCTCGCCGCCGTCGCACTGATCGCCGCGGCGCCTGCTCAGCAATCGCAGCCGACGCCTCCGCCATCGCCGCCGCCGCTCACCGACACCGCCCAGCCATCAGCATCGCCCGCGGCCGCGACGAGTACGGCTCCGGATTCGATGCCGGTTGCAACGCCGACGCCGAATCTCGACACGATTTTCGGCAGTCCACAAGCCTCATCGAATGCCAACGGCAAAAAGCCGAGCGGCCGTGCCACACCCAAACCGCCGCCGGCCGCGCGCAAGGGCCTCGATGGCGTGTGGGAGCTTGAGATTCAGCGCGGTCCGAAGACCGATTACGAGCACATGAAGCTGACGCAGACGGGCCAGACACTGAGCGGGATGTATCTCACGAAGGACAAGAAGCAGTATCCGATTACCGGATCGGTCGACGAACAAAACAACGTTCGTCTGGTCATCTCGATGCCCGACGGCACCACGATTCTGCTTGAAGCGCGCGTCGACGGCACAACCGACATGCTCGGCATGTTCACCGATGCGGCGGAACGCGTACCATTCACCGCGGCCTATCGTCCAAAAGAAAACTGGCTCGAGAACATCAACGCGACGCCCGGCGGTATGGGCAGCAGCGGCGGTCCACCCGGCGGACCCTAGCTAGGGTACCGTCGTTCCCGTTATCGCTTGAATGAGATGACCGGTGAACGGCGCGCCGAGCCCGGTCACTTGGTCATAGCCGGGGCCTGAAGTATAGCCGGATGGCGTTGAGCTTGGCTGGGGCGAAGCGGGCACTGCCTGATTGTCGCCGTAGATCACGTCGTAGAATACCTGCGCATAGGTGAGGTGTGGCGTGAAACCGCTAGGCGCATAGCTCGAGACGCTGTACTGTGACGACGCGTAGATCGCGTAAAAGTACGCCGAAGGATTGCCGAGACGATACCCGTGGGCTCCGCCCGTGTTGCACGTAGCGCTGGCTTTGCACGCTTGCAACACGAGGGCCCACTGCGCTGCGGCTTCCGGAGCTGCGGCGCTCGTGCCGCCGTTTGCGTAAACTTCCTCGTAGCCGGCGAATCCGGCATTTTGTACCGTACTTGGGCCGGTCTTTGGATCTGCATCGAGCGAAATGTCCGGCAGCTCTCGCATGCTGTTACCGAGCGTCGCGATCTGCCACGGCGGCGGGGTAAAGACTGTCGACACACCACCGCCCGATCCGACGTTGTTGCCGAACGAACCATCACCGCCCAATGTCGTATTGTCCGCCCACGCGGTTATTGCGCTGGTCAAGTTCCCACCCTCGTCGAGCGGGATATTTACGCCGCCCACCGCGACCACGTTTGGATCTGAGGCCGGATAGTTCACACACGCGGTGCCGAGCGGCAATCCAGTCACCGGATCGAAACATTCCCACGCACCATTATCGCCGGACGACGCGAAGATCGCGATGCCTTCGGCGGCAAGCGCCGCGAACTCGACTTGGCCGAGCCCCGGCGACGATCCATTTGGTGCGATGTAGCCGCTGAACACTGCGTCGTTTTCGGGCTCGCCGTAACTTAGCGAGAGCGAATCGGCTTTGTCGTCGGCAATCGCCTGTTGAAGCTCATCGTCAGCAAGGTCCAAGCCCTCTTGTCCGTACGGCTCGTAAGGCGAGGAACATGTCGGACCCGTAGCCGTGACGACGGCGCCATTGCTCGGATCGACGCATGCCTCGTTCGGATTGTAGGCCAGATAAAACAACACACCCGCACCGGGCGCAAGCCCGGCGACCGACTCCGTATCCAGTTGCGCTTCGCCGTCTTCCGGATTACAGGTGTTGAAGTCCGGTATCTGCGGATACGACGCAACCGCGCACGGCGCGGTAAGCGGTGGCGGCGAGGTAAGCTCCACCGGATTTCCATCGGTGACAGCGGTTCCCGTCATACCGTTTGCCGCTGTTGCGGGTTGCGGCGAAGCAGCGACTTGCGTGACCGGCGCAACCGCGGCCTTCCAATAGGTTGCGAACGCCGTGAGATCGTCGTTTTTGGCGCCGGCATTGAGGATCGGACCGGTCCCGACGATCCCGACGTCGATACCCGAACCCGTATAGCCGGCAGAGAATGCGCCCGAGTAATCAAATCCCGTCGCAATCTGCTGCGGCGAGTATCCATAGTACATCGCGTTATTATTGTGAATGATGAACGTGCGCGCGGTTGGAGCGCCGATCAAGCCGATGGCCGACACGATCGGTAAAGAACTTGGGAACCCCGGCGCGCCGTTTGGTGCCACGATCTTCTGCCCGAGGTAGCTATACACGCCGAACGTCGTGCCGAATGCCTTGCTGAATTGTTGCGTCGATCCACTTACGGTGAGCATCTCGCGTTGCGGCCACGCGCCGACCTGCAACCCAAACTGCGCAAAGTAGCTCGCGACCGCCTGATAATCGCTCGCCGAAGCTCCGTACTGGCTGCCGATTTGCGCCGGCGTAAGCCAGTGGCGATAATTTGGCGACGATGGATCGTTCGCGCTTGCCGCATATCGCACGAGCCCTTGCGGATTCTGCATGCGCACCATGATCGCAAGCGAAAGCCCTGCGCCTTGTGCCGGGCCTACATATGGAAGCTGCGCGACCAATTGCTTTCCCCACGCAAACGTCATCGGCGAGCCGGCGCTCGGGGATTGCACCTGCGGAATGATCGCGCCCGATGAGGTGCCGTGACTTCCTCCGCCGCATCCGGCAAGGATCATCGCACCCGCGCGGCGAGCGCACCGGCTGTAGAGCGATTCATCGCTTGCCTCCCATGGTTTTGACGAGGGCGCGAACGCGCGTTGCTCGATCCCGAGCGAATACGTCGAGTGTATGCGCCACGAGCGCAGCGGCGACTGGGCGCACCGTGGTGGCGGAGAGCACAGCCGCCGGCGACGTTTGCAGGATAAGCGTTTCTTGGGTCGTGACCACTTCGACGCCAAGTGCCCCGTAGAGCAAGAGATACGGCGTGTTTTGCTGCTCGTCGTAGGCGTAAAGCTGAATGTCCTGGGTAACGATGCACAACGGCACACCGTTGTACTCGTAACTGTCGATGGTCGTCAGATCTTCGAACCCTACGACGGTATCGTAGGAGACGACGGAATGATTGACGTGGCTTGCGGTAACGAAGCCGAACGGGGAGCCGCATGATTGCGGTAATGCTGCGTTCGCCGTTATCGAATCCGCTTCGGTGTAGAGCGGGAACTTGTACCACACACCGTCCGTCGCTGTTGCTGTGGGCGGCGCGCCGAGATTCTGTGCGGCTAGCGTGTAATTGAACGTGATCGTAATTGCCGAATTCGCCGGCGCAGAGAAGCCGATGCTGCTCAAGTAGCCGTAATCGAGGTAGGAACTCGCGATCGAGCCCGAACCATCGCTTTTTTCGGTTAAGACGGCAGTGCCGCCGGCCCCGCTAGCGAGAAGATTCTCGGTGTCGACGTAGCTGCCATCGGAGTTTACGGTGCGCGTACCGTTGTCGCCGTCTGCGTACGCGTACGCGATCGAAGCTGCAGGATTATTCGTCCACGTCACGTCGCTGGCCGGGAATTGATCGGTCTGTTGCGCGTTTGTGTAGAGCGTGGTGGTCGTGGGTTGATTGTCCGACGACGTTTCTTGCTGCGTCGTGCCGTAGAGGAACTGGTCCCATGTGCTGCCGCTCGTGAGGCCAAGCCACGAATCGGTCGCGTACGTCGTCGTGCTCACGTTTGCGGCATCGGATTCTGCTACGTGCTCGTCGACCAGACCCTGGGGCCCGGTACCAGGGTACGGCGACGATCCGTCGCTCACGGTCGCGCTCACCGTATACGAAAGCGCCGTCGGCGGTGCAGTAGCTGTCGGCCCGGGTGCGGGATACCCGAAGGCAAACCCATACAGGTAGTTGACGGTCTTCGTCCCGCTGTATGAAAGCGACGTCGCCGGCGTTGTCGCTGCCGTGGACGATACGACGAGTGCAAAAACATAGGTGTCGCTTGCGACAAGCGTCAACGGTGGTGCGAGTTGCTGCGCGGTGAACGCAACCGTATTGCCGCTAATCGTCCCCGGTCCCAATAAGACATTCCATCCGAGTCCCGGGTTATGCTCGTCATAGTAGGCGACGTAGGCGTCACCCGTCGGCGCGGACGAGAGCGTAAACGAAAACGCCGGCGTCGACGACACCGCGATCGTGGCATTCACGCTCAACGTAATCACCGCGAGCGTCTGCAGATTGCTGCCGCCGATGCTTGCGCGAGCTCGCAACGAGGGCGTTGCGACGCCCGTCGGCAGCGACGATTGGAAGGTTAGCTTCGCGGTTGTCGATGCGTTGGCCGCCGGTAAGGTGATCGTGCCGGATGCGCCGCTCGCGATCGCCGGAAACTGCACCGCCGTGGTTGTGGTCGTTGAGAGCGTAACGCTCGCAGATTCCGACGTCGGCCCCGGGCTTGGCGTCGGGGTCGCACTGGTCCCGGGGAGCGAGCCGCCGCCCCCACCTCCACCCCCGCCGCCGCAGGCGGCAAGAATGGAAGCGGCTATCACGGCAAAAAAGACGATTCGCGCGCTCATAAAAGAAAAGCCCCCCGCAAGCGACCTAGCGGAACCTTAGTCTTTACTGAGCGGTTGCCCTCTGGGACTTAGGACCCAATTCTCGTCGCCAAGAAGCAGGCAGGCATGCAAGATCGCACCTTTGGATTTTCCACGCGCGCCATTCACGCCGGGGCGCCGCCCGATCCCACCACCGGCGCGCGCGCCATGCCGATCTATCAGACCGCCGCCTACGTCTTCGGCACGACCGAACAGGCTGCAGAACTTTTCCAGTTACGCAGCTACGGGCATATTTACAGCCGTATCAGTAACCCTACGGTCGCGGCTTTTGAAGAGCGCATGGCCTCGCTCGAAGGCGGCCTTGGCGCAATTGCATTTTCGAGCGGGCTTGCCGCACAACTTTGTACGGTGCTCGCGCTGGCACAAGCCGGCGACCACCTCGTAAGCGCGCAGAATATCTACGGCGGCACGGTGACGCAATTCACGGTCACGCTCAAGCGCATGGGCATCGAGACGTCGTTTGCCCCGGTCGACGATTACGCCGCGCTCGAAGCCGCGATTACGCCGAACACCAAGCTGCTCTTTGCCGAAACGATCGGCAATCCGTCTGGAATGCTTGCCGATCTGCCCGCGCTTGCCAAGCTCGCGCACAAGCATGGCATCCCGCTCGTCGTCGACAACACGTTCGCCTCTCCGTATCTCTGCCGGCCGATCGAGCAGGGCGCCGACATCGTCGTCCATTCGGCGACGAAGTTCATCAGCGGCCACGGCACGACGATGGGCGGCGTGATGATCGAATCCGGCACGTTCGATTTTGCAAACGGGAAATTTCCGCTGCTCTCGCAGCCCAGTCCCGGGTATCACAACAAAGTCTTCACCGAAACGTTTGGCGAGTATGCCTTTCTGATGCGGTCGCGCGCCGAAGTTCTTCGCGACGTCGGCGCACAGATGTCCCCGATGGACGCATGGATCCTGCTGCTTGGTTTGGAGACCTTGCCGCTACGCATGGAAGCGCACGTGCGCAACACGAAAAGCATCGTGACATTTCTGCAATCGCGGCCGGAAGTCGAGTGGGTGCGCGTGCCGGAGATGGGCTCGATCTTCACGTTCGGCATTCGCGGGGGGCGCGAGGCCGGCCGCCGCTTCATCGATGCGCTCGAGTTGTGGAGTCATTTGGCCAACGTCGGCGATGCGAAATCGCTCGTGATCCATCCGGCCTCGACGACCCACTCGCAATTGAATGACGACGAGATGCGTAAGGCCGGCGTCGCGCCGGAGGCCGTACGCCTCTCGGTCGGACTCGAGGATCCCGATGACCTCGTCTGGGATCTTGGCAAGGCGCTTGCTGCCTCACAACGTGGATCGCTCGCGGAGGCGGTACGATGATTCTCGAGACACCGTCGCAGCGCAACGCGCTGCTCGAGCGTTCCAAGAGCGTCGCGGTCGTCGGCGCGTCGAACAATCCGCTGCGGCCGAGCTATACCGTCTTCTCGTATCTACGCACGCAGCATCGCTTTGACATTGCCGCGATCAACCCGACGATTGACACGATCGACGGCGTCCCAGCCTACCCGTCGTTAACGAGTTATGCACAGGCGCACGGCGCCCCGGATATCGTCGATGTCTTCCGCAAGCCAAGCGAGGTCGTGCCCTTGGTCCAAGAGGCGATCGCGGTCGGCGCCAAGGCGATATGGTTTCAGTATGGCGTGGTCAACGAGGAAGCCATCGCATTGGCCGATAAGGCAGGCCTCGACGTCGTCGTAGACCGCTGCATGAAGGTCGAGAGCGCCCGGTTCAACGGTGGGCTCTCGATGAACGGACTCAACTCAGGAATCATTACCAGCCGCCGAAGCGAGAGCCACGCGTGAATTACTCAAACGAAGCCTGGGAACTCGACGCCGAAATCTACACGTGCATCGAGCGCTGGCACAAGTTCGATGAAGCGATTACTGAAAATGCCTTCAACGATCTTGCGTTGCGGATTTTCGCGCATCAGCTGCGCTATAACGACCTCTACGCAAAGTATTGCGCCGCGCTCGGCGTCACCCTCGAACGCATGCCCGATCATTGGGAAGCAATACCGGCGGTTCCAAGCGCGGCATTCAAAGAGGCCGCGCTCACCACATTCCCGCCGGCTCAGGCTGAATTGACCTTCGCGACCAGCGGCACGACCGGTGCTGCGACCGGCTTCCATTATATGGAAAACGCGCGGCTCTATGACGCCGCGTTGCTGGCGGGCTTTGACCATTTCATGCTGCCCGATCACTGCGCCCTGCGTTACCTGAACCTTGTCCCAAATCCGGCGCAACAACCGCACTCGTCGCTGGGCTATATGATGGCGCGCGTGAGCGAGGCGCGTGGCGATGGCGCGACCGCGTGGTACCTTGACGGCGACAGTATCAACATCGACGCGCTTTGCGGCGATCTGGAGGCCGCGGTCGAGCACGATCGCCCGCTTTGCATCGCGACGACCGCTTTTGCGCTCGTCCACGTGCTCGATGCGCTGCACGAACGGCACCGCTACTTTGCGCTGCCGACCGGTTCGCGCGTTATGGAGACCGGTGGTTTCAAGGGGCGCTCGCGCGTCGTCGACCGCGACGATCTCTACGCGCGCACGGCGGAACGCTTCGGCATGATCAACTGTGCAATCGTCGCCGAATATGGCATGACCGAATTGACGTCGCAATACTACGACGACGTGATGCTGCTCGGGCACGATCACACGATCGCTCCCACGCGCTATAAGCTTTCGCCGCCGTGGCTGCGGCCGCGCGTCGTCGACGCCGCAGGCAAGACGCTGCCCAATGGCGTCGTGGGCGCACTCGTGCATGTCGACCTCGCGAATCGCTCCTCATGCATCGCGATTCAAACGGAAGACCTCGGCGCGCAGTTTGACGATGGCTTGGTGCTGATCGGACGCGAGTCCGGCGCCGCTCTGCGCGGCTGTTCGCTCTCGGCCGAGGAACTCGTCGTGCGATGAACGCGCTTCGCGCCGTGCCGGCACGAGCGATCGTGCGCGCGGTTGCGGACGCCGCGACGCGATGGTCCGACGCCGACTTCCCACCCCGGGTTCGCCTGCTCACGCATATTGTCGAACGTACCGGCTACACCACACCGGTCGTCGAGCACGCCATGGATCAACTCTTCGGCTCGCTGACCGCCGATGCGCTCGAGGCCACCATCGCCGGCGAACTCGGTTCGCTCGACGCGCTCGATGAATTCGCCTTGCGCGCGGGACGCCCGCGTGCCCGCGCCATTGCTGCGGGAAGCGTCTGCGTTATCTCGAGCCGCACGACTATCGGGGTTGCAATCGTGCCCGCGGTCTTCGCACTCTGCGCGAAGTGCGACGTGCTCGTCAAGGACCGCGAAGATGGCCTGGTACGGGCGTTCTTCAGCACGCTCGCCGAGGAGCACGACGAATTCGCGGAAGCGGCCCGCGCGCAGACGTGGGAAGGCGAAGGTGACACCGTCAGCATCGCCGGCTTCGACGTCGTCGTTGCATTCGGCAGCGATGCCACGCTTGCGCGGATTGCCGCGGCAGTTCAAGGCGGACCACGCTTCATTGGATTCGGCTCGCGCGCCTCGATCGGGTACGTTGCGCGGGAGGAGTTGCGCGATATCGGGCACGCGACCGAAATCGCCGCCGGTGCCGCGCGCGATCTGGTCCTCTACGAGACCGAAGGCTGCCTTTCGCTTCACGCGCTCTTCATCGAGCGCGGCGGCATCGTCGATCCGCAGTACTTCACGAAAATCGTCGCGCAAGAAGTGGAGCGTGCGTCGGTGGAGTTTCCGCCCGGATTGCGCGACGCACGTGCCAGCGCCCGCATTGCGAGCGCGCGCAACCTTGCCGCGTTTCGCTCGGCGGCCGGCAGCGGCAGCGTCTTCTCCGATGCGCGCGGCTCGTATCTGGCCGTGCTGGATCCGCCGGTCAGCGAACCACCCGCGTTTCTTCCGCGCGCACTCGCCGTCCACGCGGTCGACGAGCCGGGCGAAGCGATCGCGTATCTCACACGGCACGACGTACCGGTCGAAGCCGTCGCCATCGCCGGCAAGCGTGCCGATCTTCGCGCCTTCGCCGTCGAGATCGGCGCGCACCGCATCGCGCGCTTTGGCGATCTGCAACGCCCGCCGCTTGGCGGCAATCATGGCGGACGCGCCCGCATCGCCGACTTCATCACGTGGGTCACCGACGAACGCTAAAGTGCCGCACGCATGAACGAAGATCTCGAACGCATCGTAGGCGAGGTCCCCGGCCCGCAGACGCGCGCGCTGCGCGCACCGCTGCTGGCGCACGAGTCACGCAACGTAACGTACGTCGGCGAAGACTTTCCGGTCTTCTGGAAATCGGCGAGCGGTGCAACCGTCATCGATGTCGATGACAACCGGTACATCGATCTCACCGCCGCCTTCGGTGTCGCCAACGTTGGCCACAGCAATCCCGCCGTCGTGAGCGCGGTGGCGGAACAGGCCGCCGCGTTGATGCACGGGATGGGCGACGTCCATCCAACCTCGGTGCGCACGCAGTTGCTCGAGCGGCTCTCGCGCGTGCTACCCGCAGGGCTCGACAAGACGTTTCTTGCCACCACCGGATCCGAGGCGGTCGAAGCCGCGCTCAAGACCGCGGTGCTCGCAACCGGCAGACGTCGTTTCGTCTGCTATGACGGCGCCTATCACGGGCTTTCGCTCGGCGCGCTTGCCGTCAGCGGCATTCCGAAATTCGTCGAACCGTTTGCCGGCATCGTGCCCGAGATCGCGCTGCGCTTGCCGTACCCCGACGCATCGCAAACCAATGCAGCTTCTGCGCTCGCACACGTGCGCGCCGCGCTCGACCCGCACGACGATCTTGCGGCGATCGTCATCGAACCGATTCAAGGACGCGGCGGCTGCATCGTGCCACCGAATGGCTATCTCGCCGCCCTGCGCGCATATTGCGACGAGCGCGACATCGTGCTGATCTTTGACGAAATCTACACCGGCTTCGGTCGCACCGGCAACTGGTTCGCGTGCGAACACGATCACACGATTCCCGACATCATCTGCATCGGCAAGGCGATGGGCGGCGGCTTCCCGATCAGCGCCGCGGTTGCGCGTCCCGCGGTGATGGATGCGTGGCCTGCCTCGACCGGCGAGGCTTTGCACACCTCAACGTATCTTGGCAACCCAATGGGCTGCGCGGCGGCGCTTGCGACGATCGGTGAACTCGAGCGCCTCGCGCTGCCTGCACAAGCGCGCGCACTCGGCGAATTGATCGAGAAACGCTTGGGCGCCTTGCTCGATCATCCGGCCGTTGTTGCGATGCGCGGCCGCGGTGCGATGTGGGGCTTGCAAATGCGCAGCGCTGCCGATGCCGATCGCGTCGTCAAAGCCGCACTTGCGCGCGGGGTCATTCTTCTGCAAGCGGGCGTGCAGGGCGACGTGCTCTCGATCACGCCGCCGCTCGTCATCTCACCACTGCAACTGCATCGCGCACTCGAACTGATCAAAGAGGTCTTGTGAAAAAATACCGTATCGGCATCAGCGGCGCAGGCTTTGGCGTCAAAGCCCATCTTCCGGCACTCCTCGCGCATCCGCGTTTTGAGGTCGTTGCGCTCGCCTCACCGTCGAGCGCGCGCGCGATTGCCGCCGAGCGCAAGATTCCGCATGCGTTTGCGAGCGCGCAAGCGATGATTGCCGGATGCGAACTCGATGCGGTCACGATCGCCTCGCCGCCCTACACCCATCGCGACGCCGTGCTCGCCGCGCTCGACGCCGGGCTGCACGTGATTTGCGAGAAGCCGTTCGCCCTCAACGTTGAGGAGGCCGAGGAGATGGTCGCGGCGTCGCGTGATGCCGGCACCGCGTGCGGCATCGCGCACGAGTTCCGCTTCGTGCCGCAGCGTCAAGCGATCAAAGAACTGATCGCGAACGGCCACCTCAAACCGCTGCGCGAGGTCGAGATCACCCACCTTACGACGTTTCTGCGCGAAGACGTCACGACGAGGCAGCGCGGCTGGTGGTTCGAGCGCGACAAAGGCGGCGGGATGGCCAACGCCATCTTCTGCCATCTGATCGATAGTTCGAATTGGGCGATCGGCCGTCCGCCGCACAAGACGATGGGCTTCTTGCGCACCGCGAACACGAAGCGGCGCGACGATCAGGGCGAATTTACCAGCACGGTCGATGACGGCTGCTTCGCGCTCCTCGATTACGGCGACGGCCTCGTCGCGCGGTTGACCACCGATGCGACCGAGATCGTCGAATCCTTTACCTTCGCCGTGCACGCCGAGAATCGCACCGCGGTCGCAAGTGGACCCGGCGCGATGGACACCACGCTCTACAGCATCGACGCGGACGAGACGAACGAATTGCAGTGCAAACCGTCGCCGTACGCCAAATTCGGAAGCGTTCTCGCCAACGTGCCGTATCTGATGGAACTCTACGACGAGTTCGTCAAACAGATCGAGACCGGCGAGAGCGCCCTGCCGACGTTTCAAGACGGCCTCGAAACCCAACGCGTGCTCGCCGCGATCGGCTACTCGTACCCGAGCTGATGCTAGGATTGGTGTTGAGCGCCATGCTTACACTTCCCGTTGAAGGCACGTTCCCCTCACTCGGCGGCGCGGTGACGTGGTTCAATTCGAAACCACTCACCCCCGCGGAGCTGCGAGGGAAAGTCGTGCTCGTCGAGTTCTGGACGTACACGTGCGTCAACTGGCTGCGCACGCTTCCCTACGAGCGCGCGTGGGCGCAGAAATATAAGGACCAAGGCTTCGTCGTCATCGGCGTGCACACGCCGGAGTTCTCATTCGAGCGGGATCTCGACAACATCGAGCATGCGATCAAGACGATGGACATCACCTTTCCGGTTGCCGTCGACAGCAACTACGCGATCTGGAACGCCTTCGACAACAACTATTGGCCGGCAATGTATTTCATCGACGCACAGGGGCGGATCCGGCACCATCACTATGGCGAAGGCGCGTACGACGAATCGGAACGCGTCATCCGAGCGCTGCTCGCGGAAGCAGGCCACAAGAACGTGAGCCAAAGCTTGGTTGCGGTCGAGCCACGCGGACTCGAGGTGGCCGCCGACTGGCCCGACGTGCAGTCGCCGGAGAATTACCTTGGCGCAGAACGCACGACGGGTTTCGTTCCCAACGCAAAAACGCTGCGCCTCAACGAATGGACGCTCACCGGTGACTGGTCGCATAGCAACGAGGCGGTCGTCGTCGACAAGGCCGGTGGGACGATTACCTATCGCTTTCACGCGCGCGACGTCAACCTGATCATGAGCCCGCCCACACGCGGCGGCTCGGTACGCTTCCGCGTGCTGCTCGACGGGAAACCGCCGGGCGACGCGCATGGCGGCGACAGCAACGCGGAAGGCTACGGGACCGCGACGCGGCAGGGCACGTACCAGCTCATCCGCCAGCATAAGCCGATCGTCGAGCGTACCTTTGAGATCGAGTTCCTCGATCCGGGCGCCGCTGCATACGATTTCACGTTTGGGTAGTTCTAGGGGCGGAGGTAGCGACGTGATCATACAGTCGGTCCATTACACCGTTGCTCCGGAGGACGCCGAGCAGGCCGCCGCGATTCTGCGCCAGGTGCGCGACGCTTCGCGTACCGAACCCGGCGTTATTGCCTTTGAGGTTGCGCGCGGCACGGAGAACCCCAACGAGTTCGCGCTCTACGAGGAATACAAAGACGAGGCGGCGATTGCCGCGCACGGAAAGACCGAACATTTTGAGCGCCTCGTCGTCAACGGTATTCGCAAGCTCGCGCAGCAGCGCCACGCGGTAACCGGGCCGCCGCTCTAGCGAGTGAACAAATTCGTTGCAAGCGGCATCGTCATGCTGGCGGTGGCGATGGGTGTTGGGCGGTTTGCCTACACGCCGCTGATCCCGATGATGGAACACGACGTTGGCCTCAGCGTCGCGATGGCCGGGGCGCTCGCGACGTCGAATCTCTTCGGCTACTTCGTCGGCGCATCGTTCGCGATGCATCCAATTACGCACGGCATGCGTCTGGCGATCGTGCGCTGGAGTCTCGTCGGCGTGGTAATCACGACGGCGTTGATGGGCGGCCCGGAACAGACCTGGCTTGCGTTGCGCTTTGTGACCGGCATCTGCAGCGGCTTCGTACTCGTCTTTGCCTCGAGCATCGTCCTCGAACGCGCAGCGGAGGAGCACCAACCATCGTGGCCGCCGCTCTTCTTCTCCGGCGTTGGTTTGGGCATCGCATTCTCGGGCGTCGCGGTTCCCGCGCTCGCAGGCTACGGCGCGAACGCGGCGTGGATCGGC
>DATJOM010000026.1:0-13075 GCA_035507095.1 Candidatus Acidiferrum sp.
GTCGTGCCGATGGGCGAACGGGTTTTGCATGCTTGATTATTTAACCGGCTAACTATATACGCGGTTGCACTGCTTCGGGCCTCCCCGCCGCCTTAACGCGGGTTTAAAGTGCCGTGACGTACGCTGAGTGCAATCGCGCCCGTGTTTTACGAGGATGATCTGATGGAACTCGAACTCGATGCTCCGACAAATGACGTAATTGCTATGCATCTCACCCTTGCGGCACTTGACCGCTGGCTTGCGAACGTGAGCTCGGACCGTGGTGGTCAAGAGCTTGGCCGCGAAATCGCCGCGATGTATCGCGAGATCCACGCCGCGGTCGACGAGATGTCTCCCGACGAGGAAGACGACGATTTCGATTTCGATCCCGAAGAGGAGGACGAAGACGACGACGACGACGACAACGACGAATACGAAGAGGAAGAAGAGGAAGAAGACGAGCGCGATTAAGGCTGGCGCAATCCGCTGACCGCAAAGAGCGGCAGCATCGGCTTGGCTTCCTGCGCGTGCCCAAGGTACGTTTGGATGCCGAAGGCGTCTTCAATGGTTCGCAGGAGCGAGTAGTGCGTGTAGGCGGTGTTGTCACTCTTCTTGCGCGGTCCGTGGTTCGTTATGACGATCGTCGGTATGTGCCCTCCACCGGGCTCGGTCTTGTTCTCGCTTTCGTCAAACGTGATGACGATCGCCACGTTGTCCGCAGCGTTCCATGCCGCGGAGCGCTGAATCTTTTGAACGAGATCGCCGATGACCGCGTCCCCGCGCGCGATGAGCTCCGACTCGTCCGGGCAGCTGCGCGCACCGTGCATGTCGTTACAAAGGTTTGGAACGATCAGCGCAAACGAGGGCAGCGTATTTGACGCGAGATCACGGTTGAGTTGATCGAAGCCCACGATGTGCGTCGCGCGATCGGGGTCGTTTCGTACGGACGCAAAATTCATGAAGCCGGAATGTTTGAATGCATACAATCCCGCAAATGAGGCCTCCGACCCAGGGACGGGTATACTCTCGTAGTACCCTTTCCACGAGAGGCCAGCTTTCGTGAGTTGCATTCCAAGGTTCGGCGCGTCGATCGTGTGGTAGCCGTCATCCGCGATTCCGAATGTGTCGCCACCGACGAGCGCAACATAATTGGGCTCGGACGGATGCGCCTCGGCGAAGAAGTTGGTAGCGTTCCCGTACGCCTTCGCAAGCGCACTTATGTTCGGCGCGGCGGCCGGATTGACGATCGTGGCGAAGTTCTTGTTCTCGTCCATGATGACGAAGATATGCTTGTAGGGCGGGACTGAGCGGACGCCGCTCGACCATTGCGGCGATGCGGCGGCGATTAGGACGAGTCCGAACAGAGCAATACGCAGCGGGTGCATGCCAAGAAGTATAGCGCACGTGCGATAAGGAAGAAGCGCGCATGATCGCACTGCAATATGCGCGCTTCGGCGAACCGGCCGAGGTCGTCGCTCCCGTCGACATCCCGGTGCCTGCGCCGCGCGAGGGCGAAGACGTGGTGCTGCGGATGGTCCGCTCGCCGATCCACAACCACGATCTTGCGACGATTCGGGGCATCTACGGCGTGAAGCCGAAGCTGCCGGCCATCGGCGGGACCGAATGCGTGGGTCGTATCGGCGATAAACGCTTCGCGTGCATGACGAAGGGGACGTGGGCCGATGAGGTCGTGGCGCCGACCGCGTCGCTCGTTCCGGTTCCCGATGCGATCGACGATGACCGCGCTTGCCAGCTGCTCGCCATGCCGCTTTCCACCGTGGTGCTCTTCGATCAGTTGCGCACGCAGCCGGGCATGTGGATCGCGCAGAATGCTGCCAACGGCGCGGTCGGCAAGCTCCTGATGCTGCTCGCACAAAAAGCGGGCGTTAACATCGTGAACCTCGTACGGCGCGACGACGCCGCCAACGAATTGAAAAAATACGGCGCCGAGTTCGTCATCGTGACCGAACATGAGGGCTGGGAGAAGAAAGCGCTCGAGCTTACTGGTGGCGGGGGTTTCGCACGCATCGTCGATTCGGTTGCGGGCACGCAAACGCTGGAGTTGCAAAAATTGCTCGCGCAGTTCGGCGAACTGATTGTGTTCGGCGGCCTCTCCGGGGCGTCGATGAAGCTTGCGCCGGGATTGATGATCGCAAAGGAGACGGTGGTGCGCGGATTCTGGATGAACGCGTGGATGCAGCGCGCCTCCGAAGGGGATCGCGTCGATGCGATGCAGCGCGTGTTCGCGCTCGCGCTCAGCGGCGAGTTGCGACTCCCGGTCGGCGGTGTCTATCCGCTTCGCGATGCGGCGCTGGCGCTGCGCGCCGCCGAAACGCCGGGGCGTAGTGGGAAGATTTTGCTCGCGCCGTGAAAATATTGTTGCATGCGTATTGCGTGTGCTTTCGTTCTCGCGCTCGCCCTCATCGGCGCGACCCCTCCTGACAACGCCAACTTTGCGGCACTGAAGTTCCGGAACATCGGTCCGCTCAACGGCCGTATCGACACGGTCAGCGGCGTTCCCGGCGACCCGTCAACCTATTATGCAGGCGGTCTCGGCGGACTTTTCAAGACCAGCGACGGCGGCGTGACCTGGAAGTCCGCGTTCAACAACGAGCCGGTGAGTTCGGTCAATGCAATCGCGGTCGCGCCGTCTGCACCCTCGACCGTGTATATCGGGACCGGCGAGACGAATTTGCGCAACGATGTGCTCTTTGGCGACGGCGTATGGCGCTCGAACGACGCGGGCACAACGTGGGCGCACAACGGGTTGGACGCCGTCGGGAGCATTGCGCAAATCGCCGTCGATCCAGCCGACGCGCAGCGTGTGTTCGTTGCTGCGCTCGGCGACGTGTACGGCCCAAGCCAAGATCGTGGCATCTATCGCACGAGCGACGGCGGTGCAACCTGGACGAAGGTGCTCTATACCGATGACCGGACGGGCGGCTCGAGCATCGCGATGGATCCTTCCAACACGCGGCATCTGCTCGCCGGCATGTGGGAAGGATGGCGCACGCCGTATCACCTCACGAGCGGCGGCGCAAACGACGGCGTGTACGAAACGATGGATGGCGGCGAGCACTGGACGCGGCTGCAAGCCCACGGCTTGCCAACCGGGGTCATGGGCCGTATCGCGATTGCTTTTGCACCGAGCAACCCGAAACGTGTCTACGCCTTGATCGAATCGGCGCAAGGCACGCTGTGGCGCAGCGACGATGGCGGAGCAAATTGGACGATGGTCAACGCCGCCCACGGCATCGATCAACGGCCGTTCTATTTCACCTCGTTGACCGTCGATCCGAAGAATGCAGACACCGTGTATTTTATGTCGGTGCAGATGTGGCGGAGCACGGACGGTGGTAAAACAGCCAAACCGATGCGCGGCACGCGCGGCGGCGATTACCATCAGCTTTGGATCGATCCGCAAAATCCCGCGCGTATGGCGGCGGCCAACGACCAAGGCGCCGAGGTCTCGAACAGCATGGGCGACACCTGGCTCAACGCACAGATGGCGATCGCGCAAGTCTATCACGTCGATACCGATGACCGCATTCCGTACACGATCTGCG
This sequence comes from Candidatus Acidiferrum sp., assembly GCA_035507095.1. Classification (GTDB taxonomy): domain Bacteria; phylum Vulcanimicrobiota; class Vulcanimicrobiia; order Vulcanimicrobiales; family Vulcanimicrobiaceae; genus Aquilonibacter. The sequence continues at coordinate 3,546 of DATJOM010000026.1, forward strand.
GAGAGGACCAAGACTCCGGCAGCGCGTGTGGCCCCAGCAACAGTTTATCGTTCGGCGGCATCTCGCCCGATGCGTTCTTTGATGCCGGCGGTGGCGAGAGCGGCTGGATCGTCTTTGACAAAGCGAATTCGAATCTGATCTACGGCGACGGTTATCAGGGTTCGGTCACGCAGTATGACCGTCGCACCGGAGAAGCGCGCGCAATCGACGTGTGGCCGCAGGATGCGATGGGCTGGCCGGCGGCGCCGCTAAAGTATCGTTTTCAGTGGACATCGCCGCTCGCAATTTCCCCGCAACACCCGCATCGGCTTTTCATGGGCGCCAACAAGATCTTCCAGACCGACGACGGCGGCGTGACCTGGAAGCCGATCAGCCCCGACCTCACGCGCGACGATAAGTCGCGCCAGCAGCTCTCGGGCACGCCGATCACCCCGGACAACACGAGCGTGGAATACTACGACGTCGTGTTCTCAATCGGTCCGTCGCCGGTACGTGACGGGTTGATTTGGGCCGGCACCGACGATGGGCGCGTGTGGCTTACGCGCGACGGCGGCGCGCACTGGAGCGACGTCTCGCCGGCGCAAATGCGTACGGCTCCCAGCGATCACTGGCTGCGGGTCGACGATGTTGTGCCCTCGCCCTTTGACGCGGCCACGGCGTACGCCAGCGCGGATGCGCACAAATGGGGCGATCGTATGCCGCAGCTCTTCGTGACGCACGACTACGGTGCGACCTGGGCGCGCATCGTGGGCGATCTGCCCGCGAACAGCTATACGCTGATGCTCAAACCCGATCCGGTACGGCGCGGCATGCTCTACGCCGGCACGGCATCCGGCCTCTACTATTCGTTCGACGAGGGAGCGCATTGGACGGCCTTCACCAACGGCTTTCCGACCGTCCCGGTCTTCGACTTCACCGTGCAGCCGCGCTTCGACGACCTGGTGGTCGCGACACATGGTCGCGGTATCTGGATCCTCGATGACCTGCATCCGCTGCAAGAGATGAATGCGAACATCCAATCGCGGCCCGTGCATCTCTTCACGCTGCGCGACGCCTATCGTTTCGACTACGGCTTCGTACGTTCGGTCGCGCAGTTCAGCGGGCAAAATCCACCGGCCGGCGCCGTTATCAATTTTTGGCTTGCGCAAGCGCCGGCCAAAGATCAGAAGGTTCGCGTGGAGATCTTTGACGGCGGAAATCTCGTGCGCTCGATCGATGTAAAAGATCCGGTCGCCGGCGTCAACCGGGTCTGGTGGAATCTCAGTTACGACGACATCAAACCGGTGAAGGACTTCGTTCCCTGGGCGAGCGGCGGATTTGACGGGCCGACGGTGCTGCCGGGCACGTATCGCGTGCGCGTGAGCATTGGCTCGAACAGCGCGCAAGGCAACCTGCGCGTCCTCCCCGATCCCAACGCGAAGGTCACGGTTGCACAGCTACAAGAGCAACTGGCTTTCTTGATGCAGATTCGTGCGAAGCTGCAGCAGATGACCGCCTCGATCGAGCACGTGCAAACCGTCAAGGCGAAAGGCGGTTCGGCGGCGGCGCAGGCCGACGCGTTGCTCCACAAACTCTACAATCCCGAGGTTACGCAAGGCGAAGATGCGCTGCGCTATCCGGAGCAAGTTTACGGCCAGCTCAGTTTCCTTGCATCCGATGCGGCATCGACCGACGCGGCACCGACGAAGTCGATGTATGCCGTTCGGGCGTTGCTCGAGAAGCAAGCCGACGCGCTGATGGCGGAAGCAGCTGCCCTCAAGTAGACGGCCATGCTATACTCCCAGCGATCATGGGCGGACTCGGACATCATCATCTGCATCCCTATGTCGTGCAGACGGCGGCCTTCTTTGGCTCGCTCGTCTTGCCCGGCTTGGTCTTCGCGCTCCTTGGCGGAGCCCGGTGGGAGCAGGGGCGTCGCCGCAGGGCGCTCGAACCCGATTGACGCGCAAACGAGCCTCCTTGACGGCCTCTGGGCCTAGTGATAAACTCTTTTCCTATGCCCCGGGCTGCGTAAGCCGCAATATAAGAAGAAGACCGAGTCAGGCCCCCGCGATGTGGGGGGACGAACTCGGCCTCTTTTGCTTGTGCAACATTCGGCCCAACCTCTAAAGGTCAGTAAGAGAGAGATAATGGCGAAAACGACGGCACCGAAAGCGACCGCGAAGAGCTCCGCGGCGAGTAAGGGCAAGTCGAAGCGCACGGAACGTCCTGCCGCAAATGCCGGCGTGACGACGACTGCCGTGCATCCCGCGTTTCCGATGGCGGCGGGCGCGTTTACGATCGAGCAGCCTCCGGACCCCGGTCCCAAGCGCTCGCGTCACACCTTTGCGAAGATTCCGCACGTCCTCGAGATTCCGAATCTGATCGAACTGCAAAAAGCCAGCTTCGATTGGTTCAAGACCGAGGGCCTTGGCGAAGCATTTGCTTCGATCTCGCCGATCAAAGATTTCACCGGCAATTTGATTCTCGAGTTCGGCGAGCATTCGCTCGGCGAACCGAAGTACTCGATCGAAGAGTGCCGTGAACGCGATATGACGTACAGCGCGCCGCTGCGCGTTCGCGTCCGCTTGATCACGGCTGAGTCGGGCGAAATCAAAGGCATTCCCGACCAAGAAATTTTCATGGGCGATTTTCCGCTCATGACCGACAAGGGCACGTTCATGATCAATGGCGCCGAGCGCGTGATCGTGAGCCAGCTCGTGCGTTCGCCGGGCGTTTACTACAGCCAAGACGTCGACACCAACGCGCGCCCGACGTACAACGCGACGATAATTCCGAATCGCGGTGCGTGGATCGAGTTCGAAACCGACAACGGCACGAAGAACGATGAGACCGAGGGCACGATCGGCGTTCGCATCGACAAGAACCGCAAGATTTACGTCTCGACGTTCATCCGCGCGCTTTCGCGCCCGGATCTCGGCCTGAATTGGGAGAGCGATGAAGCGATTCTCGAGCTCTTCAACAACTCGCCGCTGATCCAGAACTCGATCGATAAAGACAAAGACATCAAGACGCGTGAGGACGCGCTCAAGGAGATCTACAAGAAACTGCGCCCCGGCGAGCCCGAGAACGCAGAGAACGCGGAGAAGCTCCTCGAGTCGCTATTCTTTGACGAGAAGCGTTACGATCTCGCCGGCGTGGGCCGCTACAAATTGGGTGGCAAGTTCCACTACCGGATCGAAAACCCGGACGTCGAGGCACGCGTCACGACCCCGACGATTCAGATTAACGAGTACGCGGGTCTGGAAGAGCCGTCGATCGACGTCAAGTGCCTCACGCGCTCTGACATGATCGCCGTGATTCGCCGCTTGATCAAAGTCGCGACCGGCATCATTGCCAAAGACGACATCGACCATCTCGGTAATCGTCGCGTGCGTTCGGTCGGGGAACTATTGCAGAATCAGTTCCGCGTCGGGTTGTTGCGTCTCGAGCGCGTCGTGCGCGAGCGCATGACCGTGCAAGACATCGAGACCGTGACGCCGCAGGCGCTGATCAACATTCGTCCGGTTGTAGCCGCGATCAAAGAGTTCTTCGGTTCATCGCAGCTCTCACAGTTCATGGACCAAACGAACTCGCTGGCCGAACTCACCCACAAGCGCCGCCTCTCGGCGCTCGGGCCGGGCGGTCTTTCGCGCGAGCGTGCGGGCTTTGAAGTTCGCGACGTTCACCACTCGCACTACGGCCGCATCTGTCCGATCGAGACGCCGGAAGGTCCGAACATCGGGCTCATCGGCTCGCTCGCAACCTATGCGCGTGTCAATAAGTTCGGATTCATCGAGACGCCGTACCGCGTCGTGCAAGAAGGCCGCGTGACGGACGAGATCATCTATCTCACCGCCGATCGCGAAGACGAGTACATTATCGCGCAGGCCAACACGCCGGTCGATGATGCGGGTCTGATCACGTCGGATTCAGTCGTTTGCCGCTACGCCGAAGAGTACATCGAAGAGCCGGCGCTCCGCGTGCAGTTGATGGACGTTTCGCCCAAGCAAATCGTCTCGGTTGCGACCGCGCTGATTCCGTTCCTCGAGCATGACGATGCCAATCGCGCACTAATGGGCGCGAACATGCAACGTCAGGCCGTGCCGCTGCTCCGTCCGGACGCGCCGATCGTCGGTACAGGCATGGAATATCGCGCCGCCAAGGACTCGGGCTCGCTGATTGTCTCGGACATCGCAGGTACGGTGGTCTCGGTTGATGCCAAGGGCATCACGATCAAACTCGATGACGGCACCGAGAAGCTGTTCGAACTGCTCAAATTCGTGCGTTCGAATGCGGGCACGTGCATCAACCAGCGCCCGATCGTCAAACTCGGCGAGCGTGTCTCGGCGGGCCAAGTGCTCGCTGACGGCCCCTCGTCCGACGAAGCGGAACTCGCGCTCGGCCAGAACGTGCTGGTCGCGTTCATGCCGTGGGAAGGCTACAACTACGAAGACGCGATCCTGATCAGCGAACGCATGGTCAAGGAAGATCGCTTCACCTCGATTCACATCGAGGAGTACGAGTGCGAGGCCCGCGACACGAAGCTCGGGCCCGAAGAAATCACGCGCGACATCCCCAACGTCGGTGAGGATGCGCTCAAAGATCTCGACGAGCGCGGCATCATCCGCATTGGTGCGGAAGTTCGTCCGGAAGATATTCTCGTTGGCAAAGTCACGCCGAAGGGCGAGACCGAGCTGACGGCGGAAGAGCGGTTGCTGCGCGCGATCTTCGGTGAGAAATCACGCGAAGTGCGCGACACGTCGCTTAAAGTGCCGCACGGCGAAAAAGGCAAGATCATCGATGTCAAGGTGTTCTCGCGCGAGAACGGCGACGAGCTGTCGCCGGGCGTGAATCACCTCGTGCGCGTCTATGTCGCCCAGAAGCGTAAGATTCTGCAAGGCGACAAGATGGCGGGTCGTCACGGCAACAAGGGCGTCATCGCCAAGGTCCTGCCGGAAGAAGACATGCCGTATCTGGAAGATGGTTCGCCGGTCGACATCGTGCTCAACCCGCTCGGTGTTCCCTCGCGTATGAACCTCGGCCAGATCATGGAAACGCATCTCGGCTGGGCCGCGCGTATGCTCGGTATGAACGTCGCGACGCCCGTTTTCGACGGTGCGCATGCGGAAGACATCGCCGAGTGGCTGCAGGACGCCGGTATGGCGCCCGACGGCAAGACGTGGCTGCGCGACGGACGTTCGGGTGAACGTTTCTCGCGTCCGATTACGGTCGGCATGATTTATATGCTCAAACTTGCGCACTTGGTCGATGACAAGATCCACGCGCGTTCGACCGGACCGTACTCGATGATTACGCAGCAGCCGCTGGGTGGTAAGGCGCAGTTCGGTGGTCAGCGCTTCGGTGAAATGGAAGTCTGGGCGCTCGAGGCGTACGGCGCCGCCTACACGCTGCAGGAACTGCTCACGGTCAAGTCTGACGACGTCGTCGGTCGCGTAAAGACGTACGAAGCGATCGTCAAGGGCGAGAACGTGATGGAGCCGGGTGTTCCGGAGTCGTTCAAGGTCCTGATCAAAGAGCTGCAATCGCTCGCGCTCGACGTCAAGGTGCTCACCGAGAACCGCGAAGAGATCGACGTGCGCATGCAAGATGATGACCTAGGTGAACGCGAGCGTCAGGAGATCGGGCTCTTGATGGGCGACGATCAGCCGGTGCCGTCGCAGACCGCGGTGGCGGCGCGCGAAGTGCTTGCGGAAGCTGCCGAGCAAGAGGGCATTGGCGATCCGACCGAAGTCGATCCCGAGGAAGAGGAAGAGGAAGAACTCGACGATAGCAAGCCGCTGGACGCGACGATGCCCCTTCCGACGCCTCCGCCGATGCCGGCGCGCGACGCCGAAACCGAAGAAATCTTCAACGCCGAGGAAGAGACCGAGGAAGAAGAGGACGTCGACGAGGGCGTGCAGGGCTATGAGATTGAGGAAGAGGACGAGGAATCGTACGAGGAAGAGAAGCCGTACGAAGACGAGGAAGAAGAAGCTCCGTACAGTGAAAATCCGCCCGAAGACGACTTCTAGGGTCGTTCGGAATAGTAACCTGAGAGAGGTTCGGCTGCTTGGCCGGGCCTCTCTTATCTTATGTAGACAGGGAACCAAACGGCCTATGGCTGAAAATCGCTAGCGTGCGCCCCTTCGCGCCACGTGCGGTCAATCGACAAAAAACGGCGGTTTACATCGTCGGCTTTTTGCTTGTGTGGCAAATTCTTACCGCACTTACCGAGCACGTGTTTACCGCAAGCGGTGCGTCGCCGCTCTATCCGGCACTCGCGCTCGACGTCTTGCTATTGATCTATGTCGGTTGGCGCTGGTGGCCGCTGATTCCGATCTCAGCCGTGCTGCGGTGGGCGCTCTTCGAGCGATTCGCCCATCCCGTCTGGCCGGCGCTCATCGTCCAAATCGTTCTCGGCGTTGTCTTCGCGCTGGCCGTACGCTTTGTGCTTGGACGGCTGCGCGTAGCGCTGCCATTGCGAAACCTGCGTGACGTCGCCTGGTTCAGCGGCATCCTTGGGCTAGCCGCCCCGTTTGTCACCGCTTTGATAGCGGTTACGCTCTTGGTGGCGATCGGGAAAGTGGCGGTCGACGACGTTCCGCAGCAACTTGCCCGTTTCGTGGTCGGCGACGTCACCGCGGTGATGGCGATCGTGCCGGCGATCATCACGTTCTTGGGCTGGCGCCAAACGCAATCACCTCCCGAACATCAGGATCCCTCGCGTGTGGAAGTTGCCTCGCTCGTCGCCGGGACTGCACTCCTGGTCGCGGGCGGTATCTATCTCTCGTCGACGATCCACGAACCGGTACTCGATCTTTCGTTCGTCGTGATGTCATGGCTCGCGCTGCGCTATGGCATTCGCGGCGCGGCCCTCGCCTCGGCGACGGCGGTCGTGAGTGCGACGGTTATCGAGATCGCGCTCGGTCTGAGCCCTGCCATGCTGGTACTGACGCAAGGATTTCTTTTCGCGTCATCGCTCATGGTATTTCTCCTCGCGGGTCTCGTCGACGAACGCTGGGAAATGGTCGCCCGGCTATCGCGCCGTGCCTTCGTCGACGAGTTGACCGGGCTTCCGAACCGCGAGCGGCTCGTCGAGTGGGTCGATCGTCATGCCGATTCGGCGATCGTGCTCGTGATCATGGACATCGATGATATGCGATTGCTCAATCAGGGCGTTGGGCGCGTCGCCGCCGATCATGTTTTGCAGCAAATGGCGATTCGTCTGCGTTCGACGTTCCCGACCTCGCATATGATCGCGCGTGTGAGCGCCGATGAATTTGCCGTGGCGGTCGTCGACGATCGTAGCCCGCATGCGATCATGACCGAGTTGCGTGCGTTTTTCGACGCGCCGTTCGAAGCCGATGGATCGCGCGTCTTTCTCTCGGTTTCAATGGGCGCCGTGCGCATGATTCGGGCCGGCTCCGCCGACGAGATGTTGCGCAAAGCCGATATTGCTCTGGAACGCGCCAAAGATTCGCCGACGCACGCCATCGTCTATTCACCGGAGTTGCAGGTCGGAGACTCGCCCTCTCTGGTGGGTGAGTTGCACCGCGCCGTTGAGCGGCGCGAACTCGTGCCGTTCTTTCAGCCGATCTTCCGCTATGACGAAACTACGCGTAGTTGGCGCGTTGCGGGAGCCGAGGCGCTGCTGCGTTGGATTCACCCGGATCGTGGCATCGTTGCGCCGGCGCACTTTATCGAGCTGCTCGAGCGCCTCTCGATCGGCGAGCACGTCGGCTGGAATGTGATGGAGCAGGCGCTGTTGCAAGCCGGTGAGTGGCGCCGCGACATTCCCGATTTCCAGGTGTGGGTCAATCTCTTTGCGCGGCAGGTATTGCAGCGGCATTGCCGCGATCGCATTCGCGATCTGCTCGAGCGCACGATGGTGCCGGCCGACGCACTAATCGTCGAAATCAACGAAAACGTCGTGGCGAGCGACGACGGAGATGTCGCGGCCTTGGTCAGCAGCCTTCGTGACATCGGCGTCAACTGCGCGATCGACGACTTCGGGACCGGTGGTTCATCCCTCGGCCGCGTGCGCGACGTTCCCGCAAGCGTGCTTAAGATCGACCGCTCGTTCGTGACCAAAAGTGAGGTCGATAGCAAGGCGCGCGCGGTTGCCGTAACCGTTTTGCGTCTCGCCTCGGAACTGGGCATGACGGTGGTGGCCGAAGGCGTCGAGAACACGATGCAGCTCGAAGTCATGCTGGAAGCCGGTTGTCAGTACGTGCAAGGCTATGCGCTCGGGCATCCACTGCCGGCGGAACTCTTTGCCCGCACGTTCCTCACGATCGGCCGCGCCAGCAATCTCTGAAGGCGCTCTGCCCGAGGCTCCTCGCTACGACGGAAACACGCGGTACGCGGCTAGACGGCCGTCGGGATCGAAGCGTACGACGACATTCGCCGTGCCTTTGGAGAAGTTCGCACGATAGGTGTACTCGCGTTTGGTTGAATCGCTGCCGAGGAACGTGAGACCGTTGTACGTACCCATTGCGTGCATCTTGTCGGAGATCACGCCGACGCTGGCTCGCGAGACCTGCGGACGCATCGAGTCATCGAAGTACGGTTGCACGGCTGCGACGTTGTCATCGTAAAGCGCGCGCGTCACGCCGTTCGCCGTCGATTGGGGGTCGTTCCCCGCGCACGCCGAGACCGCTGCAAGTAGCAGAAGCGGCAGCGTTCGCTTCATACGTTACCCCATCCGTACGAAATCATCGCGACGTTCCCGGTACCGGAATCGTCGTGCACGCTGAGCGAAGCAAGCTCCTGGCGCTGCGCCTCGACGACGGCGTGTTGATAGGCAACTTCCTTCTGCAACTCGCTATTGACGGCGAGTTCCTCCTCATACGCGCGATGTGCTTGCTCGTACGCGGATGACGCGTTGTCGTTTTCTTGTTCGAGCTCGGCTTGCCGCGCAGCGGCCTCGGCTTCACGCTGATGAACCTTCCGGTTATGCTGAACGATCAAATACGTTGCAGCGGCTGCGGCGCTGAAGATGATGATATTCCGCGTGCTGGCCGCGCCGTTGGCGTGCGCCGGCGTCGCGGGCATGCCGAGCGCCAATATGGCTGACGCCGTGCACCCCGCAAGAAGTTTTCGAATGCTCATGGGCCTTGTATCCCCAAAAAGGGGCTTGGTTATTTCATTTGGAGCAGGCGGGCGCTTGCGCGGATCCGAGCGGCGCGGAGAGTGCGAGCGAGATCACTTGCGGGGGCGCATAGCGATCGATGCTCGAGAGATAGCGGGCGTCGGTAAGGTTATTGACGTTGAGCGTCAGATCGACGCCGCCGTGCAGCGGAGCCACGACGTGCAGGCCCGCGGTGACCGCGCTGCCGAGCGGTTGTTGGTTGAGATCGTCGGCCCAGGACATGCCCGAGTAGTTGACGCTTGCCCCGGCTTGTACGGCGCCGATCGGCGCGTCGTATTCCGCGCTTGCCGATGCCTTGGGCACGTAGGGAAGCTGCTTACCGACCTCGCCGTTGGTTCCCACCGTGATGCGCGAGTACTGCTGCGTTCCCCACAGCGTTACGCGCGAGCACGACCCC
>DATJOM010000027.1:0-7470 GCA_035507095.1 Candidatus Acidiferrum sp.
GAGATCGGAAAGCCCGCTTCGATCGTATCGACACCGGCCTCGTCGAGCATGCGTGCGATCCGAAGTCGGGTGGCCGCCGTCATTGCCGCTCCCGGCGATTGCTCGCCGTCGCGCAGCGTGGTATCGAAGATCTCGACGGTATCCATGACGGCCTCCCTTTCCTCAGCGCGTGTATTCGACCCAGTCGACGTGCCGCGGGTCTGCCCCGCGTACCGCCTGTGCGTACGCTCGCTGCAACTCGCCCGTTACCGGACGCGCAGACGGCAAAACGCACTCGTCGATCTGTACGATGGGCATCACCTCGGCGGCAGTGCCGGTGAAAAAGACTTCATCTGCGCTGAAGAGCTCGTCGGGCGCGACGCGGCCGATTTCGACGCCGATTCCGCGATCGCGCGCAAGTTCAACTACGGTCGCTTGCGTGATGCCCTCCAGCACGTCCGCGCTCGCGTCGTTGGTCCGCAGGCGACCGTTCTTGACGACAAAGATGTTCTCGCCGGTGCCCTCGGCCACGTCACCACGATCGTTGAGCAAGATTGCTTCGTCAAAACCACGGCGTTGCGCATCTTGCAGCGCAAGAATCGAGTTCATGTAGTGACCGCTCGCCTTCACGGTCGACGGCATCGAGCGCGACGGCGTCTTCAACCAGCCCGACATCGTGACGCGCACGCCGTCGGTCTCGCCGAGCAGCGAGCCCGCGAGCGGCTTGAGTGCGATGAGCACATGGGTCGGGCAATGGAATGCCGGCGCGAGCGAGATTCCTTTCTCGCCGAAGTACGCGAGCGGACGAATGTAACCGGAAGCGAACGCGTTTGCGTGCAGCGTGTCAAAGACCGCGCGCGTGAGCGTGGCTTCATCGTAGTCGATCTTCAAGCCGTACACCGCGGCCGACGCAAAAAACCGGCGCAAGTGGTCGCGCAAGCGGAACACCGCGGTACCGCGACGCGCTTCGTAGGCGCGGATGCCTTCGAAGACGGCCGATCCGTAGTGCAGCGCATGCGTGAAGGGACGCACGGCGATATCGTCGGCGTCGACGAGCGCGCCATCGAACCACATGCGCTCGCGCGCCGGCGCTCGCGCGATCACGGACACACCTCAGCCGTCGTCACTGCGCCCTGCGCCGCGGAGCCCACGCCTGCGGCGTATTTGGCGAAGACGCCGCCACGAAAATTCGGCTCGGGTGCCCGCCAAGAACGGAGGCGCTCCGCTATAACCGCACTCGACACGCCAAGGTCGAGTGTGCGCGCTTCGACGTCGATGATGATCTCGTCGCCGTCGCGTACGGCCGCGAGCGGCCCGCCGACCGCCGCTTCCGGCGCAACGTGCCCGATCATCAATCCGTGCGTCCCGCCGCTAAAGCGCCCGTCGGTGACGAGCGCGACGCTTTCGCCCAAACCAGCACCGACGATCGCGCCCGTGACGCTGAGCATCTCGCGCATGCCCGGACCGCCCTTTGGTCCTTCGTAGGCGATGACGACCACGTCGCCCGGTGCAATGCTGTCGTCGAGGATCGCTTGCATCGCTGCTTCTTCCGAATTGAAGACGCGCGCCGGACCGCGATGATAGAGCCGTTCGGATCCGGCAATCTTTACGACCGCGCCGGCTGGCGCAAGATTCCCTTTGAGAATCACCAGGCCGCCGTGCGGTTTGAACGGATGCTCGGCGGTTGCGATCACGACTTGTCCGGGAGTCTCCACGGCGGTCGCAACTTCTTGCGCGAAGGTTCGGCCGGTTGCCGTCATCACCGAGGCATCGACGAGATGCCCCTCAGCAAGACGCCTGCCGATCAGCACCGTGCCGCCCGCCGCATCGACGTCGAGTGCGACGTACTTGCCGCCCGGACGCAGGTCGGCGATGATCGGCGTGCGCCGGCTCACCGAATCGAAATCTTCGATCGCAAGCTCCGTGCCGGCCTCGTGCGCGATCGCAAGCAAATGCAACACGCTGTTGGTTGAGCCACCGGTCGCCGCCGCGAGTGCGATCGCGTTCAAGAACGATGCGCGCGTGAGCAGATCGCGCGGGCGCACGTTCTTCGCAAGTAGGTCCATCACGATCGTACCGGCGTCATAGGCCCACTGCTTGCGGCGCTCCGACGTCGCGCCGGCGCTGGCGCTGCCGACCGGCGAGAGCCCCAGATATTCCATCGTCATCGCCATCGTGTTGGCCGTGTACTGCCCGCCGCAGGCGCCAGGCCCCGGACACGCCCGATCCTCGATCGCTTTGAGCTGTCCATCGTCGATCGCGCCGCGCGCGTGCGCGCCGATCGCTTCGAAGACGTCGACGATCGTAAGGTCGCGTCCGTCGAGTTTGCCCGGGGCGATCGAGCCGCCGTAGATCATCACCGAGGGCACATTCAGTCGCGCAAGTGCCATCGCGGTTCCGGGAATCGTCTTGTCGCAGCCGACCAGACCGACCATCGCGTCGAAGTAATGCGAGCGGCCCATCAACTCGATCGAATCCGCGATCACCTCACGGCTCACGAGCGAACCCTTCATGCCGGGCGTACCCATCGTGATCCCGTCGCTGATCGCGATCGTGCCGAACTCCATCGGCGTGCCGCCTGCAGCTCGCACACCCGCCTTGACTTTTTCGGCCAGCTCGCGCAGGTGATAGCCGCACGGCATCGTTTCGGTCCAGGTGTTGGCGATGCCGACCAGGGGTTTGCGCAGGTCATCGTCGGTAAACCCGTTGGCTTTGAACATCGCGCGTGCTGCGGCTCGCGTAGCGCCTTGAGTAAGCGTATGACTTAGCATACGCGGAATTTCATGTCCTCATCGGCGCCCACCCCCGCCGCCGTCGGCACCGGTGCTTTCTCGCGCATCCACGGCATCAGCGAGCGTAGCTTTGCGCCGATACGCTCGATCGGATGCGCGTCGGATTTGCGCTTGTAGTCGTTGAAGCGCGGCTTACCCGCAGCGTGCTCGGCGACCCACTCCTGGGCAAACGCACCGCTCTGAATCTCGGCGAGAATCGCCCGCATTGCCGCGCGCGACTCTTCGCCGATCACGCGTGGACCGCGCGTATAGTCGCCAAACTGCGCGGTGTTGCTGATGCCGTCGCGCATACCTTCGATCCCGCGCGCGTAGAGCAGATCGACGATCAGCTTCATCTCGTGCATGCACTCGAAGTAGGCCATCTCCGGGGCGTACCCGGCTTGCGTCAGCGTCTCGAAGCCTGCGGCGATTAGCGAGGTGAGGCCGCCGCACAGGACAGCCTGCTCGCCGAAGAGATCGGTTTCGGTCTCTTCGCGGAAGGTCGTTTCGAGGATACCGGCACGTCCGGCGCCGATGCCCGCGGCATACGCGAGCGCAACCGCGCGCGTATCGCCGCTCGGATCTTGGTGCACGGCGACGAGCGCCGGCACGCCGCGCCCGGCTTCATACTCGCTGCGCACGAGCGAGCCCGGCCCCTTGGGTGCGACCATGAAGACGTTGATCGTCTTGGGCGGCACGACCGTGCCGAAGTGTATCGAGAAGCCGTGCGCAAACGCGAGATACGCGCCGGGTTTGAGATGTTCGTGAATGGCGCGCATATAGAGCGCACCGTGTTCCTCATCCGGCGCAAGCACCATGACGACGTCGGCGTCGGAGACCGCGTTCTCCACGGTCTGGACGTCGATGCGGTCGCGATGGGCCGCCTCCAACGACTGCGAGCCTTCGCGGAGTCCGACGACGACGCGATGACCGGATTCGTGGAGATTCAGCGCGTGCGCGCGCCCTTGGCTCCCATACCCGATAACGGCGATCGTCTTGCCGCGTAGCGCGTTCGGATTCGTGTCTTGATCGTAAAGGGCGTTCATCCCATGGTCTCCCTGTCATCATCGAGGAGTTTAGTGATTTGAGCATCGAGCCGGCGCAGCGCATCGCCGGGACCCGCGAACGCGAATTCCATGCGATAGTCGGCGCCGGTGTGCTGGGCCGCAACCTTCGTGTAGGTGCAGCCGAAGCGGTGCGCGAGGTGGATGATGCGGGCGAGCATGCGCCCATCGTTGGCGGTGACGGTTCTCACGCGGGAATCGTCTCCATCAAATCGTCAACGCTCTTGCCCGAAGGAATGATCGGCCAGACGTTTTCATGCGGATAACAGGCGCAATGCAAAAGCATCGGACCGGGCGATTGCAACATGCGTTTGATCGACGGCGCGCTGGCCTCGGCATGATCGACTAGCCGCGCTTCGATTCCGTAGGCGCGCGCGATCGTCGTGAACTCCGGATTGTCGGGCAGCGCGGTCGCGGAATAGCGTGCGTTGTAGAAGAGCTCTTGCCACTGCCGCACCATGCCGAGGTTGCGATTGTCGAGCAGGACGATCTTTACCGGAAGCTCGTGACGGCGCAGCGTTGCAAGTTCGGCCATCGACATTTGAAAACCACCGTCGCCGACGATCGCTACCACCGTGCGTCCCGGATGCGCCATCTGCGCCCCGATCGCCGCGGGCAGACCAAAGCCCATCGAGCCTAAACCGCCGGAGGTGAGGAAGTGCTGCGGGTGACTTGCGCGCACGCGTTGTGCTGCCCACATCTGGTGCTGCCCAACGTCGGTCGAGACGATTGCATCTTCGGGAAGCGCCGCAAAGAGCGCGTCGAGGAAATCGGTAGCGGAGAGGTGGCCGTCGCGCGCGTCGTCGCGCGGGAGTTGTTCGTGCGGCGCGCACGCCTGCGCCCGCCATTCTTCGAAGGACGGGAGCGTCACGCGGGCCAGACGATGATCGAGCGCGACCAAGGTCTCGCGCAAATCGCCGTGCAGCTTCACGTGCGCGTGCACCACCTTGTCGAACTCGGCCGCGTCGATGTCCGCGTGCACGATCGTGTGCGCGTTCGGCGCGAACTTTGCGGGGTCGCCGGTCACGCGATCGTCGAAACGCATGCCCAGCGCAACCAGTACGTCGGCGTTCTGAACCGCAAGATTCGCGCGCTTCCAACCGTGCATGCCGAGCATCCCGATATAGGCAGGATCGCCGGGGTCTGCGCAACCGAGGCCGTGCAGCGTTGACGCAATCGGCGCGCCGATCCGCGCTGCCAGCGATCGGAAGATTTCGGTCGCCCCCGACCAGCGCGTGCCGCCGCCTACGATCAACACCGGGCGCTGCGCACGCTGCAACGCCGCGACCGCGGCGTCAAGCGATTGCGCATCGGCGCGTGGCCGTTCGCGCGTTGCCGCCGGCTCCGCAGCTGCGCCGGCACGCGCCTCCTCGAACGCGCGTAAGACGTCGGTCGGCAGATCGACAAGCACCGGCCCCGGGCGCGAGCTGGTCGCGAGGCGAAACGCCGCGCGCAACGCGGGCTCGATCTGGTCGACCGAGCGCACCACCACGTTACGCTTGGTGACTTGGTGCGTGATCGCCGCAACGTCGACTTCTTGGAACGCATCGGTACCCATGACCGTACTGCGCACCTGGCCGGTGAGTGCGACCAGCGGCACATTGTCGAGCATCGCGTCGACGATCCCGGTAATCAGATTGGTCGCACCCGGGCCGGACGTCGCGATGCAAACACCCGGACGCCCGGTCGAGCGCGCGAAGCCGCTCGCAGCAAAGACCGCTGCGGCTTCGTGACGTACGAGCACGTGCACGATACGATGATCGTAGAGTGCATCGTAGAGCGGCATGATCGCACCGCCCGGATAGCCGAACACCGTGTCGACCCCCAAGCTCTCGAGCGTATCGAGAACGATCGCCGCGCCCGTCCGCGTGTGCACGAATAGCCTCCGTTCAAAAAAAAGAGGCCCCGCCGAATCCGGCGGGGCCTCTACTAGTGCGTTTTCGCTACCTTCTACGCAGTAGTCAATCCCAACCGATTCGACGCCGAACGGCTAATAAGGACTACGAGTACGAGAAGGAGCGCGGTCAAAAGCATGTTCGCACACCCTAACATGGGCAAACCCGACTGTCAAGCATACCGTCGGCCGCGCCACGTGACACCGCCGCGCTCGCGGCGCACGACCGATGTGATGAAAATCGCCACGACGAACGCAATACCTACCGGAAGGTAGAGCGATGAGGTAACGCCGAGCCCCAGGCGATACATCCCGGGCCCCGCGCCGGCGATGGTCGCGCACATTGCGAGCCCAAGCGCGATCGCCGCGCCCCACGCATGCAGCGCGAGCACCGCGATCAACGCAAGCGGCGTTACCGGCGAAATACAGGTAAGCAGCGTGATCCCGATCGCCGCGAGGGTCCGCTGATCGCGCGCACCCACCCAAAAGTTTTTGACGAAGCCCTCCCAGATCTCGCGCAGCGAGCGATACATCCGTACCCGCACGAGTCCATTCGCGCCGACGAGCGCCGTTCGAAAGCGGCCGTCCCGTTTGAAAAGCCGTGCGAGTTCCAGATCCTCGGCAATCTCGTTGCGCACCGCCTCGTGACCGCCAATCGCGCGATAGACGCGGCGTGGCATGAGGATGTATTGCCCGTTGAAGAGTGCACTCTCGCTCGCGGGATCGTTGATCGCGGCGAGCGATCCGATCGAGAACGCGATGGTCCAGAGGATGCTCGGAAGCAGCATTCGCTCCGCGGGCGTAACCATGAGCTGCTCGGTCAACACGCTGAGCACGTCGAGGTTGTGCGACTGCGCGTGGACGATCGCGGCGGTTGCAGCATTGGGTTCGTGAATCGTATCCGCATCCGTAAAGAGTAGCCACTCGCCGCGTGCCTGCTGCGCGCCCTGATGGAGCGCCCACGGTTTGCCCACCCATCCGTCCGGAAGGGGCTCGCCGCCGATCAACTGCAGACGAGGGTCCTCAGCAGCGATGCGCGCGACGATTGCAGCGGTGTCATCTTGCGAACGATCGTCGACGACGATCACTTCGACGTTCGGATAGTCCTGCCCGAGCAACGAGCGCACGCACTGCTCGATCTGCCGCGCTTCATTGCGCGCCGGTACGATAATGGTCAGCTCCGGGGGCACGGGCGGCATGTGCGCCGGCTCGATAGCTGCATGTGATCGAGACGAAATGACGAGACTGCGAATTGCGAAAGCAAGATTGATGACGCCTAACAGTGCGACAATGGCGAATAGCAAGACCGGCACACGCCTCTGGTTATAATGACACGTGCCAACATCCCGCCTTGGAGCGGCAGCGCCTAAAGATTAGCGTGTTCCCAGCACGAACGTGTTCTTGTCAGGATCCCGAAAGATTACGTACGTTCCCCACTCCTGTTTAGCGGGCTCGCCCTCAAACTCGACGCCGCGCGCGCGCAACTCCTCGTATGTTCGCTGCACGTCGTCGGTCCAGAACGAGAGGTTCTGAAAGGCCCCGATGCGGTCTTCGTGTCCGGGCGGCGTGAACAGCGCGATCCCCGTATCGGTGCCTGGGATACGCAGTTCGATCCACCGCTGGCTCCCGCCGAACGGTTGATCGGTCACAACGCGGAAGCCGAGAACGTCGCGATAAAATGCCAGCGCGCGGTCCTGATCGGTAACGGGAATACCCGCGAATTTCAAACCCTTTATCATACAAACACGCTTTCAAATCGCTC
>DATJOM010000028.1:0-42360 GCA_035507095.1 Candidatus Acidiferrum sp.
GGCAGCGCGATCATCGTGTCGCGACCCCAATCGCCGAACCAATGGTAGCCCGCGATGACCGTCGAGCCCGGCGCGCCGCCTACGGCGCGCGCAACGATGAACGCATCGGCGGCGAGTACCAGCTGCTCGATCCACGGCGGCGCCTGCGTCATGCGCGGATGGGCGGTACGCCAACGCTCGAGGAGCGCGCCTTCCTGCGCGTATGGATCGCTCGGTGGCGCGTCTAGCGCGTCGAGCGCAATGCGCACGCGCAATGTCGCGCCGGCTTGCGCGAGCTGCGCCCGAATCGTCAGCGCGTGGTAGAGGTCTTCGGTATCGTCGAGCCCGCGAGCGGCTTCTGCATCGTAGCGAAAGCCGTAATACCAGTCGTGTGCCGGTTCGAACGTTGCGCCCGGTGCGCGCAGGTACCATGTTGTGCCATTACCCATGCGCAGCGTTGCTAGCTCACCATCGATCTGCGCGACGTTTGCGACGTCGTAGGCGCGCGTGAGCGCGTGGTAGTCGCGATCGTTGACATAGGCTTTGAGCGCGAGGTCGATCGGGGCACTGGCGTCGCGCACGCGCCATTCGACGTAGGTTACGTGCGCACCATGCTCCATCCAGATGCGCCGTTCGAGCAGTGCATCGGCGAATGCGTAGGTCCATACCGGCACGCGGCCGTCGAGCCGAAAGTCGACGATCGTGTGATCGCCGCGTGGCGCGAGTGTGCCATCGTGCCAGCGGTTCGAGGAGAGATCGGTCTGCGTACCGTTGTATTGCACCGACGCGTCGAACTTGTTGAGCAGCACGCGGCGTCCGAGCGGTGGCTCGAGCGCCGCCACAAGCAGTCCATGGTAGCGCCGGGTGAGCGCATCGGTGAGCGTGCCTGACGCATAACCGCCCAAACCGTTCGCACAAAGCCACTCGCGCGTCATTGCATCGGTGCCCAGCGTTGTACGTAGAAGACATCCGAACGACCGACGCGGTGCAGCAAGTACCCGCGCACCGCGATCGTTCCATCCGGCGCGGTGGGCAGCCGCTTTGCGAGCGTCACGCTGCCGCTCGAATCGGTGAGAATTTGCTTTGTTGCATCGAGCGTGCCCGCGATTGTCACGACGTTGCCGGGCTTCAGCGTGCCGAGCCCCGAGGCCGGAAAGGGATCGGCGAAGCGCAGTTTCGCCGTTGCTTCGGGCGTGACGCCTTCCCCCAGGAGCCGTGCACGGACCGTGTACGTGCCCGGGCCGGGCGAAGCGCCATCAGCCTCGACGGCATTCCAAATGTAGACCACGAGCACGCTTGGCCCAGAAACGAATTTGTGCGTGTGAACCGGAAAGGTCGTGCTCTCAGGCGCGACGGTCTGGTTGGTCCAAATCACGTCGCTGCC
The DNA here is from genome assembly GCA_035507095.1 of Candidatus Acidiferrum sp. Classification (GTDB taxonomy): domain Bacteria; phylum Vulcanimicrobiota; class Vulcanimicrobiia; order Vulcanimicrobiales; family Vulcanimicrobiaceae; genus Aquilonibacter. The sequence continues at coordinate 1,364 of DATJOM010000028.1, forward strand.
GCGAAGTACCTGGATCTCGTACTCGGAGGGTTTCGAAAACTTTACAATTGCCGGCGCACTCCCGCTATTGTGCGCCGCCAATGCGATCGAGACGCCGTCGAGCAAATCGAAACTGGTCTGCTGCAATTGCAGCGAGAGTGTAAGGGCTGCAAACATGGGGTACGAGTTCAACCTGACGTGCGCCGATACTAGCCCGCCCGTAGACGAGTTAGCGAGCGCCCGATTTGCCGAGGAGAGGCAAGCGTCTAGCGCGGCCGGGTAAATTCCTGGGTTTAGCGAGCGCTCGGATGGGAATACAGCCCGCATACCCTTTCCACACGGAAGGATCGAGTCCAGAATGTCGATTCAAGACGAACCGCAAGGCGGTATGAGTGTCCGAGAGGCCGGACGCCGCGGCGGTGAACGCGTTAAAGCGAAATACGGAACAGAATTCTACGAAGAGATCGGCCGCAAAGGCGGCGAGGCAACGAAGACCAAGTATGGCCCGTCGTTTTATGAAGTAATCGGACAAAAAGGCGGTCAGAAGCCAAAGCGCAAGTCGTAATACACAGTGGCGACAAAAAAGGGCAGCGAGGACGACGCTGCCAAGGAAATGTCGGTGCGTGAGGCCGGTAAAAAAGGTGGCGATACCGTACGGGATCGTTACGGTTCCACCTTTTATGAAGAGATCGGCCGCAAAGGCGGGAAAGCGACGCGCGATCGTCACGGCGTCGAGTTCTATGAATCGATTGGACAAAAAGGCGGTAAGGTCGTCAAGGAAAAGTACGGCGCCGATTTCTATGAAGAGATCGGACACAAGGGCGGACAGAAGGTCAAGAAACTGATCGCCGAAGCCAAGAAAAAACGCAGCGACGAGGGAACGACGGAATAACCGTTCGTTTTTAGTTACATGCGCCGGCGGCGATCAAACGTTTTGCTTCTGCATCGACGTCTTTTGGACTTACGTTTCCATCGGGCTGCAGCGTCATCGCGAGCTTTGACTTAGTTGTCCATGCGGCGCCGTCCGCCTTGTAATGTGCAATCTTGCATGGAGTACCTGTGATGTCTTCGCCGTGCAAGAACAGTAGCGTGAAGTTCTGTTTTGGCCATTCCGAGAGCAGCATCGCCTGGTTCTTGTATTGATATTCGATCGCGATCCCGCGATGATCGGGCGTATCCAGATCGCCCAGCGGCGGAATCACCGCATACTTGAGGATCTGACGCGGCGGGATCCACGGCTTGTAGCTGATCTTCGTAACGGCTTGCTCGAGCGGCATTACCACGCCGCGATCGTCGATCAGCATCGGCGGTAAGGAAGCCTGTGGGGCAGCGCCGCCGCCCTTGTGCGCACACGCGGCAGCGGCCAGGGCGAAAGCGCAGGCGAAAACGAGCCGTAAACGGCGCATAACCTATCTATCGGCCAAGCGAGCAGGCCGCGATAGTGCTATTTTCCGGAGAGCATGCTCCCCTGGATCGAGCCAAAATGGATCTGATCCTTGTTAAAGTCTATCGTAATCGAGCTAAAGGCCAGCGTATGCCCCTCGGAGTGCAGGTAGCTCGGGTGTTGCATTTGCAGCAGTTTCGTCGCATTTGTCCAGATCACGAGGTCGGTATCGAACGAGCGTTTGAGGGGATCGCCGATCAAGCCTACCGTGACCTTGCCGATTGCGGTGAAGTTGAGTGACATGGTATCGACACTAATACGCTCGGCCGTGATCGTCAGATACGGCTTGCCGTGCTTGAACACGATGCCGTGACGAACGCCTTCGACGGTACCGGTCGTTCCATCGGGCGAGAGCTGCGCATCCTTGTAATCGAAGCTCCAGGATTTTGTGGCAATGCGATTGCCTTGCACGCGCCCGCCATTGAGGGTGATGCTGGTTTGATCGGGCGGCAAGGGCGGCGTCCCGACGCCGGCGAGAATAACGCCGACGATCAGCCAGATCACGAGCGCGCCGCCGGCAATAAGCGCAACCCAGCGCCACCACTTACGCTTGCGTTGCATTACGCCTCATCGGAACGAGCACGAGCAACGCGTAGAGTGCGACAAGGAGCATCCAGATACGCGTTGGACCAACGCGCGCAAAAAACGACCCCACCGCAGGGCCAACGTAGCCGCTCACGTTGCCTTGCGCTTGGAGCGGCAGACGCGCGCGCCATGTTCCGTCGGGTGCGATGATGCCGCTGATGCCGGTTGCCGCTGCTCGCACGACATATGCACCCGCCTCGATCGCGCGCATCTGCGCAATCTGCGCGTGTTGGTAGGGACCGGACGACGTACCAAACCATGCGTCGTCGGTTGCGACGACCAGCACCTGTGCGCCGTTGCGCACTTCGTCGTATGCGATGTCGCCAAAGGCCGACTCCCAGCAGATCAATGCGCCGACCCGTAGCCCGGCGCTCGTCGCGAACACGCCGTTACCGTCACCTTGCCCAAAGTTGCCGTTCAGCGATCCGACATACGGCAGCCACCAGAGAAATTGCTGCCCCGGGAAGTGTTCGGCAAACGGCACCAATTGGCGCTTATCGTATGCGCTCGTGATTCCCGCGGCGGTGAATGCGTAGAGCGTATTATACGACACGCCACGCGCATAGCGGATACTTCCGACGAGGATCGTCGCGTCGGCTTGTGCCGCGAGCGCGGTGAACTTTTCAATGAGCGCCGGATCGGTGTTGAGGCCGCCGCCGCTGATCGCGATGACGGTCTCCGGCCAGACGATCAGGCGTGGGTGCAGTGCGATCGCAGTGCGCGTCATCGCCGTGTAGATGTTGACTGCACGCTCGAGCGATCCGGGTTGCCACTTGAGCGTCTGCGTGATATTGCCCTGTACCGCAACGACCGGTACCGTCGCTTGCGGCGCGTGGCGCGCCGGCCATGCATACCACGCCGCAGCGGTCGCTATCGCGACGACGAGTACGGCCGCGACGACGGCACGCCACGTACGCGTTCGCAAAGCGTACGCCGCGTATGCGCCCAGGAGCCACACGGCAAACGTAAGCCCGCTCACGCCGATGTAGGCGCCGAGTGCGCGCAGCGGTGTTTCCACTTGCGTTACGCCGAGTTGTGCAAACGGTACGCCGGCGATACCGATCGAGCGCAGCCACTCGGTGATCGCAAATGCTGCCGCTGCGGCGAGCGGAAGTAGCGCGGGCGCGACACGTTGCGCAGCAAGCGCCGTCATCGCCCCGGCGAGCGCGATTGCGAGCGCTTCGAGCGCTGCGCTTGCGACCACCGCGACGTATGCAAGCGCGCCGACGGCGCTTACGATCGTCGTGCTCCACCACCAAAACGAAATCGTGAAGAAGACGAGCCCACAGAGCCACCCCAGGAAGAAAGCGCGTTTCCAGGATGCGCGTTGCCACGTCCAGAACAGCGCCCCTGCGCCGAGCGGGGCCGCCCATACGAATCCCGCCCGCGGAAACGCTAGCGCAAACAACAGGCCCGACAGTGCCGCGATTAACGCGGCGCGCAGGCGTTCCGAGGAAAGCATGATTCGTAGAGCAGGTTTTGTGACGGGTTCAGCAGCGGCACTCATTGCTTCGGCATGTGGCAGACAGGTAACGCCCACCCGCAGCGGCGTAGGACCGAGCGGCCTCCAGGCGGGCTTTATGAGTGTGAAGTTCAATGTCCAGACCGGATTCAACTTCTCCGCCGACTCGTATGCAATCGTTTTTGACACCTCAGGCAGCGGCGTCACGCCGTTGCCGGTCACGCTCGCAAACAACTACTCGGGCTACTCGATCGCGATCGTCGTGGGGGGTGTTAACGGAGCGATCGGAGCGACGGCCTACTATTACTATCGGCCCACCAACACGTCGCAGATCCCCGTGCTTTATCCGATCAATCCGACGCCGCAGCAATTGATCTTTACGCCGAACAGCAACGGGCAGGGAACGCAATTTACGGTGATTTTCAGCACAATCATCGCGAGCTTCAACGTCACGACGACGCCGACGCCGAGCGCCTCCCCCACGACATCGGCCGGCGCGAGTCCGACGCCGACGCCAACGGCGAGCGCGAGCGCAAGCCCGTCGCCGTCACCGACCGCATCGGGCATTGTCGTGGCAAATAACTGGAACTTCAATTTCTTTGTGCTGCAAGGCCAGGCGACGCCGTACCAGAGTCAGGGAACCCTGACGATCATCGATTCGCTCGGCGCCGGCGGCGCAAACGATACGACATATACGTCGCCGTCACTCGACATCTCCACGGCGTTCGACACCGGCGCGTTCTACGTGCAGGCGGGCACGCACCCGTCGATTCCCGACGCGATCGCGGGCGGCGATATCGCAAACAACCCCTAGCGCGACACTAGTAGCTAGAGAGGCTGTTGAAGCTCGTCGGGATCAGCGGGCCGCCCTGACCGAGCGCGAAGGTCGCGCCTTGCGTCGGGAAGGCGAGGATATTGATCTGCATCGTTACGAGCTTTTGCGACTCATTATAGAGCGCTTGCAGCTGGTAACAGTTGCCGATCGTGTGTGTCAGGTACAGGACCTTTTGCTCCAGACGCGCGTGGTTTTTCCAGTCGACCGTCGTCACGAACTGTAGCGAGGTGTCGCGCCCGAAGGGCGTTGAGAGCTGCAGGTTTGTCGAGCCGAAGCCCTCGCCCGGACCGGGCGCAAACGAGCCGCCGACGAGCAACACCGAACGCGAACTCGGCAGCGCCGTCAACTGATAGCTAACCGGCTGCGCGATGCCGTCGAAGTTCGTCGAATAGCCGACCGCGAGATTGTAATTGTTCCCGTTGAGCACGCGCACCAGATCCTGCGCATTTTTCGTATTCACGCCCGGGAATTGATCCAGCGTGTAGAATGGCACCGACGCAGGCCCGTTATAGTTCTCTTCGCTGTACGTTATCGTGTTGACGAAGTGTTGCGTGATCGGGGTAACGAGCGAGGCGGCTTGTTGAATCGAGGCCTTCAAGTCACCGGTGCTATAGGCGTATTGATTGACGTTGACCGTTGCCTGAAAATCGCTGCCGGCTACTTGCGTGATATAGGGTCCGAGCACGAAGGCAGCTAGTGCGCGCGCAGCCGAGTAATCGTTGGCCGGCTCGCTGTATTCACCGACCGTGAAGTTTGCCGACGTCGGTATCCAAAAGTGCGGGAAGAATTTGTACGGCCGAATCTGCAATTGCGGCACCTCTTCGTCGCCGTACGGTTGCGCTGCGAGCGTCTTGTTGTAGGTAAGCTGGTAGTCCGTGCCCGGCGTTACCCAGTGCAACAAATCGTTGAACGTTGTGGTAGAGTTGGTCGACGCCACTCCGCCGAACGACGACGAACTGCTCGAGTTGTTCAGGTTGATCGCATTGCTCAACTTGGGGTTGAATTGATCGTTATCGGTGAACGAGATGCTGTTACTGCTAGATTGTGACCCGGTCGAACTCCGTGTGTAGCCGTACTGTTGCGAGGTATGTGCCGTCGTGTGGGCCACAGTCTCGGTGATCTGCGTGGTTGCCGGAAGGTTGGTGTACGGTCCATAGTTCGACTGATAGCCGAGCTGGAAATTGGATCGTAGCGTCTGCGAGAAGTTCTCGATCTCCTGGAACGTCAAGTTGTCGGTCGTTGCGTCGACGCGTTTGTCGTGAATCTCGTAATAGTTGATGTTGGCGCTGCGGTGCCCACTTTTCTTGGTATAAAAAGCAACGTAGCCGAGGCCGAGGCCGACCTTCGTGAAATAGTTGACGACGTAGTAGCCGTAGAAATATTGATCCTTACCGAAGGTAACGCGCGTCTTGATCCACGCGCCTTCGTATTCGTCGTAGCCGATGTCGGGAAAATATTTCGGGCGCTGGTTCGGATTGTCGACGGTGCGCAGCGGAATCACAACTTTTGGCAGCCAGAAGACGGCTGCTGCGCCGAGCCACAAGACCACGTTGTAAATCACGATCTTGTCACCCGGGTAAACATCCATGTTCCTACCGGTCATGTGGTAACCGCCGCGCTGATTCTCGCAGGTGGTTACCGACGGTGCCAGCCCGTGGCCGACGCCCTCGGCGTCGGTGTGCAGATCCTTTGCGCTAAAGTGGACCAGGCCGACGTTGACGCCTTCCGAACTCGTGCCGCGCCCGTTGGTGAGCAGCGCGGTTTGATCGATCGTGTCGAATGCGATCTTGTCGGCTTCGAGCACCGAATCTTTCGCGTGATTGATGATGAACGGGTGCCCGGTAATGGTGATCGTACGCAACCCGTCATAATGCGCGTTGTCACCCACGATCTCTTCCGCGCCGTAGAGGATATGCACGTTACCCGATGCGTCGCCGGGCTGGCCGGGATTCGTGTTGCCCGAAACCTTGTCGGCGAGCACGGCGATGTAGTTGGGTTTGAGTGTGGGCGTGCCCGACGGTACGGCGGTCGGTGTCGGCGCGACGCTCCCGGCCGGCGTGATCGGAGGCGGCGTTTCGCCGCCACGTGTCACAAAGACCGGTTGGTTTTGATCGAATGGATTCGGCGTAGCGGTCGGGATCGGCGGTGGCGTGGCCCGGGGCGATCCCGACGGCGCCGGGGTTGCCACGAACTGCGTCGTCGAGTTGCCGTGTGGGCCGAAGGTCGCGAACGGCGTCGGCGTCGCAAAGGGATTGGGCGATCCGCTCGGGCTGGGCGAGGGCGCCGGCGTGGTCACCTGAAACTGCGCGACGTAACGGCTGCCCTCCGGCTCAAATCCCGCGCGCGCAATCTCTTGCGCGAACGCCTTGGCTTCGTGTACGGCGCACGACTGATGATTGAGCAAACCAACCACCCGATCGTTGTCATCGATCGTTTGGCCCCGCGCCGGCACGTACGTGGCGAAGACGGCGATGAGGCATGCCGTTATTGCAATACCTCGACCGCCGCGCGATCTCGACTGCACTCGCTAATGTTCTTCCAACCAGAGCAAGATGAGGCCGGTGCCGCCCATGATGATATTGGGGAGCCACGCGGCTAAGATCGGATCGACCTTTCCGTTGCGGCCCATCGCTGCAGCTGCCGACGTCATCAAGAAGTATACGAAGAATGCGAGGATTGCCATTGCGATACCGAGCGTTCGTCCGCGTTTGCCGAACCGCATCGCCAGCGGAATCGCCAGTACCACCCCGATGAAAGAAGCAAAGGGCCACGCCAATTTGTTCGCGAGATTGATTTGCAAGCTGCCCAGCGCGGAGCCACCGATGCCTTGCGCCTGTAGCGACTTGACTTGTGCCGAGAGATCCTTGCTCGACATCGTCCAGGGGTCGGAGTTTTGCGAACTCATGAACTGCGCCGCCGTCTCCGCGAGCGGAAGACCGATCAGGATCTCCTTGACGTGCTGCTGGCTGGTCATGAAGCCGTCAAGGTTGTAGCGCGTGTCGATAACGTCGTGCAACGCGAGTTTCGTATCCTGAACGACGGCGGTCTTAGCCTGCAGCGTTTCGACGAACATGCCGAAGCGCCCGAGCTTGAAGACTTGCACGCCTTGCATCGTCTTGTTATCGGGCAGCACCTGATTGACGTAGAACACGTTGCCGTTGTCGGGGTCCTTGCGGAAAAACTGCGGTTCGACCGGCAACGCATCAGTATGATAGATGATCTGATAAAACGTGCGCGTCGAGATATCGACCGCCGCCGGAGCGACGTGCTCGTTCATCTCGTAACACACGAGGAACATGGCAAAGCCGAAAATCAACGGCGTGAGCGCGATGCGCCAGACCGGAATGCCCGACGTTCGCATCGCCGTGACCTCGTTGTCGCCCATGACGCGCCCCATCGCGAGTAGCGCCGCAAAGAGCGACGCGAAGGGAAACGCCATCGGGATTGCCTGCGGAACCCGGAACAGCACGAAGCGTAGCACCAAGAAGAATGGCGCGTGTTGATTGATGATGTAATCCGCGGCGATGACGAAAATGTTGAGCGCCCAGAAGATCAAATACGCGAAGAATGAAAAGAGAAACGGCCCGATCATCTCGCGCAGAAGGTAGCGATCGAGAATCGGTAAGCGCAGCGCGGCGAGATTTACGACCGGGTGCGGCTGGCGTTCGGTAATCGTAGCCATGCGCGATTGGGAGCTAGTAGCTCTGGTACGCGGAGACTACGCGGGCGACGTATGCCTGCGTTTCCGGATACGGCGGCACACCGTGATAGCGATCGACCGCGCCAGGACCTGCATTGTAGGCTGCGACGGCCAGCGTCACGTTGTTGTGATACCGGTCGAGCATGGCTTTCAGATACGCGGCGCCGCAGTGCACGTTCGTGCTCGGGTCGAATGCGTCGGTAATGCCGCAGCCGGCGGCCGTTCCCGGCATCAGCTGCATGAGGCCTTGTGCACCGGCGAGACTGATCGCGGTGGGGTCGCCCGACGACTCGGCCATGAGCACCGCGCGCACGAGTCCGGGTGGGGTGCCGGTCGAGAGGGACGCCTCATTCACCAGGGTGCTGATCTGCAGCGAATCGAGCGCGCGCGGTGCATACGGAAGATACCCCCCGCCACCACATCCGTAGAGGAGGCTCAAGAGGCCGAGCATCCCGAGCAGCGCTTTCATCGCTCTGATCTATTCCTCGGGGGGATGCCTCGGCCTCTCATAGGCGTACCAGGCTTAGTTAAACAAGGGTGAACTTCAATTCGCCGAGTTTCGAGATTCTCGTCGTGATGCGGTCGCCGGCTTTGAGCCAGACCTGCTTGTCCTTCGGATACCCGAGAATCACGCCGCTGGGCGTGCCGGTGTAGATCACGTCGCCGGGGCGCAACGTGATGAACTCAGACATATAGCTGACGATCTTGGCGGTCGAGAAGATCATCTCCGAGGTGTTCATGTCTTGACGCGGCGTCGTTTCATCATTCACGAAGGTCTGGATCTGCAGCGTTTGCGGATCGGGAATCTGATCCGCGGTGACCAGCCACGGGCCGAGCGGCGCGAACTGATCCGGTGTCTTGCCGGTCATCCACTGCGAGACCCGCAATTGCGCGTCGCGTGCGCTGAAGTCGTTTCCACAGGCGTAGCCGAAAACGCAGCTCAGCGCGTCGGCTTCCGAGACGTTGCGCGCCTCCTTGCCGATGATTGCGACCATCTCCGACTCGTAGTCGAATTCCGTCAGTGGAAGCGCCGAGACCGCGATCGTGCCGTTGTGGCGGTTGAGCGACGTGTTGTACTTATTGAAGAGATCGGGATATGGCTGCGGCTTCATGTTGGTCTCGGCCAAGTGCGCGCGGTAGTTCAACCCGACGCATAAGATTTTTTCGGGGTGTGAGACCAGCGGACCGTACTGCACCGAGGTCTCGCTGCGCAGCGCGCTTTGCGGCGGATGCGCGACGATGCGGTGCAGCGCGCTGATCGTACCTCGCCCACATACGACGTCATCGACGGTTTTCGGCAGCGTATTGATGCCGAGCGCGTGGCCCGCGCGCGCGACGTCGATGATGCCGGCGTTCGTGCGAATGCCGAGATGATCGGTATTCCCGTCGCGTAACGTCGTGAGTGTGAGTCCGGTGGTAGAGGCCGGAGAGGCCTCGACGAGGGAGGGCGCGCCGGCACTGACCGCGGCCGCCGCCGCAGTACTGGCGAGGAAGCCCTTGCGAGAAACATCCATAAAAGCGGAAACCTCCGTTTGAGAGGCTTCGCTTGCGTCCTTAATGCCTCCCTTGATGACCGTTGTCTTTGGCCGCGAGGTATTTGCGGCGGATGTCGTCGAGATCGACGGTTGTGGGCGGGAGACCGAGCCGCAGCGACTCAAGCGCCTCGACGACGATCTTCGAGACCGCAAGATTCCGAAACCACTTGTGATCTGCAGGAATGATGAACCACGGCGCGTGTTGCGTGCTCGTGCGTTCGAGCATCTCTTGGTACGCCTTCCCATATTCCTTGAAGTACGCGCGCTCGGTGTAGTCGGCTTCGCTGATCTTCCACTGGCGCTGCGGGTCGTCGAGCCGATCCTTGAAACGTTCGAGTTGCTCCGTCGCGCTCATGTGGAGGTAGAATTTAAGGATCGTCGTGTTCGCGTCGACGAGATTGCGCTCGAAGTCGTTGATGAGTTCGTAACGCGTTTCCCACACCTCCTTCGGCACGAGGTCGTGCACGCGAACAACGAGCACGTCTTCGTAGTGCGAGCGGTTGAAGATGACCATCTCACCGCGTGCCGGCGTTTGCTTGTGCACGCGCCAGAGGAAATCGTGCGCAAGTTCCTCGGGTGTGGGCTCCTTGAACGCATGGACCCGCGCGCCTTGCGGATCGACGCCGCTAAAGACGTGTTTGATCGTGCCGTCTTTTCCGGCGGCGTCGAGCCCTTGGAGCACGATCAGCAGCGAGCGCGCGTTGCCGGCATACAACAGGTATTGCAGGTCGATCAGTTTCTCGATGTCGTGGTCCATCTCGTCGGCCGCATCGGCCTTCTTCTTATGCTGGCCGGTGAAGCCGGTGTCGATGCGCGCCAGGTCGACGGCTTCGCCCGGCGTGACGATAAACTGCTTGCGGTAGTCCATGAAACTGCCTTTCCCGCGGAAGGAGGGGGCGGCCCGCCGGGGCAATGATTCCTGCCTCTATGTCAGGGATCGTTGCTTCTGGGCTCGAGCGCGCGCGCACGGCGCGCGGCCTCTCGCAGCGTGCGCTCGCCCAAGGTGCCGGTGTTACTCGGCAGGCGGTTAGCGCCATCGAACGTGGCAAGGTGCAGCCGAGTGTCGGCATCGCACTGGCGCTCGCGCGCGTGTTGGGTACGAGCGTAGAAGAACTCTTCGGTCCGCCGGTTGCGCCGCCGCCGCCCGCATTCGAACACGTTGCACGCGAGCATACGGCGCTCGAGCCGGCGCAAGCCGGCCTTCCGGCCGTGTTTGTCGCCGGCTGTGACGTCGCAACCGGCCTCCTTGCGCGTCATGCACGCTTGCGTGAGCGCGAGCTGCACATGCTGTGGCTGCCGATGACCAATCGCATGGCGCTCGAAGAGCTGCGTCGCGGTCGCGTCCATGCCGCCGTCGTGCACGCCGCCGCTGTTAAAAGCGACGACTACGAGCGCTTCGAACTCGCGACGACGGAAGAAGGGTGGCTGCTTGCGCGCGGCAATCCGCTCCGCTTGCGCGGGGCTGCGGATCTCGCACGTAAAGGCGTGCGGCTGGTGAATCGCCCGGCGGGTGCCGGAGCGCGTGCCCTGCTCGACGAGCAGCTTCGCCGCGCGAATCTCGATTCGCGGCGCGTGATTGGATACGAGCGCGAAGTTGCGGGTCAGCTCGACGCCGGACGTGCGATCGCGCAGGGCTTTGCCGATGTCGGAGTCGGCATGGCGAGCATCGCGCGGATCTTCGAACTCGATTTTCTTCCGCTGCGTGAGGAGCGATGCACGCTGCTCGTTCCGCGCCACGCCGTCAATTCGCCCGAGGTACGCGTATTGCTCGACGCATTGCGCTCGCAGCCATACCGTCGCGACGTCGAGGCGCTCGACGCCTACGATGTGCGCAGAACAGGAGAGCGGATCGCATGAATCGACGCGACGTGCTCACTGCGACTTTGGGATTCGCCGGGGTCGCCTTCTCGGGCAGAGCGTTTGCGCAAGAACGTACGCCACTGGATGTTGCGTACGCCGGTTCGATGGGGTCGATGATGGAGGGGCCGGTGAAGGCTGCCGCCGCATCGCTCGGTATCGAGATGCGCGGTCGCGCGCAAGGTTCGGACGCGCTCGCGCAATTGATCGTCGGTGGAACCATTCCGGTCGATGTGTTCATACCGGTGACGCCGGGGCCGATGATGACCGTCCTCAAAGCGGGCAAAGCGCAGCACGCGATCCCGCTCGCGCGTACCGAGATGGTGATAGCCTACAGTCCGGAGAGCGGCTTTGCCGAAGCGTTTGCGTCGCAGCCGTGGTACGAAGTGTTGCAGCAGCCGGGCGTGCGTTTCGGTCGCACCGATCCCGCAACCGATCCGCAAGGCCGCAACATCATCTTCACGATGCAGCTCGCAGAGACGTACTACAAACAACCGGGACTTGCAAAGAAGATCCTCGGCGGCACGGTCAACGCGTCGCAAATCTTCAGCGAGCCGACCGTGGAGGCGCGACTGCAGAGCGGCGAACTCGATGCCGCGTCGGCGTATAAAACGCAACCGGGACCGTTCGATCTACCCTTTATCGCGTTGCCCGACGAGATCAACCTTGGCAACGCGTCTATGCACGCGCTCTATGATGCGGCTTCACTCGACCTCAACGGGAAAACCTATCACCCGCAGGCGCTCGTGTACTACGCTGCGACGATCACCGGCTCTCCCCATGCGGATAAAGCGGCGGCATTCGTGCAGTGGTTTTTGTCACCGGCGGGACAGGCGATTTTGCGGAAGTACGCCTACGATCCGCCGGCGGGCGCGAGCGCGCTATAAATAGATGAAGCGCACCGGCGCGCTGCTTTTTTCCCTCGTCTTGCTCTACCCGCTGGCCGGATTGTTCGCGCCGGTTGGCGCGTGGCACTGGAATCAGGCAGGTACGCTCGACGCGGTGCGCGTCTCGCTCGTGCTTACCGCGCTTGCGATGGTGATCGTCGTTGCGCTCGGCACGCCGATGGCGCTCTACGTCGCGCGCGCTGCGCCGGTCGAGCGTGTATGGTGGCAAGGGATCTTGTTGATCTCAGTGTTGCTCCCGCCGCTTGCGCTCGGCATTCTTCTTTCGCTCGCGTTTGGCGCAAAGTTTGCAAACACGTCGCTCGCGTTTGTCGTCACGCAAGTCTACGCCAGCATCGGGTACTACGTCCTTGGCGCGGTCGCCGCACTCGAGAGCGTTCCGCCGGCGCTTGAAGTGCAGGCCGGGCTGCTCGGCCACGATCCGTGGAGCGTGTTTTGGCGCGTGACGTATCCGATCGCGCGTTTGGGTTTCGCGGTCGCGCTCAGCCTTGCGTGGGTGCGCGCGCTGACCGAGTTCGGCGCGATCTTGATCACCGCATACTATCCGGCAGGCATGCCGGTTGCGATATGGACAAATCTCGAGAGTTTCGGCCTGCCGGCCGTGATGCCGCTGCTCGTCGTGTTTCTGCTGACGGCGTTACCGCTGCCGTGGCTCGCGCACGTGCTCGCACAGCGCCGCGCACACGAGACGCAGCATGCTTGAGGCGCAGATTCGCAAGGCGCGAGCGCAGTTCACCGTCGACGTTGCAATCCGCGTTGCGGGTGGCGAAGCCTGCGGACTCTTCGGCGCATCGGGGGCGGGAAAGAGCACGATCTTAGCGTGCATCGCCGGCGCCGAGTTGCCCGACGACGGTTTCGTCGCGCTCGACGACATGGCGCTGTTCCCGCCGTCCATGCCGTTGCACCGCCGGCCGGTCGGCTATCTGACCCAAGACGCGAATCTCTTTCCGCATCTTCGCGTCGCGGAGAACGTCCGTTTTGGCTTGACCAACGGCGCGCGCGATGGCGGCGAAGCATGGGTTGCGCGCCTGCGCGAACGCCTGCAACTCGATGCGATCTGGAGCGCGCCGGCGCACGCGATCTCCGGCGGTCAAGCGCGTCGCGTTGCGATTGCGCGCATGCTCGCACGCAAACCACGCCTCGTGCTGCTCGACGAGCCATTCGCCGGACTCGACCGGCATCTGGTGCGTGAACTGCTCGCGGCGATCGTCGAGTGGCAGCGCGAACTGGGCTTTACGTTGCTTGTCGTAGACCACGAGGCTGCCGTGCTCGAACGGATCTGCCCGCGCGCAATCGTCATCGAACGCGGGCGCGTCGTGCAAGACGGTTCGTGGGAGACGCTCGAAACCGCACCGGCAACGCCGTTGCTGGCACAATTGCTCGCGCCGCTGTAAACGCTAAGAAACAGCGCGAGGGTTCCTAGTACGACGAGATCGTGAGCGTCGACGGATCGACGCTGTACGTTCCCGCCGAGACGAGGTTGTTCGGGTACGCGCAAATCACGCTGTTGTCCGGTCCGTAGATCACGACGAGATTGGGTGGACCGCACGGCGTTTGTGTCAGGCTATAGGCTTGCAACAGTTGCGCGCCCGGACTGTTGGGCTGCACTTGATACGAGACGTATTGATCGCCCGACGAGCCGGCAATGTAGCCGAAGATTGCTGCCGACGTTGCGGCGATCGCAAGCGTGCCCCAAAAGCCGCCGCCCCAGTACGCCGGTGCAGGGTACCACGCGACACCGCGATTCCAATACCATGCGGGATTTCCATGGTAGCGTGGATTTACGATGACGACGGGGTGCGTCGGCCGATAGTTCGGTGGCCGGTAGTAGGGATTGGGCGGACGCGTCGCCGGGGGACGTTGGGCCGGCGGCGGTGGCGGTCGATATCCGGGATTGTTGTTCGGCGGACGACTCGGCGCGTTGGCCGGTGGCCGCTGCGTATCGTGTGGCAGCGAGTAGCCGGGTTGCGCCGGCCGCGTTTGCGGTGGCGGAGCCGGTCGTGACGGCGCCGGCCGTTGCGCCGGTGCTGCGGGCCGCGCTTGTGGCGCCGGACGCGCGCCGCCGCCGCTGGGACGACCGCCGCCACCGTGCTGTTGCGCGAGTGCGGGCGCCGGTAGGGCGAGTATCAGCACCATTGCGGTGAAACTGCGTATGCTTTTCATGGCTGTAGCTCGTCGATCTGGCCGCGGATGGTGATGTAGGTCCCGCGCAGCGTGTGCAGTGTTAGCATGAGGGCGTGGGGCTGCATGTGCTTTGATGAGAACGTCATCTGCTGTGGCGAATCGGTGAGATTGAGATAGACGAGTCCGTTGGTCAGCTGGATCGTCTTCGTCTGACCGGTCTGCACGAGTTGAAAACTCGTCGGCAGACAGCGCAAGAGCTCGCCGACATACGAGCACGCGGCGCGATCGATGACGAGCACGCCCTTTTTGTCTTTCGAACCGATGCGCAGCGTGTTGTGCTTGACCCGGATGGAGACGTCATCATAGGTCCGCACCGATCCGTCGCTTTGCTGCACGCGCACGGTGCCCGTTGCGCCCGCTTGGGCGACGCTGAAGATAAGAATTGCAAGGAGCGGTAGTATCGCTCGGAGTACCGCTTTGGCAACCGGAGGTTGCGCCATGTCCATAGCTCGCCTCGACTTTCTGCTTGGGACGATGTCGGCCGCTGCCGCGACGACCGTGCAGCTGCCCTTCGCGAATGGTACGCGGCCCTTAGTAGCTTTCCCGCAAAAGCGCGATCTAATCATGCTCACGCCGCGGCCGCCGCAGCTCGAAACGCCGTTCGCTATTTTCGATCGGGGCGTGCTGACGCCGAACGACGCGTTTTTCGTGCGCTGGCATCTTGCCGGCATTCCGACGACCGTCGACGGTGCGACGCATCGCATCAAGGTCCATGGCTCGGTAAAGCGCCCGTTGAGTCTGAGCGTAGAGGACCTGCGCACGAAGTACGAGCGCGTTGAGATCATCGCCGTTAACCAGTGCTCGGGCAACAGTCGTGGACTCTTCGCGCCGCGTGTCCCGGGCGGGCAGTGGGACAACGGTGCGATGGGGAACGCGCGCTGGACCGGTGCGCGTCTGCTCGACGTACTCAAGAGCGCGGGGCTGCAGGAAAGCGCAGTCCAGATTCGCTTTCACGGGCTCGAGAAGCCGGTGCTGCCGACCACGCCGCCGTTCATCAAAGCGCTCTCGATCGACGATCTCGATCCGAATATGCTCATCGCCTACGAGATGAACGGCGAACCCTTGCCGCTGCTCAATGGCTATCCCGTGCGCCTGGTTGTACCGGGTTGGTACGCGACGTACTGGATGAAGATGCTCGCCGAGATCGAGGCGATCGATACGGTCGACGACAACTTCTGGATGAAGACTGCGTACCGCATTCCGGATACGCCGGGCAATACGGTTACACCGACCGATAAGGGCTATCCGACGATTCCGATCAACAAGATGACGATTCGTTCATTCATCACAAACGTAACCAATGGAGCAACGCTGCATCCCGGCACGCAAACGATTCGGGGCATCGCCTTCACCAATGGCGAGCGCTTGAAGAAGGTCGACTTCTCATCAGACGGCGGCACAACGTGGCGCGCCGCGACGCTTGGCCCGAACTACGGGAACTATTCGTTCCGGCAATGGGAGGCGCCATTGCGCGCCGAGCGCGGGAAATCGTACGTGCTCGCCTGCCGCGCAACCGCCGTCGACGGCGACACGCAAACAACTGTGCCGGTGTGGAATCCCGGCGGTTACCTGCGCAACGTCATCGAGACCTATACGGTAGGTGTGGCATGAAGACGTTGTTGTTGCTGGCTGCTTCGGCGATCGTCACGATCGCGCTGCCGCGTCCGAATATCCCGTTCAAACCGGGTCCGAATGTGGATCTTGCCACGGCAAATTGTCGTACGTGTCATTCGGCCGCATACGTTTACACGCAGCCTCCGCTTAACCGCGCGCAGTGGACTGCGGAGGTGCTAAAAATGAAGAACGTGTACGGCGCCCCGATCGATCCCGCCAACGTCGACAAGATCGTCGACTATCTGCTATCGCAGAACGGCAAGCCTTAGGGCAAGCGTCGCTCGACGAGATCGTGCGCGGTGCTCTGCCACTGTTCGCGCAGCTCGAGGTTTTCTGCCTGAAAGCGCGCGTTGATTGCGCCGAGGTCGGTCGCGCGCGCGCGCGCGACGAGCGACTGATAGGGCGTATATGCGTGCGGATAGGTACGCCGCATCAGTTCGATGACCGGCGCGAGCTGCACCATGCACGTAAAATTTCCCAATTCGACATTAACCTATCCTAAAATGGCGAAGCGAGCATGCCGATGACTGTCTCAATCAGGGTAAAGAAGGTAGCCCATGGACAACGAAGAGACTCTGTCCCTAGCAACCAGCATCGTCCGCGAGGCGCGCGCGAAGGCTGAACGCGCCGATTTCGAGACGACTGTCCAGGAATTCGAGCGTTCGGAGATACTGAGCCTGCGTTCACTGGCGCGCGTCTACCGAATGCTGCAGTGGCCGCCCAACCTCTAACCGCTCGCTGAGCGAACGATCGTAACCGGTACGAAAGTCCGGACGTCGTAGGCCGTCGCGGCCTCCGTGAACGTCGCCACGGCGTTCCCGATGCGTGGTTCCCATTCGGCGCTCACCCAAGCTTGCTTTGAGTCCCATAGCGTAACGATCAGCACTTGCGTTTGCTCTTCGTTGGTCATCACGATCCCTTCGCAAAAGCCGTTCAATACGACCGTATCGCGTTCGATCGTGGATCGCGCCGTTGTCTCGAAGGCGCTCAGATTCTTGGTTGCTACCGTATAGATCGAAACGGCTATGAACTTCGTCCTACTATCAATCATGGTACGTAGAGCCCATTTCTGTTCAGTGCGGATCGGCGTAAGATGATGAGGCAAGTCTCATTGCTATTCCGGGGTGTACTATGCCACAGACGATGACCTTTAAACTCGGGCGTTTGCCGAGAACACACAATCCAAATATTCCACATTTGAGCGCTCTCCTCGGCGGAACCACGCCGCCGCCTCCGCCGCCCTCGGTCGATTACACGCAAAATATGCCGCAAGCGCCAAATGGCTACGGCATGATGCTCAACGACACGTTAGGCGACTGTACGTGCGCGGCGTTCTACCACGCGCGTCAGATTTGGACGTTTCACTCGAGCGGCACGACCCAGACCGCTCCCGATTCCGACGTTGAATTGCTCTACGAGAAAGCGTGCGGGTACAAACCATCGCAAGGTGGTGAGGGGCCCGGCGGCAACGAGCAACACGTGCTAACCTACCTTCATAAAAGCGGTGCGCCGATTGGGCCGAGCGGACCGCCGGTCGACAAAGTTTTGGGCTTCGTCGAGGTCGATCCGCGTATTATCGACGACGTCAAGCGGACGATCTACAACGCAGGCGTGGCGTACATCGGCTTCAACGTGCCGGCCAACATCATGCCCGACAACGCCCCGCCACCTGCCGTGTGGACCGTCGATCCCTCGAACAACAAAAACATCGGCGGCCACGCCGTGGTGCTTCCGGGCTACGACGCCGACGGCGCGATCGTCATCTCGTGGGGCCAGCTCTACAAGATGACGTGGCAATTCTTCTCGACTTACGTCGATGAAGTCTACAACATCAGCGATGCAGCCTGGTCGACCAGCGCGTTTTTCCAAAAGAACGGCTTGCGGCTCCCGGCCGGCCTTACGCCCGAAGAGCTCCAGAATCAAATGCAATACGTCTGAATCCGTCTTGGACGGGCCATATATCGCGTGCTGCAATTATGCTCCCGTCATGCGCAGCCGCTCGATGCGCGCCGGCGCGCGCGGCCCGATCTCTCGGCGGCTCAGCGTGATCGGGAGCTCGGCGGTCACTTGATTGCCACCGATTGTTCGCCCGATGGTGAGCGCCCGGGCCAAGCTCTTGACGAGTAACAGCCCGCGCCCACCCTCGGCCAAATCCTCGGGTCGCGCAACGGCGTGTACGATCGGCGGTCCGTCGTCGAGAACGTGCAGGAGCGCGTTGTCGCCAACCAGCTCGAGCGTGATCTCCGCGTGCCCCGGTGTATGACGTGCTACGTTTCCGACGAGTTCGCCGAAAATCAATTCGGAGGTAGAGAGATCGGTGCCGTCGGAAGCAAATTCGCCCAAGTGCCACAAAAACGCGCGCTTTGCGCGCCGCGCAGCGGAAGCGCTGCGTGCGTCGACGGTCCACGTTTTCGTCGTGCTGGTGCGCGCGAAGCCGATGTCGGTCAGGGCGATAAAGAGCACGGCGGCATCGTCGAGTTGCGGCCGTCCCTCCAGTGCACCACGGAGAATGGCCTGCGCGATGTTCTCGGTCGCGCTGTAATACTCGCGATTCACGACGTAGATCAGCCGGCGTACGCCGGCGTCGTAATCGTAGGCAAGACGTCCGCTCTCGACGAGCCCGTCGGTGAAAAGCACGACGGCCGACCCGGCGTCGAGCGCCATCGAGTACTGCCGGTATTCCGTGCGGCGATCGGCGCCCATGATCAAGCCACCACCGGAAATTTGCTCGACGACGCCCGTTGCTTGTACGGTAATCGGTAACGGGTGTCCGGCCGATGCGTAGACAAACAAGCCGCTGGTAAGCGAAAGTTCGCCATAAAAGATCGTAACGAGCGCCGACGATTCATCGCAAACGACACGGTTGACGGCTTGCAGCACGTCGGCAGGCTGATCGTACAAACGCGCGGCCATGCGCATCGATTGGCGCATCTGCGCCATCGTACTGGCTGCCTGCAATCCGTGGCCCGCAACGTCGCCGACGCTAATACCGAGACGGCCTTCGCCAACCGTGAAGACGTCGTACCAATCACCACCGACGTCGGCATCGCTGGCCGAGGGCATGTACGAGGCATCGATGCGCACGCCGGGTATCTGCGGCAGGTTCTGCGGTAGCAGCGCGCGCTGCAACAACGTTACGTTTTTGTGCTCTTGTTGCAATTGTTCGAGCACGCCGCGGTACTCACGCTCGGCAACCGAAAGCTCGTCGTCACCACCGAGCGGATCGGGATCTTTGCCGGCGCGCAGTTGTTGCGCATTTATACCGAGTAGCCTCGCGCGGAGCCACACGTGCGCACCAAACGCGGCACCCAGTGAGAGAAAGAGCACCACGCCTCCAACAAGCGTCCATAAGAGCACTTCCGAAAAGCGGGCGAGATGGTCGCTCGTCTGGCGCAGTGCGTCGATTGCGATGATGCGCTCGGATCGGTCGACGTTGCGTTTTGCTATCGTGAGTTTCGTGAGCAACGCCGGCGACGGTGGTGAGCGAGCAAGCAGGCGGGTGGCTGCATTAACCGCGTCGACATAGGCCTGCGCTTGGCGCCGCTCCGCCGGCGTCGTATTCGCGATCGCAAGCAGCATCGCCGAGCGCCGTCCTACGTCGAGCACAGCACCTGGAAAGCCGACGGTTCCACGTGTCCGGATTTCATCATTGAATGCAGTCATCAACGCATCGTTGGCGACAGAGACGCCCAGCGTGTGATCGGCCCAAAAGACCGTCGCGCTCGTGGCATTGCGCGTTCCCAATGTGTAGCTCAAGATCGCCGCGAGCACCGCGACCGGGACCAATGCAACAACAATCGCTTGGAACCGAATCTGCGACAGCAGCGCACGCATACGCTGCTGCTTCTGCGCGCGAGGGCCGCCGCCTAGCCGAAAGTCCTAACGACCTCGAATTCCGACGGGTGCTCGAACTGGTAGACCAGGACCGAGGCGGTTCGATCGTCGGAACCAAAGACGAGCGCGCCCTGGAATCCCGTAGCTTGTGCGGTCGTTCGCGCGATTGCCTTCGCCTTTTCCGGGTCGACAGCGATGTGCTCGACCGCGTAGACGTTCTTGGCTTGCGGATCGAGCCCGACCTCACCGATGGCATAGGTAACCTGGTAAAGCGCGAGCGTACTCGACTCGGCAACGGTATGCTTCTCGGCCTGCAGATGATGGTCGTCCCACGCGGATTTGAGATGGCTGAAGGCGTCGTGACCACCAAGTCCGACCAGCACGATTACGCGACGATTATCCAGTGAACGCAGAACCGCGCTCGTTCCCGCCCTGGCTGACGACGTTCGCGCGTGTTCGATCAGCGTTTCGTAGGTCGAAACGCCGGCGCCGACGCGATCGCTTTTCACGTGCACGACATCGATGGCACACCATGCGTTGGGCGCGAACCGGACCGCAGGTCCACCGGGTTTATGGTCGACGGCAGTGTGGTGTTGGCGATCTTCGTGTGGACGCGTCATACGAGCCTCGATTTCGTGATAAGGCGTTTAGCCTGAGATTGCTAGAATGAGCCATGCATGTGCTGCTGTCAATAACCGCGCCTACGCGCGGAGAAACATCGAGATCAACGCAAGCACGCCGAGTATCGACATCGCGCCGGCGAGCCATACCGCAAGCGAGCGGCGCTGTTTGTGGGGCCATTCCTTTTCGAGTTCATGCTCGCGGCCGCGATATTCGATCGTAGCGAGGACGAGAGAACCAATTCCAAGCAGCACGAGTATCTCGCCGAATTCACGCGAGCCGATAATTGAGGTTTGCTTGAAGCCGGGAGGCCGTTCGAGCTGGAAAAACTTGTAGACTGAGAAGCCGAATGTGATGAGCGAGGTGGCGGTGCGGATCCACGCCTGCATCGTGCGTTCGTAGGCAAGACGCGTGCGCTCGTAGGCGAGGCTCGTAGAGGTGTCGAGCTCGCGCGTGACTGCTCGCTCTTCGGTGCTATCAGCCATGATGGGGCAAGTTTAACATGCGTCTTTGGCGTATGGTTATCCCGTGAGGCTCCTTGCAGTTCTTGTTGCCGCCGTCATGACGGTCAATTACCATCTCGCGGCGACGCATATGCTGGGCGGGGATGGCGGCTGGGATTATCTGACTTTTGACCCGGCGACGAAGCACGTGTTCATCTCGCGCTCGACCCACGTAATGGTGGTCGACCCGCAGACGGGAACGGTGGTCGGCGACATTCCGAATACACCCGGGGTGCACGGTATCGCGATTGCCGACGGTCTCGGGAAGGGCTTTACCTCCAATGGTATGGACGGGAGCGTGACCGTTTTTGACCTCGCCTCGCTCAAGCCGATCGCGACGGTGCAGACCGGTTCGAAGAATCCCGATGGCATCACGTATGACCCGGTGACCAAGCGTCTCTTTACCTTTAATGGTGGGAGCGACGACGCGACGGTGATCGACGCGCAGACCGATACGGTGGTCGCAACGATTCCGCTCGGCGGGCGACCGGAGTTCCCGACGGTCGATGGGCGCGGTATGGTTTACGACAACATCGAGAGCACGAGCGAGATCGTCGCGATCGACGCCAAGAGCGCGAAGATCGTCAAACGGTTTCCACTCGGCACATGCCAACATCCGTCGGGTCTTTCGATGGACCAGCAGCATCGCCGGCTCTTCCCGGCATGCCAAGGGATGCTCGGCGTCGTCGATGCCGATAGCGGCAAGGTGATTGCGACGGTTCCGACCGGGGCGGGCACCGATGCAACGCGTTTCGACCCAAATGGTCAGCTCGCGTTTGCGTCGAACGGGCGCGACGCGACGTTGACTGTGGTGCACGAAGACGATCCGAATCATTACTCGGTCGTGCAAAACGCGGCGACGGTCGCCGGCGCGCGTACGATGGCGCTCGACCCGTCAAACGGCTTCGTGTATCTCGTGACCGCGAAGATGGTTGCCAATCCACATCCAACCGGCCCGCGCGACCGCTTCAAAGCGGTGCCGGGTACGTTCCAAATGCTCACGATGCAGCCGTAAGGGAGGTTGCCCATGCTACACGTTGGCGATCACGTGCGCGTCATAGATGAAGATGCGGTGGCGGTCGTAACCGCCGTGCATCCCGACGCGCAAGTAGAAGTGGAATTCCTCAAAGCCTCCGATGGCGGTCCGCGCCGCCGCCGTTATTCGATGGAGGCACTCGAGAAGGTCTCACACACCGCAACGTAGGCGTTGCTTAGCAATGACACGGCTCGCGGAGTGCGATCGCGAAAGCGCGCCCGCTCGAAGTAGCCTTGCTAACGACGATGTAGTCGCCTTCGAGGTCATCGTAGACGTCGAAGCCTTCGGAGCGTGCGTCGCTGACGGATTTGAAGACGAGCATACCTTTCATTGTTCCATACCCTCCACCGGATGTACGCATCCTCGCGCAATGGCTTCCAGACACTTTACCGTTTCGGGCATTGGTTCGACGCCGAATTCCGAGCCGAGCCGCTGACAGAAGCTTCGGTAATAGGCTAGCGCGCCGGCGCGATCGCCCGCGCTGAATCGGAGCAGCATCAGATCGCGTAACGCATCTTCGCGCCACGGATCGTGTCCGAGCAACTGCTCCACGTATTCGAGCGCGCCGCTGCGATCGCAATTGACACGGCATTGCGCGATGAGCCGCTCCAGCACGTGGACGATTCGCCGGCGAAGCCGCTCGCGAAGGCTCGAAGCCCACTCGTGATCGAGTCGGGGCAGAAAATCGCCCGTATAAAGTTTCGCGGCCTGACCGAACGTTTGGGGGGTTTCGCTGAGACGCTCGAACTCCGCGACGTCGACGAACGTCTCGTCACTTGGGCCCCACGTAAGCGTCTGCGCGTCGCAAACGATCCACGGGCGCGCGGACTGCGGCAACGCTTGGTGAAGCTTATGTAGGTGCCGGCGAAGCGATGCGCGAGCCTCGCTTTCGCTGGAATCGGGCCACAGCGTGAACGCGACCTCTTCGCGATCGAGCAGTTCGTGCTTGCGTGTGGTGAGCATGGCGAGGAGCAGCAGCGTCTGCGCTGGAAGCCTGGTTCCTCTTTGGGACGGACCGTGCACGATGCGTGCCGCGCCAAAAAGCTGTACGCTTAAAGACGGCGCGACTCCATCGATGGGTTGAATCGTTCGGTCATTGGCTATCATGAGGTTGACCCCCGGCTCTTGAGGTCCGCCCAAGGCGGATCCAGGATTTTTGGACCACGTTGGCTTGGCTCGATCGTGTCACCACGGGGGCGCGTCGACCACCGACACCCGCACACCTTATCTGCACATTTGCCGTAGAGGTGTCCATTGTGAAGATTGCCCTGATCGACAACGTGCTTTTGCGACAAGACGCGGACGTCTACACGGTTGATCCGCAGCCGCATCTCGGCTTGATTTCGCTTGCGGCCGTGGCCCGCGCACAGGGTCACGAGGCGGTTTTGATCGATCCGAAGCTCGAGCTGCTGCGTGGAGAGGTCGCACTCGGGCACCATTTCTACGAGCAGGTTGCCGAGCGTATCATGGCCGGCGACCCGGACGTCGTTGGGTTCACCTCGCTGGGCTGCAACTTCGTTTGCACCTTGCGAATCGCGGATGCGGTGCGGCGCCGTCGCGATGTGCCGATTCTGCTCGGTGGCCCGCATGCAAGCATTCTCGATCGCGAGATCCTGACGCGATACCGTCAATTCGACGTCATCGTGCGCTACGAGGCAGAAGCGACGCTGCCGAGCGTCATGGCGGCGGTCGCCGGCGATACAGCGTTCTGCGACGTGCCCAGCATCAGCTACCGCGCGCACGATGAGGTGATGCGTACCAACGCCGGGACGATGGTTATCGATCCTGATGAGTTGCCGTTTCCCGCTTACGATGCGTATCCGATTGCCGAGCTCGGCCTGACGCAGCTCAACGTGGAGGCCGGACGCGGTTGCCCGTTTGAGTGCGCGTTCTGTTCTACCGCAAGCTTCTTCGGGAGACGCTACCGTATCAAATCGGCGCCGCGACTCGTTGCCGACCTCGACCGCCTTCATGCGACGTACGGGATTCGTCATTTCGACTTAGCGCACGACCTCTTCACGGTTAACAAGGCGAAAGTTCGCGCGTTTTGCGACGCCGTCGCGGACCGCGGCTATACCTGGAGTTGCTCCGCGCGGATGGACTGCGTCGACGAAGCATTGCTCGGTTGCATGCGCGAAGCCGGATGCGTCTCCATTTACTATGGCGTCGAAGCGGGCTCACAGCAATTGCAGAGCGCGGTGAAAAAGCGTCTCGATCTGCGGCTCTATCGGCCGGTTGTCGATGCGTCACTCGATCTCGGGATGGCGACGACCGTTTCATTCATCACCGGGTATCCGAACGAGAGGCCCGAGGATCAGGAAGCAACGGTACAGCTCGTCGCCTCGAGCATTCGCTCGTATCCCGACCACTTGTTGGTTCAGCTCCATCTGCTGACGCCGGAGCCTGGGACGGCCTTCCACGAGCTGTACGGTGATGTGCTCGCATACGACGGTTACATTACCGATTTCAACTTTCCGCCGCTCCATATCGATGATGCATCGCTAATGCGTGCTGATCCGGCGGTCTTCGTCTGCCAGCAGCACTATACCGCAGGCTGCGACCGTTCGGAAAACATCGCGCTCGTTGAAGGGTACCGAAAGCTTCATGGTCTCGGCCACGCGGTGTTGCGGATGATGCTCGCGTCGTTCGATGGATCGGCGAGTGAACTGTTCCGGCGCTGCGGGCGCCTCGCGCGCCGGACGGATCTCCCGCACGCAGAGCTCATTCTCGCGTTCGTCGCGCAGGAATGGGGCAAATCGCATCCACTCTACGATATCTGCGCGTATCTGCGCGGACTTTCGAAACTACGGCCCGATTCGTGCGAGCGCATCGCATCTGCGGACGGATCCACGCGTATTCGTCTGGCATGGTGCATTGCACCGATCGGATTGGTTCGCAATGGCGAGGCAATCGCCGCCTGCCTACGTGCCGGCGAAGACGTCGATCCACGCTCCCCGCGAAGATGGTCGATCATCGTCGGCGATGCGGCGCTCGACGGCTACCGGATTTTCGATGTCGATCGCAGGACGTTTGGCATCGTCGAAGAGCTGAGGGCGGGAACAACCCCGGATCATCTCGTAGCCCGGTTCGGTGCGCGCGCCGCACGGACGAGTCTGTGGTCGCTCGGGCTCATGGGCGCACTCGTGCGCGATGACCCCGCGACCGAAGACGACGCGTCATATCCCGATTCGGCTTGGCCGGTCCATAGAGCCGTACGTATAGTCCCGGCATCACAGCTCGTACCTGTGTCGGCAGCTGTGCGAGTATGACGCGTTTCGTCTCACGGTGATACTTCCGTCGGTCGTCAGTGGCCCGGCCCGTGTCCTCCGCCTCCGATATAGATGCCGTCGTTATAATCGAAAATCCTAGCAAACCCCCGCGCTGCGGCTGGTGGAAGCTCTTTAGCTAAAGCGTCCGTTATGTTTTTTTGCTTTTTCGTCTTGATGGCGGCACGCTGCTCGTCATTCAGACCGTGTTTGCGCATCTGGGCATCGGCGGATTCTTCTGACTTGTTATGAACGTCGAGGGCCTTCGGGTCTGCGGCAAGGTGAAGAAGATACTGGGCAATCGAAGCCATGGTGCAACTCCTTCTGTGCTGCTAGTGTGAGTGGCCGGTGTGCTGTGGACTCGCGTTGTGATCCCGGGAAAGCTCGTCGACGAGCGCCAGCTCGTCGATCTGACCGCTGGATGCGCATGCGTCCGCGAACGCCGCATGCCCCATCCATTCTTCGAGTTTTGCAAGGGTTTGGTCCTGAAGCGCCTCGATGAGAAAACCCGAGCGAAATGGCGGCACCGGTTTCCGGTGAAGGAACGGGAGCAGTTTCGTTGCTTCCTCGTACCGCCCGAGGCGCACGTACGCCGCCGCCAGGACGATGACCGCATCGGAAAAGTCGAGCGGTACTTGCGTACCGCCGAGGGCGCCGATTGCTCTACGCGCGACATCGGATGCTTCCGCTGCGTGGCCGGCCGCCAATAGGCACTGTGCGAGCACGTAACAGGCTGTGCCCACGATGCGTACGTTGCCGCCGTCCTCAACGAAATGCAAAGCGCGTTGCGCGTGTTCGACGGCGAGACTCGGCGCGCCGCGCGCAAGCGCCACTTCTGCGAACCCACGCATGACGAGCGCGAGCTCACGCGGAGATGATGGCGGCGGCAGAAGCGCCTCGGCCTTGACGAAATGCGCATAGGCCGATTCGGCATTGCCCGCGTAGAGATCGGCAAAGCCGTGCAGGGCCTCGAGCCGAGCCGCGCCGGCGTGGTGTGCCGCATCGGATGAGAGGTGTTCGCTCTCGGCGAGGACGCGTGCGGCTTCGTCGTAGCGGCCGATATTGATCAGCGTTTGCGCGCGATATTCCAGCGCGCGCCGAAGCCCGGGCGCGTCGTTGCCGTCGCGATAGGCACGAACCGCCGCCTCCGACAGCGCGATCGTGTGCTCGTTGTACGGAAGGGTACGGACGTATTCCAACAAGACGCGGGCGGCGAGGTGCGGTTCAAGCCGGTCGAGCACCGCGTGGGCGGCGGTGAGCCAGCGCTTCCCCTCGCCGTAACTGCGGGATTCCCAATAGGGGCCGAGGATTGCGCCCAGTTCGGCGCCCAGTGCGACGTCGTGCTCTTGCGCGAGGCTCCATTCCAACGCATCCCGGATATTGTCGATGTCCGTGCGCACGAGATCGTACCACTCGTCGTCATGCGTGGATTCGAACGAAGCGGCCGTGCGGCGCGCAAATGCGAGCATATGCCGCGCGTGCCTTCCGCATATCGCGTCGTGGCGCGGTTCCCCGATGAGATGATTTTGCGCATAGATCCGGATGGTCTCGAGCAAACTATAGCGATTCGCGCGTTCGCCATACGCGTCGGTCACGACAAGCGACTTGTCGATCAGCGATCCCAGGAGATAAAAGACATCGGCATCGTCGCGGTCGTCGTCGACACAAACGAACGCCGCCGCCTCCACGGTAAATCCGCCGGAGAAGACCGAAAGCGCGCTCAGAAAATCTCGCTCTTGCGCGGTGAGGAGATCGAAGCTCCAGTCCACTAATGCGCGAAGGGTCTGCTGCCGCGGAAGCGCACTTCGCGAGCCGCCGCGCAGCAGGCGAAATCGCTCGCGAAGATTGCCGGCGATCTGCTCGACGCTGAAGGCGGTGACTTTCGCAGCGGCAAGCTCGATCGCGAGCGGTATGCCGTCGAGCTGGCGGCAAATCGACGTGATCGCCGCCGCATTGCGATCCGTGAGCGTGAAGCCCGGGCTCGCGGCGCGAGCGCCTTGCAGAAACAGTTCCACCGCCGCGAACTCCGACGCTCCGACTGCGTTTTGAGCAGCCCCTCCCGTCGGATACGGCAGGGTCGGCATTCGAAAGACCACTTCACCGACGCGCAGCGGCTCGCGGCTGGTCGCGATGATGGTGAGGCCGTCGCAAGAGCGGACCAGCTCTTCGATCGTGCGCGCCGCACCGTCGATGACGTGCTCGCAATTGTCGACGATAAGCAGCACCTTTTTGGAACGTAGCGCTGATGCGATCGAGGCGAGGAGCGGCCGGCCCGGGATTTCCGAAACGTTGAGCACGGCGGAGATCGCCTGTGGCAGAAGCGATGCGTCTCGCAGCGCCGCGAGCTCAATCAGCCAAATGCCGTCGGGGAACCGGTCCAGCAGCCGTAGCCCGAGTTCGATCGCCGTTCTGGTTTTGCCGACGCCGCCGACGCCGGTGATCGTGACGAGCTTGTGTTCGCGGATCAATTCCAGGAGAAGGACCATTTCGGCGGAGCGTCCGACGAATCGCGACAGCGAGTGCGGAAGGTTCGAGCGTTCCACGGGCTTCTCGGCAGCTTCGCGAAGCGATCGTTTTCTGGGAAGCGGCGGCTTGACTGCGGCGGCCTCGAGCTGCAAGCGATCGCGAGTGTCGAGGTCGAGCGCATCGATCAGGAGCGAGAGCGTGGTGCGTTGCGGGGACGTGCGGTTTCCGCGCTCAAGCGCGCCGATTGCTTCGGTGCTGACTCTGGCGCGTTCGGCCAGCGACTCTTGCGATAATCCCTTCGCAAGTCGGAATTGCCGCAACAGCGAGCCAAAAGACGAAGGCTGGTCCGTGTTCACCGCTGACCCCCGAGGGCTCGCTCTTTTGCTCATGCGAGAGCCCCGTCCTTCCCTATAAAAAATGCGGGGAACCGCGTCAGCCGGTTCCCCGCGATTGAGGGCCATGGATGGTGTGCAGTGGGCTAGTCGGAGAAGATGACTTTGTACAGGAACTCGTCGGCGGCCGCTGCGCACGACTGGGTCGCGGGCTGGTAACGAGATCCGCGTACAACGCCCATCGCGGCGAAGTCGAGCATCGCGTCGCCCGACGACTGGGCGATCGCGACGTCGTCGACGCGGCCCGACGCGTTGAGCTTTACGCGCAGCGTTGTTTCGCCGTTGGGGTAGGCGAAGTCAGGAAGGATGGCGTCCGGGTTGCTGAGCAGCTCGGCGCCGTGATCGGCCGCGCAATTGGTAATCGCGATCACTTTAACGTCGGCCGATGCCGGCGTGCGCGTGATGACGATGCCGCAGAGCGCGAGCGCGATGGTTAGGAGCTTTGGACCCCAGCCTTTGAAGAGCGGGTTCGGCGTGCGCATCGGGCGCACGAGGCCGGCTTCGCTGTCGGGGCGTCCGGGATTGCGAACGTTTTTCAGGT
The DNA here is from genome assembly GCA_035507095.1 of Candidatus Acidiferrum sp. Classification (GTDB taxonomy): domain Bacteria; phylum Vulcanimicrobiota; class Vulcanimicrobiia; order Vulcanimicrobiales; family Vulcanimicrobiaceae; genus Aquilonibacter. The sequence goes on from DATJOM010000028.1 coordinate 30,123, forward strand.
CTTCGTGATCGATCGGTAGCATTATGGTGTCTCCTCGCTTGAAAGCGCACAGGTAACACCGCAAGGCTACGCGCTCGGGCGTTCCACGGTCGTCGCAAGACCGGCCGAGATCCGTTGGAAATGCGTCGCAAAAGCGTCCGGAAACCGGACCAAATCGAGGTGGGTTATGGCTGCCATGCTGGCACTACGTAATCTCGGCGACGAAGGTCTTGCCGTCTCCGATCTTGGCCTTGGATGCATGGGCATGAGCTTTGCCTACGGTCCTGACGATCGCGATGAGCGCGAGTCGATCGCGACGATTCATCGCGCGATCGAACTCGGCGTGACGTTCTTCGATACGGCCGAAGCATACGGCCCATACACAAATGAGGAACTGCTTGCGCGTGCACTCGAAGGTAAACGCGACAGCGTCGTGATTGCAACGAAATTCGGCTTCACGTTCGACGACAAAGGTGCGGTTAGCGGCCTCAACAGCCGGCCGGACCATGTGCGCGAAGCCGTTGAGGGTTCGCTCCGACGGCTACACACCGATCGCATCGATTTGCTCTATCAGCATCGCGTCGATCCCGAAGTGCCGATCGAAGAGACCGTCGGCGCGATGGCCGAACTCGTGCACGAAGGCAAGGTGCTCTATCTGGGGCTATCCGAAGCCGGCGAGCACATCATTCGCGGCGCGCAGGCGACGCATCCGATCTCCGCGCTGCAAAGCGAATACTCGTTGTGGGAACGCAATCTCGAACCGCGGATCATCCCATTGCTGCGCGAACTCGGCATCGGGCTCGTGCCATTCGCACCGCTTGGCCGCGGCTTTTTGACCGGCAACGTGAAGCGTGCGGAGGAGTATCCCGAAGGCGACTATCGCCGCGGCGACCCGCGCTATCAAGGTGAAAACTTTGATGCGAACATGCGGGCGGCACAGATTGTGCGCGACATCGCGACGCGCAACGGAGCGACGCCGGGCCAAATCGCGCTTGCGTGGTTGTTACACAAAGGTCCCGATATCGTGCCGATTCCGGGCACCAAGCACGTACGCTATCTAGAAGAAAACGTCGGTGCCTCGAAAGTCCACCTCAGCGAAGACGACATGGCCGCGCTCGATGCCTCGCTGACGCCGGATAAGATCGCCGGCCCACGCTACAACGAGCGCCAAGCGGCGATGATCAACCGCTGAATCTGGGTACGGGGGCGACGTGCTCCCGGGGACCGCTCGGGCTAGTCTGCGAAGAGAAAAATCTCGGCGACGTCGCCGTTTGGCGCTTGATAGACTTCAACCGAGCGCGTCCCGTTCGCGAAGGTCACCGTGCCGCCGAAGACCTCGAGTCCGCCGCGCTGGAAGGAACCGTCGACATAGACGCCCGTTATGGCGCCGAGGTGCTCGAGCGTGGCCTTCGCGCGCGCGCGATTTCGCGCGTTCATCAGATGAGCGAAATCGGTGGTCACGCCGCGCTCGGGAAGCGTGCCGTTGCGTAACTGCTCGAGCCAATAGCGGATCAGCGCAACTTCCGGTCCGCGCGTTTTTCCACGTGGCGCGCTCGCGGGAGCCGGTGGTGCGTTGGGAGCGAGCAATAGCGCCATGATCTTGCGCGAGATCGTGCCGGCCGGCGCCTCGTAACAGTTGGTGAGGACCACGACGGCGGTGTCGTCGTCGGGCGCAAGGCGATTGTTCGACGCAAAGCCGATGACATTGCCGCCATGCGACACGATGCGATGGCCGTTGAACGAGCCTACCGACAGACCGTAGCCGTAGTTCGAGCTATGTCCGTTGCGCAACGCGCGTGCCGTCGTCATTTCCCGCAATGACGCTGCGTTTATCAAACGATGCCGCATGAGCGCGATATCGAATCGCGCGAGATCGCTCGCCGTACCGGCGAGCGACGCTGCAGTGTTCAGCCACTGCGGTGCCTCAGGCGTATCCTCGTGCGGCGGCTCGGTCCAGAAGGAGTTATAGCCGGTCGCGCGATCCGGCATCGTGCGATACGGCTCGTCAAAAAACGCGTGCATACCCGCGGGGCCGGTAATATATCGTTGCAAGAGCTGTGATGCCGCGTCGCCGCTGACTTTTTCGAGGATCTCCCCGGCGATCGTGTAGTTGGTGTTGCTGTATTCCCAACGCGTGTCCGGCGTCATCGTTAGCGGATAGTTCGCATACTCGTGCACGATCGAAGCAACGGCGCGCGGCCGCGCCATCTCGTCGTCGGTGTAGTCGAGCGGGTAGTAGTCGCGGTAACCCGATGTTTGCCCAAGCAGATCGCTGAGGCGAACTTCGTTCCCGTGTGGGAATCCGGGAAGCCACGTCGAGATTTTCGCATCCGTCGCCAAGGTGTGGCGCTCGACCAGCGCCATCACGATTGTCGCGGTGACCTCTTTCGTGACGGAACCGAATCGAAAGATTGTTTGCGTATCGACGTCCTGGTGCGTCGATCGATCGCGTTCGCCGTACCCGCGCGCGTAGACGATCGTACCGTCGCGCACGATCGCGATCGAAACGCCGGGGACGACGCCGGTACGCATCGCATCGGCGACGACGGCATCGATCTGTTGGGCTGTGGCGGCATCGAGCCGCGCCGCAAGGACCAGTGCGAAGAGCACGAAACTATGCATCAGCGAAGTGATGTGATGGAGGGTTCCGATGATCCCGCTAACCGACGTATCGCGGCGCCCGACGACCTTTCCGATCGTCACGTTGTCGATCATCGTCATCAACGTGGTCGTCTTCATCATCGAGTTGATCGGCGGCGATGCCTTTGTAACGCGTTGGGCGATGGTTCCGGCGCAAGTTACCGCGGGTCAGCATGTGGAAACGATCGTCACCGCGATGTTCATGCACGCGAGCTGGTCGCACATCATCGGCAACATGGTGTTCTTCTGGGCGTTCGGACCCGAGATCGAGGACGAGATGGGACCGTGGCGCTACGCGATCTTCTACCTTCTCGGGGGCATCGCGGCAGCGGTTTTCCAAATCGCGTTCGATCCGCACTCGACGATCCCGAACCTTGGCGCAAGCGGTGCAATCGCCGCGGTCATGGGAGCGTTCCTCGTCACCTATCCGCGCGACCAAATTCGCTCGCTCTTGGTCATCGGCATCTTTGTCGACGTGACCTACGTGCCCGCGATGCTTTTGGTCGGCGGCTGGTTCTTATTGCAGCTCTTGAGCGCCGGCACGGTGGTGCCGGGCACGCAGACCGGCGGCGTGGCATATCTCGCGCACGTCGGTGGCTTTTTGTTTGGATGCGTGTTCGCGCGGTTGTTCGAGCGGAGGCTCAGCGCATAACTAAAGGCGCCAATACGTGATCTTGTTCGCCTTGCGGCTAAAGGAAAAGTGCAATGAATCGCACGTGTTGTCGGCGACCAGGAAGCCGTGCGCTGATTCGCGCTTGAGATAGACCGGCACCGCGCAGACCGCATCTTCGCGATTCGGATCGACCGGAAAGCGAAAGATCTCCGATGGATAGTGCGGATCGCCGAAGGTCACCGTGACCTCGATCTCCTTGCGTGTTTGCGTGAGCACGACCGTATCGAGATGATGGTCGGCATTGAGATCGAGCACGAGGCTTTGCGGCTGCGCAAGCACAGCCGCAAGCGTGACGCTTAACAGCAGCGAGGTGCTCAGGTTGCTCGCGTCGTTTGCGGAAGTTTCCAGCCCGGGCGGATGAAGTGGCAGGTGTAGCCGTCCGGATATTTCTGCAGGTAGTCCTGATGCTCGGGCTCGGCTTCCCAGAACGGACCTGCGGGCGCGACTTCTGTTACGACCTTGCCGGGCCACAGTCCCGACGCGTCAACATCGGCGATAGTCTCTTCGGCAACGCGCCGCTGTTCGTCGGTGGTATAAAAGATCGCAGAGCGATAGCTCGTGCCGCGGTCGTTGCCCTGGCGGTTGAGCGTCGTTGGGTCGTGGATCTGGAAGAAAATCTCCAGGAGCTGCCGGTAGCTTACACGCGCGGGATCGAAGATGATCTCGATTGCCTCGGCGTGATTGCCATGATTGCGGTACGTCGCGTTGGACACGTCGCCGCCGCTATAGCCGACGCGTGTCGAGATCACGCCCGGATACTTGCGTAGCAGCTCCTGCATGCCCCAGAAGCAGCCCCCGGCCAGAATCGCGCGCTCGGTTTGTGCCGTCATATCGTCGTCATCCCTCCGGTTCGTTCAACACCGCCGGCTCGAGGAGCGTTGCGGGCACCTCGGCCTTGCTCCGCAACGACGCCCGCACCGGGGGCGTCAGCCGCTTCGGTTCCGGCAGAGGTTACGTGGCGGCAGACGAAAAGGACGAACGGTTTATGCGACACGGGTTTCTCCGTCGTGTGGAACCAGCGCGTCATGTGCCTGCAGCGCGCTCATCGGAGCGAGCCAGCCGAACACCGCGGTTGCGGCAAGCGCGCCGAGAAGCTGCGCAATGATGAATGCAGGCGCGTCCATCGGGCGAATGCCCGCGAAGGTGTTACTCAGTGAGCGTGCGATGGTTACCGCCGGATTCGCAAACGAGGTCGAAGCGGTGAACCAATAGGCGCTGACGATGTAGCCTGCGACGGCAATTGCGGTAAACTGCGACTTGAACCGCACGCAGCCCCAGATAACCAGCAGCAGGCCGAACGTCGCGACGAACTCCGCGAACCATTGCGAGGGACCGCTTCGAACGCGTTGCGAGAAGAACACCAGCGGAAGACCGAACATTGCGTGCGCCACAAACACGCCGGCAAGGCCGCCAAGGATTTGTGCCGCGATATAACACGAGCATTCGATTGCAGAAAGACCCTGCTGCATCGCGTCGGCGATGGAGATGGCCGGATTGAAATGCGCGCCGGAGATCGGCCCGAGTGCGAGGATGAGGCACACGAGCACACCACCGGTCGCAAGAGAATTCGCAAGGAGCGCAATCGCGATGTTCCCTTGCGAAAGCCGCTCGGCCATGATGCCCGATCCGATAATGGCGGCGAGTAGGAATGCGGTGCCGACGAACTCCGCGACACACCGACGCAGCAGCGTCATGCCGGGAATGGCGCCCCGCAGAATTCTTCGACCTTTGCTCGAATTGCGTCGCGTGCTTCGCGGAACGCGCGCATGCGGTAATCGTAGGAGCCCTCGACGACGGCCGGATCGGGAATGCTCCAGTGCATGCGCTTCACGATCCCCGGATAGATCGGGCATGACTCGGCGCTCGCCTCGTCACAAACCGTCACAACGTACGAATAGAGCCGGCGGCTTTTGAAGACGTCGAAGACGCTTTGCGTCCCTTTTTCTGAGATATCGATGCCTACTTCATGCATCGCCGTGACGGCCAGCGGATTCAGGTTGCCCGGCTCCAAGCCCGCGCTTTCTGCAACAAACTTGTCGGCGCACAACGCGTTAAGGAAACCCTCGGCCATCTGGCTGCGTGCGCTATTGCGTATGCAAACGAAAAGGACGCGATCGCGAGCGCTCATACGGCGGCCCTCCTGCGGAAGACGGACGTCACGGTACCTTCGATGCGTTCGCGCGCGTCATTAGCGAGGCGGTAATACACCCAGGTGCCACGGCGTTCGCATGTGACCAAATCGGCCTCGCGCAAAATGCGCAGATGGTGCGAGACCGTCGGTTGGTTCAGTGGTAATGCATCGGTGAATTCGCAGACGCAGACTTCATCGGTTGCTGCGGCGAGCGTTGCGAGCATCGCGAGCCGATAAGGATCGGCAACGGCTTTGAGAAGCGCCGCCTTTCGCTCAAAGGCTTGTATCGACATTCTTCGATATTAGTTCTTGCATCGAAAACTGTCAATATACGTTAACGGATGCGCAAGACGATTTTGCCTTCCACGTGGCCCTGTTCGATGCGGCGGTGCGCGTCGGCCACGCGGTCGAGCGAAAACTCTTCGATCTTGAGCGGAATCGTGCGCGTACCGATCGCGGTGTTCAAGCGCTCGAAGGCTTCGCGCGACATCTCGCCGTCGAAAGGCCGCGAGGGATGTCCGTCGATTTTCGGCTCCGGCTCGATGCCGTTGGGAAACGCGATCGGCGCCTTCGGCTTCAGATGCGACGCGAGCGCGGCGAGATCGGATCCGCTCGCGGTGGCGAACATCGCGTCGAACGCGTTCGTTGCGCCGTCGCTGAGTAAGGTTCCGCCGAGATCGCGAAGATACGCCTGCGCATCGGCACGTGCCGTTCCAGCCACGGTTGCGCCGATTGCGTTTGCAGCGAGCCACACCGCGAAGGAGCCGACGCCGCCGGTGGCGCCGAAGACCAACAACGCGTCACCGATCTTCATTTTTAAAACGTGCAGACCCGCGTGCGCTGTTAGTGCAACGCACGGCATCGCGCCGGCTACTTTTTGATCGAGCTGCTCGGGGACGCGCTCAACGCGGTTCGCCGGAACGCTTACGTATTCGGCGTGGAAGCCGCCGTCGGGATTGCCGTAACTGTAGGAATACACGCGATCGCCGACTCGCAAGCGCGTTACGCCGGACGCGACCGCTGCAACGGTCCCGCTTCCGTCCGCGCCCAAAATGGTGCCCGGCTTGAGGGGGCCATACGCGCCGGAGCGTTGTCTTGCGTCCCAAATCCCCACGCTAGCATAATCGAGTGCGATGATCACATGATGGTCTTTGAGCTTCGGCGTAGGCACGGATGCAACACGCAGCGCGTCGGGCGGACCGGCTTTGTCGATGACGGCCGCTTTCATCGTCTCGGGAATCATAGCTCGATTTAACCACAAGAGGAGTACCAGGCCAAGAAACCGATTATCGTGTTGACGGAGGTCAAATGGCTCTGGACAACGCTCTTCATGCGTTCGAGATCCTCTTGCCCGTACTCTTCGTCGTCGCGCTGGGTTTCTGGGCGGGACGTGCAAAGCGATTCGATAGCGACCAAGTTGCGGGGCTCAACGATCTGGTTCTCACCTTCGCCTTTCCCGCGCTGCTGTTCGTCGCGATCGTGCGCGCGTCGCGTGCAACGCTGTTTTCCGAGTTGCATTTCGTTCTAGCAATGATCGTCGCGACGTTCGGCCTATTCATTGTGATCGCACTGCTTAGCATGTTCGCCCTGCGGCATACTGCCGGCGCCGCCGCGCTCCAAGCGACCAGCGCCACGTATTCCAACGCTTCCTTCGCCGGCATTCCGATCCTCACGCCGCTCTTTGGCACGACCAGCCTGTTCTCGATTGCGATCGCGGCGTTGATTTTGAATGTCACGATCGTACCCGTCGCGGTGACGATGCTCGAATATGATCGGCGCCGCGCGGCAGGCGGCACAATGCCGAGCCTTGGGACGCTCGTCGGGCGAAGCGTCCTCGCTACGTTCGAAAAGCCGTACGTGTGGGCACCGCTATTGGGCGCGGTGCTCGTCCTGCTCGACGTGCGCGTGCCGCAGGAGATTCAGAACATGCTCGATCTCATCGCTTCAGCGACGTCGGGCGTGGCGCTCTTTGTCGCGGGACTCATTCTCGCCGCCTACCGTGTCAAATTGTCGCTGGAGATCTTGGGGAATGTGTCGATCAAGATGCTCGTCCAGCCGGTGGTGATGGCACTGCTCGTGACGGCGCTCGCCATCGCCAAGCCCGTCGGCTCCGAAGCGATCCTGATTTGTGCGGTCTCGACCGCCGTTATGTGTCCGATGCTCGCGGTGCGCTACAAGGTCTACGAAGCCGAGGCCGCGTCGACGTTCCTGTTGACGACACTTTCGATGATTGTCATCATCCCGCTCGCCATCACGCTGACGCGATAAGGTCCTCGATCTTGACCGGCAGATCGCGCACGCGCACGCCGGTTGCGTGATAGACCGCCGACGTGATCGCCGCCGCAACACCGGCAAGCCCGATCTCGCCGACACCGCGCGCACCCAGTTCGTTCAAGTCGTAGTCGGGATGATCGAGGAAGGTGACATCCATTGCGGGATGATCGGCGTTTGACGCAACGACGTAATCGGCGAGATTGCGATTGAGCGGGGCGGCGGTTTGCGGATCGTAACGCGTTTCCTCAAAAAGGGCCATGCCCACGCCCATCACGATCGCGCCTTCGATTTGATTGCGCGCCGTCTTCGGATTGATGATCCTGCCGCCGTCGATCACGCTCACCACGCGGCGCACCCGCAACCGCGCGATTTCGGGCTGCCATGAGCATTCGACGAAATGCGCGCCGAACGAGTGGCTCGACTTCGGCCGATTCGCAGTACCGAACGTCGCATCCGATCGGCCGTGACCGACGCCTTTTTTCAGCGCTTCCTTACATGCCGCGATCGTTGCCGGAATGACCGATGCCGTTGCCATCGAGCCGCCGGAGATCGGGCCGGGGGGCAGCGATGTATCTCCCAGCGAGACGCGCACGCGCCGGACGGGAATGCCGAGCGTATCGCTCGCGATCTGCGCAAGCATCGTGTAGGTACCCGTGCCAATGTCTTGCGTGCCGCAAAAAACGTGCGCGTTATCGCCTTGGAGCTCGACGCGGACTTCGCACGCAAAGCGTTCGGCGATCCACGAGCACCCGGCGACGCCCCACCCGAGAATCATGCCGTCGCGCTGCATCGAGCCGACTGCAGCGCTGCGGCGGTCCCATCCGAAGTTCTTCGCGCCGAGTTCGTAGCACTCGACGATATGACAGGACGTAAACGGCACGCCGCGGCCTTCGTCGCGGGTCGGTGCATTGCGCAGACGCAACGCGAGCGGATCCATATTTAATAACACGGCGAGCTCGTCGAGCGCCGACTCGGTCGCGTAGAGCCCGGGAACGGCGCCCGGACCGCGCATCGAGGTCGGCGCGCCGACGTTGCGTTGTGCAAGGCCGCTGGTGATGCGCAGATTCGGCACGCTATAGAAGTACGGCGTTGCTTCGGCGCAGTTCTCGTCGTAGTCGTCGCGCATGCCGGTGTGATTGGCGACGTCGTGTTGCAGCGAGGTGAGCCGCCCATCGCGGCCGGCGCTCAGCCGCACGCGCTGCACCGTCACCGGACGATGCCCGACGTTCGTAAACATCTGCTCGCGCGTCACGACGATCTTCACCGGCTGCTGCAATGCGCGCGCGGCAGCGGCCGCGAGCGCAGACTGTGGCCACGGCCACAACTTGCCGCCGAATCCCGAACCGAGATAGCGCGTAATGACGCGGACGTTGTCGACCGGAACGCCGAGCATGTGTGCCAAGACGTTGCGATGATTCACCACTGCCTGCGAGGTCTCGTAGAGTGTGACCGTGCGGCCGTCCCACCACGCGACGGTCGCGTGCAGTTCGATCGGATTGTGCGTCTCGACCGGTGTGCGGTAGATCTGGTCGAGCGTGATCGGCGACGCAGCGAAGGCGGTATCGGGATCGCCGCGGTGGCTGCCGAGTTGACGCTCGCCTTCGTCGTAACGGACGGGGGAGATGCGCGGCGTCGTGGGTGCGTAGGTGACGCGCACCAGCGCCGCGCCCTCGGCTGCCGCCTCGAGTGTTTTTGCAACGACCAGCGCGACGTACTGGCCGTAGTATTCAACGTCGGCACCGGAGAGCGGTGCGCGGTGTTCATCGGTGATGCTTCCGTGATCCCACGACGACGGGCGCGAATGCAGCGTGCCGATGTTGTGGTGATCGAGCACGGTAACGACACCGGGAACCGCGAGCGCAGCCTCAGCATCGACGGTGAGCACGCGTCCCGCGGCAATGGTGCTGCCGACGGGGACGCCGTAGAGCATGCCGACGAGGATGCGATCCGCGGCGTAATCCGCGTCGCCGGTGACTTTGCGCCGGCCCTCGATGCGATCGATCGGTGTTCCGACGCTCATGATGCCGTGAGTAGATCTTCGATGCGGACCGGAAGTGCGCGCACGCGCACGCCGGTCGCATGATAGACCGCAGACGTAATTGCCGGTGCGACGCCCGCGAGGCCAATTTCGCCGATGCCGCGCGCTCCGAGCGGATTGAGATCGTAGTCGGGATAGTCGAGAAAGATGACGTCCATCGTGGGATGATCCGCATTCGACGCAACGACGTAATCGGCGAGATTGCGATTGAGCGGCGCGGCGGTTTGGTGATCGTAGTGCGTCGCTTCAAACAACGCCATGCCGACGCCGAAGACGACCGAACCCTCGATTTGATTGCGCGCGGTTTTTGGGTTAATGATTCTGCCCGCATCGATCACGGTGACGGTGCGGCGCACGCGCAGCCGCGCGATCTCGGGCTGCCAGGTGACTTCGACGAACTGCGCGCCGAACGAGTGGCTCGATTTCTTGGGCTTGTCGCTGTCGAGATAGGTCCCTTTCGATCGGCCGACCCCAACGCCGTTTTTCAACGCCTCTTTACATGCTGCGATGGTCGCGGGAATGACGGATGCGGTCGCCATCGAGCCACCGGACATGGGGCCGGGCGGGAGCGACGAGTCGCCGAGCGAGACCGTCACGCGCCCGACAGGAATGCCGAGCGTGTCGCTCGCGATCTGCGCGAGGATCGTGTACGTGCCGGTACCGATGTCTTGCGTCGCACACAAAACGTGCGCGCTGCCCCGATGGAGCTCTACCCGGACCTCACAGTCCAGGCTGTCGGCGATGTACGAACAGCCCGCCATGCCCCAGCCGACGATCATGCCGTCGCGCCGCATCGAGCCGACCGCGGCGGTGCGGTTGCTCCACCCGAACGTCTTCGCGCCTACTTCGTAGCACTCGGTGACGTGACACGATGTGAACGGGATGTCGAGGCCCTGGTCATGTTCGGGCGCTATGCGCAAACGCAGCGCAACCGGATCCATCTTCAACAGTACGGCAAGTTCGTCGAGGGCCGACTCGGTTGCAAAGAGTCCGGGAGCCGCGCCCGGGGCGCGCATCGAGGTCGGCGGGCCGACATTGCGCTTTGCAATGCCACTCGTGATGCGCAGATTGGGTGTGCTGTAGAAGTAGGGCGTGGCCTCCCAACAGTACTCGTCGTAGTCGCCGAGCATGTTGCTGTGGTTGGTGTAATCGTGTTGCAGCGACGTCAGGTCTCCGTCCGCGTTCGCGCTCAGCCGGACGCGTTGCACGGTTTGCGGACGATGGCCGACATTCATGAACATCTGCTCGCGGGCGATGACGATCTTCACCGGTTGATCGAGGTTTCGCGCGGCTGCAGCCGCGAGAGGCGACTGCGCCCATGGCCACAACTTCCCGCCGAATCCCGCGCCCAAGTAACGCGTGATCACGCGGACGTTTTCGACCGGAATCCCAAGCATCGCCGCCAGGACGCCCCGGTGATTCACCACGGCCATGGACGTTTCGTAGAGCGTGACGGAATCGCCGTCCCACGTGGCAACCGTCGCGTGCAGTTCGATCGGGTTGTGCGTCTCGACCGGCGTACCGTACGTGCAGTCGAGCGTGAACGCGGCCTCGGCGAAGGCTTTGTCGGGATCACCACGCTGGCTCACGACCTTGCGCTCGCCTTGCGCGACGGTGATCGGCGTCGTCACCGCGACGTCGGGAGCATAGGTGATCCGGAGGTTGGCCGCGCCTTCTGCGGCTGACTCGAGCGTTCGCGCCACGACGAGCGCGACGTATTGGCCGTAATATGCAATACGGTCGTCGGTGAGCGGTGCGCGCGTCTCGTCGGCATAGTTGACGCCCGGCGTCAACGGCGGTTTGAGCGAACGGAGCGTGCCGATGTTGGTATGATCGTAGACGGCGACGACCCCGGGCACCGCGAGGGCGGCAGCGGCGTCGACGCGCAGCACGCGCCCGGCAGCGATCGTGCTGCCGACCGGGACGCCGTAGAGCATGGCGTTCTCGACGCGATCCGCGGCGTAGTCGGCAACGCCGGTTACCTTAAGCCGGCCTTCGATACGGTCGAGCGGTGCGCCGACGCTCATGCCGTCACTTCGATCAGCGCCTGCGTCAGGCAGCGCTTGGCGAGTTCGATTTTGAAACCGTTTTCGGTTTGCGGACGTGCGTCGCGCAATGCGATCTCGGCCGCCGCGCGAAACGCGTCGCGCGATGCCGTCTTGCCGCGCAACGCCGCTTCAGCTTCGGGCGCGCGCCAGGGAATCGTGCCGACGCCGCCCAGCGCGATGCGCACGTCGGCGATCGTCGAGCTGTCGAGCTGCACGGCGACGGCTGCTGACGCGAGCGCGAATTCGTACGACTGCCGATCGCGCAGCTTGAGGTAGTGCGAACGCCAGCCGGGCATCGGCGGCAATTTGACGGTAACGATCAATTCACCGGGCTCGAGCGACGTCTCGATTTCTGGTGTAGCTTCCGGGAGCCGATAGAATTCCGAGATCGGAATGGAGCGCGTGCCTGCGACGCCGCGCACGTCGATCGTAGCGCCGAGCGCCATCAGCGCGAC
>DATJOM010000029.1:0-37570 GCA_035507095.1 Candidatus Acidiferrum sp.
GCGTTCGCAGGCGCACCGAGTTCGCTAAATGGCGTGAACATTGATTGCGAAACGGCGGTGACCGATCCGGTGAGCGCACCCGCGACTCCGGTTACGACGAGCGATTGACCGGCGGCGAGCGTGAAGACTTGTCCGTTGACGAGCGTGACTTGCACCGGAAGCGCCGGATTGCTCAGCGCATAAACGTTGACTTGCATACCGCTCGGCTGCGCGAAGATGTCGCCGACCGTGCCGCGAACCGCAATCTGTCCGGTGGTCGTTTGGAACTGATAGTCGGCTTTCGCACCCGCGGGGTGTTGGATCGTAAACCGCATCTTGCCGACGACGACGAATTTCGCGTGCGCGATATCGGTTTGATTGAACGAGACCATTTGCACGCTCGCGCTTGAGCCCATCTCGATCTGCGAACTGTCCGGCAACGTGATCGTCGCCAGCGACTCCGGGCCCGTCAGAGCATAGTCGTTATCGCTTAGCGTTGCCTGCGCTTTGATGGCAAGCTTATTCGGTGGCGGATTTCCCGGACCGTAGGTCACCGAGCCCTTGACGTTTTGCAGCGTCTTGCTGGAATCGGCAGGCGAGGCTGAAAGCGGCATGAGCGCCAGCAGCACGGTAAGAAGCGAGGCGCTAAGGGCCTTCATAAGGTGCTCCTCGGACAAGACAAGATGTCTGAAGTCACCCGTTCGATTGGTTGCTTTTACCCCCTTCAGCCTTAAGGCCCGTGCCACGTTTCCTACTCGGGGCAGTTTGCCGATCTTGGCACAGGCTTGCGCCGTGTGGAACGCGTAGCGTCCAACCTATGCGGGAGCTCGCAGTGCGGGCTGAGAGGGCATCAGGCCGACCGCCGGACCCCCCGGGTAATGCCGGGTAGGAAAGGACAGCATCCATGAAACGATACATCCCGGGCAGCGATCCGTCGATCCGTGTGCCGGTGCGTGAAATTGCGCTTACTGATGGTACATCACACGTGGTCTACGACACGAGTGGACCCTACACCGATCCCGACGTTGCCATCGATCGCGAGCGCGGCTTGCCGAAACTGCGCGCCGCGTGGATCGATGCGCGCGGTGATACACAGGGCACGCCACGGCGCGCAAAGCCCGGCAAGAACGTGACGCAGATGCACTACGCGCGGCAAGGTGAGATCACGCCGGAGATGGAGTTCATCGCGATTCGTGAAGGCGTCGAGCCGGCACTCGTGCGCGATGAAGTCGCGCGCGGCCGCGCAATCATTCCCTCGAACATCAATCATCCCGAGACCGAACCAATGATCATCGGGCGCGGCTTCCATGTGAAGATCAATGCGAATATCGGCAATTCGGCGGTTGCATCGACGATCGACGAAGAGGTCGAGAAGATGACATGGGCGACACGCTGGGGCGCGGATACCGTCATGGATCTTTCGACGGGCAAGAACATCCACGAGACGCGCGAGTGGATCATTCGTAATTCACCGGTGCCGATCGGCACCGTGCCGATCTATCAAGCACTCGAAAAAGTCAACGGTAAAGCGGAAGAGCTAACCTGGGAGATGTATCGCGACACGCTCGTCGAGCAAGCAGAACAAGGCGTTGACTACTTTACGATTCACGCCGGCGTGCTGCTGCGGTACGTGCCGCTGACGGCAAGTCGCGTTACCGGTATCGTGTCGCGTGGCGGGTCAATTCTCGCGAAGTGGTGTCTCGCGCACCATAAAGAGAATTTTCTCTACACGCACTTCGAAGAAATCTGCGAGATCATGAAGGCGTACGACGTCGCGTTTTCGCTGGGCGATGGTTTGCGGCCAGGATGCACGGCCGATGCAAACGATGCGGCACAGTTCGGCGAACTCGAAACGCTTGGCGAGCTGACGACGATCGCCTGGAAGCACGACGTACAGGTAATGATCGAAGGTCCGGGTCACGTCCCTATGCACTTGATCAAGGAGAACATGGACAAGCAGCTCGAGATCTGTCACGAGGCACCGTTCTACACGCTCGGCCCGCTCGTAACCGATATCGCCCCGGGCTACGATCACATTACGAGCGCGATCGGCGCCGCGATGATCGGCTGGTACGGAACGGCGATGCTTTGCTACGTGACGCCGAAAGAACACCTCGGCTTGCCGAATAAGAAGGACGTCAAGGACGGCGTGATCGCGTACAAGATCGCGGCGCACGCCGCCGATCTAGCCAAGGGGCATCCGCGTGCGCACCACTGGGACGACGTGCTGTCGAAGGCGCGTTTTGAGTTCCGCTGGAAAGACCAGTTCGAACTTGCGCTCGATCCGGAGACCGCGCGCGAATTCCACGACGAGACGCTGCCTGCACCCGGCGCGAAGATCGCGCACTTCTGCTCGATGTGTGGCCCGCATTTCTGTTCGATGAAAATCACGCAAGAAGTGCGTGAATACGCCGAAAAAGGCATGGCCGAGAAGAGCAAAGAGTTCCTCGACAAAGGTTCAGAAGTCTACGTAAGTGTTCCATAAACGAAGCGAATAGACGGTGTTGGAGGAGGCTCTGAACGAGCCGCGGAGCCAGGACGGCGGGAGCGGCGAGAAAGGCAGCAGGAGCGAAGGCACGATGCCGAAGCGACGAGCGGCTCCGACAACGCCGTCTATTCGTGGAGTGTTGGTCGATCGCGACGGGACCGTCATCGTCGACGTTCCGTATAACGGTGACCCGGAACGTGTCGAACCAGTCGAGGGCGCGAAGCGCGCCCTCGATGCGCTTCGCGCCGCCGGCTTGAAAGTCGGCGTACTGACGAATCAAAGCGGCGTTGGGCGCGCGATGATCTCCGAGGCACAAATGCGTGCGGTCAACGCGCGTGTCGAAGAACTGCTCGGGCCGTTCGACGGGTGGTTCATCTGTCCGCACGCACCCGATGCCGATTGCGATTGCCGCAAGCCCAAGCCGAAGCTGGTCCTCGATGCAGCACGTACTTGGCGCATCGCTCCCTCAACGATTGTGGTCGTGGGCGATAAAGATAGCGACGTCGAGGCTGCGCGCAATGCCGGCGCGCACGCGATAAAGATCGACGGCGCCTGCGATATCGCAAGCGCCGTCGATTCGATTATTACTGACCGCTAAGCCAATAATCTATATCTGCCGCGTGCGGTCGCGACACTGTGGCTTCCAACACGCTGCGTGGTAGGCGAACCGCGCTGCGCAATTCGCTCCACGCGCGCAACACTTTGAGCACGTAATGTTGCGTTTCATAGTACGGCGGAATGCCGCCGTAGCGCTGCACCGCAAGCGGGCCGGCGTTGTACGCTGCAAAGACCAACTCGTAACGGTTACGGTTCGCGCCGAACTCTTCGAGCAAGCCGCGCAGATAGCGCGCCGCGCCTTGCAGGTTTTCGGCCGGGTCGCGGGGGTTCACGCCAAGCGTTGCGGCGGTGCCGGGCATGAGTTGTCCGAGGCCGATTGCGCCGGCATACGAGACGGCATGCGTGTGCCAACTCGACTCGACCGTGACGATCGCGGCGAGCATGTTGGTGTCGACTTTCCAGCGCACCGCCGTCAATAGCAAGTGACGCGCGAGGTCTTTGCTCTGCCATTCGGGCATCTCGGGATTGTACTGACGCAGGATCGCGGCATAGGCCGCGATGCTGGCCGGCGTCGCGGGGACCGGCCTCGTTGCGGCGTTCGCAACAGCCGGCATCCAGAGTCCTAAAATGAAGCAGAGTCCCGCGAGGAGCGGGGCGCGGCATCGGCTCATGAGGGCAGGCGTTTCCGTCGTAGGGCGGCGTAATCCCCCCTTGTGCGACGGTATTGGTGGATGATTGCCGTGTTCATCATCTTATGTGCGGGCATCGCGATCTCGGAGTGGTACGCCTATAGCGTGAACGTGCCACATTACCAGGCCATCAACAGGAGCGCCAAAAAGTAGCTACCGTTACGAAATGTTCGCGCGAACGCGCGGCGTTGATGGGACTTTGATGGGGCCGGCGCAGGACTTGTTGCACCGGCGCCGGACCGCAACCGTTAATTCATTTAATTAATCGCTCCCGATTGCTTCTGGAGGTCGTTCAGGCCGTGTCAGTCCGTATGCTTACCGCAGTTCTTTGCGGTGCCGCTCTCTACGCGTTTGCTGCTGTGCCCGCAAACGCCGACCCAGCCCCCACCCCGAGCGCATCGGCGAGCCCCGCCCCCGCCAAGCCGGGAGCGCCGACGCCGACGCCGACCGCATCGCCCACCCCCGGGCCGCCGTTCGGCAACATGCAGTGGCGTGAGATCGGACCGGCAGCTGCCGGGGGTCGCGTCGCGGCGGTGGCGGGTTCGGCGACCGATCCGAAGCTGTACTACGTAGGTAGCGCCGGGGGCGGCGTGTGGAAGAGCGCCAACGCAGGTCAAACCTGGGATCCGGTCTTTGCGAAAGAGCCCGTTGCAGCGATTGGCGCGGTGACGATCGACCCGACCGACAACAATACGGTGTGGGTCGGGACCGGCGAGGACAATCCGCGCAACGACGTGAGCTACGGCGCCGGCATCTACAAGTCGACCGACGGCGGCGACAAGTGGACGCTTATGGGGCTCGAGGCGACCAAACAGATTTCGCGCATCGTCGTCGATCCGCGCAATCACAATCACGTGGTCGTCGCGGCCCAAGGCGATCTCTTTAACGATAGCCCCGATCGCGGCGTCTATGTAACGAACGATGGCGGCAAGACCTGGACGAAGACGCTCTACACCGGTCCCCAAGCCGGCGCATCCGACCTCGCGATGGATCCGCAAAATCCCGACGTGCTCTACGCCGGCATCTGGCAATTCCAGCGCCGTCCGTGGACGTTTACCAGCGGTGGTCCGCAAGACGGCTTATATCGTTCGAGCGACGGCGGCAAGACGTGGAAGAAGCTCGAGGGCAACGGACTGCCCACCGACACGATCGGCCGCATCGGCCTTGCAATCGCGCCGAGCAACGGCAATCGCGTCTACGCGCTGATCGAATCGAAGCAGGGCATTCTCTGGCGCAGCGATGACGGCGGCGACCACTGGACGATGGTTTCGAAGAACACGCTCGTCGATCAACGTCCCTTCTACTTCACGCACATCGCGGTCGATCCCAAAAATCCCGACGTCGTCTACGGCGTCTCGGAGGCGCTTTCGAAATCGACCGACGGCGGTAAAACCTTCAAAGCGATCGCCGACAGCGTGCACGTCGACTACCACGCAATCTGGATCGCGCCGAATGACCCCAATCGGATCATGACCGGTGAGGACGGCGGCTACGCGCTGACGCTCGACGGCGGCGACAACTGGTTCTTCTCCGCGAATCTTCCGATCGCGCAAGTCTATCGCGTCGGACTTTCAAACGAGAATCCATACTGGGTGTGCGGCGGTCTGCAAGACAACAACGGCTGGTGCGCGCCGAACAACACGCAAGATCCTTCGGGCATCCAAAACAAGGCGTGGATTGGTGTAGCCGGCGGCGACGGCGAGTGGGCCGTACCCGATCCGGTCGATCCGAACTACATCTGGGCTGACTCCGAGAACGGTTCGGTTACCGTCGTTAACAAGGTGACCAAAGACGGCTGGTTCATCGAGCCCTATCTGCAAACATCGCTTGAGGGGTTCGATACGCGTACCGCCAAGGTGCGCTGGAACTGGGAGACGCCGATCGCGTTTGCTCCGTGGGACGGCCACATCGGCTGGATCGCCGGTAACGTGGTCTTTCAGACCGAGGATCGCGGCTTGCATTGGACGGTGATCAGCCCCGATCTCACGCGCAACGACAAGGAACATCAGGCGCCGTCGGGCGGTCCGATCACGCACGACGTCTCGGGCGCCGAAGAGAGCGACACGATTCTCGACATCGAGGGTTCGCGTCTGCACAAGGGCGAGATCTGGGTCGGCACTGATGACGGCTTGATTCAGCTCACGCTCGACGGCGGTAAGCATTGGACGAATGTCACGCCGCCGAACGCGCCCGAGTACGGACGTTTTGCGTCGATCTCACCTTCGCCGCTACGCGACGGCACCGCATACGCGATCAACGACGGCCACTACACCGGCGACAACAAGCCGTACGTCTTCGTAACGCACGACTTCGGGAAAACATGGACGTCGATTACGAATGGATTGCCTGCCACCGAGTGGGCGCGTTCGATCGGCGCCGACATCCGCAATCCGAACCTCGTGTACCTCGGAACCGAAGAAGGCTTCTGGATCTCCTACGACGGCGGTTCGTCGTGGAAAGCGTTCAAGAACGATCTGCCGACCGTCTCGGTGCACGACATACGGATGCAACAGCAATTCGACGATCTCGTGATCGCGACGCACGGCCGCTCGATCTACATCATGGACGACATGACGCCGATTCAGCAGCTGCAGAGCGCCATCGCCGCCGGTACGTACATGTTCCCGATTCGCGTGTCGTATCAGTACAACACGCGTGAAGACGACGAAGGCACGTACACCAACTACGCGGCGGCGAATCCGCCGACCGGCGTCATCATCGACTACTACCTGAACGCGGAGCAGAAGACTCCGCCGATGCTCGAGATCATCGACGGCACCGGCAAAGTCGTGCGCACCTATAAGGGCACGCATGAAGTCGCGAAAAAACAAGAGCCGTACGTACCGAACAAGGTTGGTCTCAATCGTTACGTTTGGGATTGGACGATCGACGGTCCCGTGAAGTGGCTGGGCGCCGCGAAAAAGGCCTATCAAGGTCCCGACGGCGGCCCGACGGTGCCACCGGGGGTGTACACCGCGCGTTTGACACTCGGTTCGAAAACCTTCACGCAACGCTTCACGGTCAAAGCCGATCCGCGCACGATCTATACGCAAGCGCAGCTTGTCGAGTCGTATAACTTCGGCCGGTTGGGCGAGGACCTCTATTCCAAAGTCGATACAATGCTCAACAACCTCGATACCGTGAAGAAATCGATTGATGAAGGCATCGCGGCGGCGAAGAAGGCCGGCGATTCGGCGACGCAGAGCAAGCTCGAATCAATCGAGACTGCGCGTACTGCGGTCTTTGATGAACTGACGGCGAACTACCAAAACGACGAAGACTCGATCCAGATGCCGGGCAAAGTGCGTGAAGACGTTCAGTCGATCATGTTCTTTGCCGGCACGGTAATCACGCCGGCGCTCCGCGACTACACGCATCGCGTCGAAGGAGAGTTGCGGACGGCTACCGGCAACTACGATGCGTTCGTAAAAGACCAGGTACCGGCGCTCAACGCGGCGCTCACCACGCTCAAACTCAAGGCAGTGACGATCCAATGATTGCAGCACTCGTTCTTGCTGCAGTGTCGTCGTTCGGCGATCTCACGATGCGCGTGGTTGGTCCGGCTATCGCCGGGGGGCGTATTGCGGCCGTCGCCGGAACGGTCCAGAACGACAAGCTCTACTACCTCGGTACGGCCGGCGGCGGAGTATGGAAATCGGAGAACGGCGGCGCGACGTGGTCGCCGGTCTTCGATCGGCAAGACGTTTCGGCGATTGGTGCCGTCGCGATCGATCCGACGAACCCGCAACGTGTCTGGGTCGGTACCGGTGAAACCAATCCGCGCAACGACGTGAGCTACGGCGACGGGCTGTATGAAACGACCGATGGTGGCAAACACTGGAAGCGCGTCGGGCTCGAGAAGGTATGGAGCATCGCCCGCATCGCGGTCGATCCACGCAATCCGAATCACGTGGTTGTTGCGGGATTCGGCGATCCGTTCAAAGATTCGAGCGATCGCGGCGTCTACGTGACGTTCGACGGTGGCAAGACGTGGGATAAGACGCTCTACGTCGATGAAAAAACCGGTGCGAGCGACCTCGCCATGAACCCGAAGGATCCAAACGTCGTCTACGCGGGCATGTGGACCTTCCGTCGCGTGCCGTGGACGTTCACTAGCGGCAGCGACGTCGGCGGGCTCTACAAATCGACCGACGGTGGCAAGACGTGGAAAAAACTCACCGGCAACGGGTTGCCGGCCGGCATGACCGGACGCATCGGTCTTGCGATCGCGGCGAGCGAGCCCTCGCGCGTCTACGCAGTGATCGAAGCCAAGGGCGGTGTGCTCTGGCGCAGCGATGATGCAGGCGCGCACTGGAAGATGATGAGCGACGATTCCATCGTCGATCAGCGGCCGTTCTACTTCTCGCACATTGAAGTTAACCCGAAAAATCCGGATGATATCTACGCAGTCTCGAACGAT
Source organism: Candidatus Acidiferrum sp. (assembly GCA_035507095.1). Taxonomy (GTDB): domain Bacteria; phylum Vulcanimicrobiota; class Vulcanimicrobiia; order Vulcanimicrobiales; family Vulcanimicrobiaceae; genus Aquilonibacter. Next base: position 8,135 of record DATJOM010000029.1, read on the forward strand.
ATGGCCGAGAGCAAAGACGGCGGCAAGAAGTTCGAGCAGATCGCCAAGCCCGTCCACGTCGATTTTCACGCGATGTGGATCGCACCGAACGATCCCGATCGTCAGATCCTCGGAGCCGACGGCGGATACGCGATTACGCTCGACGGCGGCAAGAACTGGTCATTTGCGCAGAATCTTCCGATTGGACAGATTTACCACGTCGGCTACAGCATCGGCAACAACCCATATTCGATCTGCGCGGCGTTACAAGACAACGAAGCGTTCTGCGGTCCATCGAACTCGCTTTCGAGCGACGGCATCCTTAACAGCGATTGGTACAACGTCGTGGGCGGCGACGGCGAATGGGCGTGGCCTGATCCGTCGGACCCGCGGTACGTCTGGGCCGATCTCGAGGACGGTGTGACGCTGGTCAACGACCTCAAAACGCAGACTGCCATCTCGGTGCGTCCGTGGGACGCGATGGGCGGAACGCTCGGGCCGTTCGACTCGCGCGACGCAAAGTATCGTTATAACTGGGATTCGCCGATCAACTTCGCACCATGGGATCCGCATACCGCGTGGCTCGGCGGCAACGTCGTCTTCCAGAGCACCGATCGCGGTTTGCACTGGACGGTGATTAGTCCCGATCTCACGCGCAACGTCAAGGACCATCAGCTGCCCGCCGGTGGCCCGCTCGCGCAGGACGTGTCGGGCGCTGAGTATTCGGATAACTTGCTCGACATCGAGGGCTCGCCGCTGACGAAAGGCGAGATATGGACGGGTTCGGATGACGGCGTGGTCTCGCTCACGCGCGACGGCGGCGCGAATTGGGCGACGGTTACGCCCGGCGGCGCGCCGGAATACGCGCGTATGGCAAGCATTTCGCCGTCACCGTTCGACGCGGGCACGGCCTATGCGATCGCGGACAACCATATGCTGGGCGACTACAAACCGTATATCTACGTCACGCGCGACTACGGCAAAACGTGGACGTCGATCGTCGATGGCATTCCGGATAATCAATACGCGCGCGCGATTCGCGCCGATACGACCAATGCAAACATCGTCTACCTTGGGACCGAGAACGGCTTCTGGATCTCGTACGACAAGGGCGCGCACTGGCAAAACTTCCGTTTGAACATGCCGCCGGTTGCGGTCTACGACATCCGCATCCAACCCGAGTTCGATGACTTGATCGTCGGCACGCACGGACGCGACGTATGGGTGCTCGATGATCTCACGCCGGTGCAGGCACTTCCGCAGGCCGAAAAGGCCGGCGTGATGCTCTTCAAACCACGCACGGCATATCAATACCACCTGCATTCCAACAGCGATTACGGTTCCTACACGAACTACTCGGCCGAGAATCCGCCGAGCGGCGCGATCATCAACTACTACCTCGCCGCGCCGCAGAAAAAGAATCCGACGCTCCAGATTCTCGATGCGAACGGCAAGGTGGTGCGCTCGATATCCGGCACGCACAAAGTCAAGGGTAAAGACGTCTCGAATATGCCGAACAAGGCCGGCATCAACCGGATGGCCTGGGATCTTCACGAAAACGGTCCGACGCCGTGGAACGGCGCGGGTGCTCCACAATTTCGTGGTCCGAAAATAGGACCATTGGTCCTGCCCGGAACATATACGATTCGCTTGCAGCTCGATAGCACCACACTCTCGCAGACCGTGGCGGTAAAGCCCGATCCGCGCGATACAACGTCGACGGCCGACGAACAAGCTGCCTACGACTTCGCTAAGAAATACACCGAGCGCTATAGCAAAATCGACGAGGCACTCAACAACCTCGACACGCTCAAGAAGTCGCTCGACAAAGCGAATGCAAGCGATCCGAAGATTGCCGCTGCCAAGACGCAGTGGCAAGACGTCTTCTCGACGCTCACCGCCAACTTCAAAAACGGCGAGGATTCCGTCGAACATCCGGGCTCGCTGCGCGAAGAGATTCCGCGCACCGGATTTGGTGCGCAAGAACCTCCGACGGAGGCGCAGCTCGACTACGCCGCGCGTTGGGACGCATTGTACGCGGCGGCGTTCACGAAATACAACGATTACATGAAATCGCTCGACGGCCTAAAAGTCGAGGGAGCGAAGGAGGTCACGCCGTGATCGCATTGCTGGCGCTGGTGAGCGCGTCATACGGGAACCTCGCGTGGCGTTCGATCGGGCCGGCCGGTGCCGGGGGTCGCGTTGCGGCCGTAGCCGGAACGCCGCAGAACGATCAGCTCTATTATCTCGGCACCGCCGGCGGCGGTGTGTGGAAGAGCGACAACGGCGCCGCGACGTGGACACCGGTCTTCGAAGGTCAGCACGTCTCTGCGGTCGGCGCGGTTGCAATCGATCCGACCAATCAAAACGTCGTGTGGGCGGGCACGGGTGAAGCCAATCCGCGTAACGACGTGACGTACGGTGACGGGCTCTACAAGACGACCGACGGCGCGAAGCACTGGACGCGCGTCGGACTCGCGGGCGTGTGGAGCATCTCGAGAATCGCGATCGATCCCAAGAACCCGAAGCACGTGGTGATCGCCGCATTTGGCGATCCGTTCAAAGACTCGACCGACCGCGGCGTGTACGTTACGTTCGACGGCGGTAAGAGTTTCACGAAGACGCTGTACAACGGCCCGTCGACCGGTGCGAGCGATCTCGCGATGGATCCGCGCGATCCAAACGTCGTGTACGCGGGCATGTGGGAGTTCCGGCGCAAACCCTGGACCTTCACGAGCGGCGGACCTGACGACGGCTTGTACAGGTCGATCGATGGCGGCAAGACCTGGACGAAACTCACCGGCAACGGGCTGCCGGCCGGCTACACCGGTCGCATCGGCCTTGCGATCGCGCCGAGCAACCCGAGTCGCGTCTATGCGTTGATCGAGGCCAAAGGCGGCATCTTGTGGCGTACCGACGACGCCGGCGTGCACTGGAAGATGATGAGTGACGATACGCTGGTGGATCAGCGGCCGTTCTATTTCACGCACATCGCGGTCGATCCGCGCAACCCGGATCACGTCTACGCCGTTTCGGAGATGCTCGCCGAGAGCAAAGACGGCGGCAAGAAATTCGAAGAGATCGCCAAGGACGTGCACGTCGACTATCACGCGATGTGGATCGCTCCGAACAATGGCAACCGCATGATGACGGGCGAAGACGGCGGCTACGCGCTAACCACCGATGGCGGTAAGAATTGGTCGTTCTCCGAAAACCTCACGATAGGCGAGATCTACCACGTCGGGCTCTCCAACGAAAATCCGTATTCGGTGTGCGCCGCGTTGCAAGACAACAACGGCTTCTGCGGTCCGTCGAATTCGCTCGACTCCGACGGCATCATGAACCGCCACTGGCAGAACGTCGTCGGCGGCGACGGCGAATGGAGCGTCCCCGATCCCACCGATGCGAACTACGTCTGGTCGGATTTGGAGAACGGCGTACTGCTCGTATTCAATCGCAAGAGTGAGATCTCGCGCATGGTGCGCCCGTACGATGCGTATCCGGGAAGCTTCCTTGGCCCCTTCGATCTCAGCCAAGCGAAGTATCGCTTCAATTGGGATTCGCCGCTGGCGTTCGCGCCGTGGGACGGCCACGTCGCCTGGTTCGGCGGCAACGTCGTCTTTCAGACGACCGATCGCGGCGAGCATTGGACGGTAATCAGCCCCGATCTCACCCGCAACATCAAGGAACATCAACAGCCCTCGGGTGGTCCGCTGGCCAAAGACGTTTCCGGAGCGGAGTATTCCGATACGCTGCTCTATATCGAGGGCTCGCAAGTCAACAAGGGCGAGATCTGGGTCGGGACCGACGACGGTCTGGTGCAGATGACGCGCGACGGTGGCGAGCACTGGGAGAACGTTACACCGCCGGGCACGCCGGAGTACGCGCGCATGGAGGCCACCGCGCCGTCGCCGCTGGTTGCGGGTACGGCGTACGCGATCGCCGACGATCACCGCATGGGCAACTACGCGCCATATGCATTTGTGACGCACGACTACGGCAAGACCTGGAAGAAGATCGTCGAGGGATTGCCGGCAAATCAATACGTGCGTACGATCCGTCCCGACATTGCGGATCCCAATCTCGTGTATGCCGGAACCGAGAACGGACTATGGATCTCCTATGACGGCGGCGACCACTGGCAGAACTTCCGGATGAATCTCCCGGCGGTTTCCGTGCGCGACATTCGCATCCAGCCGCAGTTCGACGACATCGTGCTCGCGACGCACGGCCGCGACGCCTGGATCCTCGATGATGCGACCGCGGTGCAGCAATTGGCGCAAGCGCAGCAAGCCGGCGCAATGCTCTTTGCACCGCGCACTTCGTACATGTACCACTTCCACTCGGAAGAGGACAGCGGCCCATACACGCGATTCGCGGCCGATAATCCGCCGAACGGCGTGATGATTAATTTCTACCAAGCGGCCCCACAGAAGTCGCCGCTGCAGGCCGAGATCCTCGACTCGGGCGGCAAGGTGATTCGGACGATCAAAGGCACGCACAAAGTCGCGGGCAAAGACGTTCCGAACATCCCGAACAAAGCCGGGGTCAATCGGTTCGTCTGGGATTTCCACACCGACGGTCCGACGCTGTGGCGCGGAGCCGCGCGGCCACAGTATCAGGGTCCGCATTTCGGCCCGTCCGTCGTTCCCGGCACCTACACGGTGCGCATGACGCTCGGCGGGAAGACGTTCACGCAGAACGTCGAGGTCAAGCCCGATCCGCGCGATACCTTCACCGCGGAGGACTACGCCGCAGGCTACGCGTTTGCGCAGAAATATAGCCGCGCCTACGGACAAATCGACATCGCGCTCAACAACATGGACACGATCAAGAAGTCGCTCGATAAGGCGAACGCAAGCGATCCAAAGATCGCCGCGGCGAAAGTGCAGTGGCAGTCCGTGTTCGCGGGCTTCACGGCCGATTACCACAACGATGAAGACTCGATCCAGCGCTCGGGATCGCTGCGCGAATCGGTTCCGCGTACCGGCTTCGGCGTGCAGCTTCCCCCAACGGCGGAACAACTCGACTATGCGTCGCGTTTCGACGCGGCCTACAACGACGCGTTCGCCAAGTACAACGACTTCGTAAAGTCGCTCGACGGGATGCACATCAACGGAGCGTCGCCGGTTGCGCCGTAAACGTCAGGAGCTTTCTGACCGTCGTCGGGTGGTTTGGTGATCCGCCATCACTGAATCGCACGGCGACGAGGTCGAGCGAGGGAATCACATACAGGCCTTGCCCGCCGGATCCACTCGCATAGAACGTGTCCGACGGCATCTTCGAATCGGCTAACCACCAGCACAAGCCGTAGCGCGCGTTGGCCGGCGAACCGACGAATGCTTGCGCATAGCGTTTGCGGTGCGCGAGTACATAGCTGCCATATGCGAGCCAATCGTGCGCGCGCAGGAATGCGCCGGTCGGCAACGGACGCGTGCCGTCCTTGAGCGTGCGCCAGGATGCAACGGTGACGCCCGCAGGCTTGAGCACGCGGGCATCCAGATACTCGTGCGGGCTCATTTTCTTTGCGCGCAGACGATCGGCGAAAAATGCGCCGAAGACTTGCAGTGGGATCCCACTGTAGGTGAATTTCGAGCCCGGCGTGTTCTTCAGTGGGATTTCGAGTGCGTGTTCGTAGATCGGCACGGCGCTGCCGAGTCCGCCGAATCCGTAGCCTGCGGTCATGTCCAGCAGCATGCGCGCCGTGTAGCCGCTGCGAATCGGCTCGTCGAGTTCGAAGAGGCGCTCGGTTACAGCTTCGAGCGCAGCGATGCCCCAGAAGCTTTTCGTCCCGCTGTACAGTGCGTGCGGTGTCGTTGCGGCGAAGCCGGCGTCGTAGGATTCGTGGACGATGCGGCCGGCGCGTTGCACGACCAGCGCTTGTTGCATGGCGGGGCCTTCGCCGCAATCCCTCGAAAGCGCTCGCAAATGAGGCCATTTGTTTTTCTGGTCGCGTCGATTGCCGCGCTCGGGGGGCTGCTTTTCGGCTACGATACCGGAGTGATCTCGGGCGCGATACTCTTTATCACGCACGACTTCACACTGGACACGAAGCTGCAAGAACTCACGATCAGCGTCGTCCTGATCGGCTGTATTCTCGGCTCGTCGGTTGCGGGTTCGATCGCCGATCGCGGCGGCCGGCGCACCACGCTGCTCGTCTCCGGGATCATCTTTGCGATCGGCGCAATTCTTTCGGCAATCGCGCCATCGGACGATGTGTTGTTGGCCGGCCGGCTCGTCGTCGGCATCGCAATCGGTTTCTGCTCGGTCGTGGCGCCACTCTACATCTCCGAAGTTGCTCCCGCAGACGTGCGTGGGGCGATGGTCTCGCTCTATCAGTTTGCAATCACCGTCGGTATTCTCGCCGCATACATCGTCGACTACGCGTTAGCACCCGCGGGGGCATGGCGGTGGATGCTGGGACTTGGCGTCGTTCCCGCGCTCATCTTGATCGGCGGCATGCTGCCGTTGCCCGAAAGCCCGCGGTATCTTTTCAAAGTTGGACTCGCGGATACAGCACGCGAGGAACTGCGGCGGATTGCCGGCGGCGCGGAGATCGCAATCGAAGAAGCGGCAATAACCGAGTCACTGAAGATCAAGAGTGCCGGATTCGCGACGTTTGCGACGCCCGCCGTGCGCAACGCGCTGATCCTCGGCTTCTCGCTTGCCGTACTGCAACAGGTCACCGGCATCAATACGGTCATTTACTACGGACCGCACATCTTCCAGTTGGCGGGCATCGCGTCGAACGTCGCCTCGATTCTTGCGACGACGCTGGTCGGCGTCGTCAACGTGCTCTTGACGCTAGTCGCGATCTTTTTCGTCGACCGTATCGGGCGCAAGCCGCTCCTCTACGCCGGAATCAGCGGGATGTTCGTCGCGCTCGCGGCGCTCGCGTTCGCCTTCGCGCAGCCACATCTGCAAGGCTCGCTCGCCGGTATTGCACTCGGCAGCATGATGCTTTACGTTGGTTCTTTCGCCTACAGCCTCGGACCGATCGTGTGGCTGCTGATCTCCGAGATCTTTCCGTTGGACGTGCGGGGGGTGGGCATGAGTATCTGCACGCTTGGAAACTGGGTCGCGAACCTCGCCGTTTCGCTGTTCTTCCTTACAATGGTCGCTGCGTTTGGGCCGTCGCTGACCTTCGCGACCTACGCGGCGCTGTGCATCGTGACCCTGGTCGTCGTATGGCGGGGGGTGCCGGAGACCAAGCGCGAAATCCTCGAGCATATCTCGCTCGCGCCCGAAGGTGCGCGAGCAGCGGAGGTAACTCCATGAGCCGCGCATTCGTAAAGGATGACAGCGATGCTCCGGAACCTCGTTTCGAACGTCGTCCCGCCAGCACGCTCCCCAATTACGTGACCCCGCGAGGGCTGACGCTCTTGCGCGCGGACCTGTCGCGGGCCGTCGCCGCCGGCGACAATGATGCGGCCGAGTACTTTCAGGAGCGCATCGACTCGGCGATCGTGATCGATCCCGCCGCGCACCCCGCGGGCGTCGTAGAATTCGGTGCGAGCGTCCGTGCTCACGACCGGGCCGGCTTAGAGCTGCGGGTGCGCATCGTCGGGGAAGACGAGGCCGACCCGGCACACGGGGCGATCAGCTGGGAGTCGCCGATCGCCAAGGCATTCACCGACCATAAAGTAGGCGAGCGGGTGGTCGTCCATCGCCCGGCCGGTCCAATCGAGTACACGATCGACGAAGTCCGCTACGAGTAACCGAGTGTAAAGATTGACCACCGGTAGGGGGCCTGCTAAGGCGGGCAGAGGGCCAACCTCTGTATAATTTGGAGGCCATGGCATCAATCTCTAGCTTGAACGCGCCCTCGCTGATTCAGACCGAGCAGACCCAGCAGAGTCTGCTTTCGCAGTTCAACAAGCTTTCGAGCGGCAAGAGCGTCAATAGCGCCGCCGATGATGCGTCCGGATATGCGATTGCCACCGCGCTGAACACCCAGGCGGCGGCGTCGAGTACGGCGTCCGAGAACATTCAAAATGTCTACAACGCGACCAGCGTCGCGCAGGGCGCGCTCTCGCAGCTCAACGGCGTGCTTGAGGATCTCAACAACCTTGCGGTAACGGGCGTCAACTCGTTTCTGAGTCCGGCGGATCGCGCGGATTTGCAAACGCAGGCCAATCAGCTCGTGCAACAAGCCAACACGATCGCGCAATCGGTCAATTTCAACGGGCAGCAACTGCTCAACGGACAGTTCGCGGGCACGCAAGCCGGATCGCCGACGACGGCCACGGTCACGAACAACGACATCGTGCAGCAGGGCGGTGGCGTGGTCGCGCAAGTTACTGCCGCGAACGGGAATTACGGTCAAGTGCCAACCGGCGCAGCGCAAGGTTTCGGCGGAACGTCGACGACCAACTCGACGGTGCAGATACAAGTCGTCAACAACAACGGACAGGCAGCTGCGGTGGCCACGGTGCTCGACAACGCAACCGGCCAGACCGCCACGTCGGGTCCGGTCGCCGCGGGCGGCACGATTAGCGGCTTCCAAAACGTCAACATCAAAGTTGGGAATATCTCGCTTGCCGACGTCGGTCAAACCGCGACCGTGCAAATCGCGCAAGCGACGCCGCCGAACGCGCAGAACAGCGCGCTGACGGTGCAGTCGGGGTCGAACGAAGGCGCTACGACCAACGTGAACATTCCAGGCGTCAGTTCGAACACGCTGCAGATCAGCAACATCAACTTGAGCAGCAGCCTTAGTTCGACACAAGCGATCGGGCAGATCCAGAACGCGCTGCAAACGCTGACAACGCAAGAGGCGCAGCTCGGCGCGCAGCAAAACGCGCTGCAGAACGCTGCGCAAGCAGACGACGTATACGCCAACAACTTGACGACCGCGGCTTCGAACATCACTGATGAAAATTACGGTACCGGCGTAACGCAATCAACGCTCTCGCAACTGCAACAGCAGATTCAGTTCGCGCTCCAAGCGAAGAACAACGTCAACGCCTCGGCGGTTCTTGGGCTCTTCGGCCTAGGCTAACACAGAAGTTTCAGGATAGTCCGTCCTCGGTGGTCGCTAATCACCTTGGAGGGCGCGATTGTCACCGAAGCGCAGCAGTACGCTGCGGTCATTGCACCCTTACCGATCGATTTCGGCAGTGTCTTCAGTGGGACGCTGACGATCGGCATTGGAAGCAGCGGCTCGATATCGGTTCCGGTGAGCTGTCTGTGGGAGTTCAGCAATAACAAGACAGCCGTAACGATCGATCAGTTCACCGCAAACTCGGCCGCCCGCCTAACTGATCTCGACGCGCAGTAGCGAATATGGTCCGGGATGGATAGCATCTGGCTCCTCCCGGGTCTTCGCACGCCGTTTGCTAAATCCGGTGGCTCGCTTGCAAACTACGACGCGATCGAGATTTCGATTCCGGTTGTGCAAGCGATGGTCGCGCAGTTGCACCGCAGCACACCCGACTTTGCGGTATGGGGAACGGTCTTGCCCAACCTTGCCTGGAGCAATATCGCGCGCGAGGTGCTGCTCGACGCCAAGGTCGATCCGACGATCCCCGCATTTTCGACGATCATGGCGTGCTCGACCAGCATGATCGGTGCGCTCGAAGCCGCATCGATGCTTAACAACGGTGCACGGTCGCTCGCGCTCGTCGGCGGAACGGAAAGTTTGAGCCACGTGCAGGTCGGACTCACGCAATCACTCTCCGACTGGTTGCGCGGCTTCTTGCAGGCGCGCGGACTCGATGGCAAACTGCAACGCATCGGCGCACTCGCGCATACGAAGATTGGCCTCTATATACCAGCAATTGCGAATCGCGCGACCGGCAAGAGCATGGGCCAACACATGGAGGAGAGCGTCAAGGCACTTGGCACGATCGGGCGTGCAGCGCAAGATGCGTGGAGTCTCCAGAGCCATCGCAACGCCGTGGCCGGATGGGAGCGCGGGTTTTTCAGCGATCTCGTGGTGCCGTTTGGCGGGATAGCGCGCGACACGATTCCGCGTCCCGACACGTCGCTCGAGCGGCTTGCGCGGCTCGCCCCCGCGTTCGACCGGCAAGCCGGCACAATCACCGCCGGCAATTCGTCGCCGCTCACCGACGGCGCAGCCGGGCTCTGGATCGCATCGGATGCCGGCCTTTCGCGCCTGCCGCATGACCTGCCCCGCGCCAAACTCGTTGATTGGGAGATCGCCTCGATCGACCTGTGGGTCGAGGGGCTGTTGATGGCGCCCGCGTATGCTATTCCGCGTATGCTCGCGCGGCAGAACCTCCGCTATGGTGACATCGCGCTGTGGGAAATCCATGAAGCCTTTGCGGCGCAAGTCCTCGCGCACATCGCGTTGCTCGAAGACCGCAGGTTTTTGCGCGAGCGCGTGGGCGTGGATCGCGATTTCGGTTCGTTTCCGCGCGAGCGGGTAAATCCCAATGGCGGAAGCATTGCGCTCGGCCATCCATTCGGCGCGACCGGCGCCCGGATCCTGAGCCAAGCCGTCAAGGAGCTCGCGATGCTCCCGCCGGGCTCGCGCGCGATCGTCAGCATCTGTGCCGATGGTGGTGAGGGCACGGTAGCATTATTGGAAGCCGTATAGAAGCCATATAATTGAAGAGAATGAGGTAGCGCTGATGCATCTTCGGGTATTGATGGCGACCGCCATCATCATTTCAGCCCTTGCACTTCCGGCTTGCAGCACGACGTCAACAACGTCGGGCGCGTCGAGCGGAGCGAGCTCGTCTACGGAGCCGGGTGCCTCGAACGCCGCCGGCTATTTTACCGAGGCACAAGCCTCCGACGGCGCGACCGTCTACTCCGCGAGCTGCGCATCGTGCCACGGTGCAAAACTCGAAGGTCAGAGTGGTCCTTCCTTGACCGGTCCGCGTTTTGCGGCGACGCTGCAGTCCTACGGCACGGGCCAGCAGATGTTCGATTTCATCAGCAAGCAAATGCCGCTGAGCGCCCCGGGAAGCCTAACGTCCGCGCAATATTACTCGGTGAGCGCGTATTTGCTGCAGCAGAACGGCTATCCCAGCGGCAGCCATCCGCTCGATGCCACCAATCTTGGGAGTGTCAATCTTTCCACCGCCGTTGCGCGTGCGTCTGCGGCTGCGGGTGCGAACGGTGCGCCGAATACCAACGAGATCGTGCGCGCGGCCGCGCCGGTTACGCTCGACTTCGGTAAACCCCCGGGCAACGTCAATGTTTCGGATGCGATGATGGCCAACGCCGATACCGATGTAACCGACTGGCTACTCGATGGGCGCAGCTACTCCAACGATCGCTATTCTCCGCTTTCACAGATCGACACCACGACCATTTCACGGCTTGCTCCGGTCGCGATCGTACAAACCGGAATGACGGCAAGCTTCGAGACGACGCCGATCGTCGTGGGCGGCGTGATGTACGTCACGACGCCGGTCGTGGGCAATCAAATGAAGATCATGGCGCTCAATGCGGCAACCGGCGAGCGCATTTGGGAGACGACGTACAACCTCGGCTCGTTCCAAATCTGTTGCGGTCCCGTCAATCGTGGTGTCGCGGTCGGTTACGGCAAAGTCTACGCCGTTACCCTCGACGATAATCTCCTCGCGCTCGACGCGACCAACGGCAAACTGGTGTGGCAGAAGAACGTCGCCGATCCAACGCTCGGCTACTCGGAGACGATGGCGCCACAGATCTACAATGGCACCGTCTATGTGGGCAGCGCCGGCGGCGAGTGGGGCATTCGCGGCTTTGTGGCTGCGTACGACGCGAACAGCGGAGCCAAGAAGTGGCAGTGGTGGTCGACCGATCCCAAGACCTACGGCGGTGATTCCTGGAAAGAAGGCGGCGCGATGTCGTGGACGACACCCGCCATCGATCCGAAACTCAATCTGTTGATTTTGAGCACCGGCAATCCGAATCCGGATTTATACGGTACGTCGCGGCCCGGCGACAATCGCTATTCCGACTCGATCGTTGCGCTCGACCTCAACACGGGTGCGCTCAAATGGTACCTGCAAGAAGTCAAGCACGACGTATGGGATTACGACGCGGTCAGCAATCCCGTGCTCTTCGACGTTCATCAGGGCGGCCAGACGATTCCCGCCGTCGGTGAAGCTGGGAAGGTTGGCTGGATTTTCATTGTCGATCGCCGGACCGGCAAGTTGATTCGTAAATCCGATCCCTACGTCATGATGTCGAAGAATATGTTCAGCACGCCGACCAAAGCCGGCGTGAACATGTTGCCGGGTGCGAACGGCGGCGCGGAATGGTCGCCGCCGGCCTATTCGCCGCTAACGCACGACCTCTACGTGCTCGCGATGAATCAGCTGATGACGTTCACGACCAACGAACCAACGGGTGGGACCGGGCAGCTGCGATTGGGCAGTGCGTTCCTCAACGTAAAGCAGGGCGGCATTCAAAACGGCCCGTTCGTCGCGGTGAACATGGATACCGGAAAGATCGCCTGGCAATACGTAGCGCCCCAACCGCTGATCGGCGGCGCGCTTGCGACCGGTGGAAATCTCGTCTTCATGGGCGAGGGCAACGGCTGGTTCGATGCGTTCAACGCGACGACCGGACAAAAGGTCTGGCGCTATCAGCTCGGTGCGGGCGTGAATGCGCCTCCCGTCACCTATGAGGTCAACGGCGTGCAATACGTCGCCGTCGCGGCGGGCGGGAACTTTCAACTGGGCTACTCGTATGGGGACGCGATCGCGATCTTCCGATTGCGGTAGGTTACCAGTGCTGCAACGCGTCCGCGAAGAGTTCACGCAACCGATAGCGTGAGATCTCTCGCGGCGCGTTGTTCACTAGGCTTTTCTGTGGAAACGCGCCGTCAGCCAGTGCGTCGAGGTCGTTCGTGTTGTAGCCGACCGCGCCGACGCCGTTCGGTATGCCCGTTGCTCGCATGAATTCGGTGATTCGCGTAGCGAGAATTTCACCCGCGTCCTCGGGACTCGCGCCGCGAACCTCTGCGCCCAGTTGCTTGGCCGCCTCGAGGTGGCGTTCGGGGCAGGCTTGCGCAGTGAAGCGAAAGACTGCGGGAGCATTGAGTACGACCGCCATTCCATGCGGCACGATCGGCTCACTTCCCGGATACTCGGGCGCGTGGTAGTCGCGAACGAGACCGGAAACCGCGTACGACATCGCATGTGGCAAGTGCAGACCCGCGTTGCCGAACGCAATGCCGGCAAGCATTGCTGCGAACATCATGCGTTCGCGTGCTTCGTCGTCATGCGCATCGGTAACGGCGCGCACGATATGTTGCCCGAGTATCGCGAGGGCGCCGAGGCAGCCAATGTCGCTGTACGGATTTGCACCTTGGTATAACGGGCGCGCGACGCCTTGCTCGGGTCGCGGATGTTGCGTGTACGGGAGCGCAGTGTACGACTCGAGCGCGTGACATAGCACATCAAAACCGCTGCACGCGACGACCATCGCGGGCAAGGTGCGCGTGGCATCCGGGTCGATGATCCCGAGCGCCGGACGCAATTCCCGTGCGCGAATGCCGGTTTTCGCGCGCATCTCGAGATAGTCGAAGATTGCGACGCCCGTACATTCGCTTCCGGTGCCCGATGTCGTGGGGCACGCGATGTGCGGCTTGAGCGGCCCCGGTACGGCTTTTCCGCCACCAATTGGTGCGTTCACGTAGTCCATGAACGGCGCCGGATAGGTCGCGTAGAGGTCGGCCGCCTTGGCCGTGTCGATGGTCGATCCGCCGCCGATCGAGACGAAACCGTCGAACTTTCCGTCAACGGCAAAGGCCGCACCGTTCTTGAACGAACGATCGGTCGGCTCGATTTCGATTTCGGAGTAGACGGCGCAGTCAATTCCGGCGTCACGCAACGCGCGCAGCGCGGCATCGACGAACGGGCTCTGGCGCAAGAACGGGTCTACGAAGACGCCGGCGCGACGAAGGCCCAATGCCGTTGCCGCGTAGCCCAGTTCGGTGATCACGCCGCGCCCGTATTTCAAGCGCGCGCCGTCGACTTCGAATCCGCGATCGCCGTTGGGCGATGGTGCGTAGTGCTCATGGCGGCAACAAATCATTGGTTTTGGACCTCCTCGCGTGAGGGCTTCGAGAGCGTATGCGGCTCCACCGTTAGATCGAAAGGGTACAAGCGCGCGCCGACTGAACCGCACCGTCTCGGAGGGTGTGCTTCATGCAGTTTCGATGCCACCGTGGCGTTTTGCCGATCTTGTCCTTCTGTATGCTCGCGGCATGCACCGGAGGCGGCAGCGGATCCTCAACGCCGCCGGCGCCCATAGCCACGCCGAAACCAAATGCGATCGTTGTGACGAACCTCAATGACTCCGGCACGGGCTCGCTGCGCGCAGCGATAACTGCGGCCGACGCAGAGCCGATCGGAACAACGACGAGCGTTACTTTCACGGTTAGCGGCACGATCGTGCTGTCGAGCGCATTGCCGGCAATCACTACGGACGTAAAGATCGACGGCACGAGCGCACCGGGTTACGCGGCCGCCGCCCCGGTCGTTGCAATCAACGCAAACGGCAACGCAGGTGTGGTCTTTACGACCGGTTCGAACGGAGCCCAGTTTCTTGCCGTTGCGGTCGAAAATGCGAATGGCAACGGCGTAACGCTCAATGCGTCGTCGATCACCATGAAGTCCAACTACGTCGGGGTCAACCTCGCGGGTGCTGCGGCCGGCAATAGCGGCGACGGTGTGTATGTCACGGGTTCGAACGACATCATCGCGCAGAACGTGATTTCGGCTAACACGGGTAACGGCGTCTCGCTGCACGGCGCCGCGACGAACACGATCGCCGCGAATCGCATCGGCACAAATCCCGCGGGTACCGCGGCGCTCGGTAACGGGCAGAATGGTATCTGGATCACCTCCGCATCGACCGGCAACGAGATCGGCGGCACGGTCTATACGAATGCGGCGGGTCAAGCCAACGATCCGACGGGCGACAAGGGCACGGCGACGCCGACGTTTGTGATCCCGGCGCTCGGCAATCTCATCGCGGGGAACGCCGGCGACGGCGTGTTGATCGATGCGGCTTCGGTGAACAACACGCTCAACGGCAACTTCATCGGGACAACTGCAACCGGCGACGCGGCGCTCGGTAATGCGGGCGACGGCGTGGCAATCAACGGCGCGGGACTCAATGCCTTGATCGGGTGTGGAGTCACCAATAATCCGTTTGTCTATTACAACGTGGTCAGCGGCAACGGCGGGAACGGTTTGCACGTCACGAGTTCGGATAACGTCACGGTGCAAGGCAATTTCTTCGGGATCGGCGCAGACAATACGACGATCGTCGCCAACGCCGGCGACGGAATTCTCGTCGATGGGTCGTCGCACAACACGCAGGTCGGCGGCGTCATCCCGCTTGGCAACGTCGCCGCCGGTAATGTCCGAAACGGGATCGAGGTTACCGGCACGGTCGCCGGATTTACGACGTTCAACACGTTCGGCGGACTTCTGGCGTTCAAAGGCGCGGCGCCCAACGGCAACGACGGCGTGCTCATTACGGCGACGGGCGGCAATCAGACGGTGCGGACAAACGTGCTCTCGGGCAACGCGAACAACGGATTGGAGATCGGCGGTAGCGCGTCGGGCGTAACCGTCGATCCGAATATCATGGGCCTCGATACGACCGGCCTTGCACTCTTGCCTAACGGCAACGACGGCCTGCTCATCGACGGGACTGCCAACAACAACGTCATCGGCGGCTATCTCGCCTCGGTGATTCCGCAAAACACGTTCTCCGGAAACAAGGGGTACGGCGTCGCAATCACGGGTCAGGCGTACGCGAATCAGATCTTCAACGCGTACGTCGGAACCGCGATCCTCGGCGTTACGGCGATGCCGAATCTACTCGGCGGCGTTTACGTCGGTGGGAGCGCAACGAAGAACGTGATCGGCGGCGCCCCAAATCAAAATGAGCCGACGCGAAACCTGATCAGCGGCAACGGGGGCTACGGCGTCACGCTCGACGCCGGCACGAGTTCGATCTCGGTGATCGGCAACATCATCGGGCTCAATCCGCTGGATGTCCCGCTCCCGAACGCAATCGGGCCGATCTACGTCAATCCGGCGAGCATGTCTGATACGGTCAGCGGGAATCTCACGAACTGACGGCTACATGAGCGCTTGGTTGAGTAGACGCAGGCGGTCGGCCATGACGTTCATGACCTCGATCGAGAAGAACGGATGGACGCCGATGAGCGTGATGAAGCGCTTTTGATCGATCGGCGCCACTTCGACGGGCGTCTTCGCGCGTGCTGCCGCGCTGCGCTCATGGTTGTCGATGAGCGCCATCTCACCGAAGATGCCACCCGCGTGCACCGTTTCGACGATCTTGTCGTTGATGACGATTTCGACCTCACCGGCAAGCACGACGTACATGACGTCGCCCGGATCGCCCGCTGAGAAGAACTTATGGCCGGCCGGAAATTTCTGAGCGTTGGCGCTGTTCCCAAACATCGATAAGTCTGGCATCCGCTTACCTCCCGTGCCGCTCTATTCAACGCAGGATTTTGCGTTACTCCTAGGGTGAAGTACGGCAAAAACTAGACCGAGGAAGGCTCAATGTCGCAAACGACGCTGTATCTGGCAAAGCTGTTTGGCCTCTTTCTTCTCATCCTGGGCATCTCGATGCTCGTGCAACGCCAAAACACGATCGCTATATGGATTGCACTCGTTCACAACCTTCCGCTGATTTACGTCGTCAGCCTGGTCACGATCGCAGCCGGTCTGGCCGTCGTGTTGGCGCACAACAGGTGGCGCGGCGGAGCGCCGCCGGTCGTTGTGACGCTGCTCGGCTGGGTAACGCTGCTGAAGGGGGTTTCGGCGCTGGTACTCCCGGCGGATCTGGCGATGCAAGCGTTCGCGTTACTAAGCTACGATCGATACTTCTACATCTATACGTGCATTTGGCTCGTATTGGGGGCGTATCTGACCGTCGCCGGATTCCGCTTGGTGCCGGTAGTTCCGCGGCGAACTTGACGCTGTGAGCCGGATCGTCTATTTTGCTCATACAGATGAGCGTTGAGGATAGACGTCGTCGCGGACTTCGCGATCTCCGCATTTCGGTGACCGATCGTTGCAACTTCAGGTGTGCCTACTGCATGCCCAAAGAAGTGTTCGGTCGCGACTATCAGTTTTTGCCGCATGCGGAACTTCTGACGTTCGAAGAGATCGTGCGCCTTGCGAAGATTTTTCACGGCTTTGGCGTAGAGAAATTTCGCCTCACGGGCGGTGAGCCGCTATTGCGCAACGGGATCGAGCGGCTCATCGAAATGTTGGCAACGGAATTGCCCAGCGTCGATCTTACCCTTACGACGAACGGATCGGCCCTAAAGGCGAAGGCAAAGGCGCTCAAAGCTTCCGGCCTCACGCGCGTAACCGTGAGCCTGGATTCGCTCGACGATGCTACCTTCAAATCGATGAACGATGTCGAATTTCCCGTCGCAAAAGTGCTCGAAGCCATCGATGCGGCCGCCAGCGTGGATTTAGCGCCCGTCAAGATCAACATGGTGGTCAAGCGAGGCGTCAACGACAACAAAATTGTTGATATGGCGCGCCACTTCAGAGGCTCCGGAAACATCGTACGCTTCATCGAATACATGGACGTCGGTACGACCAACGGCTGGAAGATGGACAACGTCGTTCCGGCCGCCGAGGTCGTCGCTGCAATCGATGCAGCGTTCCCGTGCGAACCCGCCGATCCGAACTACTTTGGAGAAGTCGCGAAGCGTTGGCGCTACAAAGATGGCTCCGGCGAATTCGGCGTCATTTCCAGCGTCACCGAGGCATTCTGCGGTTCCTGCACGCGCGCACGACTCTCAAGCGACGGAACGATGTACACATGTCTCTTCGCAACTAAAGGTCACGATTTAAAATCGCTGCTGCGAGGAGGCAAGAGCGATGAAGAGATCCACGATGCGGTTGCGGCCGTGTGGCGGATGCGCGACGATCGCTACTCCGAGATTCGCACGAGCGATACCGCGAAGTTGCCCAAGGTAGAGATGAGTTATATCGGCGGGTAGCGCGACGCGCCTTAAAGAAGAAGATTTTCAAACACTCCTGGGCGGGTCTCACGATGATGTTGCGCACTCGCTGCACGAGTCTCGGCAATATCAGCGTCCGTTCGCGAGGCGCCAAACCGTCGCCGTGCAGCCGAAGTGCGTGCGGAACCAGCGCATGAACGCGCTGAGCGCCGAGAACCCGAGCATTTCCGCTACCGATGTGAGCGAGCGGTCGCGATTCTCGAGAAAGCGTTTGGCCATCTCGATTCGCGTGTTGGTAAGTATACGCGAGAACGTCTCACCCTCGCGGACGAGATGGCGATGGAGCGTGCGCCGGTCGACTCCGAGTTCTTTCGCTACCTCGGCCGCCGAGCAGCGGCCCGATGGAATCATCACGTAGAGTAGCTCGCGTACTTTGCGGCTCGCGCTCGTGCTGCGACTCGACGCGATCGATTCGACGTAGGATTTCACATACCGCGCCATGATCGGATCGGTGCGCGGCATCGGTGCGTCGAGCATCGTTGTGCTGCAGACGATGCCGTCGAAGTCGGCGTCGAACTGCACCTGCGTATCAAACACGCGACGATAGACGTCACGATTGACCGGAACGGAACGCATCAGGCACACGGCTTGGGGTTTGCGCCGGTCGCCGAGCAGCACGCGCACGATGCGGTACAATACCCCCAGCGCAAGTTCGGTAACCTGGCGTTTTACCTCGATCCCGCCGACGTCGAGCACGGGCTTGAGAATGGCGATGTCGTTCTCGTCTTCGACCCGTATCGAGAGCGCCGTGGTGTGCAGATCGTGATACTGATTGAGCGCGCCGATTGCGTCGCGTAACGTCGGCTGCTCACGCATCAACAGGCCGAGCGGTCCGAGCGTCGAGAGACCGTTTTTTTCTGCCAACCGTATCCCGATATCGTCGACGTTCGCGCGCGCCGCAGTTTGCTCGAGAAGCGTTTGCACCGCAACTGCAGGAATGCGCAGGTCTGGGTCGCTCAAGCACCGTATTGGTAGACCAATCGCAGTTACCATTGCTCTAGCGTCTAGTCCGAGCGCGCTTGCAACGGTGGTGAACTCGGCTAGCGAAGCGCTCCGAATCTCCGGAACCGCGCTAGAGAGCAACATGTCGTGTCCCAAATTGTAATAACTGCGTCCCAAAATGTCAAAGCATTAACGTCTTCGTAAGCTAGTTTTGTCTCAGGTACGTGTTTTATCTGAGCGGGGATTTTGATGCATTTTTTTGACGACTCGTTGCTTCCTGAAAATCAGGAGAAACTCGTCATTCAAGTTGCGCCGTACGGACCGGAATGGTTGCCGGGCGACAGCGATGACATTCCGCTAACGATGGACGAACAGGTCCAAAAAGCGGTCGATTGCTGGAACGCCGGTGCAACGGTTTTGCACATTCACGTGCGCGAGCTCGACGGAAAGGGCTCGAAGCGGCTTTCGATGTTCAACGAAATGATCGGTCGTTTGCGGCAGGCGGTGCCCGAAATGGTGCTGCAGGTCGGTGGCTCGATTTCGTTCGCCCCGGAAGGCGACGGCAAGAACGCCAAGTGGCTCGACAACGACACGCGCCACATGCTTGCGGACCTCACCCCCAAGCCGGACCAAGTTACCGTTACCGTCAACACGTGCCAGTTCAGCATCACCGAATTGATGCTCGACGGCGATATGGATGGAACGTCGTGGGAAAACCCGGCGATCTACAACGCCTATCGCGAGTTGTACTATGAAGCGTCGCCGTCGTTCTATTTGGAGCACTTGCGGCGTTTGCGCGAGAGTGACATCCAGCCACATTTCATGCTGACGCACATCGGTCAGTTGGAAACGGTCGAGCGCCTCATCCGCCGCGGACAGTATCAGGGTCCGCTGATCCTCAACTACGTCGGCGTCGGCGGCGGTGGATCGGGAACGCATCCCGCCGATATGTTCGAGTTCATACGCCGCGTACCCGAGGGCTCGGTGCTGACCCTCGAGACGCTGATGCGCCATGTGACGCCGATGATGACGATGGCGATCGCGCTCGGGCTGCACGTCCGCTGCGGCATCGAGGACAACTTGTGGGGTCGTAAAGGCGAACGGCGTACGTCGGTCCAGCAGGTCGAGCAGATGGTGCGGATCGCGCGCGAACTTGGCCGCGATATCGCCACCGGTCGCGAAGCGCGAGAAATTTACAAAATCGGCACCTGGTATAACAGCGTCGACGAAACTCTCGACGAGCTAGGCATGCTGCCAAACCGCGCCCCAGGCCAGCGCGGGAACGTGACCCGGAGGGCCCCCGCGCTTGCATAAGGTTCTTTCGATCTCGGAACGATACTAAGGAGAGTCAATGTTTCGTAATCCCCTATGGCGCGTTTTGTGCGCGCTTGTACTAGCTCTGTCTGTCTCGGCCCCGGCGCTTGCGGACAACTTCTTTTCGAAGCTCACGATCAACACGGCGCCCGTCTATTGGGTAAATACCGCCGGCGATGCGTTTGCGCCACCCGAGCCCGGCACGGTGCCCGTCGGATACAAAACCAACAATCCGGGCGCGCACGACTGGCGCTTGGACTACGGACTGCACTATAGTTTCAATCGTCGCCTCGCGTTGTATTACACGCACGACGTGCTCGACTACAATCTCGATCGCGCATATTTCTTGGTGCCGGGTACGAAAGTCATGGGCAGCTTCGTCAGCGGCGATGCCGGTGACCGCATCGACCAAGCCGGTTTCAGTTACATCGTGGCGCAAGGATTGGTAGGACGACTCTATTACCTGGATCACGAACGCTATCTCGTCTCGGGGTTCTGCTTGAATCAAGTCTCTTGCGGCGGGGGCACGCCGAATCCCAACGTGGGCGACATGCACGGCTTCGCACTCGGCGGAACCTATGGATTCGGACCGCATACGCGAATCGGGCCGCTCTTTAGCGCCTCACTCGACGCGCAGTATATCCCGCGTCCCGACACTCCGCCCACGGCGACGGACAATCCTAACTCCAACGGCCTGAGCGCATGGACCGGCAGCAAGGTGATCTACCCGTATTCGATCACCGCGACTGCGCCGCTGCTCGCTAAGGACCCGACCTTCGTCGGGTGGCTCGGCTACCAGCGCGCAGCCGAATACTTCCGCAACAACGCGTCGCAGAATCTCTACAACGTCGTAACCTTCGGTCTGGCCAAGCAGTTCACCAAGAACTTCTCGGTGAGTCTGACCAACCTCAACTACAAGGAGTGCACGTGCAGCGATACCGTCACACCGCCGGAAAATCTCCGGGCGGCCGGTTTGGCGGCGAAATTCAACTGGGCGTTCAACCTTGCTCCCGTGCAAACAAAGCACCCGTAGGTCACGACGATGAATGATGTATCGGTGAACGCTTCTCAACCCGCGCGCGAGACGGCAGGGCGTGCTAACGAGGCGGCACGCCCGAGCCGCTACGCATGGGCGGTTCTAGCCTTGACGATCGGTCTGATGATCGCGGACTATCTCTCGCGACAAGTGATCACGCCCGCGTTCCAGTTCATCAAATTCGACTGGCTGCTCAGCGATACGCAGTTGGGCGCGCTGGTGAGCGTCGTCGCCCTCGTCACGGGACTCTTTGCAATTCCGATCTCGATGCTGGCTGACCGGTGGGGCCGCGTCAGAAGCGTCACCCTCATGGCGGTCGTGTGGAGCTTGGCCACGATCGCCTGTGGGCTCAGCGCGCAATATAGTCAGCTGTTGCTGTCGCGCGCGCTCGTCGGGACCGCGGAAGCGGGCTACGGCGGCGCCGGCGGCGCGATCCTTGCGCACGTCTTTCCGCCGAAGTGGCGCTCGACGGTCTTCGGATTGTTTCTCGCCGGCGCGCTGATCGGCTCGGTGCTCGGTGTGCTCATCGGCGGTATCGTCTCGGTGCGCATCGGCTGGCGAGCGGCATTCTTTGTCGTTGCGATTCCGGGTCTCGTGTTCGCGCTGCTCTATCGGCTCTTCGTTCGCGACTACAAAAATGTCGAACTGGTGCAAACGAACGCACAGGGTGTTACCACGACCGTGGACACGCGTTGGAACAGCATCTTGCGCAACGTATTTCCCAATAGTTCTTCGGTCTTCACCTATCTCGCCAGCGGCTTCCAGTACATGATTACCGGCGTGCTCATCGCCTGGATGCCGAGCTTCCTCGCGCGCACGTATTTCATGCGCGCCGATCGTGCGGCGAGTATTACGGCGCTCATTGTGCTCATGATGGCCTTTGGTATGTTTCTTGGTGGCCGGATCACCGATACGCTTACATCGCACAATCCGGCAGCGCGCGGCGTCATGCCTGCGCTGTATTGTCTGTGTTCGGCCGCGTTGCTGGTGACCGCATTCGTGCAGCCGCCGGGCTTGCTCCAGTTGGTCTTACTCTTTGCCGGCGCACTGTTCGTTGGCGGACACTCGGGCGTTGGACCCGCGATCGTCACCGAAGTGACGAGTCCGGCGATTCGCGCGACCGCGATCGCAACGATCGTGCTGGCCGATAACCTGTTGGGCCTCGCGCCCGGTCCGGTCTTGGCCGGCTGGCTCTCCGATCATTATGGCCTCCGCCTAGCGCTCGAAGCATTGACGGTTTCCTCGATCGTCGCCGCGGGCTTCTACTTCCTCGCATCGCGGAGCTACGAGAAAGATAGCGCGGTTTTCGCGTAGGAGGCGGTCGCCTTGCCAACCCTGACGTCGACCATGCCGGGGGATCTTCCGCTCGGAATCGGGTCGATACTTGCGCACGCCGCGCGGTCGCATCCGCGTAAGGGCATCGTTTCGCGCGACGGCCCGGGCTTCGCGCGCATCTCATACGGCGTGTTTGCAAAGCGGGTAGCAAAACTCGCGCATGGATTGCGCGCGCTGGGCGTACGTCCAGGCGATCGCGTCGCGTCGTTCGCGTGGAACGGCCACCGGCACATGGAGCTGTACTATGCCGTTCCAATGATCGGTGCGGTGCTCCACACCGTGAACATTCGGCTCTTTCCCGATCAAGCGGCGTATGTGCTCGATCATGCGGGCGACCGTGTCGTATTCTTCGATACTTCGCTCGTCGAGCAGGTCAAGGCGTTTCACAAATTGCGCCCGGCGGCGAATCGTACGTACATCGCGATGGGCGAGCCGAGCGATTCGTTCGCGGCGCTGAACTACGAGGAGCTGCTCGCCTTACGGCTCGATACTTTCGAGTGGCCGAACGTCGACGAACGTGCGGCAGCGCTGTTGTGCTACACATCGGCAACGACAGGCGATCCAAAGGGCGTGCTCTACTCGCATCGCTCGACCTACATTCACGCGCTCGCCGCGGGACTACCCGACGCTTTCGGGATTCAGGAAGCGGATCGCATACTGCCGATCGTGCCGATGTTTCACGTCAACGCGTGGGGTCTTCCGTTTGTTGCACCGCTCGCGGGTGCCGATCTGATCATGCCGATGGAGCGGCTCGATGCAGCCGGAGTGATCGAGCTGTGCGAGCGCGAGAGCGTTACGTTTGCGGCCGGCGTTCCGACCGTCTGGATGGCGGTGCGCGACCTCCTGCGCGAACGCCGAGCGCGTCTGCCTGCGTTGCGGCGCGTCGTGATCGGCGGCGCGGCGATGCCCAAATCGCTCTTTGAGGGTTTGGGAGAGCTTGGCATCGAGGCCGTTCACGCCTGGGGCATGACCGAGATGTCGCCGATCGGCGTTGTGAATGCGCCGATCGCGGCGCTCGAGCACGATCCGTTCTTCCAACGCCGCGAGCGGCTCAAAGCGGGACGCTTCTCGCCGATCGTCGAGTGGCGACTGGTCGACGAAGAGGGTACAGACGTGCCGGCGGACGGTGTCTCACGCGGGGAACTCCTGGTGCGCGGGCACGCGGTGACCACCTCGTATTACGATAACGACGACGCCACCCAGGCAGCATTCGAGCCGGGTGGATGGTTTCACACCGGCGACGTGTGCACCGTCGACACCTTTGGCTATCTCGATATCGTCGATCGGCTCAAAGACTTCATCAAGAGCGGCGGCGAGTGGATCTCATCGGTCGAGGTGGAGAACACGATCATGGGGCACGAAGCCGTGCGTGAGGCGTGCGTGTTCGGGTTGCCCCATCCCAAATGGCAGGAGCGGCCGGTTGCCGCTGTCGTGCTACGCGAAGGTCAGCAACTCGACGAACACATGCTACGTGAATGGCTCGCAAAGAAACTTGCGAAGTGGCAAGTGCCGGATCGCATCCTGTTTCTCGAGGCAATTCCGCGTACCGGCGTCGGCAAATTCCTCAAACGCGAGCTGCGTGCGCAGCACCACGACCTCTTTGCGTCTGAAGCGTGAGCGGATTCGTAACCGTTGCGCGGCTCACCGATCTGCCACCGGGCACGAGCAAACTCGTGCGCGTTGACAAATGGGAGATCGCGCTCTTTAACGTTGACGGCGAGGTGTACGCTATCGAGGACTCATGTCCGCACGCGGGCGCGTCGCTTTCGGCGGGCCGTCTGCGCGGACGTACGATCCACTGCCGCGCGCACGGTTTGCACTTCGATCTCGCCACCGGCTGCATGCCGGGCGTAGAGGGCGTGCGCGCGTCGATCTTCCGCGTTGTGACTCACGACGGTGCGATCGAGGTCGAACTCCCCTAAAAGGGCTTCGTGCCGATGATGCCGGCGCGCTCCATCTTGCGGTGCGACGGCGGGTAATCCATCACCGCATAGTGTTGCGTGGCGGCATTATCCCAGATCGCAACGCTGCCCGGTTGCCAGCGCCAGCGCACTTGATATTCGGGAATATAGGCCTGACTGACCAAATAGCGCAACAGATCTGCCGCACCGGGATTCGCGTCCATGCCGAAGCGAACGCGGTCCGGCGTGTGATAGTTGGTAATATGCGTGGTAAACGCATTCACGTAGAGGATCTTTTCGCCGGTCTGCGGATGCGTGCGCACGACCGGATGTTCCGCATCCGGGAACTGTTCTTTGAGCGCAAGGCGCTTCTCGAGGGGCATCGCCGCGCCGAAGCTCGCTTCAATGCTGTGCCGTGCGCGCAGGTTCGTGATCTGCTCCTTCACGCTCGGGGGCAGCTTTTCGTAGGCCAGCGCCATGTTCGCCCACATCGTGTCGCCGCCGACGGGTGGGCATTCGATGCAGCGCAGCACGGCCCCGAACTGAGGAATCTCGCGCCATGTTGCATCCGAATGCCACGCGTTCTCGTAGCGATCGTTCGGTTTATCGGGGGTCTTGTAGATGCGTGCGAGGCCCGGGTTTTCGGGGTCGCTGGCGACCACCGGATGATCTTCCAACTCGCCGAAGCGGCGCGCAAACGCAACGTGCTGCGCGCGCGTAAACGTTTGATTGCGCAAAAAAAGCACGCGATGCGCGAAGAGTGTTGCACGCAGCTCTTCAAAAAGTCCATCGTCATAAATTGCGTCAGCGAGGTTGACGCCGACGAGTTCGGCGCCTAATGCACAACTGAGCGGCTGGATACGCATGGTGAATGCTCCTTACGTCTACTAAATGACGAAAATCGACGAACCGATGGTCTTGCGTGCCTCGAGGTCGCGGTGCGCTTGCGCTGCGTCTTCGAGTGCGTAGTGCCGATTGATCTCGACCTTGATGCGACCCGCGCCGACATGATCGAACAGCTCGGCTGCGAGCGTCGCCTTTTCGGCGGGATCGGCGATGTAATCCGCTAGCGCCGGACGCGTGAGATACAGCGAGCCTTTCATCGCGAGCAGGATCGGATCGAACGGCGGAATCGAACCCGAGGCGGTGCCGACGCACACCATTAGGCCGCGACGGCGTAGCGAGTCGAGCGACGCCGTGAACGTGCTCTTCCCGACGCTATCGATCACGACGCTTACACCGGCACCGGCAGTCAGCTCACGGACGCGCTTGGCAACGTCTTCATGCGTGTAAAAAATCACGTCATCGCAGCCATGCGCGCGTGCAATGGTGGCCTTCTCGTCACTGGAAACGGTGCCGATAACCCGCAACCCCAGCAGCTTGGCCCATTGCGAAACGAGTAGGCCCAGTCCGCCCGCCGCGGCATGCAGCAAAATCGTTTCGCCCGGCGTGAAGTCGTAAATGCGGCGCATCAAGTACGAGGCGGTGAGCCCGCGCATCGTCATCGCCGCTGCGGTCTCGAACGAAATCGTCTCGGGGAGCTTCATCAGCGGCGCGGCCGGAATCAGGCGTTCGGTGCTGTACGCGCCGAGCGTATTCATGAAGCCGGTATACGTGACGCGGTCGCCGGCCGCAACGCTTTGGACATCCGGCCCGACGGCTTGGACGACTCCCGCCCCCTCGACACCCATGCCGACCGGCAAGGCCACCGGATACGTCCCGTTGCGGAAGTACGTGTCGGCGAAGTTCAGGCCGACGGCGACCTGCCGCAGGCGAACCTGCCCGGGTCCGGGGTCGCCCACGTCTACATCCTCGTAGTGCAGAACCTCGGGGCCGCCGGTCTCGTAGAAGCGAACTGCTTTTGCCATCCTTGGAAATCTAGGAGATTGCCGGACCGTCTGCTTCTCATTTGATGCCAGTCCATGTACATTTCATGACAGGGCGTGAGGAGGTAGAGGCCACGTTCGTACGCGCAGCCGCGCTCACAAATTATTTCGAGGTCGCCCAGCAACTTGGGTTTGATCCCGATCCCCTTTTGCTTCGTCTGGGCTTGAGCCGCGCGATGCTTGCCGATGGCGACGGGCGCCTCGGGGCCACGCAGGTGGTCGCGTTGCTCGAGGAATCGGCCCGTTTAAGCGGCTCGCCCACGTTTGGCCTGCGCATGGCAGAGTCGCGCCAGCTCGCGGATTTTGGCGTTGTGAGCCTCTTGCTCAAGCACCAGCGAACGCTGCGAGACGCACTGGTCGCGATGATCGACTACCGGCATCTCGTCAATGAGGCGGTTGCGATTCATATTGAGGACCATGGGAAAATGGTGATTTTGCGTCAGGAGGTTCTCGCGACCTACGCGGGCTCGATGCGTCAGGCTAATGAACTCGCGCTCGGCGTGCTCTCGCGGATGTGTACCTCGCTGCTCGGCGCGCGTTGGCGCCCTTACAGCGTAAACTTCACGCACGACGCGCCGCCGGATCTCAAAGTTCATCGGCGGATCTTCAAGGGACGGCTGGAATTCGTCAGCGATTTCAACGGTGTTGTGTGCCCGGCCGGCGATCTGGATCTTGCCAATCCGCTTGCCGATCCGGCGCTGGCGCGCTACGCGCAAGATTTTGTCGAAGCGATTCCCGGCGCACACGATCGCTCGATCGCGCTCGACGTGCGTCGAACGATTCAGTTGATGTTGCCGGCGGGCCGCGCGACGATCGAACACGTCGCGGAGCAACTCAACATGAACGTGCGCACGTTGCAGCGTCATCTCGAAGCCTCGGGCGAGGTCTTCTCCGACCTCGTCAATAGCGTACGGCGCGAGCTGGTGCTGCGGTATATGGAGACGCCGGGCTATTCGATGGGGCAGATTGCGGAGCTGTTGGGCTATGCCTCGCCCGGCTCGTTCACGCGCTGGTTCCTTGCGCAGTTCGGCGTGTCGCCGGTTCGGTGGCGGAAGAAAGACACGGGCCTCGATGCGGGCTAGTCACCCGAAAGGAGGTAGCGGTGGCCCGGGTAGCGTTCTAGGATGAAGGAAACGCCAAAGGCGAGGAGGTTTGCCGTGCGTGTTTTCTTTGGTTTGGGACTGTCCCTAGCCGCAGGCTTGGCGCTCATGACGCAGGCGCTCGCGCTGGTAGGCGGCTCGCCCGTCCGCGTTGCCGCGTGCACGGTGTGGTCGAGGCAGGTTGGCGGGAACTCAGTCCTGACGCCCAATGTCAGCTTGACCAACGGCGTCACGGTGACCCTCGTGAACGAGAGTACCAAGACGACCTCCGCGATTACCGTCACCGGCTCGTATCACGGACGGACGGTCACGGATACGGCGAAGGTGGAGCTGAAGCCGGGCGCTATGATGACGGTTCAGCGGTCCTACTATCCGCCCTCGACGTACATCGATGCAAACGCGCAATGCCATGTCGTGCGCGTCGAGTTCACCGACGGAACGTCGTGGAGCGGCGGGTCGCAGTAGGCCGTTTGTAAGCGGTCGATAGTGGTAAAGAAAGCCGGCGTTAAAAGCCGGCTTTCCTATTTTCGATCGTAGGCTCGTGGAGATCACGAAGCCGCCGAATTTCTAATTGGTGGAGATGAGGAGACTGCAACTCCTGACCCCTTAGATGCGCGGACGCACAAAGGAGGGTTTTCGCCTCCTGCTTCCGATGGTGGTGGCGGTCATCAAGAGCACCGATGTGGCGAAAGGAATTGATCGTGGTCAAGGTCCGCCGGCCCCTCGACGAGGACGCGGAATCGGAGTAGTCTAGCGGACATGAAGACGAGCAAATGGGCGTTTGCCCGGGTGCTATGTGTCGTTCTCATCACAGCCGTGCTGGCTGCCTCCGGCACCCAAGGCGCCAGCTCAGCCGACGAATCCGTCTCTGTGAGCTATTCCTGGCATAACGATACAAAGTACTGCGCGTGGGTTACGGTTTATTGGTCGTACGGGATTCAGGCGACGTGGCATATCGAACCGGGCAGCACACGATGGGTCCGGCCTGGGGGCTACCAGACGGGCGGCGTTCGCTTCAGTCAATTTCGCGGCGGCCCGCAAGTGAAGTGGATGGCCGAGGTTCGGCCGACCGGAGAGTGTTCGGGCAGCGGTGGTGAGCGGCTCGTTTCTCAGGTGACGCCCGGTGTCGGTTCGAGATACTCGTACAGCGTGTACATTCGGGGCGAACAAAAACCGTGTCCGCATCCAAGGCCGTTTGGCGTTCGGTGTGTAGAGCCGGGCTCGCTAAATCTGGTGGTCAACCGGAACTGATGACGAGCAAATGGGCACCGCGTCTTTAAGCGTCGAACGTCGTGTCCCTTGCAGAATCAAAAGCCCGCAAATCGTATAAACTTGCGGGCTTTTCAATTGGTGGAGATGAGGAGACTCGAACTCCTGACCCCTTACATGCGAAGCAAGTGCTCTACCAGCTGAGCTACATCCCCATATTTTTCCCGATCGCTTGCCGATCAGGACCGGACATCGTGTCCTAAAATATTTTGTCCCACCGTCCAGGTGGGACCCCTTCTGGTCGGAAGGCAACGCGTGGGATTATACGTCCCGGGCTTCCCACCTGTCAAAGACAAGGTGCGCCTTCCAAAGCCGACTAACGTCGCCATTGGCTTGCTAGCTTTCGATTGGTGAGGGACCCATGGCGGTACTACCTCGTCTCATGGTCGCGTTGTCGGCTATCGTGCTCCTCGCTGGGTGCGGCGGCGGAAGCGCGCCCCCGACCAGCGGTGCGGCGCAAAGCCCTACGAGCAGCGGGCGCACGCCGGAGCGGATTTCTTTCATCATCCCAACGGCGGCATCCGACGGCGCGAGCCGTCATCGGAACACGATTCCCGCCTCGACCCAATCGGTCGTGCTTACGTTCAGCGGTCCCTATGGCGCGCCGCTCGTGCCGGCCGTGGCCGCGGTGACGATCAACACCACCACGTGCACCACCGTCTCAACCGGATTGCAATGC